>NZ_JBGNUS010000002.1:0-3166 GCF_041951365.1 Actinomadura sp. GTD37
CGGCTTCTGGAACACCACCGACGAACTCCGCCAGAACTGGAACCAGGACAAACGCTGGGAACCCACCTGGAACCACCAACAACGCCAAACCGGCTACGCCGGATGGAAGAAGGCCGTCGAACGCACCCTCGACTGGGTCGACGTCGACTGACCCGCGCACGACCCTGATCGACCTCTACTCGGGAGCATGCAGTGACATCCGTAGCCCTCGGTCCGCGGTACCGCGAGGACGCCCTGCGCGGCCTCGCCGAGACCGAGTTCGACGTCCTGGTCGTCGGCGGCGGCATCGTCGGCGCCGGCGCGGCCCTCGACGCGATCTCGCGGGGGCTGTCCGTCGCCCTCGTGGAGGCGCGGGACTGGGCGGCCGGGACGTCCGGCCGGTCCAGCAAACTGATCCACGGCGGGCTGCGCTACCTCGAGCGGCGCGAATTCGGGCTGGTGCGGGAGGCGCTGCGGGAGCGCGGCCTGCTGCTGCACCGGCTCGCGCCCCACCTGGTGCGTCCCGTCCGGTTCCTGTATCCGCTGCGCAACCGGGTGTGGGAGCGGGCGTACGTCAGCGCGGGCGTCACCCTGTACGACACGATGGGCGGCTCCCGCGCGCTCCCCCGGCACCGGCAGCTGACCCGGCGCGGCGCGCTGCGGCAGGCGCCGGCGCTGCGGGCGGACGCGCTCGTCGGCGCCGTCCAGTACTACGACGCCCAGGTGGACGACGCCCGCTACACGATGACGGTCGCCCGGACCGCCGCCCAGTACGGCGCGAAGGCCGTCACGCGCGCCGAGGTGACGGGGTTCCTGCGGGAGGGCGAGCGGGTCACCGGCGCCACCGTCGTGGACCTGGAGGGCGGCCGCGAGATCGCCGTACGGGCCCGGCGCGTCGTGTGCGCGACCGGCGTGTGGACGGACGGCGCGCAGGCGATGACCGGGTCGCGGGCCGTGTTCGGCGTGCGGGCGTCCAAGGGCGTCCACATCGTGGTGCCGCGCGACCGGATCCCGATGGACACGGGGCTGATCACGCGGACGTCCAGGAGCGTGCTGTTCGTCATCCCGTGGGGGCGGCACTGGCTCGTCGGCACGACCGACACCCCGCACGACGGCGGCCCGGACGAGCCCGTCGCCGACCACACCGACGTCGGCTACCTCCTCGACCAGGCGAACGCCGTCCTGCGGACCCCGCTCACGCACGACGACATCGAGGGCGTGTACGCGGGGCTGCGTCCGCTGCTGTCCGGCGAGCTGGACGACACGGCGCGGCTGTCGCGCGAGCACGCGGTCGCCGAGCCGGTGCCGGGCCTCGTCGTCGTCACCGGCGGCAAGTTCACCACCTACCGGGTGATGGCGCGGGACGCGGTCGACGTCGTCGCGGAGGGCCTGGACGCGTCCGTCCCCGCGTCGGTCACGGAGCGGCTGCCGGTCCTCGGCGCGACCGGCTTCGAGGTGCTGTGGAACGAGCGGCGGCGCCTCGCCGCCGAGTCCGGCCTGCACGTCGCGCGGATCGAGCACCTGCTGCACCGGTACGGGTCGTGCGCCCGCGAGGTCCTGGACCTGGTCGCCGGCCGCCCGGCGCTCGGCGCGCCCGTCCCCGGCGCCGAGGACTACCTGTGCGCGGAGGCCGTCTACGCGGTGACGCACGAGGGCGCGCTGCACCTGGAGGACGTCCTCGCCCGGCGGCTGCGCGTCGCGATCGAGGAGTGGGACGGCGGCGTCGCGGCGGCGTCCCGCGTCGCCGAGCTGGTCGCGCCGATCCTGGGCTGGGACGAGGAGGGGATCAGCGACGAGGTCAAGCGGTACGTCCGGCGCACCGCCGAGGAGCGGCGCGGCGGCGCGGCCGTCGCGGAGGCCGCGTAGCCGGTCGCCGCGCCACCGCCCCGGCCCGCGTCAGGTCGGGATGAGGGGGCAGTGGGTGCCCTTGTAGATGGTGGGGACGCAGTGGTTGCAGTGGGTGCACAGGGACGGCGTGGACGGGTCCGCGGCGATGCGGTTCACCAGGTCGGGCTCGCGGAGGAGCGCGCGGGCCATCGCCACGAACTGGAAGCCCTCTCCCATCGCCTTGTCCATGGTCTCGCGATCGGTGATGCCGCCCAGCAGGATCAGCGGAAGGTCGAGTTCCGCCCGGAACCTGCGGGCGTGCTCCAACAGGTAGGCGTCCTGGTAGGGGTAGGCGCGCAGGAACCACTTGCCGAACATCCGCATGCCGATGCGCAGGGGGAGCTTGTAGTTCGCCGCGAACTCGGGGATGGGCATCGGGCCGCGGAACAGGTACATCGGGTTGAGCAGTGAGCTGCCGGCGGTCAACTCCAGCGCGTCGACCGTGCCCTCCTCCTGGAGCTTCCGGGCGACGTACAGGCTGTCCTCGATCTCCAGGCCGCCGCGCACGCCGTCGCGCATGTTGAGCTTGCCGGTGACCGCGATGCGGTCGCCGACCTCGTCGCGGACGGCGCGGGCGATGCCGAGCGCGACCTTGGCGCGGTTCTCGATCGGCCCGCCGTAGGCGTCCTTGCGCCGGTTGAGGCGGGGGCTGAGGAACGAGCTGGCCAGGTAGTTGTGCCCGAAGTGGATCTCCACGGCGTCGAAGCCGGACTCGATCGCCAGCCGCGCGGCGGCGGCGTGCGCGCGGGTGATGCGCTCGATGTCGCCGGCCGTGGCGACCTTGGTGAAGGCCATGCCGAGCGGGTTGAAGAACCGCCCGGCCGAGATGGCGGGCATCTTGTTGGAGCTGGCGTCGGCGACGGGCCCGGCGTGCCCGATCTGGGCGGACGCGGCGGCGCCCTCGGCGTGCACGGCGTCGGTGAGGCGGCGCAGCCCGGGGACGGCCTCGGGCCGCATCCAGATCTGCCCCCGCTCGGTCCGCCCCTCGGGCGCGACCGCGCAGTACGCGACGGTCGTCATGCCCACTCCCCCGGCGGCGGGCCGCCGGTGGTACTCGATCAGGTCGTCGCTGACCACCGCGTCCGGGGTCATCCCCTCGAACGTCGCGGCCTTGATCACGCGGTTGCGCAACGTCAGCGGCCCCAGCCGAGCCGGTTCGAACACGTCCACAAGCAGACTCCGTTTCGCCGATCGGGTTCGAAGCCCAGCCACCGCGGCACGGGTCGGGCGGCCGGAGGGCGCTCCGCGCCCGGAGGTCGCCCGACCCGCCGGACGAGAGGCCGTTTAGCGAGACGCCCCC
>NZ_JBGNUS010000002.1:3176-304500 GCF_041951365.1 Actinomadura sp. GTD37
CCAGCGGCTCGCGAAACGGCCTCTCGTCCGCAACGGGGGTTCCAGGGGGTCGCCCCCTGGGGATTACAGCCTTTCGAGGATGGTCACGTTGGCCTGGCCGCCGCCCTCGCACATGGTCTGGAGGCCGTAGCGGCCGCCGGTGCGGTCCAGTTCGTGGAGGAGGGTGGTCATGAGGCGGGCGCCGGTGGCGCCGAGGGGGTGGCCGAGGGCGATGGCGCCGCCGTTGGGGTTGACCTTCGCCGGGTCGGCGCCGGTCTCCTTCAGCCAGGCGAGGACGACGGAGGCGAACGCCTCGTTGATCTCGACGGCGTCGATGTCGGCCATCGTCATGCCGGTCTTCTTGAACGCGTACGCGGTCGCGGGGATCGGCGCGGACAGCATCCGGATGGGGTCCTCGCCGCGCGCGGAGATGTGGTGGATGCGGGCGCGCGGGGTGAGGCCGTGGTCCTTGACGGCCTGCTCGGACGCGATGAGCAGCGCCGCGGAGCCGTCGGAGATCTGGGAGGAGACGGCCGCGGTGAGGCGCCCGCCGTCGACGAGGGTCTTCAGGCCGGCCATCTTCTCCCGGGTGGTGTCGCGGCGCGGGCCCTCGTCGGTGGCGACGCCCTCGTAGGGGGCGATCTCGCGTTCGAAGCGGCCCTCGTCGATGGCGCGGATGGCGCGCTGGTGCGACTCGTAGGCGAACCGCTCCATGTCCTCGCGGGACAGGTCCCAGTCGCGGGCGATCATCTCGGCGCCGTGGAACTGGGAGACCTCCTGGTCGCCGTAGCGGCGCGTCCAGCCCTTGGAGCCGGCGAAGGGGCCCTCGGTGAAGCCGAGCGGCGCGGCGGCGGTCATCGCGGACGCGATCGGGATCTGCGACATGTTCTGCACGCCGCCGGCCACGACGAGGTCGGACGTCCCGGACAGGACGGCCTGCGCGGCGAAGTGCACGGCCTGCTGGGAGGAGCCGCACTGCCGGTCGACGGTGACGCCGGGGACCTCCTCGGGCAGCCCGGCGGCGAGCCAGCAGGTGCGGGCGATGTCGCCGGCCTGCGGCCCGAGGGTGTCGACGCAGCCGAACACGACGTCCTCGACGGCGGACGGGTCGACCTTCGTGCGGTCCATCAGCGCGGTGAGGACGTGCGCGCCGAGGTCGGCGGGGTGCACGCCGGCGAGCCCTCCGTTGCGGCGCCCCACGGGGGCGCGGACCGCGTCGACGATGTATGCCTCGGCCATGGGGTCTTCTCCTTCGTACGGGGCCTAGCTCGCCTGGATGCCTTCGAGGAACATGGCGAGGTACTGCTTGGCGATGTCGTCGGCGGACAGCCGCCCGCCGTGCTGGTACCAGTTCGCCGCGAGCCACACGGTGTCGCGGACGAAGCGGTACACGAGGGTCCGGTCGAGGTCGGCGCGGAACGCGCCCTCCTTGACGCCCCGGTCGAGCAGGGACAGCCACATCTCCTCGAACCGGCGCTGCGAGTCGAGCAGGTACTGGAACCGCTCGCTGGTCGCGAGGTGCTTGGACTCGTTCTGGTAGAGGACGACGGCGGGCCGGTGCCGGTCTATCGAGCGGAACGACTCGACGACGAGGGCCTCCAGGGTGTCGCGGGCGCTGAGCCCGGCGTCCAGGACGCGGCCGTACCCGGCCCACATCTCGTCCAGGAAGGTCGACAGGATCTCGTCGGCCATCGCCTCCTTGGAGTCGAAGTGGTAGTAGAGGCTGCCGCCGAGGATCCCGGCCGCGTCGGCGACCTTCCGGACGGTGGTGGCGGAGTAGCCCTGGGAGGCGAACACCTCGGCGGCCGTGGCGAGCAGTTCGGCCCGCCGTTCCGCGCGGGCGGCGGCGGTGCCCTCGGCGTCGCGCCGTCGTGGACTCATCGTTCTCCTATGCGTGCTGGGAGGAGACGGAGACGACCTCGCCCGTCATGTACGAGGAGTAGTCGCTGGCCAGGAAGACGATAACGTTCGCCACCTCCCAGGGTTCCGCGTAGCGCCCGAACGCCTCGCCGCGCGTCAGCTCGTCCAGCAGTTCCTCGGAGGTCACCTTGACCAGGTGGGGGTGCATGGCGAGGGACGGGGACACGGCGTTGATCCGGACGCCGTGGTCGGCGGCCTCCAGCGCGGAGCAGCGGGTGAGCGCCATGACGCCGGCCTTGGCGGCGGCGTAGTGCGACTGCCCCTTCTGGGCCCGCCAGCCGATCACCGAGGCGTTGTTGACGATGACGCCGGAGCCCTGGTCGCGCATGAGGCGCAGGGCGGCGCGGGTGCAGCGCATGGTGCCGTTGAGGGTGATGTCGAGGACGCGCCCCCACTGCTCGTCGGTCATGTCGACGAGGTCGGCGGTCCCGCCGAGCCCGGCGTTGTTGACGGCGACGTCGACGCGTCCGAAGCGTTCGGCGGCGAGGCCGTAGAGGGCCTGCACCTGCTCCTCGGACGTGACGTCGCACGGCAGCGAGGCGACGCGGTCGGCGCCGAACTCCGTCGCCAGCTCCTGCACGGTGGCGGTGAGCCGCCGCTCGTGCGTGTCGGAGATCAGGACGCGGGCGCCCTCCTCCAGGCAGCGGCGGGCGGTGGCGCCGCCGATCCCGGCCCCGGCCGCCGCGGTGATCACGACGGCGCGGTCGTTGAGGAGGCCGTGCCCGGGGACGTAGGGGGGCGGGGTCATCCGCGCGCCTCTCTCGGGAGGCCGAGCACGCGCTCGGCGATGATGTTGCGCTGGATCTCGTTCGACCCGGCGTAGATCGTGTCGGAGCGGGAGAACAGGAACAGCCGCTGCCAGTCGTTCAGGTCGTAGGGTTCGCCGTCGGCGACCAGGCCGGCGGCGCCGAGGACGTCCATGGCCAGTTCGCCCAGTTCGCGGTGCCAGGTGCCCCAGACGAGCTTGGAGATGGACGACTCGGGGCCGGGCGCGCCGGCGGCGACGCCGGCCATGGTCCGCACGGCGTTCAGCCGCATGATCTCCAGGCCCAGGTACGACCTGGTCAGCCGGTCGCGCAGCAGCGGGTCGCCGAGGGCGCCGGTGCGCCGGGCGAGGTCGGCGACGCCCTCGAACTCGCGGGCGAACCCGACCTGCTGGCCGAGGGTCGCGACGCCGCGCTCGAAGCCGAGCGTCGCCATCGCGATCTTCCAGCCCTCGCCGGGCGCTCCGACGATGTTGCCGGCGCCGGTCCGGGCGCCGTCGAAGAACACCTCGTTGAACTCGGAGGTGCCGGTGAGCTGGATGATCGGCCGGATGTCCACGCCGTCCTGCCGCATCGGGACGAGCAGGTAGGACAGGCCCTTGTGCCGGGACGACCCGGGCTCGGTGCGGCAGACGACGAAGCACCAGTCCGATTCGAGGGCGAGGGACGTCCACACCTTCTGCCCGTCGACCGTCCAGTGGTCGCCGGCCAGTTCGGCGCGGGTCTGGACGTTCGCGAGGTCGGAGCCGGCGTTGGGCTCGGAGTAGCCCTGGCACCACAGCTCCTCGACCGCCACGATCGGCGGGAGGAAGCGGGCGCGCTGCTCGTCGGTGCCGAACGCGATGATCGTGGGGCCGAGCAGGTTCTCGCCGATGTGGTTGACGCGGGCGGGACCGTCGGCGAGGGCGTACTCCTCGTGGAAGATGACCTGCTGCTCGAGGGTGGCGCCGCGCCCGCCGTGCTCGCGCGGCCAGCCGACGCACGTCCAGCCGGCGGCGGCCATGTGCCGTTCCCAGGCCAGCCGTTCCTCGAACGCCTCGTGCTCGCGGCCCGGCCCGCCGAGCCCGCGGGCGTGCGCGAACTCGCCCGACAGGTTCTCCTGGAGCCAGTCGCGGACCTCGGCGCGGAACGCGCGGTCCTCCGGAGACTCGTTCTGCTTCACGCCGCGAACTCTACCAAACAGTTGTTAGAAAGAATCACCCCCCAGTGCGGGTTCGGCCGCCCGCTCGGCCTCCTGCTCGGCGGCCGGCGCGGGCGGGCGCTCCGGCACCTCCGGCGCCAGGTCCCGGTGGAGCAGGTCGAACAGCCGGTCCCAGCGGGCGAGGACGGCGTCCGGGTGGAACCGCAGCACGGAGGCGCGGGCCGCCGCGCCGAGGGCGCGGCGCTCCGCCGGATCCTCGATGAGCCGTTCCAGGGCGGCCGCGAACGCGACCGTGTCGCCGGGCCGGACGAGGACGCCGCCCCGGTCGTCCCCGAGGAGCGTCCGGACGCCCGGCGCGCAGTCGAACGCCACCGTCGGCAGCCCGTACGCCATCGCCTCCAGCACCGACATCGGGAAGCCCTCCGCGCGCGACGGCAGCGCGAAGACCGACGCCTCGACGAGCGCGTCCTCGACGTCGGCGACCACGCCCCGGAACTCCACCGAGGCGGATATCCCGGCGGCCCGCACGCGCAGCTCCTCCTCGTCCGGGCCGCTGCCGTAGACGTGGAGCCGCCACTCCGGATGGCGGGCGGAGATCCGCTCCCACGCCTCCAGCATCAGGTCCACGCCCTTCTCCTGCGACAGGCGGCCGACGCAGGCCACCACGGGAAGGTCCAGCGTGGGATGGACGGTCGGCGTGACGTGCAGCGGGTTCGGGATGTGGTCGACGTTGGTCATGCCGTCCCTCGCCCAGGCGTCGGCGTCCTCGGCGGTCAGCACCAGCATCCGGTCCGCGTCCGCGTAGTGCTCCTTGACCCGCCGGTACCGCGTCGACCTCCGGGTGGCCTTGTACGACTCGTGGCTCATCGCCACGACCCGCAGCCCGGACGTGTCGGCCAGCCGCACCCACTCCATCGCCCACACCTGAGCCACGATGACCACGGACCCCGGCCCGGCGGCGGCGAACAGCTCCGACAGCCGGGCGGCGCCGCGCCGCTGGGCCGCGGACCGCCGCATCTCCCGCGCGTGCGCCGCCGCGTTCAGGTGCTCCGCCGGCCTCCGCGGACGCCACGCCAGCACCGGCGCGCGCCAGTCGCGGTGCAGCACCTCGACGGCGTAGGACCCGTCGCGGCCGTGGTGGTAGGGCTCCGGCCCGCGGGTGATCCCGACGAGGGTGACGCGGTCGCCGCGTCCGGCCAGCAGCCGCGCCATGTGGTGCGCCCAGCGCTGGAGCCCGCCCATCTCGTCGGCGTTGTTGCACACGATGAAGACGTCACGCGGTGCGGCCATGCCTGCTCCCCCTGCGGCTCGGGCGTCTCGCCCCGTGGCCCGGCCCGGCGGCCGGGAAGTAGCGGTCCGCCACCGTGCGGGCGGCGGTCCCCCGGTCGTGCTCGCCGAAGCGCGCGGCGAACGCGCGGCGCCGGGCCGCGTGGGCGGCCTCCGCCGCGTCCAGCCCGGCCAGCGCCGCGACGAGTTCCTCCTCGCCGCGGGTGACCGGCCCGGGCCCGTGCAGCTCCAGGTCGAAGTAGCCGGTCGCGAGGTCCCGGCCGTCCGGGACGTGCAGGATGATCGGCCGGTCCAGCAGCGCGAAGTCGAACATGATCGAGGAGTGGTCGGTGATCAGCACGTCCGCGAGGAGCAGCAGCGGGGTGACGTCGGGCACCGCGCCGACGTCCCGCATGACCGCGCGGGCTCCGGGCGGGACGTTCGCCCGGCACAGGTAGTGCGGCCGGACGAGCAGCACGTACTCCCCGCCCAGCACCCGCTCGAACACCTCCGGGTCGATGGGCGGCTCCAGCAGCCTGACGGGCCGCCCCTTCGGCCCGGTGGCGAACGTCGGCGCGTACAGGACGGCGCGGCGCCCGCCGTCGAGGCCGAGCGACGCGCGGAGCGAGGCGACCTCGGCGGCCAGCTCCGGGTCGCCGTCCACCCCGTTGACCAGGGCGTCGTTGCGCGGGTAGCCGGCCGGGAGCAGCTCCGAGCGGACCCCGAGGCCGGCGCACAGCGTCTCGGCGTCGTGCGCGGAGCGCACCAGGAAGCAGTCGTAGCGCTCCACCATCCGGCGCAGCCGGGCCCTCTCGGCGGCGGGGCCGCTCTTGAGGCCCGGCTGGTCGAGGCCCATCAGCTTGAACGCCGAGCCGTGCCAGGTCTGGATATAGGTGGTCCCGGGGCGTTTGCGGAGGCCGTCGGGCAGGCCCTGGTTGTCGACCCAGTACTGGGCGCGGGCCAGCGCCAGGAAGTACCCCCACGAGCCGCGCCGGACGAGCCTGGCGTCGTCCGGGAACCCCTTCGGGGAGGACGCGTACGCCCACACCGCCGTCACCGGCCGGCGCGTCCTGCGCAGCTCCCGGTAGATGTACTTCGGGTTGTCCGAGTAGTGGCGGCCGAGGTGGCTCTCGAAGACCACCTGGCCGGCCCGGACGGGCAGCCGGCTCAGCACCCGGTTGAACACGGCGACCTTGGTCTCGCGGGCGGTCAGCCGCTTGCGGACGGACTTCTCCAGGCCCCGCGCGCGGCGCCAGGCGAGCCGTCCCGCCCGCGACCGGGCGGCGCCGAGCGCGGCGGCCCCGGCGAGCCGCGCCCACGGGTTCGCCGTCTCCAGCGCGAAGGCCAGGTGCCCGCCGCCCGTGACGTACGAGCGGAGCCGGTCGGCGGCGATCCGCGTCAGCCGGGGCCGGACGGGCAGCGCGACGCCCGCCAGCGGCGGCGATCCGCGTCCCTCGGCGAGGCGGGTGACCATGTCCTCGCCGTTCACCCGGACGCGGAGCCGGACGTCCCAGACGGGGTCGACGAACCCGATCGGCCTGATCCGGCGGACCGGGTCGAACTCCGCCCGCCACACCAGCCGGTCCCCCTCGTGCCGGACGGCGGCGCGGGCCCGCGCCGCGCGGGCGCGGCGGCGCCGGTCGCGGAACTCCAGGGTCGCGGCCAGCTCGGCGTCCGGGGGGATGCGGCCCAGCGGGTTGAGCACGGTCCCGGCCAGCAGCACGCGGTCGCCGCGCATCTCCAGCCGCGTCACCGTGTTCGCCGGGCGCAGGTCCTGCAGGGGCCGGACGTGGAAGCCGAGGCCCGTGACGTCCAGGACCCGGCGGCCCAGCGTGCCGCGCGGCCCGCCCGCGCCCCAGTAGACCCGCCCGTCCCGCTCCACCAGCCGCGCGCGCAGCTCGGGGCGTTCGGCGGTCCGGTACTCGGCGGCGGCGAGCGCCCCCGCGTGGTCGCCCTCGCGGATCAGGTACGCGGCGATCGCGGGCAGCGGGTTGGCCAGCTCGAACGCGCGCGGGTCCAGCTCGGCCAGGTAGCCGGCCGCCAGATCGAGGAAGCGGGCCCGGTGGCGCGGGTCGCGGTCGCGCAGCTCCCGCAGGTAGAGGACCAGGTCGTGGTTGACGAACTTGACGTCCTTGGCGCGCCGCAGGTCGTGCGCGCCGCGCAGCGCGAACAGCATGTCGATGCGCCGGTGGATCTCCAGCCGGTCGGCGAAGTTGGCCAGTTCGGCCCGCCGGTTGGAGATCGACGGCTCCGCCGCCCGCTGCCGGACGAGCCAGTTGTAGACGCGGTGCGGGATCACCGCGGTCCGCTCGGCCGCCAGGTACGCCTCGGCGGTGAACAGCAGGTCCTCGTAGTGCAGCCGTTCGACGAACCGCAGCCCGTGCTCCTCCAGGAAGCCGCGCCGGTACGCCTTGTTGGTCGAGAGGGTGTCGTAGAGGAGGCGGGGGTTCTCGCTCAGCGATTCGTAGACGGCGCTGCGCTGGTAGAGCCAGGGGTACCAGGGGCGGACGCGGCCCTTCGCGCCCCGGGGCAGGTCCAGGAAGATCCGGTCGCACAGCCCGGAGACCATGTCGGCGCCGGTGTCCTCGGCGGTGGCGAGCAGGTTGAGGCAGGCGTGCCGGTCCAGCAGGTCGTCGCTGTCGAGGAACATCACGTACCGGCCGGACGACGCCTCGATCCCGGTGTTGCGGGGGCGGCCGCAGCCGCCGGAGTTGGACGGCAGGCGGACGGCCCGGACCCGTCCCGGGTGCGCGGCCGCGAGCCGGTCGGCGGCCTCGCCGGTGCCGTCGGTGCTGGCGTCGTCGACGATCACGGTCTCGACGCCGCCCAGCGACTGCGCCAGCGACGAGGCGACGGCCCGGGGGAGCCGCCGGGCGTCGTTGTAGGCGATCACCACCACGCTGACATCCGGGCGCACCCGCATGGGCATCCCCCTTCGCCAGTTCCCCGGGGGCTGGGCGCGCCCCGGGCGCCGGTCGGACGCGTTGCGAGGGATTCCTATCCAGGAACGCCGCACTGAGGTCCAAGGGGGATCAAAGGCTGGTATTGCTTCGCATTACCCGCCTTCAGCGGATGCATGGGACACATCCCCCGAGGAGGCGCGGACACCGCCCCGGAAACGCCCGAAGGCGCCCGGCCGGAGCCGGGCGCCTTCAGGTCTTGCTCGTACGCGTCTTTACGCGTCGTGTCGTTGCCGGGAGGGATCAGGCGGCGTAGTCGGGGTAGCCGTAGCCCACGATCTCGGACTTGTCGCGGACCTTCTTCTGCACCTCGTCGTCGCTGTTGCCCTCGATGGTCTTCACGGTGCCGTCGCCGTTGTCCTTGACGACGAGGCCGACGTGGTCGATGTCACCGATGCCGCCCTTGTTGCCGCCCTGCCAGTCGAAGAACACGACGGCGCCCGGCTTGGCCTTCTGGCCCCAGCGGTCGGTCTTCTTGAACCAGCTGGCGTGCTGGACGGTGTAGGCGTCCCAGCCCATGTTCTTCACGCCGGTCTGGGCGCCGAGCCAGGAGACGAACATGTCGCACCACTGGGCGCCGTTGTACGCCTTGACCGAGAAGCCGCCGTCGCGCTGCGCGGTGGCCTTGGCGTGCGGGGTCGAGACGTACCAGTCGTGGAACTTGGTCTGCTTGCCCTTGCCCTCGCCGATGCCGACCTGCTTCTCGGCCAGCTTGATGACCTCGGTGGCCTGGACGGCGCGCGGCGGCACCTTGTAGCCGGCCTCGCCGGCCTGCTCGGCGGTCATGCCCGACGACGCCTTCGACGCGGTGCCCTGCTCGGCGACCGCCGCCGCGCGGGCCGGGGTCTCGGCCTCGGCGCGGCCACCGGCGAGGGGGTTGAGAACTGCGAGCCCGACGGCTCCCGCGACGACGGCGCTGACGGCGACGCCGACGGCCTTGTCCTCGGGCGAGAAGCGGTTGAGCGAAAGTCGATCGAAACGACCGGTCATGCAGGGAATCTCCTTGTCTTCCATGACGCCTACCGGGTTAGCTGACGGATTCGGGCATGGAAGTAGCCCTACGGCGCGACTCTCGGCGCGCCGATTCACCCCTGGAACATTGGGTCCCCGGCTCCGTCCGGTCGTCCGACCGGACGGACTCGGCCTCGCACCGCACAGGGCGGCGCAGACTATTCGGATTTATCTCAGCGACTGATCTCGATGAGGGGGCGCGCGTCTTCTGGCGCGCATCGCGTGCGGACACCGCTCCGCGATCCTCGGCCGTACGCGGTACGGCCGGCGGCAACGCATGGGGTGCGCTGCGTGATTCTGATAGAAGGTATCAACCCTCCCAGGAAAAGCAAATGAGCCACAAAACTCGGTCTTGCCCGCTCAAAGCCCTTCCAAGGATTCTTCAACACCGCCGGGCCCCCGTGTCTTCCCGATCTTCACCGGAGTGGGCCTCAGGCCCTTGCCTCGCGGTCTTACCGCGTGATGACCAAAGGGTAAAGAACCCCCGGGAGGGCGGCGGCCGGCACCCGTCGCGGGGCCGCGGGCAGGCCCTCGGCGGCCCTTCCCCGCGGTTCAGGTGAGTGCCGGATCACACTCCGCGGCCATCCGAGGGTGCGGGTGCGACAGGTCACTCGACGTGCAGCGCGAACAGCGTGGTGTCGTCCGCGGCCCGGTCGTGCTCCATGCGGGCGAGGACCTCGTCCAGCACCCGGTCCGGGCGCTCCGAGCAGTCCCGCAGGATCACGGTGAGCCGCTCGATGCGCTCGTCCAGGTCCGCGTCCCGGCGCTCCACCAGGCCGTCGGTGTAGAGGAACAACAGGTCCCCGGGGCTGAGCTCGGTGGTGATCGTCGTGTACTGCCAGCCGGGCATGGCGCCGAGCATCGGGTCGCGGACGACCTCCAGCGTCGTCGCATGGGTCCCCCTGACCAGGATCGGCGGCGGATGGCCCGCGCACGTCCACTCCAGCACCCGCCGGGACGGGTCGAAATGGGCGACGATCGCCGTCCCCGTCGCGGGCGGGTCCATGTTGCCGACCAGCTCGTTCAGCCAGCCCACCAGCCGTCCCGCCGGCTCCCCCGTGCAGGCGAGGCCGAGCAGCCCGTTCCGGGTCCGCGCCATCGCGGCGGCCGCCGGCAGCCCGTGCCCGGCGGCGTCCCCGATCGCGAACACGGCCCGCCCGTCCGGCATCACCCGCGTCGCGAACCAGTCCCCGCCGATGCGGGCGGTGCTCTCCGCCGCCAGGCTGCGGACCGCCATGCCGAGGCCCGGCAGCTGCTCCACCTCGTCCTCGTCCGGCAGGATCGCGCGGCGCAGCGTCACCGCCACCTTGCGCTCCTGCGCCGTCCGCGCCTGCTGCTTGAGCATCTGCCGCCGGGTCTCGGCCAGCGCCCGCTCCACCCCCCGCCGCCGGGTGATGTCCTGCGAGATGATGTTGATCGAGACCGGCAGCCCGGATTCGCCCAGCACCGGCTCGGCGAACACCCACAGGTGCCGCGGCGTCCCGTCCTGGCCGATCACGCGGTGCTCGGCCTCCACCGGCTCCCGCCGCGAGAACATCGTCTGGACGGCCTCCTCCATCAGCGGAAGGTCGTCGTCCGCCACGGCCTTCGGCAGGTCGTGCGGCATCTGCGGCACCTCGTCCGGGGTGAGGCCGTAGTTGGCCAGCATCTGCGGCGTCCAGTCCGCCTCCCCGGTCGCGAGGTCCCACTCGCCGAACCCGATCAGCGCCAGCCGCTCGACCCGCTCCATCCGCCGCGCGACCCTGTCCTCCGCCACGTGGTACCGCCACGTGACGCACACCCCGGTCGGCACCCGGACGCACCGCACGCTCATCCGGGACGAGCGGGACAGGCCGCGCTGGGCGGTGGAGTACGGGATCGAGTCGCGTTCCAGCCGGGTCCCCGCCTCCAGGACCCCGACGTACTCGTCGAAGAGCCCGCTGAGCACCGCGCCCGGATCCGTCCGCAGCAGCCGGAGGCCGGTCAGCTCCTCCTTGCCGCGCCCGAACATGTCCCGCGTCGCGCCGTTGGCGTCGGCGTAGAGGAAGTCCGCCACGTCGCCGGCGGCGTCCCTGACCGGCACGAGGTGGACGCAGGAGTCGAGCGTCCCGTCCAGCACCGCCCGCGCCACCGGGTCGTCCCCCATCCCGGCGAGGATCTCGGCGTCCCCCGCCGTGTCCTCGGCCGTCACCCGGGCCAGGACGTCCTCGGCCTCCGACAGCACGTCCTCGCGCTCGGTGGTGCGGCCCTCGGCCCGCGGCGCCCGGCGGCCCGCGAGCACGGCCCCCACCGGCCCGCTCCCGGCGTCCTTGACCAGCAGGGACGCCGCCTCGGCGAGATCGATGTCCAGGTCGCGCGCGAGCCAGATCAGGTGCTGCAGGGCCTCCCCCGGCGGGACGCCGAGCCGCCGGGCCAGCACGACCCGCGCCTCCGCCAGCATCGCGCGGTCATGCGCGGCGCCCCGGAGGTCCTCCGGGTCCGCGACGTGCACACCGGGCTGAATGCCTTCCGCTTCCGCCAACCCCGTCCCCCGTTCGGACTCACCTGCCCCTGGGAGAAAAAAGCTACATACGCCAGCGAAGGACTATTCGCCCACAACCCGGCAACACGCCAGGTCTTTGCCCGGGTTTTCCGTTCTCGTCCGAACTCCACCGCTTCCGCTGACCGTCTCTCGACGGAACCCTTCCACAACGAGTGATCCTCGTCACACCGTCCGGTAGACGTCCCTGGTCAGCGCCGTGATCCGCGCCGCCGCCGTGCGGAACGACGTGCCCGCCGACTGCAGCGTCAGCACTACGACGATCTTGTCGCCGACCACCCCGGTCGTGTGCAGGACGGGCCGCCCGATCCCCAGACCGGGCCCCCACGCCGCGGGCCGCACCCCGCCCCCGCACGGCTCCGCCGGCACGTCCCCGAACCCCGACCACCCCTGCTTGACGGCGCGCGGCCCCTTCACCGCCCGCGGAATCCCGAACGTCTGGTCGAACCCGTCCTTCCCGCACGGCGTCGACCTCCGCAGCTGCTCCATGACGAACTCCCCCGGCGCCGCCTCCAGCAGATACCGGTACGTCTTCACCACGTCCCTGGCACTGAGCGCCGTATACCCCCAGAACCCGGGCTTCTCCGCGGGCGGCGGCGCCGTCTCCGCCAGCCCCACCCTCCGCACCATCCGCTCGATGATCTTCCCCCGCCCGCCCCGCCGCCAGAACTCCGTCGCCGCCTGGTCGTCACTCGACCGCAGCATCGACGCCAGCGACGCCCGATCCGCCGCCGACGCCCGGTGCCGCTCCAGGTAGTCCACCGCGATGAGGATCTTCACCACCGACGCCGACCGGAACGTCCGCCGCGCCTCCCGCTCCAGGACGACCCGCCCCGCACCGCGATCGAACACCGCATAGGAGGCCAGAACCCCCGCAGGCACCCGCACGACCGGCGCCTTGGAAGCCTCCGTCGCCTTCGGCTCCCCCGGCTCAGGACTACCGCTCACCGTCCGCCCCTCTCCCGCACCGGAACCGCCGCCGCCCCCGCACCCGCACAGCAGCCCCACGCACAACACCCCGCCGAGCACCGCCCGCAAAGCCACCATCCGGCCTGCCTATCAAAGATCATCGGGCCCACAACCCGGTACGCACGACCCCGTGGACTGCGCTACAGTAATCAAGCCCGCTCAGCCGGGCACCGGGACGTAGCGCAGTTTGGTAGCGCACTTGACTGGGGGTCAAGGGGTCGTGGGTTCAAATCCCGCCGTCCCGACACAGAAATACCAGCTCAGAGGGGCTTCGGAGATCATTCCGAAGCCCTTTTTCGATCTTGAAGGTCGATGGGGAGCCAAAAGGGGAGCCACCGTCACCCGACCTACGCCGACTCGCCCGTACCGAACACCGTGTCGGCGACCCGCGCGCCGCGGGCCATCACCGGTCTGAGCTGGTGCCGGTACACCTGCCCGGTGACGGCCGGGGAGGAGTGCCCGCACAGATCGGCGATGGCCTCGATGGGCACTCCGCCGTCACTCATGATCGAGACGAACGAGTGACGCAACTCCCGCGGAGACCAGGACTCCCCGATCCCCGCCTTCCTGGTGATGAGCCGGAAACCCCGCCTGTCCCTGCCGAAAACCTCGTCCGCGCAGGTCAAGCGGCATGTTCGTACTCGTTGAGAATCCCTCCCAGCCGTTGCCTTCTTCGGATGTTCAAGTGGGCGATCTGGTTCGGTTCGGTGATCGCTGAAGGCAGCGGATTCAGCGGGCGTGCGTTGGCGATGCCCTGATGAGGCCGATGCTCGTTGTAGAAGGTCTCGAACTCACGGAGGGCATGGAGCAGGTGACGCTGGTTCCAGATCAGAGTCCGGTCGAGCAGTTCACGGCGGCAGGTCTGCACCCACCGCTCCATCACCGCGTTCATCCTCGGCATCCGAACCCCGGAAAGCACCACCCGGGTACCGGCATCGGCCAGGACCACGTCGAACAACTCAGGAAACTTGCCGTCCCGGTCGCGGATCAAGAACCGTGCCCGGCAGTCGGCATCCTCCAGATCCATGACCAGATTCCGCGCCGCTTGGCTCACCCACGCTGCGGTCGGGTGGCCGGTGGCGCCCAGAACCCGAATGCGGCGGGTGTGGTGCTCGATGACCGCCAGCACGTACATGCGGGCGCCAGTGAGAGTCACGGTCTCCAGGAAGTCACACGCCAGCAGCGCCTCGGCCTGCGAGCGCAGGAACCCGGCCCAGGATGTGGCGGAACGCTCAGGCGCCGGATCAACGCCGGCGTCCTTGAGGATCTCCCAGACAGTAGAAGGCGCCACCTTGACACCGAGCACCTGCAACTCGCCGTGCACCCGCCGATAGCCCCAGCTCGGGTTCTCCCGCACCAAGCGCAGAACCAGCAGCCGGATGGTGCGGACGGTCGGTGGACGGCCCGCCCGCTTGGGTCTGGAGCGAGCGGCGTGCCGACCGGCAATCAGGTCACGGTGCCAGCGCAGCACCGTGTCCGACCGCACCAGCAGCCGCGTCCGGCGCAGTGCACCGCGAGGCAGCCGGTTCAGCAGCGCCGCCAGCAGTGCCCGGTCCGGAGCGGTGAACCGCACCCGCGTCCCGGCCAGTTGGCGCTCCAACACGGCGACCTGATGCCGCAACACCAGAATCTCGGTGTCCTTCTCCTGATCGGTCATCGGGAGCAGTCGGAGGGCCGCGAAGGTGTTCGCCACGGTCAAGTAGGCCAATCGCAACAGCACAGCCACCCATCATCCCGCGGCAACCGCCTCGCCGCGGCCTGTCCTTGCGACTGATCAAGCCCCGTGTCGGAGCCCACCTCCTGCACGTCCCACCTGCACGGACGTAGTTTTCGGCAGGCACACGGTCCGCACCACGTACAGCACCGCGTCCACGATCTCGCGCCGCGCGTGCTTTTCCGGGCGGCCGCCGCTGCCGGCCGGCGGCAGCAGCGGCTCTACCAGCGCCCACTCGTCATCGGTCAGGTCCGAGGGGTAACACGACGTCCGAGCCATCGCCACACCCTGCACGAACCCGCGCACGACATCACGCAGCCACACCGACCGAGATCAACTTCTCAAACACGCACTGAGGCCGACCTGGGCCCCGGACACTTCCACCGACACCGGACCGCGCCCCGCCCGTTGGCACCGACAGCGGTTGAGCGGCTCGGCCGGGCAGAACTCATCGCGCAGCGGCCCATCACCGTGGCCGATGCGTATCGTTATCCAGTTAGCCATTCAAATCGAAGAACAAGGACGGGGAGCCCGAGGCTCACACTCGCTGAACGATCGGCTAATCCGCCGAACCCGCTCCAGTGTCGGCGTTCAGCACCGTTGCGGCCGGCCGAGTTGACGTGAGGGATGCGCCAACGACGACCTTGTCTGGGCCGCGCGGGTCTTGTCTCGCCGGCGTTTCCGGCGGCCGGTGTCGCGTCGACGGACCCGGTTGGTGCCGGGCACCAGCCGGCCCTGTCCCTGCCGAAAACCTCGTCCGTGCAGGTCAAGCGGCATGCTCGTATTCGTTGAGGGTTCCGCTCAGACGTTGCGTTCTTCGGACGTTCAGGTGGGCGATCCGGTCTGGTTCGGTGATCGGTGGAGGCAGTGGCTTCAACGGGCGGGCGTTGGCGATGCCCTGGTGGGGCCGATGCTCGTTGTAGAAGGTCTCGAACTCGCGGAGGGGGGAGCAGGTGCCCCATTGCACCACCGGCATGGAGCCGGCATCTGACGTGGGGCCGCCCGCCCTCCTGCGCGGGAGGGCGGGCGGCGGTGGTTCATCCGCCGGCGCGGACGAGTGGTGTGTCGACGAGGTGCTCGGCGAGGAACCACGCCTGCTTCTCTCCGAGGCGGATCACGTCGGAGACGATCAGGTCGTTGGTGCCGTCGTCGCCTTGCTCGGCGACGCGCCGGGCGGCGTCGTGGGCCTCGGCGAGCAGGATCTCGTGCTCTTCGAGCAGCCGGGACAGCATCGCCGGGACCTCCTCGACGCCGTCGGGCGGGCGGGGGATCGCGGTGATCTCGGCGGCATGGCGCGGGTCGCCGATCGCCACGCCGCCGAGCGTCTGCACCCGCTCGGCGACGGCGTCCACCACGGCGAGTTGCTCGTCGGCGTGCTGGTCCAGCAGCAGGTGGAGCTGGTGGAAGGTGTGCCCCCGGACGAGCCAGTGGTGCTTCTTGTAATGGGCGTAGAGGATCTGGGTGTCGGCGAGAAGGCGGTTGAGGCGCTGGCACGAGTACATGCGGGTCTCGTTGGAGAGTGCCAGCGGGAACTGCCGTACCGTGCCGAACGCCTGGATCTCCCGGCCGTGCTGGTGCAGCCACGGCTGGCTCATCGCGGTCCGCGTTTCGTTCGCGGTCATGTGGGGTTCCTTTCGCGTTACTTGTCGAGGAACGTCAGGAGCGCGTCGTTGACTTCGGCGGCGTGGGTCCAGCACAGGCCGTGCGGAGCCCCGTCGATCGCGACGTACCGGCTTCCGGCGATGGCCTCGTGGGTGGGCCGTCCGCACGCCTCGATCGGCAGGACCCGGTCGGCGGTGCCGTGCACGACCAGCACCGGGATGTCGATCTTCGGGAGGTCGGCCCGGAAGTCGGTGTGCCAGGTGGCGACGCAGGCGATCGTGCCGGTGTGCGACGCGCCCACCGCGGTGTTCCAGGCGTCGCGGACGGCCTCCTCGCTGATCCGCGTCCCGAGGTTCTCGTCGAGGTTGTAGAAGTTCTGGTTCCACTCGGTGAAGTAGGCCAGCCGGTCCCTGGTGAGGGCCGCGGCGATCTCGTCGAAGACCTCCTGGGGGACGCCGTCGGGCGTTTCGGGGGTCTTAAGGAGGTAGGGCGGGACGCCGCCGATGATGGCGGCACTGCGCACCCGGTCCGTCCCATAGGTGCCGAGGTAGCGGGCGACCTCGCCGCCGCCCATGGAATGGCCCGCGATGTCGAAGTCGCGGAGGTCGAGGGCCTCGACCAGCGCGGCCAGGTCGGCGGCGAACGTGTCGTAGTCGTATCCGATGGACGGCTGGCTGGACTGGCCGAAGCCGCGGCGGTCGTAGGTGATGACCCGGCGGCCGGCGTTGAGCAGGGCCCGCTCCTGCCGCTCCCAGGCCCGTCCGCTCAGCGGGAAGCCGTGGATGAGCACGACGGGCCGCCCGGTGCCGAGGTCGGTGTAATGGAGGCGGATGTCGGCGGTGTTCTCGTGTCCGACGGTGATGTACGGCATGGTCATTCCTTTCCAGTGCTGTTCTCGGAGAGGGCTCTCCGAGACGCGAAGGGCCAACGGCGGCCGATCGCGACGTGCAGGATGATCGAGGTCGACAGGGCGTTGAGTGAGGCGTGCTCCACCCAGTCGTCCGTGTCCGCATCCGTGAAATGGACGGTTGCGGCGATCGCGTCGAGGCCGGCCGCGAGGAGCGCCGCGGCGGCAGCCGTGAGGACGAGGAGCACGGGGCGTGCGGCGCGGCCCCGGATCCAGCCTTCGAACAGCATTCCGAACAGCAGCCCGGCGGCGGCGAAGCAGCCGGCGAGGGCGGCGATCCGCGTGGCGTCCAGCCCCAGCGCGTGCCCGGCTGCGAAGGTGAGGACGCCGCCGAGCACGGTCACGTGGGCGACGGTCAGGCGCGCCGCGGACCGGTTGATCAGCGAGTACGGCCAACCGCCCCAGACGACGTAGAAGAGCACCTGCCAGGCGCTGATCGAGATGAGCACCGCGCCGGCGCCGGCGCCGGACACCGGCCCGCCGTGCGCCGTCACGTCCGAGCCGGCCGGTGCGTCGATCCGGACGAGCGTGCGGGAGACGGCGAGCGCGATGGCCCAGGAGACGGCCACGGCGAGCAGCCCGGCGGGCAGGCGGGGCAGGCGGTGCAGTGGCCTGCCCTCGCCGACCAGCGTGAGCTGGAGCATCGCGACGAACGCCGCGCCGCCCAGGGTCAGGGTGGCCGGGAAGGTCGGCACGTGGCCCGGCCCCGGGTGCGGGTCGAACAGGCCGGCGAGGTCGAAGCCGCCGACGGCGGCCTGCCCGATCCCGGCCAGGACGACGGCGCCGGCGGCGATCAGCGCCGTGTCGGCCCATCCCGACCATGCGGGCCGCAGCCGTATCCCGGGCCGGCCGTTCCACCAGAACGCGACCATGACGACGAGCGGCAGCGATAAGGTGACGAGCGGTCCGATCACGAGGACCGAGCCGTCGCCGCCCGCGCCGATGGCGAGCGCCACCGCGATGGGGACGACGAGCACCAACCCGCGCAGACCGAGCGCGGGCTGCGCGGGCCGGGCGTCCCGGCATGGGCCGCCCCCGAGGGGCCCATGGCGGGACGGCTCGTCGCCGGACGCCGCCGGGCCGGGTTCCGTCGGATTGATGGACATCATCGCCGTCACTCGCCGTCCGCCGGGTCCATGACCGCCTCGGGTGTCATGGGCAGTGTGCGGATCCGGCGGCCGGTCGCGTGGAAGACGGCGTTGGCGATGGCCGCAGCGACGCCGACCTGGCCGATCTCGCCGACGCCCTTGGCGCCGAGCGGGCCGACCACGGCGTCGTCCACCTCGACGAAGTCGACGGTGACGTCCGGGGCGTCGGCGTTGACCGGGACGAGGTATTCGGCCAGGTTGTTCGCGGTCCAGCGGCCGTAGCGCGGGTCCATGCGGTTGCCCTCCAGGAGGGCCTGGCTCGTGCCCCAGAGCATGCCGCCCATCAGCTGGCTGCGGGCGAGGAGCGGGTTGAGCACGCGTCCGGGCGCGAACGCGCCGGCCAGCCGCCGGACCCGGACCAGGCCGAGCCGGGGATCCACCGCCACCTCGGCGAACTGGGCGCCGAAGGTCAGCAGCCCGTGCGGGGTGTCGAGCGGCGGCGGACGCCACGTGCCGGTCGCCTCGGCGTCGGACATGTGGTTGCGCGCGAGCAGGTCGCTATAGCCGTCGGCGGCGCCGGGACGCTCGGACGAGGTGAGGCGGCCCCCGGCCACGGTCACCGAGCCCGCGCCGACGCCGTGCAGTGGCGACCCCGGGTCGGCGACGGCCAGCGCCACGAGTTGCTCGCGCAACGCGGTGCCGGCGGCATGCACGGCGGAGCCGACCATGCCGGCGCCGGCGGAGCCGACCGCGGCCGAGCTGTTCGGCAGGTCGGTGTCGCCCGCTTCGAACCGCACGTCGCGCAGCGGCACGCCGAGCGCGTCCGCGCCGACCTGGGTGGCCATCGTCAGCACGCCGGTGCCGAATTCCTGCGTCGAGGTCTGCACGGTCGCGCTGCCGTCGGCGAGTATGCGGGCCCGGGCGCGCTGCGGCGGCATGAAGAACGCGATCGGGTAGGCGGCGGCCGCCATTCCGGTGCCGATCAGCCAGTCGCCGTCGCGCGTGGTGCGCGGTTCGGGGTCGCGGCGCGCCCAGCCGAACCGCTCGGCGCCGAGGCGCAGGCACTCGGCCAGCCCGTCGCTGGACCAGGGGTTGCCGTTCGGGTCGGCCGGCGCGCGGTTGCGCAGCCGCAGCTCGACCGGGTCGGTTCCGGTGGCCTGGGCGAGCTCGTCCATCGCCGTTTCGAGCACGTAGACTCCGAGAGTTTCGCCGGGGCCGCGGGTGAAGGTCGGGGTCATCGTGTTGCCCTTGATCAGGCTGTGGACTCCCAGATAGTCGTCGCACGCGTACAGCTGCGCGGAGACGCCGGTCGCGGGTTCGGCCCAGTCGTCGAACGGCGAGGTGATCGACAGTTTCTCGTGCCTGATCGCGGTCAGCCGGCCGTCCGCGGCGGCGCCGAGGACGATGCGCTGCTCCTGCTCCTCGCGGTGCCCGGTGGAGGCGAACGCCTGCGGCCGGGTGAGCATGAGCTTGACGGGCCGGCCGACGTGGCGGGCCGCGATCGCGGTCAGCGTCGTGTGCGGCCAGACCATCGCCTTGGAGCCGAATCCGCCGCCGACGAAGTGGGTGATGACCCGGACGTCCGCGATGGGCAGGCCGAGCAGTTCGGCCACGGTCTGCTGGGTGGCCCGGATCCCCATCGTCGATTCGTAGAGCGTCAGCTGCCCTTCCTCCCAGACTGCGACGGTCGACGGTGCCTCCAGCGCGTTGTGGTGGTTGGCCGCCATCTGGTAGGCGGCGTCGATCCGCACCTCGGCGCCCACCAGCGCGGCGTCGACGTCGCCGCGCTCGTTGCGGCCGGGCATCAGCCCGCCGAACAGCCGATCCGCCTCGTACGCCTGGTCGCGTCCCCGCTCGATCGTGGCGACGGGCGGTGCGGTCTCGTAGGAGAGGCGCACGAGGGACGCCGCGTGATGGGCCTGCTCGTACGACTCGGCGACGACGAGGGCCACCGGCTGCCCGGCGTAGTGGACGGCGTCGTCCTGCATCGGGAAGAAGGTCTCGCCGGGCGCCGCCCGGCCCACCAGCGACGGCAGCAGGGGCGGCTGTGCGGCGATCTTCGGCAGGTTCCGGTGGGTGAGCACGGCGAGGACGCCCTCGGCCGCCAGCGCGGCGGCCGTGTCGGCGGCGGTCACCCGGCCGCTCGCGATCGTCGCGCCGACGATCGCGAGATGGACCGTCCCGGGCGGTGTGATCTCGGCGGAGTAGCGGGCGGCACCGGTGACCTTCGCCGGGCCGTCCACCCTCGTAACCGGCGTTCCGACCGCGGTCATGGCCGTGCCCCCTTCAGGTTGCGGGACAGCGCGCGCACCATCGCGCGCCGCGCCAGTTCGATCTTGAACGCGTTGTGCTCGCGGGCGACGGCGTGCGCCAGTTCGGCGGACGCGGCCCGGCCGAACGCCGCCTCGTCCGCGGGGCCGCCGATGAGCGTCGCCTCCGCGCGCCGCGCCCGCCACGGCTTGGTGCCGACGCCGCCGAGGGCGAGGCGGGCGTCGGTGACGATGCCGTCGTCGGTTTCGAGCGCCGCCGCGACCGACACGAGGGCGAACTCGTACGACTGCCGGTCGCGGAACTTCAGGTAGGTCGAGCGCGCGGCGACCGGCGAACCGAGGAGGGCGATCCCCACGATCAGCTCGCCGGGCGCGATCGGCTGCTCGGTCTCCGGTGTCGTGCCCGGGAGCAGGAAGAAGTCGTCGGACGGGATCGCGCGCTCGCCGTCCGGCCCCATCGTCTGGATGACGGCGTCGAACGCCACGAGCGCCACCGCGACGTCGGAAGGGTGCGTGGCGATGCAGTGCTCGCTCGTGCCGAGGATCGCGTGCCCGCGGTTCCACCCTTCCAGGGCCGCGCAGCCCGAGCCGGGCTCGCGCTTGTTGCAGGGGGAGACGCCGTCGCGCAGGTAGGCGCAGCGGGTGCGCTGGCGCAGGTTCCCCCCGATGGACGCCATGTTGCGCAACTGCTCCGAGGCGCTGAGCAGCAGGGCCTGGGAGACGGCCGGGTAGCGCCGCGCCACACTCGGCGTGCGCGCCACGTCGCTCATCCTCGCGAGCGCGCCGATGAGCAGGCCGCCGCCGGGCCCGTCCTCGACGGCGGACAGCGGCAGGTCGTTGATGTCGACGAGGTGGCGGGTGCCGGACACGCCGGCCCGGATGAGGTCCACCTCGGTCGTCCCGCCGGCGAGGAACGCGCTGCCGGGACGCGCCGCCGCGAGGGCGATCGCGTCGTCGACGCCGGCGGCGCGGCAGTAGGTCAGCGGCCTCATGCGGCACCGTCCCGCAGGTCGCGGACCTCGCGGATCGCCGCGCGGATGTTCGGGTACGCGGCGCAGCGGCAGATGTTGCCGCTCATGAACTCGGCGATGTCCGCGTCGGTCGCGGCGTTGCCCTCCTCGATCAGCTTGATCGCCGACATGATCTGCCCGGGCGTGCAGTAGCCGCACTGGAAGGCGTCGTGCGAGATGAAGGCGCACTGCATGGGGTGCAGCTCGTCGCCGTCCGCCACCCCCTCGATCGTGACGATCTCGTGGCCGGCGGCGGCGATCGCCAGGGTCAGGCAGGCGAGCACCCGCCGCCCGTCGACCCACACCGTGCAGGCACCGCAGGTGCCCTGGTCGCAGCCCTTCTTGCTGCCGGTCAGGCCGAGCTGCTCGCGCAGCGCGTCGAGCAGGCTGGTGCGCGGCTCGAGCTCGACCAGGCGTCGGACACCGTTGACGTCGAGCGGTACCGGTACGGGACCCGGTCCCCGGACGTCGCGCCGGGATTCGATGGCGGTCATGACGGTTGCTCCTCTCGTGTTCGTGGACGATCGGTAGCGGTCAGCCGACGCGGAGGGCGAGGACGGCGATGTCGTCGCACTCGTCGGGACGGCCGAACCGGAGGGCGGCGCGTTCGACCAGCTCGGCGACGGCCGCCGGCGGGAATCCGCCGATCCGCCGCAGCAGCCGGCGGAGGCGGTCCTCGCCGTAGTACTCGCCGTCGCGGTGCGCCTCGGTGACGCCGTCGGTGTAGAGCAGCATCGTGTCGCCGGGCTGCAGGAGGACGTAGCGTTCGGCGAGCCGGGGGTCGGCGGTCACGCCGAGCACGGTCCCGCCCGCGCCGAGTTGGTGGACCGAGCCGTCGGCGCGCGCCACGAGCACCGGTGGGTGGCCCGCGGAGCACACGGCGGCGCGCACACCCCCGGGCCGCAGCCGCAGGTCGACGTAGACGGCGGTGAGGAAACGCTCCCGTTCCGCCATCTCGCTGAGCATCGCGGCGTTGAAGGTTCCGAGGACGTCACGGGGAGCGAGGTCGGAGCCGGCCGTCCGCCGGACGGCGCGGTGCGCCGCGGCGGCGATCGCGGCCGCTTCCGCGCCGTTGCCGCAGACGTCGCCGATCACCGCGGCCCATCCCCCGCCGGAGGCGGGGAAAACGTCGATGAAGTCACCGGACACGCCGTCGCGGGCGGGACGGCAGCGCCCGGCGGCGCGTATCCCCGGAACCCCGTCGCGCGGCCGGTTCAGGCACACGTCGATGAGGGCGGAAGGGCCCGGCGGGGACGACACCGGCGGGCGGAATGGCACCTGCCGGGACGGTGCCGGACGGGATTTCCCCACGTCGGGGCGGAGTCGGGCATCGGTACTGACGGACGACATGAGGCTCCTTGCGGTTCTGACGGCGAGCCGCCGGCTGTGGTTCGACGGTACGAAGGCGCCCCGGAAGCTAGCGTGCGTCACATGACGTAATCGCGAGCCATCAGCGAGGCGAGCTCGGTTCGCGACGCGACGCCGACCTTCGGGTAGATCCGGTAGAGGTGGGTGCTGATCGTCCGTGGTGACAGGAAGAGCCGGCCCGCGATCTCCCGGTTGGTCAGCCCTTCCGCGACCAGGCGGGCGACCTGGAGTTCCTGCGGGGTGAGCTGGTCGACCGTGTCGGACCGGCGGCGCCGGGTCTCCCCGGAGGCGCGCAGCTCGGCGTGCGCGCGGTCGGCCCAGGGCCGCGCGCCGAGAGCGCCGAACGTCTCGGCGGCGGCGCGCAGCACGGCCCGCGCGGCGGACGGGCGGGCGCGCCGCAGCCGGGTGCCGAGGGCCAGCTGGAGGCGGGCGCGTTCGAAGGGCCACTCGGTAAGGTCGGCGTCCAGCGCCGCGCGCAGCGCCCCCTCCTCCTCCGCGTCCGGTGCCAGCAGCGCCTTCGCGCAGTGCAGGTTCGCGCGCAGCAGCGGCGAGGCCCCGGTGGCGCCGATCGGTTCCAGTTCGCGGACGCGCGCCGCCACCCGGTCGCGGCGGTCGCAGTGCGCCCCGGCCTCGGCCATATGGACGAGCACCGAGAACCGGGCGTACGGGTGGTAGCCAGCCGCGGACGGCGTGAAGACGGCGTCGAGCTCGTCGTGGGCTTCGGCATGGCGCCCAGCGGCGAGCGCGGCCACGCCGCGGGCGATCCGGACCAGGCAGAGCAGGGGATGGGCGCCGTTCGCCAGGAGCGCGCGTTCGCATTCCCCGGTGATGGCGCGCACGGCCTCGCCGTCGCCGCGCAGGGCCTCCGCGTGCGCGCGGTTGAGCATGACGGGCACCACGAAGTTGAGCTGGCGGGTCTCGACGGCGAGCGCCTCGGCCTCGGCCGCCGCGGTGCGTCCGAGGAAGGCGTCGCCCCGCTGCACCGCCGACCATGTCTGATGGGCGAGTGCCCAGGTCAGCGAGACGAGGTTGCCCTCCCGGCGGTTCTGGGCCACCCCTTCGGCGGCCAGCCGCGCCGCCGCCCCGAGCGCGCCGACGCCGGTCGCGGCGGCGGTGAGGCCGGCGAGTTCCGTCCCGGTGAGGCCCGGCCGTTCCAGCAGGGCGTCCAGCCGCTCGACGACCACCGCGCCCCGTTCGACCGGCGCGGACAGGCCGAGGGTCGTGACGAGCCGCGGCGCCAGCGCTGGCAGGTCGAGGCGTTCGAGCAGCGCGACGATCTCGCCGCGCAGCCCGTCGTCGGGGTTGGAGAAGTACGTGCGCACCGCGATGCGGTCGAGGACCTCCAGCGCCCGCTCGTCGCGGCCGGACCGCCGCAGCCGTTCGGCGGCGGCGAGATGGCCGGGCAGCCGTGTGGCGCCCGACCAGACGCCGACCTCGATGTCCGACAGCCACTGCAGGACGACGCGGTCCTCGGCGGGCAGGTCGTCGGGGGCGATCGCGCGCAGCAGCCGTTCCACCTCGCCGCGGTCGGCGAGTTCCAGCCTCGCCTCCAGGGCCCGCAGCAGCAGGCTCGCCCGCCGGCCGCGGTTCCCGGTGAGCCGGGCGGCCTGCTCCCAGGTCCGTGCCGCCTCGCCGGACGCGCCGCGCCGGTGCAGCCGGACGGCGAGATCGTCCAGGTCGGCGGAGACGCGCTCGTCCGTGCCGACGGTGGCCGCCGCGCGGTGCCGCACCGCACGGTCGGGATCGGTGATCGCGCGGGCGAGCGCGGCGTGCGCCCGTTGCCGCCGGGACGGCCCGGCCTGCTGCTGGATCGCCGACCGGATCAGGGGATGGCGGAAACGGAGCTGGTAGGCGTCGTCCACGTCGACCAGGCGCGCCGCGACGGCCGGTTCCAGGTCCGCCACCTCAGGGCCGGGGGCCGACATGGTGCCGCCGGCCGCGAGGATCTCGTCGAGCCGGTCGCCTTCGTCGAGCGCGGCCACCAGGAGGAGTGCGCGGGTCGCGGCGGGCAGTTCCGCCACGGCGGCGGCGAAGGTGCGCTCCATCCGGGCCGTCAGCGGCAGCGCGGCCGGAAGCAGGCCCTTCTCGCCGATACGGGCCGCGGTCACCGCGAGTTCGGTGAGGGCCAGCGGGTTGCCGACGGCTTCGGCCAGCACCCGGGCGCGCAGCGGCGGCGCCAGGCCGGGCGCGCGCTCGTCCAGCAGCTGGGCGGCGGCGTCGTCCGGCAGCGGCTCCACCCGCAACTCGGTCACCGGCAGGCCGCCCAGCCGCGACTCGGTCTCGGCGCCGTCCCGCATCGCGAGGATCAGCAGCACCGGGTCCGCCGCCAGACGCCGCCCGACGAACGCCAGGGCCTCCCAGCTCGGCGCGTCCAGCCACTGCGCGTCGTCCACCAGGAGCAGCAGCGGCCCCTGTGCCGCCCGCGCGGTCGCCGCCGTGAGCAGGGCCAGGGCGAGCTGGAAGTGGTACCGCTCCCGGCCGCCGTCCGCCTGCGGCGGCACGGTGCCGCCGAGCAGGTCGAGCAGCGTGTGGGCGGCGGCGAAGGGAAGCCGGAACTCGGCCTGCACGGCGGTGAGGGAGACCGTCTCCATGCCCAGGCTCGCCGCCTCCTCCACGGCGGCGCCGAGCAGGGACGACTTGCCGATTCCCGCGCCGCCGCGCAGGACGAGCACCCCGTCCCCGTCGGGCGGGCCGTTGAGGAGCTTGCGCAGGGAGGCCAGTTCCGATTCGCGCCCGCGCAACCGCGAGATGATCGGCCCGGATTCGGAGAATGTCACGGTTCCATCCAGTTCGTTCCGACGACTCTCCGCCGGCCGACCGGCGGGACGGCGGCTATGCGGAACTACCGCCATGGTCGGATCGGAGCGCCTGGACTCGCATCGGTAAGTGCACAGTGCGACTGGCCAGCCTGTGGCCCGCGGCTAGCTAGCGCAGGGCGCGGTCGAGCTGGGTGCGCGAGGTGATACCGAGCTTTGTGAAGACTCTGCCCAGGTGGTACTGGACGGTCCGGGCGCTGATGAACAACCGGCTGGCGATCTCCGGGTTCGACAGCCCGTCGCGGGCCAGCCGGGCGATCTGCGCCTCCTGGGCGGTCAGCTCGCCCGTCGCCGGGACGGTGCGCTTGCGGGCGGTCTCGCCGGTGGCCAGCAGTTCGCGGCGGGCCCGTTCGGCGAACGCGTCCAGGCCCATCGCCTCCAGCATGTTCCCGGCGGTGCGCAGCTGCTCGCGCGCTTCGACGCGGCGCCGCCGCCGGCGCAGCCATTCGCCGTAGAGGAGGTGGGCGCGGGCCAGCTCCGAGCGCATCCGGGTGCGGCCGAGGCAGGTGATCGCCTCCGCGTACCGGCGCTCGGCGTCCGCGCCGTCGGTGAGCAGCGCGCCCGAACGCGCCTCGACCCCGAGCGCCCACGCGGTGCCGCTCGCGCCGGTCGTCCCGGCGAGCCGGTGGTAGGCGTCGGCCGCCGCCGCGCCGTCCCCGCTGCGGACGGCCGCCTCGATCAGCTCGACCGCGGCCCAGTTCGCGATGCCCAGGTCGCGCGGGTGCGCGGCGGCCCGCCGGGCCGAGGCCATCGCCTCGGAGTAGTGGCCGAGTCCGTTGTCGAGGATCGCGGCCGCCAGCTCGGCCGCGGCGATGCCGATCCCCTCGCCGCGCACCGCCGATTCCCTGGTGGCCGCCTCAACCAGGGCCCGGGTCCGCGCTTTATGCCCGCGCCGCGCCGCGAGGCCGACGGCGCCATAGGGCGTGAGGTTGCCCGCCGTCGCCTCGGCGTGGGCCTGGACCTCGTCCACCAGCGACGCCGCCGCGGCCAGGTCGCCGGTGGACAGGAGCAGCTGGGCGCGCATGCTGAGGGCACGGGGCAGCTCGCTGAGCGCGCCGGCCTCCCGGGCCAGCCGGACGTACCGGCCGGAGAGCGCGTCCCAGCGGTCGTCGTCCCACACCTGCAGCGCCGCGACGCACCCGAGCCACAGGCAGCGCAGTTCCTCGTCCGCGGACATGGCGGCGTCGAAGGCGTCCAGGGCCCGGCGCAGGATCGGCAGGCCCGCCGCGAAGCCTTCGGTGAAGTACGTCGCGAAGCCGTCCAGGAGCAGATCGGACGCGCTCGGGGACGCCGGCCGCGGCAACGCGAGCGCCGCACGGGCGACGTGCGGCGCGTCGCCGCCCGGCCGGGCCAGCCGGCCCGCGAACATCGCCGCGTTCAGCGCCTCCAGGTAGGTGGCCCGGGAAAGGGCGGCGTCGACCGGGCCGAGCCGCTCGGCGGCCTTCATGAGCAGGGGCGGCGCGTCGTCGCCGCGGCTGGCCATGAAGGCGAGCCGGGCCCTGAGCAGATCGGCCCGGGCGTGCTGGAGTTCGTCCAGCGGCCCGGCTTCCGCGACGGCCACCAGGTTGTGGGCCGCGTCGAAGGCGCCGACCTGGAACTTCGCGAGCGCCGCGGCCAGTGCCCGCCGGGCCCGGCGCGGCGGGTCGGGCGTCAGCGCCGCCGCGCGTTCCAGGAACGCCGCCGCGGCGGCGAGGCCGCCCCGTGCCCGTGCCCGGCCAGCGGAACGTTCCAGTTCCCCGGCGACCTCCTCGTCCGGGCCCGGCGCGGCCTGCGCCCGGTGCCAGGCACGGCGTTCGGGGCCGCGCAGCGGGTCCGTGGCCTCCGCGAGAGCGCGGTGGACGGCCTGCCGCTCCCCGGGCGCCGCCGACCGGTAGGCGACCGTGCGCACCAGCGGGTGGCGGAACCGCACCCGGGTTCCGAACTCGGCCAGCTCCGCCTCCGTCACGGGTACCGCGGCACCTGCGGCGATGTCGAGGCGCCCGGCCGCGCGCCACACCAGCGCCGCGTCTCCCGTCGGATCGGCGGCCGCCAGCAGCAGCAGGCGCCGGCTCGCCTCGGGGAGGGTGCCGATCCGCTCCCTGAAGATCGGCTCGGCGCCGCCCGGGAGCGGCGCGGCGCCGGGGAGGCCGAACCCGCCCGCCAGCCGCTCCCCCGTCAGCCACCGGGACAGCTCCAGCAGCGCCAGCGGATTGCCCCGCGTCTCGGCGATGATCTGGTCGCGGATCCTGGCGTCCAGCGGTCCGGACATCACCGACTCCAGCAAGGCCCGCGCGTCCTCCGCCCGCAGGCCGCCGATCGCCAGATCCGGTAGCCCCGCCAGGTGGTCGCCCAGGTCGCGGGTCGCGAACACCATGCCGATCGATTCCGCACCCAGCCGGCGCCCGGCCAACGACAGCGCCTGGACCGAGGCGTCATCGAGCCACTGCTGGTCGTCCACCAGGCACAGCAGCGGGCGCTCCGCGGCCACGTCCGACAGCAGGGCGAGGACCGCGAGACCGACCAGGGACAGGTCGGGCGGCGGCCCCGTCCGCATCCCGAACGCGCTCCTCAGGACGTCCCGCTGGGGTGGTGGAAGACCTTCGAGATGGTCCAGCATCGGCGCGCACAGCTGGTGCAGCCCGGCGAACGCCAGCTCCATCTCCGACTGGACACCCGACACGCGCGCGACACAGCAGCCGGACGCCCGCTCGGCCGTGTACTCCAGCAGCGCCGTCTTCCCGGAACCCGCCTCGCCATGGAGCACCAGCGCCCGGCTCTCGCCCGCACGGACGTCCTCGACGAGACGGTCGAGCGAGCCGCATTCGGCGCTATGGCCCACGAGCCGAACAGCGGGCCCGTTCGCCGGCGGTGTGCGCACACGCCGAGGCTATAACGCGCGCCCTTCGCGGGATCCACCGGTCATCCGGCGGGAACGGGATCGTGGTCGTTCGGCAGTGTGTGCCCGAGTTCGCCGCGGGAGTTGATGCCGAGCTTCGCGAACACCTTGCTCAGGTGGTACTGCACGGTACGCGCGCTGATGAACATCCGCGTGGCGATCTCCGGGTTGGACAGGCCGTCCCGGGCCAGGCGGGCGATCTGGACCTCCTGCGCGGTGAGCTTCCCGGCGCCGACGATCATGGTGCGCCGGCGGGCGGTCTCGCCGGTGGCCCGCAGCTCGCGCCCGGCCCGGTCGAGGAACGGGTCCATCCGCGCCCCTTCGAACATGGCGCAGGCGGTCCGCAGCTGGCCGCGCGCGTCACTCCGGCGGCGCTCGCGACGCAGCCACTCGCCGTAGAGCAGATGGGCGCGGGCCAGTTCCGAGCGGAAGCAGGTCGCGCTCAGCCGGTCGATCGCCTCCCGGTACAGCCGTTCGGCCTCGGCTCCCTCGCCGAGCAGCGCCCGTGAGCGCGCCTCCACGCCCAGGCCCCACCCGGTCCCGGACGGTCGCGTCAACTCGGTGAGCCGCTCGGCGGCGGCGGCGGCCCGTTCCGGACGGCCGCAGAGGACGGCCGCCTCGATCAGCTCGACCAGCGCCAGGCTGGCGAACGCGAGCTCTTCGGGATGATCGATGGCCAGCTCGGCCGACGCCAGGGCGTCCTCGTGCCGTCCGAGCCCGTTGCACATCATGGCGGCGGTGCAATGGGCGAGGCTCACCGCATATCCCTGCCCCCGCGCCTTCATGTCGCGCACATGCCGGTCGATCAGGCCGAGGGCCTCCTCGCTGCGGCCCTGCCACCCCGCCAGCGTCATCGTGCCGAGATCGGGCGCGTTGTTCGCCGTCGCCTCCCTGATCACGAGGATCTCGTCGGCGACCGCCGTGGCCGCCGCGAACTGCCCGGCGCGCAGCAAGGCCCCCAGCCGCTGGGTGAGCGCGAACGGCAGCAGCGAGAGCGCTCCCGCCGAGCGGGCCAGCTCGACCTGCCGGCCGGACAGCTCCAGCCAGCCCTCGCCGTCCCAGACGTCGATGGAGCACCGCGTGGCCGCGAACAGCCAGCGCAGTTGGTCACCGACGGGAAGATCCTCTTCACGGAACACACCGAGTGCCCGCCGCATGGCGGGCGCCCCGGCCGGATACCCGTCCGCGATCAGCGTCGCCATCGCATCGAGGAGCAGGTCGGGCGCCCGGGCGCCGTCCGCCCGCGCCCGCGCGGCGAGTGCCGCCCGCGCCACGTCCAGGCCCCCGACGGCGCTGCGGCGGTCGGCCACCGATAGCGCCGCCGTCAGCGCCTCAAGGTAGGTCTCCCGGGCCGGCCGGGCGTCCAGCTCCTCGAACCGCCGGGCGGCATCGAGCAGCAGCAGCGGAGCGTCACCGCTGCGCACGCTGAACGCCATCTGCCCCCGCGCCCGGCTGAGCCGCGCGCGGCCCAACTCGTCCAGCGGCCCCGTCTCCGCCATGGTCAGCAGCTCGGCCGCGGCGTCCGGCGCCCCGGCCTGATGCTTGGCCTCCCCCGCGGCGAGCGCCCGCACGGCGCGGCGCGCCGGGTCGGGAGTCAGCAGCACCGCGCGCTCCAGGAACGCGGCCGCCGCCGCCAGCCCGCCGCGGGCCTGGGCGCGCTCGGCCGACCGCTCCAGCTCGGCGGCGACGTCCTCGTCCGGGTCCGGGGCCGCCGCGGCCCGGTGCCAGGCGAGCCGGTCGGGATCGGCCGCGGGATCGGTCACCTCCGCCAGCGCGGCGTGGAACCGCCGCCGCTCGTCCGGCGCCGCCGACCAGTACGCCGCCGAACGCGCCAGCGGATGCCGGAACCGGACTCGCGCGCCGAGCCGCAGCAGGTCGGCCTGGACGGCCGGCTCCGCCGCCCGGACGGAGATGCCGAGGGCAGCGGCGGCGCGCCAGACCGGCAACGGGTCACCCGACGGCTCGGCCGCGGCCAGCCGCAGCAGCCGCCGCGACTCGGCGGGCAGGGCGTCCAGCCGGCGCCGGAAGCTCTCCTCGATCCGGCCGGACAGCGGCGCCGCGTCCAGCAGCCCGAACCCGCCGGCCAGCTGCTCGGGCGTCAGCCCCCGCGGCAGTTCGAGCAGGGCCAGCGGGTTCCCGCGGGTCTCGGCCACGAGGAGCTCCTTGACCCGCGCGTCCAGCGTCCCGACGAGCACCGACTCCAGCAGTTCCCGCGCGTCCGCCTCCCGCAGCCCGTCCACCACGAGTTCCGGCAGCCCGCTCAGCCCCTCGGCCGGCACCCGGGTCGCGAACACCAGCCCCACCGGATCGGCCGCCAGCCGCCGGGCGACGAAACCGAGGGTCTGCGCGGACTCGCCGTCCAGCCATTGGTAGTCGTCCACCAGGCAGATCAGCGGTTTCTGCCCGGCGGCCTCCGACAGCAGCCCCAGCACGGCCAGCCCGAGCAGGAACCGGTCCGGCGGCGGCCCTGAACTGATCCCGAACGTCGTCCGCAGCGCGTCACGCTGCGGTTCCGGCAGCGCCTCCAGATGGTCGAGCATCGGCGCGCACAGCTGGTGCAAACCCGCGAAGGCCAGCTCTATCTCCGACTGGACCCCGGCCACCCGCGCCACCCGGCATTCCGATGCCCGCCCGGTCAGGTATTCCAGCAGGACGGTCTTGCCCATCCCCGCTTCGCCGCGCAGCACCAGAACCTGACTGTGCCCCGCCCGAACCGTGTCGACGAGCCCGTCGAGCACACCCCGCTCGCTGAACCGGTCGATCATCCGCTCTGTGCTCTGCTCCGACCGAGAGACGTCCCCCACCAGCCCTCCAAGCGCCCGGCGACCGCTCACACGGGCCCCGCAGGGACACGGACGTGATGCGCGCACCATGTGCGCTCAACCTATCCGTGCACGGAGCTGGTGGGTGCAGGCGCTCCGTGTTTCACCTGCGAGCAGGACGGGCAGGGCCACACGGCTTTCGCCGAGCTATTAGTGGACGGCTCGTCCATATTATGGTTAATATGGACGCACCGTCCACATCCGTCATCAGGGGGCATATCGTGAGCAGCACCGACACCACCACCCGAGTCGCGATCGTGACGGGCGGTTCCGGCGGTATCGGCCGGGCCGTGGTCGACCGGCTGGCCGGCGACGGGTTCGCGGTCGCCGTCCACTACCTCGGCAACGCGCGGCGGGCGCAAGAGATCGTCGACGCGGTCACCGCCGTCGGCGGCCGGGCGATCGCGGTCGGCGGGGACGTCGCCGACGAGGTCGCGATGGCCGGGGTCTTCGACGCGGCAGAGGCCGAGTTCGGCGGGATCGACGTCGTCGTCAACACCGCGGGGATCATGATCCTCTCGCCGGTCGCGACCGTGGACCTGGCCGACCTGGACCGGATGCACCGCACCAACATCCGCGGTGCGTTCGTGGTCTCCCAGCTCGCCGCCAACAGGCTCCGCGGCGGCGGCGCGCTGATCAACGTCTCGACCAGCCAGACCCGGCTCCAGCACCCGACATACGCCCCGTACGCCGCCAGCAAGGCGGCGGTCGAAGCTCTGACGCTCGTCCTGGCCCGCGAGCTGCGCGGCAAGAACATCACCGTCAACGCGATCGCGCCGGGCCCGACCGCCACACCGCTCTTCCTGGAGGGCAAGGACGAGGAGACGATCAGCCGCCTCGCCCAGCTCCCACCGCTGGAGCACCTCGGCACCCCGGAGGACATCGCCGAGGTGGCCGCCTTCCTCGCCGGGCCGTCCCGCTGGATCAACGGCCAGGTCGTCTTCCCCAACGGCGGGATCGCCTGACCCGGCGCGCCGCATTTCGACCCCTCGGCCCCGAAAAACAGATCATCATGACCGAGAAGACCCGCACGTTTCCTCGACACGAATAGGAGTTACGATCATGACCGAGAACAATGTTCCCGAGGCGATCCGCGAGTTCGTCGAGGCCACCAACGACGGCGACACCGAACGGTTCGCCGCCGCCTTCACCGACGACGCCTACCTCAACGACTGGGGACGGGAATTCCACGGCCGGAGCGGCGTCCGCTCCTGGGACCGCACCGACAACATCGGCAAGCAATCGCACTTCGAGATCCTCGGCGTCGAGCCCGGTGACGCCCCGGACTCGTGGGTCGTCACCATGAAGGTCACCGGCAACGGCTTCAACGGCACCAGTCCGCTGGCCTTCGTCCTGCGGTACGGGCTGATCGCCGACCTGCGAATCAGCTGATGACGTCCCCGACACGGCCTCCCGCGAGCCGCGGACGCGGGCGTCGCCCCGCCGAGGAGGTGCGCGCCGACGTCCTCCGAACCGTCGGGGAACTCCTCCTGGGCGAGGGCAGCGCGGATCTCACCTTCGAGCGCGTCTCCCGCCAGGCCGGAGTGAGCAAGACGACCCTCTACAAATGGTGGCCGTCCAAGGGGGCACTCGCACTCGACGGCTATTTCCACGTCGTGGAGGAGACGCTCGCGTTCCCCGACACCGGCGACGTTCGCGCCGACCTCATCAGCCAACTCCACGCCTTCGGCAAACTCATGACCGCGACCCCCGGCGGCCGGGTGCTGACCGAACTGATCGGCCAATCCCAGACCGACGGGGACCTGTCCGTCGCCTTTCGCCGGCTGTATTCATCCCGCCGCCGCCGCCTCGCCGGCGAACGCCTCCAACGCGCGCAGGAACTCGGCCAGATCCGTCCCGAGGTCGACGTGCAGATCATCGTGGACCAGCTCTGGGGAGCCGTGTACCACCGGCTCCTCATCCCGGACGAACCCGTCACCGACCACTTCGTCGACGGACTGGTCTCCAACCTCCTCGACGGCGTCGCACCGACCCCGCGAACAGCCGAAGGAGACCGAAGGCAACGACTGAGCAGGTAGCTGTGGAGCGCCCCGGGTTGGGTGGAGGCCCTGATACCGGGAAAGGTGAGGGGCTGTGGCACCCCCGAGGGGGTACTCCCCTGAGCCGTGTGGACGCGGGGTCCGGATGGTCTTTGAGCTGCGTGAGCAGACGGGTGAGAGGACCGGGTCGATCGCCCGGGTGGCCGACCGGCTCGGGGTGCGTCGTGAGGCGTTGCGGGCCTGGATCCGGCAGGCCGAGGTCGATGGCGGGCTGCGTCGGGGGACCACGGCCGGCGATGCGCAAAGGATCGCCGAGCTGGAGCGTGGGAACCGTGAGTTGCGGCGGGCGGACGAGATCCTGAAGGCCGTCAGCGCGTATTTCGTCCGGGAACTCGGCCCGAAGCTGCCGTGCTAGTCGAGTTCATCGGTTTCCATCGGGAGCGGTTTCGGGTGGAGCCGGTCTGCGCTGTGCTGGAGTGTGCGCCGTCGATGTATTGGGCGGCGAGGAAACGCGAGGCCGAACCGTCGGCTCGTGCGGTGCGTGACGAATGGTTGAAGAAGGAGATCGTGCGGGTGTGGGAAGGTCCGGGCCGGCGGGTGTACGGGGCGCGGGAGGTGTGGACGCATCTGAATCGTGCAGGTGTTCAGGTCGCCCGGTGGACGGTGGAGCGGCTGATGCGCGAGTTGGGCATCGCCGGGGTGTGCGCGTCCCGTAAGCGGCCCCGGGCCACGGTGGCGGGCGCGGATCGGCTGGGTGACCTGCTGGAACGCGACTTCACCGCGGACGCCCCCAACAGGCGGTGGGTGGCTGACATCACCTATGTCGACACCGCCGCCGGGTGGGTGTGCGCAGCGTTCGTGCAGGGCTTGTTCTCCCGGGCCGTTGTGGGGTGGCAGGTCACCGATCACCTGGGCGCCGAACTGGCCTTGGACGCGCTGGAAATGGCGATCTGGTCGCGTGGCGGCATCGACGACGGCTTGGTCCATCACAGCGACAGGGGCGTGCAATATACGGCGATCCGGTACGCCGAGCGGCTGGATCAGATCGGCGCGGCCCGGTCGGTCGGCAGCAAGGGCGATTCCTTCGGCGACGCCGCCGCCGAGTCACTCAACAGCCTCTGCAAGAAGGAACTCATCGACTTCCATGGTGGCTGGGGAAAACATCATGGACGTGACGATCGCCACGATGGAATGGGTGGCGTGGTACAACACCGAAAGGATGCATTCCTACTGCGGGAACATCCCTCCGCGCGAGTACGAGGAAGCGTTCCACCGGTCCCGTGGCACAGCGGCCCGGGCCGGCTGAGAACCAACGATCTGAGCCTCCAACATCGCGGGGGCGGTCCAGACACCACTCTGCTCGCAGTCGCCGCCGTGATGCTGATGGCCATCGCCGGGCAGACCCTCGTGGAACGCTCCGACCTGCGGGGCGTCTTCCAGGCCGAGCCCGGGCACGCCATCCCGGCCACGTTCCCGGCGACGCTGCCCCGGCGGCCGCGGTGTTCACCGCCATGCTCCAACTGACCCTGGTCTGCGAGGATGGCCGCTGGCCGGCCTGGGCCGCTGTCCTCCGGCGTCGCCGCGCTCGTGCTCACCTGTGCGATCGGAGCCGGCGCGTATCTCCTGCTCGTCAACCACGACGCCGTTCCGGCCACAGAGCGGGCCACCGCCGGGCTGCGAAGCCCGGCGGCCCCGTCGCCGCTCCCGACTTCGGCTCGGCACGCACCGTGGTCGGTGCCTGGCAGGCAGTGATCTCCATTACCCTGCGCGGCTGGCCAGCCAACATCCTCGCCCGGCGTGCGCGCCGCGCCTGCTCGCGGGCAACGTCCTCGTCATCGCTCTGGTGCCCTCACCTGCATGGCCCTCCGCGAACTTGCCGGATGGTCGCCAGCGGCGATCAGCGCGGTCTGCGGTTGCGTGATCGGCGCCGTCCTCATCGTCGCCATGCTGTTCGAAGGCCGGCCCGCCCCCCACCTGCCTCCCATGCCCAGCCGCATCGCGATCCTCGCCCTCATCGCCCTGGTCGCACTCGCCCTCGACCGTGCCCTCACCGCCTACGCCGACGGCCCGCACTGGACGCGAGCCACCGCCGAAGACTGGGTCACCACCGCCGCGCTGAGCTTCACGGGGGGGTCCTGCCTTCGGCGATCTTGTTCTTTGTAGTAGATGTTGCCGAGGCTGCCGGGCATTCGGATCTAAGTGATGGCGATCGTGTGCAGCGCCGAGTTCAGTTACCGGTTCCCACTGCGGGACAGCCGGTGGCGTGCCCGATCGGCACTGGCGATCTTGATGGGGGCGACGCCGGCGTAGCTGGCGAAGGCGGCATTGCCGGGAAACTGACCGGGCTTCCCAGCCAGGCCGATGATGCGGATAGCAGTCACCATGTCCGCCGAACGGGGCAACATCACCGGTCCAGGTCTGGGTGGTGCGGTTCAGGCCATGTCGTCCTGAGTCATCCTTCGGGTTCGGCTCTGGGGTTGAAGGGCCAGCGGAGGCCGATGCCCACGTGCAGGATGATGCTGACGCTGATGAAGCTGAGTGCGGCGGTGGTGACCCAGTCGTCCGCGGTGGCCCTCGTCCAGGGCACGGTCCCCGCGTAGGCGGCCAGCGCGCGGTTGAGCACGAGCGCGACCAGCGCGCTGAGGGCGAGGGTGAGGGCGCGCTCCGGCATGGGACGGAGCCGGGTCGCCGGCCAGCACTCGAACAGCATGGCCACGACCAGGACGGCGCTGATGACGCAGCCGCACGCGGCGCTGATGGCCGCCGGACGCCACCCCGCCAGATCGCGGAGCGCCAGATAGGTGAGAGTCCCGAGGGCGATGACGAGGACGTTGCCGGCGACCAGGCGTGGCGTGCGCCGGACGATGGCGTTGACGGGCCAGCCGCGCAGGGCGATGAAGAAGACCGTCTGCCAGGCGCCCACCGCGGCGAGCGCCGATCCGAATTCGGGCGCGGCGACCGGGCCGCCGGGGTTGCGCAGCCCGGCGGCGGCCCGTTCGGCGGCCGGTACGGCATCGTGGTTGACGAACAGGAAGTAGGCGCCGACCCCGATCGCCCAGGAGAGCGCGAGCGCGGCGAGGCCCGAGGTGAGCCGCCCGAATCCCGCCAGCGGCCAGCGTTCGCACACCAGCGTCAACTGGAGCATGGCGGTGAACAGTACGGCCGCCAAGGGGAGCGTCGCGGGGAACGAGGTGGGAACGCCGGCGTCGGGATGGGCCTGGAAGATCCCCCGGAGGTCGGAACGCTCGACGACGGCCTGACCGGCGATGGTCAGCACCACGGCGGCGACGGCGACCAGAACGGTGTCGATCAGGCCCGTCCATGGCGCGGACAGCCGGGAGCCGGGCCAGTCGTGCCACCAGAACGCGATCATGGCGACGGCGGGCAGCCCGAAGGTGGCCAGTGGGCCGAGGACCAGCAGCGACGTCCGGACGCTGCCGGTACCCAGCGCGAGGGCCAGTGCCACGACCGCGGTGAGCAGGACACCGCCCAGCCCCGCCCAGGGCTGGGCGGTGAGACGCCCGCCGGTCCGCGCGTCCGCCGAGTGCGCGGGCCGGAGATGGCGCGGTGCGGTCAGCGACGGCCGTTCGGGAAGCGGTGACGCGGTGCCGCAGATGAGGGCGGCCGCCCGTGCCCGGCGAGGTGCGGTACCGGTCATGCGGGCAGGTGGGGCAGCAGGTGTTCGGCGGTGATCGGCAGTTCGCGGACGCGGTGGCCGGTGGCGTGGTGGACGGCGTTGGCGATCGCGGCGCCCGAGCCCACCTGGCCGATCTCGCCGACGCCCTTGACCCCGAGCGGGCCGGTGACACGGTCCTCGACCTCGATCAGTTCGATGTCGATCTCGGGTGCGTCGGCGTTGACGGGCACGAGGTAGTCGCCGAGGCCGGCGTTGGCCCAGCGGCCGAGGCCGGTGTCCATGCGGGTGCCTTCGAGCAGGGCCTGACTCATGCCCCAGAGCATGCCGCCCATGAGCTGGCTCCGGGCCGTCATCGGGTTGAGGACGCGGCCGGGCGCGAACGCCGCGGTCATGCGGCGGACCCGGACGATGCCGAGGTCGGCGTCGACCGCGACCTCGGCGAACTGGGCGCCGAACGTGAGCAGCCCGTACGGGGTGTCCAGCGGCGGCGGATCCCAGCTGCCGGTGGCTTCGGTGTCGTTCATGAGATGCCGCTCCATCAGGGCGCGGTAGCTCTCACCGGTGCCGTCGGCGACGGCCATCCGCCCGCCGGTGACCGTGATCTCGCCGGGGTCGGCGCCGTGCAGGGGCGACTCCGGGTCTCCTGCGGCCATGGCGATCATCTGGTCGCGTACCGCGGTGGCCGCGTTGTGCACGGCGGCGCTGACCATCATCGCGCCGTTGGAGCCCACGGGCGAGCCGGCGGTCGGCAGGTCGGTGTCGCCGTAGTCCAGGCGCACGTCGCGCAGGTCGATTCCGAGGCCGTCGGCGGCGACCTGGGTCAGGACGGTGGTCATGCCGGTCCCGAATTCCTGCGCGGCGGTGGACACGACGGCGGTGGCGTCGGAGTACAGGCGGGCGCGGGCCCGCTGGGTGCGCATGAAGAACGCGACCGGGTACGCGGCGGCGGCCATCCCGGTCCCGATCAGCCAGTTCCCCTCACGGCGGGCGCCGGGCGCCGGGTCGCGGCCGTCCCAGCCGAACCGCCGCGCGCCCCGCCGCAGGCATTCGTCCAGCCCGCTGCTGGACCAGGGGTGGCCGGTGTTCGGGTCGGCGCCGGTGAGGTTGCGCATCCGCAGTTCGACCGGGTCGATGCCGAGTTCGCGGGCGAGCTCGTCCATGGCGCATTCGAGGCTGAACACCCCGGCGGCCTCGCCCGGCCCGCGCGTGAACGTGGGCGTCATCGTGTTGCCGCGCACCAGGTGATGGACGCCCTCGAAGGCGGGGGCGGCGTACAGCTGGGACGAGGCGCCGAAGGCGGGTTCGGCCCAGTCGTCGAAGGGCGAGGTGACGGAGATCTTGTGGTGCCGGATCGCGGTGAGCGTGCCGTCGGCCCGAGCCCCGAGCCGGACGTGCTGCTCCTGCTCCTCGCGGTGCCCGCAGGAGGTGAACATCTGCTCGCGCGTGACCGTGAGCCGGACCGGACGCCGGACGTGCCGGGCCGCCAGCGCGGCGAGGGTCACGTGCGGCCAGACCATCGCCTTGGACCCGAACGCGCCGCCCACGAACCGGGTCAGCACCCGGACCTTCGACGGGGACATGCCGAGCAGGGCGGCGACGGTCAGCTGCACGGCCTTGATGCCCTGGCAGGAGTCGTACAGCGTCAGGCTGTCGCCCTCCCACACGGCGGTGGTGGTCAGCGGCTCCAGCGCGTTGTGGTGATTGGGGGCGAACCGGACCATGGTGTCGACGCGGAGGTCTCCGTCCGCCATCCCGTCCTCGATGTCGCCGCGGTGCAGCTGGGCCGGCATGAAGCCCCCGAAGATCTTCTCCGGTTCGTAGGCGTCCGCGCGGCCCTGCTCGATGACGGTGACGGACGGGGTCTCGGCGTACTCGACCTCGACCAGGGTGGCGGCGTACCGGGCCTGCTCCAGGCTGCCGGCCACGACGATCGCGACCGGCTGCCCCGCGTAGTGCACCACGTCGTCCTGCATGGGGAAGAACGTCTCGCCCGGTGCCGGCCCGCCCATCAGCGACGGGACGAGAGGCACGCGGGCGACCTCGGGCAGGTCGTGCCGGGTCAGGATCGCGGCGACTCCGTCGGCGCGTTCCGCCGCCGCCGTGTTGATCGAGGTGATCCGCCCGCTGGGCACCGCGGCGCCGACGATCTGCCCGTGGGCCAGGCCCGGCAGCGCGATCTCCCCCGAGTAGCGCGCCGTGCCGGTGACCTTCTCCCGGCCGTCGACCCGCGCTGCCCCCTGCCCGATGGATCCGCTCATCGGTCATCCCCGTTCGTGAGCATCGTCAGCGCCCTGACGATCGTCCGCTGCGCCAACTCGACCTTGAACGCGTTCATGGGCCGTGCGGTGGCCGCCGCCAGTTCCAGCGCGGCGGCCTCGGCGAAGGCGTCCCGCGAGGCGGGCCGGCCGAGCAGGCTCCGCTCGGCCGACCGCGCGCGCCACGGCTTGGTCGCGACGCCGCCGAGCGCCAGCCGGACGTCGGCGACGGCGCCGTCCCGGACGTCCACGGCCGCCGCGACGGAGGCGAGCGCGAACTCGTAGGACGCCCGGTCGCGGACCTTCAGGTACACCGACCGGCGCGCCACCGGAACCGGGGGGACCTCGATCGCCGTGATCAGCTCCCCGTGCTCCAGGGGATGCTCATGCTGCGGGGTCTCGCCCGGCAGCAGGAAGAAGTCGTCGATGGGGACGGCCCGCTCGCCTCCCGGGCCGCGCGTGCGCACCACCGCGTCGACGGCGACCAGCGCGACCGCGACGTCGGACGGATGCGTCGCGATGCACGCGCCGCTGGTGCCGAGCACGGCGTGCCCGCGGTGGAACCCGGTGACGGCGGCGCAACCGCTGCCGGGCTCGCGCTTGTTGCACGGCGAGACGGCATCGCGGAAGTAGCCGCACCGCACCCGCTGGCACAGGTTGCCGCCGATCGAGGCCATGTTCCGCAGTTGCGCGGAGGCGCCCAGCAGCAGCGCCTGCGCGACGAACGGGTACCTGTCCACCACCCCGGCCGCCCGCGCGACGTCGCTCATGCGCGCCAGCGCGCCGATGCGCAGGCCGCCGTCCGGCAGGTCCTCGACGCGGTTCAGCGGCAGGTCGTTGATGTCGACCAGCAGGTCCGGACGCAGCACGTTCTGGCGCACCAGGTCGACCTCGGTCGTGCCGCCGGCGAGGAACGCGCCGCCCGGATGCGCCCGGACCGTCGCGATCGCCGTGTCGACGTCGGCCGCCCGCGCGTAGTCGAACGGCCTCACCGTCCCGCACCGCCCGCCGCGTCGCGGACCTCGCGGATCGCGGCCCGGATGTTCGGGTAGGCCGCGCACCGGCAGATGTTCCCGCTCATCCACTCGGCGATCTCGTCGTCGGCGGCGTGCCCCTCGCCCAGCAGCGCGACCGCCGACATGATCTGCCCCGGCGTGCAAAAGCCGCACTGGAACGCGTCATGGGCGATGAACGCCTCCTGCATGGGGTGCAGGCGGTCGCCGTCCGCGACGCCCTCGATGGTGGTGACCTCGCGTCCCTCGCAGGTGATCGCGAGCGTCAGGCAGGCCAGCACCCGGCGGCCGTCCACCCACACCGTGCACGCGCCGCAGGCGCCCTGGTCACAGCCCTTCTTCGAACCGGTCAGCCCGAGATGCTCACGCAACGCGTCCAGCAGGCTCACCCGGGGCTCGATTCGCAGCTCGCGGACCTGCCCGTTGACGGTGAGCACGACCGCCCCGACCTCAGATCTGCCTGTCAGCGGCCGTGACTCGACGTCTATCCCCATGGGTGCGCTCCCTCAACGATCGGCGCTCGACTACCGTCCACGTCGGCACATACCCATCACGCATCCGCTCTCACAGCGACGTACTTGGTGGTGATGGCGTCGAGGGCGGCGACGGTGGAGGCGTCCCAGACGTGGGCGTCGGTGAGGTCGATGGTGACGTGGTCGGGGTCGCCTGCGTAGTCGAACTGGTAGACCAGGTCGTTGCTGGAGGCGAAGAACAGTTCGCCGGTCTGCCTCGGTGAGCCCGGTGCCGAAGATCACCGAGCACGCCGAACCGGGCGGCGTCAGCTGCACCACTCGGAAGTCCTCGCCGGTGCCGACGTCAGCGTCCTCGCGCCAGCCCAGCGCGGTGTAGAAGTCCTTGGCCCGGTCGGCGTCGGCGACGGGGAGCACGACGACCTCCAGCTTCATGTCCACGATGTCGTTCCCTTCCAGTGCGGCGCCGGTGGCCGGTCAGGCATCCATCGCAGCCGGGAGACCGAGCTCTGGGTTGCACACCCAGCGAGTCGCGTGTGTCAGGTCGTACGACAGTGACCACGCCATCGCGTCCCAGATTGCCCGACCGCCTCCTGATCCCGCCGGGAGACCAGCAGGTCAGGCCCCAAATTCGGAATCTGAAGCCCTACAGCACCAACGTGATTCGTCGGCCTCTGCCAAGGGAAGGCACATGACGAATCGGGCTCCCTTAGTGCTGTCGCCGATGGAGAGAGAGCCGCCGTAGACCTCGCAGATCTCGCGGGCAATCGGCAGCCCGAGCCCCGACCCTTGGGAATCGCGGTTACGTGACTCGGCGAGCCGGGCGAATCGCTCGAAGACGCGTTCCCGCTGGTCGGCGGGGACGCCATGGCCGTCGTCAAGGACTTCGAGGATTGCCATGCCGGCGTCCTGCCGGACGGTGACCTCGATGGCGGACTCGGCATGCCGCTCGGCATTGCTCAGCAGGCTGCTCAGCACCCGCGTCATCCGCACCGGATTCGCGCGGACGAGGACGCCGGGCTCCAGTCGGGCGTTGATCGGAGTAACGTCCGGCCGCCGGTCCACCTCCTGGCGTGCCAGTTCGGCGAGGTCGACCAGCTTCACCGGCTGCGGTGCACGCGAGTCCAGCCGGGACAGTTCCAGCAGGTCGATCACGATGTCGTTGAGCCGTTCGGTGTCGCGCAACGCCGAGCGGACCATCGGCCGCCACTCCTCGCCCGTTTCGTCCAGCGCCAGCTCCAGTTGCATGTGGAGCCCGGAGATCGGGTTGCGCAGGTCGTGCGAGGCGTCCGAAACGAATCTCCGTTCCCGGTTTGTCGCCTCCTCCAGCCGCTGCAGCGTCCGGTTAAGTTCTTCGCCGAGTGCCTGGATCTCCCCATGGGTCTGCGGGACGAACACCCGCTGATCCAGGTCAGTCCCGTCGAGATCCGCCAGTTGCCGGCGGATCCGGTGAATCGGGGTGAACGCCCTTCCGATCGTGTACCACGTCCACCACGCCACGAGGGCTATCAACGCCACCGCAAGCAGGGCCGACGCCAGCGGCAGCGCCCACACGCTTAGTAGCTTTGGGAGCGGAGCGGCCGCGACGATCATGACGCCCGGTCCCCAGGGTGACGAGCGCACCCGCCTGCCGGAGACCCACACACAGCGGGGAATGGACCTCGGGCAAGCTCTCCGGTGGACTATGAGATCGCCTGCGGCGATGTTGGACGCGGCCAGCGGGGTCTTTCCCCGGCCGGCGCCGCTGGCCGCCAGCACCTTGCGACCGTCCGCACTCACGATCTGCACGACCATGCGCGCCTCGCCGTGCCGGGGCGCGATCGCCGAGTCTGGCCCATCGCTGAGCATGTCGAACGCGATCCGCGCGGTGGTTTCTTGACCCTGGAGCGAGGCGCGGCTCTCGAGCCAGCCGCGCACGAGTACCATGCCGAGCACGACCGCCGCCGTCAGGAACACCGCCGCGACCGTGACGGACATGATCGTCGCGCGTCCCCGCACTGACCCGAACAGCCGATCGCGACGGTAGCGGATGCGCTCACGCCTTTCCATGCCTCACGAACTTCCCCCGCCGCGACCTGTTACACCATGTAATGGATCGCTACTTAACGTGAAAGACGTGAATGTCGGGGTGTCTATGGTCCGACTGAATGTCGCCCTCCGGGGTGACTGACTCCGACCGACTTCACCGCCTTCGCCCGCACCACCCCCAGCCCGCCCGCACCGAGCCGGAACTGGCCCTGACCACCAGCCCCTACCGCGGCGGTCTCGTCATTACGATCTCCGCGGAGCTTGTCCTACCGTTCAGGCGAGGGTATCTCCTGAGGGGTAAAAATGATCTTGGTGGGTAGATCAAGGACCGAGCAGATCAGCTATCGAATTCGGGGGATTCGAAGCTGGACCGCCCCGGCGATGTTGGAGGCTCAGATCGTTGGTTCTCAGCCGGCCCGGGCCGCTGTGCCACGGGACCGGTGGAACGCTTCCTCGTACTCGCGCGGGGGGATGTTCCCGCAGTAGGAATGCATCCTTTCGGTGTTGTACCACGCCACCCATTCCATCGTGGCGATCGTCACGTCCATGATGTTTCCCAGCCGCCATGGAAGTCGATGAGTTCCTTCTTGCAGAGGCTGTTGAGTGACTCGGCGGCGGCGTCGCCGAAGGAATCGCCCTTGCAGCTTCGGGTCGAGTTCGCTGGCCGTGGTCCCCCGACGCAGCCCGCCATCGACCTCGGCCTGCCGGATCCAGGTCCGCAACGCCTCACGACGCACCCCGAGCCGGTCGGCCACCCGGGCGATCGACCCGGTCCTCTCACCCGTCTGCTCCCGCAGCTCAAAGACCATCCGGACCCCGCGTCCACACAGCTCAGGGGAGTACCCCCTCGAGGGTGCCACAGCCCCTCACCTTTCCCGGTATCAGGGCCTCCACCCAACCCGGGGCGCTCCAGTTTCAGCAAAGTGCCAACAAAGTTTCGACATCGACTGGCGGAGAGATTTCGGTGACGCATTGCGGGCCTCGGCCCGCACAGCCCCATAGATGGGCCGACTGGCAATGGTAAAACCGCTGTGGCCGGACCTCACCGACCTCTATGCGTCACTGCTCGGGCCAGATTAGGGACATGAGGTGTCGGGCACAGGAGGGAGACATTCCACGGACTCGACCGGCATCGCATCGGTACCTGCGGTCGGCCCTGCGACCACATCGCCCGCAAGGAGGAGACGCTATGAGCACCATAACGGCCAAGGACGGCACCGAGATCTACTACAAGGACTGGGGTGAGGGTCCCGCCGTGACGTTCTCTCACGGCTGGCCGCTGAACTCCGACGCGTGGGACGGGCAGATGCTGTTCCTCCTGCAGCACGGTTTCCGCGTGGTCGCGCACGACCGGCGCGGTCATGGCCGGTCCAGCCAGGCAACCTCGGGAAACGACATGGACGGCTATGCCGACGATCTCGCAGCCGTGATCGAGTCGCTCGATCTTGATGATGTCAGCCTGATAGGCCATTCCACGGGCGGCGGCGAGGTCGCGCGCTACATCGGGCGTTACGGAACGGGGCGAGTCGCCAAGGCAGTCCTGATAGCTGCAGTGCCTCCGATCATGTTGAAGACCGAGGCCAATCCCGAAGGCCTGCCGATCGAAGTCTTTGATGGCCTACGCGAGTCCCTTGTCAAAGACCGCTCGCAGTTCTATCAGGATCTGGCCCTCCAATTCTACGGCGCCAACAGGCCCGGCGCCGATGTCTCACAAGGAATCCTCGACCAGTTCTGGCTCTGGAGCATGCAGTCCGGCCTCCTCAATGCCTACTACAGCATCAAGGCATTCTCGGAGACTGATTTCACCGAGGACCTCGCCAAGTTCGACGTTCCGACCCTGGTGCTGCACGGCGAGGACGACCAAATCGTCCCCGTCAATGACTCGGCGAGGAAGTCCGCCCAACTCATCAAGGGCGCGAAGGATATCTACTACCCGGGCGCCCCGCATGGCATAACCGCCACGCATCAGGACCAGGTCAACACCGAACTGCTGAACTTCCTGAAAGGCTGAGGCCTGTTCGCAGTTCGGATCAGTTGCTGCTGGTCACCATCGAGTGACTGCTCTCACCGGAGCGTGAGCGAGCGGCATCACCGGCGCATGCGCGGCGATGTCGGCCTGGACCTGGTCAGCGTGGACTTCACCACCTCCCGCGCGCATCACCACACCGCCGGATGGCCCTGGAACCGGAACGGCCCGAGGATCTGAAGCATGCCGCGGCCAAGGAAAAGGGGCTGCGCCAAAGTGGCGAACCCGACCCGTAAGCCACGCGACCCGATGACCGGCACGACCCTTAGCAGGATCCCTGGCAGCGGCGGCAACCGGATGCGCCGGCGCCGCAAGGCCCGGTTGAAAGCCGCCGACCTGGGCCGGTCCCAGGGCGGGCTGATGCGACGTCGGCAGGTGGAGTGAATGAGACGGAGTTGAGCGCCATCCGAAGTGCCGGTGCCGTGGCAGGCGATCACGCGGGGAGATGATCGCTTGGCGGGTGACCCGTAACCAGTGCTCCCATTCGGTGGGGCTGGACGGTGGATCGTCGGCGTACAGGCCCCGGCAGATCAGACATCGCTCGTCTTGCGCCCGGAGGAGACTCAAGGTGGCGCGGTTGATCCGGTGGAGGCGCACTACGGCGGCGCCGTTCGGCCCAGTAGGCGGTCAGGGCGGGGTCGTCCGGAGAGGCCGCGCCGTGGACCATCTGGTGTCGGATGATGTTCGTCCAGGCGAACTTCAGTGGGCAGGCGCCGCTGTGGCGGTCGCCGGACACCCATTGATCGCGCCTGGACTTGTTGAACTCGCCGGAGTACCGAGCGGTGACCCAGTGTTCCGGCTTGTTCGGGTGAGCCCGGGGAGCCCTTGTGTAAAGCAGCTTCCACATGTAGTCGTCCAGTCCGGTGAAGACCTCGCTGGCGACCGCACCCCGTAGTAGGCGGCCCAGCCCTGGATGGTGGGATTGAGCCTCTGCAACACCGCGGCGAGATGGCCCCGCGAAGGGACCGCACCTGGTACGCAGCCCGTTCCGGATCAGTCTGACGGCCTCGCGGCTCGGCTTGATCAGCAGTTTGCCGTGGTAGCTCCTCCGCATATCAGGATTGTGCGGCGGCACGACGGAGGTCATCGGGCGGGGTCTCGGCCTTTAGCTTGTTCAGGCGTCGGGGGCGGTGCGCGGGATGCCGAGCTTGGGCAGGTCGAGATGGAAGCTTTGTCCGCGACCGTCCATAGTGCCGTTGTAGACCAGGTCGGCTAGGTCGATGTCCAGGTTCTGGAGTTCCTCGACGAGCATGTGGGCGGCGGTTTTGGCGTGTGCGCTGTTTTCCATGGCGTTGGGGAGGCGGCGTTGCCATAGGGATTGTGCGGGCTCCCAGCCGCTGTCGGCTAGGCGGCTGGAGTCGGCGAGTTCGGGGTGGTGTACGTAGCCGGTGGCCTCGATGACGAGGTCCAAATCCTGGCTCCAGCACTGGACGAGCCGGTCGGGTTCGCGTGCCGACTCCAGGCGCAGGATGAACCTGCCGGGCAAGAACGGGGTGTCGTGGTTGAGGGCACGCAACGCCTCGTACAGGCGCTTTTGAACGTCGTCCCAGCTGGCGCCGCTGGTACGGGTGGGGGATACGGGTAGGTCGGATGGGGCGGAGGCGCGCCAGGAACCGCGGGAGTCGTCCCGCCCGGCTGCGTCAGCGTCCGCGTTGGTGTGGAGTAGTTCGAGGCTGACCTCTCCCCCGTCGTGCGAGTGGACGAGGAAGCTGGTGTCGGGACGCCGCCACAACATCCAGGGGCCGATATCGCCGCCCCAGAGAGTCGGCGGACCGAACTCCTGCTCCATGACCCACCAGGCGGCTCGGACGAGCCCGGCGGCGGTCGAGACGTTCTCGGCGGGCAGGTCGACGACGCGTACGTTCAGCGTGCCTACCTGATCGGGGGTGGAGGGATCGGCTATCACGGTGCCGTATCCGCCCCAGGGACCCTTCCGGGCGGCGAACCTGCGCAAGACCTCCCCCGCGACCTCCTCGGGCGGCTTGAGTTCCCAGCCCAGCGCGGAGGTGGCGCGCTCGAACTCCGGCAGGCTCCACCCGCCAAGGTCCAGCGCGGCGACCTGGTTCAGAAGCTTGCGGAAGGACTCGGCTTCGAGCCAGTTGCCGCGGGGGATCGTGTACTCCATCCGGCAAACAGTAACGATCTCGGCTACCGCCTGCCGCAGCCGGGGCGGGTTCTGGAGGGAGATGAAATCCATTCCCCATGCGGGATCTCCTCCGGCGAAAAGTGGTTCGCCGTCCGGTGATCGGCCGGTGAACTCCGATCCTGTTCCGCACCGGATGGCCAGGCGAAGGTCTATCTCGTCCTGGGCCAGGTCGGCGATCGACTGCGTGTCGTGGTCGTATTTGAAGGCGAACGTGTTAATGACGATTTCGTGGTCGTAGTAGTGGAGGAGTCGAGTCTCCGCTGGAGCCTGAAGGGCGTCGGCGGTGTGCTGATAGGCGTTGACGAACCTGCGGAGGCCCTGGTGGGTCAACGGCAAGTGGCGTACCGGAAACCCCTGTTCCGTTGAGAGGGAGACGAACCATCGATCGCCCGCCTCGTCATGGAGGAAGCCCATCGTGAGTAGGTCGCCGGCGCCGTCGTCGGCGCGAAAGTCGAGTTCGGCGATCGTCGCCGTACCGACGGGTGGCTCGGGGTCGTCCAGGCCGTCGACACGCGCGCGAAGCGCACGCAATGAGCTGAGCAGCCTGCCGCGTTCCTGAGTGGACTCGAAACGGCAGCCGGGCGCGAAGCCGACAGTCTGCGGACGCGCTCCGGTCAGGTCCTGCTGGAAGTCCACGTCCAGGTCGACGGCCAGCCACACGGCATCGTTCCGGAGCGGCGTGACCAGCACTGAGCCACTGACGTGACCGTCATCGAAGAACCGCGCCGCACCCTCGAAGGCTCCTCCCTTGAGCACGCTCAGGCAGGCCCCGATGAACCGCTGGACATCCTGTGACTGGACGGCTGCCCGCCAGACCGGCCAGAAATCGACGTACCACTCATTCCTGGGCACATCATGATAAAAACGCAGGCAGTAACCGCCTTCGCCTGCCCGGAACCCGTCGATCTCGGTGACAAGCACAGCGGTATCAGGGAGTTCCACCCTCCCATCCAACCAGCCTCCGGAGCCAATGGCCGGCCCCGCCCCCAGCCCCACGATGCAGTCCTTGGCCGGCCGCGCGCGGCTGCACGTCGCCTCGCCGGACGAGGCGGGCGATGACGTCCCCGCCGTCCGCATGGCCTTGGCCCGCGGGGAGTATCTGAAAGTCTGCAGACGAGGCGGTGATCATCCTCCAGTTGGGGAGTGTCCTGAAGATCGTGTGGGCGGGGTGGTGATCCGGAAGGCTGGGGCTGGCGCCCTGCCCGGGAAGGATCATCTGTGACCAACGGCGGCAAAGACGAGATCGCTGGCGGGCTGGATGTGCAGCCGGCCGCCGAACTCATCGACAAAGGCCAAGGCCGAGGGGTGTCGCTGGTCGGGCCGGATGGGCTTTGGCCGGGATCACCAAGACCGTGCTGCAGACCGCGCTCGAAGCCGAGATGACCGAACATCTGGGCTATGACCGGGGTGAACGTCCGGCCGAGCCGACCGGTGACCACCGCAATGGGACCTCGTCCAAGACGGTGGCCACCGAGATCGGGCCGGCCGGTGTCCAGGTACCCCCGGACCGGGCGGGCGAGTTCGGACCGCAGATCGTGCCCAAGCATGCCCGCCGGGTGGCGGGGTTCGATGACTCGATCATCTTGCTGTATGCCAAGGGCCTGACCACCGGGGAGATCCGCGCGCACCTGGCCGAGATCTACCAGGTCGAAGTGTCCAGAGATCTGATCTCCCGGGTGACCGACAAGGTCGTGGCCGAGATGGAGTCCTGGCGGGCCCGGCCCCTGGACAGCGTGTACCCGGTCGCGCTGATCGACGCCCTGAATGTCAAGATCCGCGAAGGGAACGTGGCCAACCGGCCGATCCACGTCGCCGTCGGGATCGACTGCCACGGTGAACGCGACGTGCTGGGCCCGTGGGTCGGCACCGGCGGCGAGGGCGCCAAGCACTGGATGACCGTGCTGGCCGAACTACGCAACCGCGGCGTCGTCGATGTGTGCATCGCCCCGGGCAAGGCCGTGGCCGCCAACTCCGGGAGGGCTCGAACCTGTGCAACCCCGGCCCATGTTCGCTCGGTGTTTGCTCGTATGTCGTGGAACGGGCTGGCAGAGGGCAGCACGAAGCGGGAACGAAGGCTGCTGAAAACCGTGCATATTGAGAGAGAGCGACAGGGCGCGACACATTGGCTAACGGAGCGACAGCGTTGGTAGCCGAGTTCTAATCCGATGGCCTATGGGCTCAGGTACAGCCAGACACAATCCACTTAACCCGACAAAATCTGACGGATATTTCATGAGTTCACCAGCCGCGCCCGAGCTATGGCGACAGTTATCGATTCAACTCAATCGGTGCGGTGGCGACTGCGGATCTTGTCGAAGGCGGCGAGGGCGGTGTCGTCGGCGTCGTCGAGGTGTGCAGGTAACGCTCGGCGGTGGAGATGGACCCGTGTCCGAGGCGCTCTTTGACGACCTGTAGGTCTGCGCCGCCGGCTAGGAGCCAGGATGCGTGGGCGTGGCGAAGGTCGTGGATGCGAACCTTGACGTCCAGGTTGGCCTTGTTGAGGGCGGGCTTCCAGATCCGGTTGCGGAACCAGTTGGCGGGGACGTGGCCGTCGGTCTCGCGTCGGCGGGGTTCGCGGGGGTTGTCCTTGCCGTCGGCGCGGCGGCGCGTTCGGTATTCGGCGAAGGCTCGTCGGCAGTGGTCGCAGCGGCACTTGGCGGCGTTGTAGGCGCTCAGCGTGCCGTGGCGATATCGGTGGCCCTTGGTGTTCTCTTCGGTCCAGCCGAGTACCTCGGGGTCGAGCGGGGCAGGTCGCTCCTCGTTCGCGACTTCCGGCTGGTAGACGAACAGGAGCCCGTCGGTGCCGAGGTTCTCGTCGATGATGTGGTCTTCGAGTCTGGCGACGATCTGGTCGCTGAGCTTGAAGCGGCGCCACTCTTTGTCTTTGGGGTAGTCCTTGATCAGGAAGCGTTTGCCCTCGGGGTGGAACTTCGGGTTGAGCTCCACTACGACGCGGCTGACCGTCAGGAGCCGGGAGCGGGTTTTCAGGTCACGGCCGCGGAGTTCGGTGAGTTCGCCCCAGCGCAGGCCGGTTTCGATGGCGGTTTCGACGAGGAGTTTGGAGTCGGCGTCCGGGAGGGCGTGGTAGAGGTCGTCGAACTGTTCGGGGCTGATGATTTCCAGTGGTTTCTCGGGGACGGTGGGGGTGCGGACTCCTTTACAGGGGTGGATGTAGGTCACCTGGTCGTTCAGGGCGGTGGTGAAGATGGCACTGAGGACGACCTTGTTGTAGCGGATGGTGGCGGCGGAGACGCCGTTCCTCTTCATCTGCCTGATCCAGGCGCGGACGTGTTCGGGAAGGATGTCCATCATCCGAATCGCGCCGAACTCGGGCATGACGTGCTTGTAGATCGAGTAGTGATAGCTCTGCATGGTGGTCGGCTCGACCTCGTGGTTGGGCAGCCAGGTCTCCTCGACGTACTTCTTGAAGGTCTGCCGGCCTCGTTTGAGGTTGAGGTCCCTGCCCTTACCGACCTCGGCCTCGGCGCGCTGCCAGGCCCTGTCGGCCTCCTTCTTGGAGGAGAAGGTCCCCGCCGAGGTGATCTTGCCTTTGAGGTCTTCGTAGCAGGCGGTGTAGCGCGGCTTGCCGTGGCGGTCGATGCGCTTGAACGCGGACCCCAACGTCACTCCCCCGAATGATCGTTTGTTAGTGGCTCGTTAGTGGACTCTGCCCCACCGGGCATCATCCAGGATGACTGCATGTCATGCAGTCTAGGCCTCTGACCTGCATATTCTCATGGATTCGACTGATCACAAAGAAGGCAGGATGAACGCTTTCAGGGCACGTGGGGGTCAAGGGGTCGTGGGTTCAAATCCCGCCGTCCCGACAAGAAGTACCAGCTCAGAGGGGCTTCGAAGATCATTCCGAAGCCCTTTTTCGATCTTGAAGGTCGCTGGGGAGCCAAAAGGGGAGCCACCGTCATCCGATCTGCGCCGACTCGCCCGTACCGAACACCGAGTCGGCCACTCGTGCGCCCTTGGTGATCACCGGCCGGAGTTGGTGCCGGTAGACCTGACCGGTGACGGCCGGGGAGGAGTGCCCGCACGGCTCGGCGATCGCCTCGATGGGCACCCCGCCGTCACTCATGATCGAGACGAACGAGTGACGCAGTTCCCGCGGAGACCAGGACTCCCCGATCCCCGCCATCTTGGTGATGAGCCGGAACGACCGCCGCACGTTCGCGGCGTCCAGCGGCCTCCCTGTCGTCGAGCAGAACACCAGCCCGCTGTCGCACCACGCCTTTCCCGCTCTGAGCCGCTGGGCGGCTTGGCGCGTGTGATGCCCGCGCAGAGCCGCCGCGGCGCGCAGCGGGAGTTCCAGCGTCCGGCGCGACGTGCCGGTCTTGGTGTCGCCGTGGCTCCGCACGGACCGCCATACGTCGATACGGAACTCCGGCGGGTAAGGCTTGGGCACGAGAACGATCTCCTCCACAAGATCACCGACCCCTACCTCCCCTAACATCCATGCCCGTCAAACGGGGGCAACATCATCGCTCAGCCCGGAGCGCCTCCGGCGTGCCGCCGTCCTGACAGAGCACGTCGTCCAGGATCGCGTCGCCCTGCGGCGGGGTCGGCGCCGACCCCGCGGTGCCTGCGAGCGACCTGCTGGGCGACCTGGCGGTGCTGGAGGGGGTGGTGTGGGACTCGACCGCCACAACACCCTCCGAAGATCGACAAAAGCGACCCGCGAAGACTGAAGCGGTCCATCATCCCAGGTCAAACCGCCAGCAAACGCGCCGAACCCTTAGCGCACGATCTCGCAGAGATGTTCCTCAACCCCCTACCCGGGCGGCTGGAGGAGGTTCGGGGACCCCTTCCGGGGCCGATACGTCGTACCGGCCCCGGAACGTGTTCTGGTCAGTTCTTGGTGCGGCGGTTGCGGTTGCGGGGGTTGGTGTCGTGGTCGGGGATGATCGTTTCGCGGGTGGTGTCGGCTTGGGCCTGGATGGTGGTCAGGACGGCGGCCGGGACGTGCTGGTTGCGGAAGTGGTCGACCATGCGGGTGAGGGTGGCGTCGGCGGCGGTGGTGTCGCCGGCTTTGGCGTGGATGGTGGCCAGGCGGCGCATGGCGGCGTTGAGGGTGATGTTGTTGAGGCCGCCGGGTCCGGTGGAGGCGTCGATGGCGGCGGTGAGCTGGGTGACGGCCTGTTTGGTGTCGGGCTGGCGGACGTGGAGGCGACCGTCTTGGATGTGCTGGTAGTGGCGGCCGGCGTTGGCGCCGTGGGCGAGGTTGGCGTAGACGGTCAGCGGGTGGTCGGGGAACCGGTCGGCCAGCTCGGACAGGGTCGCGTTGCCGGTCTGCAGGGCGGGCGAGTCCGAGCCGAGCAGGGCCATCAGGGTGCCGGTCTGGTCGTCCATGAGTAGTTCACCGGCGTCCTGGTCGTCGCCGGTGCGCGGCAGCCGGATCCGGATGGTCAGGTTGGGTGAGACCACGCGGGAGCCGTCGGGTGCGGTGTAGAGGGCGCGGACGGTGTAGAGGCCGGGGTCGGTGAAGTACTGGCCGTCGGCGCCCGAGCCCAGGTAGGCCGACTCGTACAGGGCGGGCGCCTCGGCGGTCAGCGTGGTCAGGGTGTCGTCGCTGTGCCCGTTGCACTGGCGGGCCAGCGGCCGGAACGGCCGGGTGATGCCGGAGGGGGCGGTGACGGCGACGGTGAGGTGTTCGCTCTTGGGCGACAGGTCGCGGTGCACGGTGACATCCCGGCCGTCGCGGGCGAGTTTGATCTCGACGGTGACCGGCTCGCCGTAGGCGAACGGCCGGGCCGACAGGGTGAGGGCCAGGCCGGAATCGTCTGTGATCGGGTCGTCCATCGCGGCCAGCGCCGGGTCCTGGGTGTTGTAGGCGGCGCTGCCCTGCGCGGCCCAGTTGGCCCCGCCGGGGATGATGTCGTAGCGGAAGGCGTGCCGCAGGTGGGCGAGCTCGTTGGCGGTGAAGGTGAACGGGAACCGGCTCCAGAAGACGTCCCAGCCGCTGCTGCCGTCCTCGGCCCTGTACAGGTTCCAGTACTGCATCCAGGACAGGTCGCCATACCCGTCCCTGGTGCCGAGCGGGGCCCCGGCAAGGTTCTTCTCCCACGAGTGCAGCAGGTTGAGGCAGTGGCCGAGCTCATGGACGTACAGGCCCAGGATGAAGTAGCCGGGGTTACCGTTGACCTGGTCGTAGAAGACGGCCATGCCCTGCCGCTGCTTGCCCTCGTTGACATCGAACATGATGCCCGTGTGGCCGTTGACGTGCTGGCTGGCCACGAACGCCCACAGCTTCCACTGCTCGCTCTCGGCGCGGCCGGAGAAGTTGTGGAGCATCGCGGTGTGCAGTTCGGAGTCCGACCACTTCAGGTCGCCGCCGGAGTCGGCGGTGCCGACCTCGTTGACCGTCCCTGCGGCGCGCAACTCGATGCCGGCCTCAGCGAAAGCAGAGGCGATGGTCAGTTCCCGGTCGACGTAGTCGGGCGGGCCCGCCACCGCATCGGTAGCGGTGTTGTAGGAGGCCAGCGCGGCCCGGTTGGCCATCGCGTCGATCTCCAGGTCGATGGTGCGCAGGTGCGCCGACTCGTACGGCAGATCGTAGGTGGGGACGTTGCCGTCGTCGAAGCGAAACTCCACCCGCAGGGCGGGGGCGGAGGAGGTCTGCGTCACCCGCGGAATGGTGATCTTGGCGGTGCAGCCCGTCCAAGCCGGTTTCCACTGCACCCTGCCGGTGGCGGTCACCTCGGTGGCCGAGGCGGCGATGACCGGCGCGCTGACGCGGAAGGAGTACAGGGGGCTCCGTGTCGCGCCGCTGATCTGGTCGATGTCGCCGCTGAACTGCCGCGTCGCGCCCAGGCCGTCCAGATCGACGCGCACGGTGACCGGGTTGGGTGCGGCCGAAGTGGCCCAGCGGCCCACGATCGGCTTGTACTGCGTGGTGTAGGGCGCGGGCAGCTTCGCCAGCTCGGGCATCAGCGTGGTGAGCGCGCCGGTCTTCTCCGGGCCGGTGTTCCAGTTGAACACGCACCCGTTGCCGCCCTTGATCAGCAGGCTGCGCTTGGCGCCCGACACGCTCGGCAGCGGCAGTACATGGTCGTAGTCGCGCAGCCACTCGGCCGGCAGCCTCGCCCAGCCCGCGGTGGGCTGCGCGCCCTCGTAGATCCGCACGTCCCGGGTGCATCCGGTCGCCCAGTCGATGGTGGCGACCCGGTCGCCCTTGAACACATACGTCCGCCACACCGCCGATTCCTCGATCGAGTCCATCAGCAGGGCGTCGACGTCCGACTTGTAGGCGGCGGGCAGCAGCGTGTTCCAGGTCGGGCCGCCTTTGGCGAGGGCCGTCCACGGGCCGTTGCTGACGAGCTTGTTGTCCCAGTGATACCAGCAGGCCTGGTCGCCCTTGAAGAACACCGTCTGCCAGCATCCGCCGACGGTCGGGAGCATCAGCATCCCGTCACACGCGCTCTTGAACGGCTCTGGGATCGCGTTCAGCTTCCCCGAGTCGAACCCGCCGATCAGGCCGTCGTACCTCAGGGCCGTTCCCAGGGTCGCCGCGACCTTGTCCCCCCGCACGAACATCCCCTGAAAATTCTCGGACGTCGGCAGAGCCGCCGCCGAACCGAACCCGGTGTTCTTGATCCGCATGAAGCCCACGATGAACCCCGCCTCGTTGCCGCGCCCGGCCCACATCTCAACGGGAGCCGGATCCGCCCACTGACCGTCGTCCGCCCCATCACCCCCGGTCAACACGTCATCAGCCACCACCAACCAGGGGAAACCGGATTAAGGCGCCCGAAAGCACCTACCAGTCGCGATCACAGGCCGCTTGCGGCCTGATACTCAAAGACGATCAGCAGGTCGCCGGGACCGGCACCGCCCGATCCAACGGCGGACTCTCCTCCGGTCCAACGACCGCGCCCACCCCACCTACCGCCCTCAACCAGTCCCGACCGGACAAACGCTGCCCCAGCACCGGGCCCCGTCGGCAGCCATCACCAGAACCCTCTTACCTCAGACCCTGACACCAACCTGCACCAGTGCGCCGGTGACCAGGTCTGGCCCCAGCCAGTTGGTCCACGCCATAACCCGACCGCCCGCAGCCCCACGAACAAACAGAAACCCGCGCCCAAAACGTCGGGATCTGAGAACCCGCCAGCGCGAGTTCGCCGCCCACAACCGTCGGGGGCGCTGCCCGGCCGCACGCACGACCTGACCGCCGCCCGCGTGTGGGGCATTCTGCGCGAGTTGGACAAGGCCGGGATCATCACGGCTGGCCGACAAGGGGTATCAAGACGCCGAGGCCTGCATCGTCGTCACCCCGTACAAGGGACGCAACAAGCCCGAGTCCCAGAAGCTGGCCAACCGCTCGCACGCCAGGCTCCGCGGACCCGGCGAACACGCAAACGCGCAGCTCAAGTCATGGAAGCTACTGCGCAAACTCCGCTGCAGCCCCGGCAAGGCCGGCCACCTCGTCAAGGCCGTCGCCGTCCTACAGACCTACGAAGCCACCCGAGGATGAAAAGGCTCAGTGTCAGTCCCACCGAAGGTGGGCCCCGCTAGGGTCGGGGGCCCATGAACACACGCGCCCGTGCCGTCCTCAGCGTCGTGTGCGTCGTCGTGCTCGGCGGGACCGCGGCGATCGCGCCCGTGCCGCTCGAACCGCAGGCCCGTCCAGTGGCGAAGCCGGCGCGGACCGCCGACTTCAACGGCGACGGCCGCACCGACCTCGTTCTGCCCATGGGCGGCGCGACGGTCGAGGGAATGTACGCCGCGGGGCTCGTGGCCGTGGTGTACGGCTCGGACCGGGGCCCGGACGTCCGCACCCGTGCGGTCTTCACCAGGGACAGCCTCGGTACTCCGGGTGCCGTGCGGGAGCGGGACTGGTTCGGGTACCGGGTCGCGCCGGGCGACTTCGACGGGGACGGCTACGCCGATCTGGCATTCCTGCAGTCGAGCAGGACCAGCACGCCGATCTCCATCCTGTACGGCGGGCCGCTGGGGCTGGGCGGCCGGCCGGTGACGCTGCGGACCCCTGAGGCCGTCGGTCTGGAGGACATGGCGGCAGGCGACTTCGACGGCGACGGAAGGTCGGATCTGGTCGCGGCCGACGACGCGCGGTTGTGGAGCTTCCGGGGCATCGGCGCGGCTCCGGTCGCCGGAACGCCGGCCGATCTCGGTATCGCCAGGCCCCGCGACGGTGAGGCGGAGGTCAGGCTGGTGGTGGCCGACTTCACCGGCGACGGACGCACCGACCTCGCGCTCAAAGTGACGGTCTTCGAGGCCGAGGACGACTTCGGGAAGTCTCACGGCGAGCTGCGGCTGGGCACCCCCGGCGGCCTGAGCGCCGAGACGGCCCGCTTCGACCGCGCCGGGACCTTCGCGGGCGATGTCGACGGCGACGGCAGAGCCGACCTGATCGCCGAGCCCGACGTCGACCGCGACAGCCCCACGGCGGCGCTCCGGAAGCCGTGGGCGGTCGTCTACCGCGGCACCCCGGCGGGCCTCGCCCCGCCGCGCGCCTTCGACGTTCCGCGCCCGCCCTCCGACACGGGGGCGTTCGCCGTCGGCGACGTGAACGGGGACGGCAGGGCCGACATCGCGTCCGGCGACCTCGATGAGCCGTCCGGCGGCGCGCCCCCCGGCGGCCACATCGACCTGCGGATCAGCGGCGACGGCACCGTCCCGGCGACGACGCGGCGGATCGACGCGTCATCGCCCGGCATGCCGTGGATCGGCACGGCCAGGGGACGGTTCGGCGACGGCGGCCCCCTCGCGGACCTGCGCATCTCCCTCGCCGATCTGAACGGCGATGGAAAGGCCGACCTGACGATCGGCGCACCGGCCGGCTGGCCGGACAGGAGCGGCGTGGTCTCCTGGCTGCCCAGCACCCCGGCCGGGCCCGCCACCAAGGGAGCCATCGCGTTCGGCTCCAGAACCCTGGACTTGGCGCAGGTGCCCGGGCTTGGAGACTACTTGGTCCCCTAGCCCGGCCGCGCAAGCACCGTGCGTCACAGCAGTGGGATGTCGGCCGGACGCGGCTCAGGGACGGAGCAGGCCGGTCCGCCAAGCCCATGCGGCGATCTCGACCCGGTTGCGGACGCCCAGCTTGTGCTGGACGCTCGCGACGTGCGTCTTGGCGGTGCCCGGCGTGATGGACAGCTCGGCGGCGATCTCCGCATTGGTGCGGCCCCGCGCGACGAGGGTCGCGACCTCCGCCTCGCGGGCGGTGAGACGCCCGTCGTCGGCGCGCGGGCGGGGCGGGGCGAAGCGGCGCAGCAGCCGGGTGGTGATCGAGGGGCTGATGAGCGCGTCGCCCGCCGCGGCCGCGCGGACGCCCTCCACCAGGAGCGCGGGGCCGGAGCGCTTCAGCAGGAAGCCGCAGGCGCCGTCGCGCAGGGCGGTGTGCACGTACTCGTCGAGGTCGAAGGTGGTGACGACGAGCACCCGGAGCGGGTCGGGCACATCGGGACCCGCCAGCAGCCGGGTGACCTCCAGGCCGTCCATGCGGGGCATCCGGATGTCGGCGAGGACGACGTCGGGACGCAGCCGCCGGGCCAGTTCGACGGCCGTGGCGCCGTCGGCGGCCTCCCCGACCACCCGCATGTCGGGCTGGGCGTCCAGGATGATGCGGTAGCCGCCACGGACGTCATCCTGGTCGTCGGCGATGACGATCCGAGTGGTCATGGCGGCGATCGTAGCGGGATCAGGGCGGTGACCCGCCAGCCCCGGTCGCCCGCGGGGCCGGCGCCGAAGTCGCCGCCGAGCGCTTCGACCCGCCCGGCGATCCCGGGCAGCCCGAGGCCGCTGCGGCGCCGTTCGCGGAGCGGGACCGTCCGTCCCGGACGGCCGTCGTCGGTGACGGCGACGCGCAGGGCGGGGCCGGTCGCGGTGACGGTGACGTCGACCGCGGTCGCGCCCGGGGCGTGCCGCCGGACGTTCGTCAGGGCCTCGACGACCAGCCTGTACGCCGTCGCCGAGACCTCGGGCGGCGGGGCGCCGGCGTCCATCGTCAGCCGGACCCGGGCCCCGCCCGACTCGCTGAAGCGGTCCACCAGCGCGGGCAGCTCGTCCAGGCCGTGCGGCCCGTCCCGGGGGCCGTCGGCGTGGAGCATGTGGACGGTGCGGTCCAGTGAGGCCATCGCGCGCGCCCCGGCCGCCTCGATCCGCCTGAGGGCCTCCGCGGTGTCACCGCCGATCTGGGCGGCCTGCGCCTGGACGATCATCCCGCCGACCTCGTGCGCGACGAAGTCGTGCAGGTCGCGCGCCAGGTCGAGGCGCTGCGCGCGGCGCGCCTCGGCCACCGACCGGGACCGCCGCGCGTCCAGGAATCGCAGGTACAGCCCGGTACCGGCGGCGGCCGCCGCGCCGAGACCGCAGAGCAGGCAGCCGAACAGCACGCCCCGCGGCCCGGCGGGCGGGACGACGTGCAGCGTCAGCCGCAGCGGCAGCGCGGTCACCGCGGCGGCGGACGCCGCGCCCGCGATCGCGGCGGGACGGGTCCCCGCGCGCCGTACCACCAGGTGGAGGAGCACCACCGCGACGGCCGTCTCGGCCAGCCACCAGCCGGCCGTCCGGTTGTCGGCCGGCCCGCGGTAGACCAGGGTCGCCGCCAGCGAGCCGGCCGCGGCCCCGCCCGCGATCGCGCCCGGCCGGGCGGCCGGAAAGGCGACCATCAGGACGAGGGCGGCGCCGGTCAGCCAGGCCGGAACGGTGATCAACGGTCCCACGCCCGGCGTGCCCGCGGCGGCGGCCAGCGCGAGCGCGGCGATCACCGCTCCGGCGGCGAGGGCGCGCGGGCGCCTCCGCCGAACGGCAGAGGCGCCCGCCGGGAAGATCTGCCGAACGGTCGATGCCCGGGCCGGGTCCTCGTCGCGAGGCTTGTCCACATGAACGATCACAAGCGAATCGTACGAACCGGGCTGGCCACGGCCGCGGTGGCCTGCCTCGCGGGGTGCGGTCTCACCGCCGAGGCGGCACTGGCGGGCGCGCCGTCGGCGGCCTCCGGGGCGCTGCTGCGCGCCGACACCGATCGCGATGGGCGGCTGTCGCCCGCCGACGACGCCCGTCGCGGGGCGTGGACCGCCGCCCGCGGGGCGATCATGCTGCCGAACCTGGACGACGACGCCTCCCGCTGCCCCACCGCAGGCGAGAACGGCGCGCGGCTCACGGACGCGGCGCTGGCGGCATGCAACGACGCGGCGGACGCGGTGGTGAACGGCGCGGCCGACGCCGCCGATCTGGCGCCGCTGGAGATCCCGGCGATGAAGGGCGCGTCCGGTTCCGCGCGGGCGACGCTGCGCCCCGACGCCCGGTCGCGGGACAAGGTGCGGATCTTCGTCCGGCGCGGCGGGCGCCTCACGGCACTCGGCGCGGACGGCGGGATCCGCCCGGACGAGCTGCGCCGGGGGGTGCGGCTCGCCGTCGAGGCGCGCGACGCCGTCCGCGACCCGGCCGCCTGGTCCGGGTTCAGCGACCTCACGCTGACGGTCACCGGCGGCGGCCGGACCCGGACCGACAGCGTCCGGCTGCGCGTGGCGCCGGTGCTCTTCCAGCACGACCTCCTGCCCCTGAACCGCGCGGTCGTGGCGAACCCCAGGGCTCCCGTGACGCTCGAGAAGGGGACCGCGCCCGACAAGCCCGTCAAGGGCCAGGAGGCGTACCGGCGCGACCTGCGGCGCGCTCTGGACGCCGAGGGGCTGCGCGAACCGTTCATCGAGTCCCCGGCCGGGGGCGACCAGTGGATGGGCGACATGTTCAAGGCCGGTTACGCGTCCATGCCGGGGCCGGGCGGCAGGGAGCACCGCATCGTGGTGAACCTCAGGTCCCCGGCCGTGACCCCCGACTTCCCGGCCCGCGACCGTCCGCTGCGGGACGCGTCCCGTCCGGTGTTCACCATGATGCGCGGGCCGGGCGTCGCGGGCCTCCAGCACTTCGACGGCACGGCGGTCGACCGTCCCGACGACAACCTGTACTACGGATCGGCCAGTTCGAGCGGCAACTTCGGGACGATCCCGCCGTACGGCAAGTACCGCACCGGCCGGATCGTGTACGGAGGCGAGGGCAAGTTCACTCCTGACACGGCGTTCACCCGGATGCTGGAGGCGCAGGGCTACCAGGACCCGATCGCCGTCGACACGAGCTGGCTCGGCGTCGGCCACATCGACGAGTTCCTCCACTTCGTGCCCAGGCCCGGAGGCAAGGGCTGGGCCATGGTCGTCGCGGATCCGCGGATGGGCATGGACCTTCTGACGAAGGTCGCCGGCAGCGGCGGCGGCGGGCAGCGCCTGGTCGAGGGCGTCGCCCCGTCCAACACGCAGTTCCTCGGCCTCACGGTCGCCCAGGCCCTCGCCAAGCCTGAACTGGTGGACGGCACCCGCATCGCGGCGGCGGGCGTCGACCGGGCGCTGCGGCAGTTCCGCGAGAAGGCAGGCATCACCGAACGCGACGTCATCCGCGTTCCGGCACTGTTCACCAAGCTCGACCTGCCCGGCGACTACCCGCGCAAGAACCTGACCGTCACGTACCTGCCGGACGCCGCCAACGGCATCAGCACGGGCACCGGCGGATATCTGGCCCCGGCCCAGCACGGGCCGCGGCAGGGCGGGCACGATGTGTTCCAGCGGGCCACCGAGCAGGCGCTGCGCGGGGCCGGCGTCCGCGTCCACTGGATCGAGGACTGGGACTACTCGCACTACGTCGGCACGGCCGGCGGCGACATCCACTGCGTCACCAACGTCCAGCGCGAACTGAGCGGCACCACGCCCTGGTGGCGTCCCGCTCGATGAGTCACGTCGCCTGATCTGCTCCACCTCGGGCGGGCTGAGGCCGGTGAAGTGCGGAAATCCTTGAACACCCATGGGGAGGGACGGAAGCAACGGACCGCGACCGGGTGACACCATGGTCCTATGGAAGTCGGCGGCCCTCGCGGTGACGGTCGGCGCGGTCCGGGCGAATGACGGCCTTCCGGAGCGACGGCTACGTCCGGCTGCGCGACTACGCGGTGATCGGGGACGGGCGGAGCGCCGCGCTCATCGCCGCCGACGGGTCGGTGGACTGGCTGGGAACGCCGGACCTGGACTCCCCCTCGGTGTTCGCCGCCGTCCTGGACCCCGCCCGAGGCGGCCGCTTCCTGCTGGAGCCCGAGGAGCCCTTCACGGTCACGCGCCGGTACCTGCCGGGGACGAACGTGCTGGAGACCACGTTCACCACCGGCCGCGGCAGCGTGCGGGTCACCGACTCGCTGACCCTGGAGGGCGACGGGACGCTGGGACCGATGCGGGAGTTGCAGCGGCGTCTCGACGGCGTGGCGGGGACCGTGCCGTTGCGCTGGAGCGTGCAGCCGCGGTTCGGCTACGGCGCCCGCCGTCCGCGGATCGCGAGGCGCGCCGGTGTGCCGGTGGCGGTGGCCGGCGGGGACGCGCTGGCGGTCTGCACCTGGGACGCGGGCGAGCCGCAGTGCGCCGACCGCGCGATCAGCGGCCGCCTTGAACTGGGGCAGGGGCGGCGGGCCCTGCTGGCGATGCCGTTCGCGCATCGGGAACCGCTCGTCCTGCCGACCCGTTCCGACTGCGATGCCCGGATGGAGCACACCGTCGCGGCCTGGCGCGGCTGGTCGCGGGAACGCTCGTACGAGGGCATGTGGCGGGACGCCGTGCTGCGCAGCGCACTGGCGCTCAAGCTCTTGATCTTCGCGCCCTCGGGGGCGATCGCCGCCGCGGCGACGACGTCGCTGCCGGAACACGTCGGAGGCGGACGCAACTGGGACTACCGCTTCTCCTGGGTCCGCGACTCGGTGTTCACCCTCGACGCGCTCCTGCGGCTGGGATGCCCCACCGAGGCGCATGCCTACTTCTGGTGGCTCATGCACGCCACGCAGCTCACGCATCCGCGCCTGCGGGTGCTCTACCGGCTCGACGGCGGCGGCGACGCCCCGGAACGGACACTCCCCTTTGAGGGGTATCGCGGTTCCCAGCCGGTGCGGACCGGAAACGCGGCGGGCGGCCAGGTCCAGCTGGACACCTACGGCGAGCTGCTTCAGACCGGCTGGCTGTACGCCGGTGCCGCCGGACGGCTGGACGCCGACCTCGCCCGGCGGCTGGCCGAGCTGGCCGACTTCGTCTGCGCCGCCTGGCGGGACCGCGACTCGGGGATCTGGGAGGTCCGCAGCGCGCCCCTGCACTTCACGCACTCGAAGATGATGTGCTGGGTGGCGCTCGACCGGGCCGTCGACCTGTGCGAGCGCGGGCTGATCCGGGACCGCGGTTCGGCCCGCTGGCGGCTCGCCCGCGACCAGGTGCGCGACTTCGTCGAGACGCGCTGCTTCTCCTCCCGCCGCCGCTGCTACACGCGCTCCGCCGGCAGCTCGGAGCTGGACGCCGCCGTCCTGCTCGGCCTTCTGCACGGCTACGCGCGTCCCGGCGATCCCCGCATGCGCGCCACGGTCGACACCATCGGACGGGAGTTGCGGCACGGCCCGTTCGTCGACAGGTACTCCGGCGAGGACGGGCTGGGCGGCGCCGAAGGCGCGTTCCTGGCGTGTTCCTTCTGGCTGGCCGAGTGCCTCGCCCGCACCGGGCGCCGCGACCGGGCCATCGCGCTGATGGACGACCTGATCGGGCTGGCCAACGATGTCGGCCTGTACAGCGAGGAGATCGATCCGGACACCGGCGCCTTCCTGGGGAACCTGCCCCAGGGACTGAGCCACCTGGCGTTGATCAGTGCCGCGTGCGCCATCGGCTCGGGCGGCGAGGGGACGGGCGGGTGAACCCCTGGGGAACCGCCGCGGGCGCCTTCGTCGGCACGCTGGTGCTGACCACCGTTCTGCGGACCGCCAGCGAGTTCAGGCTCACCCGCATGGACCTCCCGTTCCTGCTCGGTACCGCCGTGACCGCGAACCGGGCCCGCGCCAAGGCGATCGGCTACCTCATGCACTTCGCCGGCGGGGAGTTGTTCGCGTTCGTCTACTACGCCGTCTTCCTCGCCATCGGCCACGCCGGCTGGTGGCTCGGGGCCCTCTTCGGCCTCCTGCACGGACTGTTCGCCGGTACCGCGCTGGTGAACGTCCTGCTGCCGTTGGTCCATCCGCGGATGGGCAGCCCGCTGACCAGTGCTCCCAAGGTCGCCCTGCTGGAACCCCCAGGCTTCCTGATGCTTAACTATGGGCCCGGCACGCCGCTGGTCACCGTCCTCGCCCACGTGGGCTTCGGAGCCATTGTCGGAGGTTTCACCTCGCTCGACCCCCGTGGATGAGCCGTACCATAATCCTCGTTGGAGACGTGAGAACGATGGACCCGCGACGCATTGAGCTCAACCGGCGACACAGCCGGGAGATGGGTGCGCTGTTCGCAAAGTTCCTCGATGCCCATCCGGACGTCGAATCCGAAGTCCACGGAGCCGAGATGACCCCGGACCAGGACGCCGCCTGGGGCGACTTCAGCGCCGAACTTCTTCGTCGTCACCAGGCCGAGCGAGCGGCACTCGCAACCGAGATCGAAGCCGAGCAGCGCGGCCCGTCCGCCGGCTGATCAAGCACGGCGCCCGAGCACCCCGGCCCCAGTGCTTTCCACCTGCGCGGAGGTGGAAAGCAACGCCGCATAGCGATCACCACGTCTGAAGCGACACGGAGCCCCAGGCCAAAGCCGGAATCCGGATATCGAAGCCCCACAGGTGTCATCGACACGGTCGATCACGGACATGACGCGTGGTTCTCCCTCAGAAGAATGTGGGTGCTCACTTTCCACACTTGGAGAGATACCTCCTCGTTCACTGCGCTAAGCCATGATCGGGGTCGACTTGAGGTGGCGGCCACGGGGCGCGGGGTCCACAAGGACGCCGCCGTCGACGACGACTCGGCCGCCGACCAGCACCGTTTTCGGGCGGCCTGTGATGGTCATGCCCTCGTACGGCGTGTAGTCGGTCGCCATATGCAGGGCACCTGTGGTGACCTGCCATTCGGCGGCCGGGTCCCAGATGGCGATGTCCGCGTCCGCGCCCGGCAGCAGCGTCCCTTTACGGGGGTAGAGGCCGTTCGTGCGCGCGGGGTTCGCGGCGGTGAGCTCGACGAAGCGCGTCACCGGCAGTCCGCGCCGGACGACGTACTCCGAGAAGATCACCGGGAGTCGGGTCTCGACGCCGGGCAGGCCGTTGGGCATGGCGCGTACGTCTCCGCTGCGCGACTCCTTCTGTGCCGTGTCGTAGCAGCAGTGGTCGCTGCCGATCGTGGTGACCTCACCGGTGAACAGGTGGCGTCCGAGAGCACGCACCTGGTCGGCGGGACGCAGCGGCGGGCAGCACACGAAGCGTTCGGGACGGTCGCCCACGTAGGCGGAGTCGTCCAGGACGAGGTGGTGCGCGACCGCCTCGCTGTAGGCGCGGACGCCGCGGCGACGGGCGGCGGCGACGAGTTCGACCGCCTCGGCGGTGGACTGGTGCACGAAGTAGACGGCCGCGTCCACCGACTCGGCGATTGCGAGGATCTCCGCGACCGAGGCGGTCTCGGCGAGGCCCGGGCGGGTGTCGGCCATGTGGGACGCGCCGATCCGGCCGGCGTCTGCGCAGCGCTGCTGGGCGTCGCCGATGATGTGGTCGGCCTCGCAGTGGATGACGACCATGCCGCCGAGCACGGCGAGGGTCTTCATGGTCCGCAGGACGGTGTCCTCGTCGGCCATGGTCTCGCCGCGGTAGGTGGTGAACATCTTGACCGTGGCGATCCCGTCCGCGACGAGTGAGGCGAGCTGGTCGGGCACCGTGTCGTCCCACTCGACGACCGGGCCCGGGAACTGGGCGAACTCGCCATGGACCTGCTCCTCCAGCAACTGGAGCGCGACCGCGGCAAAGCGCCCTCCACCCGGAACGGCCGCACCTACCGCGTCGGCGCCCAGCTCATCCAGCGCGGCTCCTGCGCCCCGCCCCGAGACCGCCAGGAATCCGGAGACCCGGCACCTGCCTAAGGCTCCAGACCGGATTGGCAGCGTCGCTCCGGTAACGCGTCAAAGCCCCACCGAACGGTCCCCTCTCCGTTCCGTCTGCGCCGGCACCAATCCGACGTGGCACGCCGCCACCTCACCCCGGGCTACGACCGCCCGCCCTACGACATCCGCCTCTGGGGCTCCGCCCTCACCCTGCAAGACCTCCTCGACGTCCTCAGCAACGCCGGAGCCGAGGCGGATAGCGGCTTTGTGGCCGAGTTGGCCGGAATTCAGGCCGACCCGCTAGCGCCCTTGACTCAGCCGGGCATGGTCGCGGCCACCAACGGGTGCCGGGTGTTGTGGTTGGTCGCTGCGGCGCCGATGCCGATCTGCTCCGTCGCGGTACGGCCCGCCGGCGCGTAGCACCCGATCTGGGGCAGCGCCGCCGTCATGCCGATCCCTTCCGCGCCTGGGCGCGCTGTCTGTCGATGAACCGCGTGGTCAGCCTGTTGACGAACGTCGGCGAGAGCCGGCCGACGCGCCACGCGAGCCGCGCACGGCGCGGCTCCACGACCATTGCCTCGTTCGCCTCGACGGCCGCCAGGACCCGCCGGGCGAGCACGCCCGCATCGAGCGGGCGCTTGATCCCCTGCCCGTCGAGGTAGAAGTCGCGGCCGCGGTAGGGGCCGATCTCGCCCTTGTCGAGGATCGGGGTGTCCACGGCCGCCGGGCAGACAACGGTGACGCCGACGCCGTGCGCGGCGGCCTCGGTCCGCAGCGCGAGGGACAGCCCGACGACGGCATGCTTGGTGGCGACGTACGACGTCATCAGGCCCGCGGCCATGAGACCGCCCATCGAGGCCGTGTTGACGATGTGCCCGCCGCGCTGGCGGACCATCTGCGGATACGCCGCGTGCACACCATGCACGACGCCACGGATGTTGACGTCGATGATCGTGTTCCACTGGTCCAGCGTCAGGTCCTCCGTGTCGCCGAAATAGGTGATGCCCGCGTTGTTGAACATCAGGTCGATCCGTCCGTGCGCCTCCACGACCTCGTCGACGACCTGCCGCACCTGGGCCGCTTGCGTCACGTCGACGGCCGCCGCACGTGCCGATCCCGGTCCGGCGAGGCCGGCGACGGTCTTCTGTGCGGCGCCCAGGTCGAGGTCCGTGCACACCACGTCGGCGCCTGCACCGACAAGTGCCGCGGTGAGCGAGGCTCCGATGCCCGAGCCGCCGCCCGTGACGATCGCGGATCTGCTCGCGAGGCTCATCCGAACGCCTTCTCCACGAGTCCGGCGAGATCGGGGTAGCGCATCAGGTGGGCACCGCCGTTGATGTCAAGGGTCTCGCCGGTGATCCACGCCGCGTCGTCCGACAGCAGGTAGCGCACGGATGCGGCGATCTCCTCCGGGCTTCCCGGTCGGCCGAGCGGCGTGTTGGCGACGTACTCGTCCTTGACCCCGGGGATGTCCATCGCCGGGGCCGTCAGCGGCGTGACGACCAGTCCGGGCGCCACTGCGTTGACGCGCACACGGCGCGGCGCGAGCTCGAGCGCGGCGACCTCCGTGAGTGCCACGAGGCCCGCCTTCGCGGCGCAGTAGGCAGCCAGGCCGGTGCCGGGCTGGCGAGCGTTGAGAGAGGTCAGCGACACCAGCGCGCCTCCGCCGGCGACCCGGGGTCCGGCGTGCTTGAGCACGAGGAACGCGCCGGTGAGGCAGACGTCGACGATCCGGCGCCATTCTGCGGCGTCGTGGTCGACGACTCGCGAGAGCGTGCTCGTGCCGGCGCAGTTGACCACGCCGTGGAAGCGCCCGTGCTCGGCGACGACGCCCTCGAAGAGCGCCTCCACTCCTCCCTCGTCGGTCACGTCGACCTCGACGTCGGCGGCCGTGCCGGGGAGGTCGGCGACCACCACGACGTCGCCCTGCGACCGCAGCAGCGCGGCCGTCGCCGCTCCGAGGCCGGACCCGCCCCCGACCACCACGACCGTGCGCTGCTCACTCATCCGCCACCATCCTGACGCTCGTCGGTATCTGTTGACACGTGTCAATTGCAGTCCTAACGTGACGGGCGTCACGTCAGGTTGTCAAGCAGATGCCGGGGAGTAGCCGATGAGTGGTCCGACGGTCGCCGTGATCGGCGCCGGCATCAGTGGGCTGACGATGAGCAAGATGCTGGAGGACTACGGGCTGGAGTACGCCACGTTCGAGTCCTCGGACCGCGTCGGCGGCAACTGGGCCTTCGGCAACCCCAACGGGCACAGCAGCGCCTACCGCTCGCTGCACATCGACACCTCGAAGCACCAGCTGTCCTTCAAGGACTTCCCGATGCCCGAGGAGTATCCCGACTTCCCGCACCACACCCAGATCAAGGACTACCTCGACGGCTACGCCGACGCGTTCGACATCCGGCGCCGGATCGAGTTCGAGAACGGCGTCGTGCACGCCGAGCGGCACCCCGACGGCGGCTGGCTGCTGGAGACCGAGCGCACCGGCGTACGTCGCTTCGACGTGCTCCTGGTGGCCAACGGCCACCACTGGGACCCGCGCTTCGCCGACAAGCCGGGAGAGTTCACCGGCCTGACGATGCACTCGCACGCCTACATCGACCCGCGGACGCCGTACGACCTGACAGGCAAGCGGATCCTGATCATCGGGCTGGGCAACAGCGCCGCCGACATCGCGGTCGAGCTCTCCAGCAAGACACTCGGCAACGAGGTCGTCATCTCGACGCGGTCCAGTGCGTGGATCGTGCCGAAGTACTTCGCCGGAACGCCGGCCGACAAGTACTACAAGACCTCCCCGCACATCCCGTTCGCGTGGCAGCGCAAGTTCATGCAGGTGATGCAGCCGCTGACCGCCGGCCGCCCGACCGACTACGGCCTGCCCGAGCCCAACCACAAGTTCTTCGAGGCGCACCCGACGCAGTCGGTCGAGCTGCCGCTGCGGCTCGGCTCCGGCGACCTGCGGGCCAAGGGCGACATCGAGCGCTGGGACGGTCCTACCGTGCACTTCGCCGACGGCACCGCCGAGGACTTCGACGTCGTCGTCCACGCCACCGGCTACAACATCACCTTCCCGTTCTTCGACCCCGACTTCCTCAGCGCGCCCGAGAACCGCATCCGCCTCTACAAGCGGATCTTCAAGCCGGGCATGGACGACGTCGCGTTCATCGGGTTCGCCCAGGCGACGCCGACGCTGTTCCCGTTCGTCGAGTGCCAGACCCGGCTGGTCGCGGCCTGGCTCGTCGGCCGCTACGCGCCGCCGCCGGTCGCCGAGATGGAGCGGGTGATCGACGAGGACCAGCAGAAGTACACCGCCCACATGGTGCAGCGGCCGCGGCACACCCAGCAGCTCGACTACTTCCTCTACGAGCACGACCTGCGCACCCGCGAGATCCCCGCGGGCATGGAGCGAGCTGGGCGGCGGCAGGCGCGGCGGCCCGTGGAGGCGCGCCCGTGAGCGAGGAGCGCGCCTGGGCGCGGCTGGTCGACCGCCGCAGTGTCAACCGCGGCGACCAGCGCCGCTCGGCCCTGCTCCAGGCCCTCGACGACCTGCTGCGCGAGAAGACCCTCGACCAGGTCAACGTCGCGGAGATCTCGCGGCGGGCCGGCGTCACCCGCTCGGCGTTCTACTTCTACTTCGAGAGCAAGGCCGCCGCGGTGCTCGCCCTGATGGCCGACCTGTACGACGCCGCGTCGGACGCGACCGACCTGCTGGTCAAGGCGGAGGGCGATCCCGGCGAGCGGATCCGGCAGGTCCTCGACTCGCTCTTCGACTCCGTCGACGCCTCGCCGCACACCTACCGCGCCCTGCTCGAAGCGAGGGCCGCGAACCCGCAGGTCCGGGAGGGCTGGGACGCGGGCCGCGCCGAGTTCGCGGGCATGGTCGCGGAGATGATCGAGCGGGAGCGGGCTGCCGGGCACGCGACCGACGGCCCGGACGCGGCGGGCCTGGCCGCCGTACTCCTCGACCTGAACGACCACGCCCTCGAGCGCCATGCGCTCGGCGGTGAGCCGCCGCGCGAGCAGCGCGTCGACGCGCTCACGCACGTCTGGATGACCAGCGTCTACGGAGGCATCGCATGACCACCTTCGACTTCACCTCGGCCGGTGTGCGCTGCGCCGCCACGCATCACGCCGGCGCGGACGGTGCGCCCGTCGTGGTGCTCGGCCACGGCCTCGCCGGCACCCAGGACTCCGGCCTCCAGCCGTTCGCCGAGGCGTTCGCGGCGGCGGGCTTCCACGCCGTCACCTTCGACTACCGCGGCTTCGGCGCGAGCGATGCCGGCGACGGTGGTCCGCGCCAGTGCGTGTCCGTCGCCGACCAGGTCGCCGACTGGCACGCCGCCGTCGGGGCAGCGAAGCGCCTTCCGGGCGTCGACGCCGAACGGGTCGTCCTCTGGGGCATCTCGCTCGCGGGCGGCCACGTCGTCTCCGTCGCCGCCGCGCGTGACGACGTCGCGGCGGTCGTCTCCGCGGTGCCGCTCGTGGACGGGCTCGCCGCCGCGCGGCTCGCCGCGAAGCACCACCGCCCGGCCCAGCTGCTCGCCTCCACCGGCCGCGGCATCGCTTCGGCCCTGCGACGCAAGGCCGGCCGCGCGCCGACGATGATCCCGGTCGTGGCTCGTCCCGGGGAGCCCGGCGCGCTGACCCTGCCCGGCGCCTACGAGGACTACCTCGCGCTCGCGGGCCCGACCTGGCGCAACGAGATCGCCGCCGACGTCGTGATGGAGCTCGGCGGCCGGACGCCCGCCAAGGACGCGAAGTCGCTGCGGGCCCCGTGGCTGGTGCAGATCTGCGACTTCGACAGGAGCGCGCCGCCGTACGCCGCGGCGAAGGCGGCCTTCGCCGGTCGCGCCGAAGTGCGGCACTACCCCGGCGACCACTTCGACCTCTTCGCCGGCAAGCCCTTCCACGAGGCCGCCACCCGCCACGTCGTGGCGTTCCTGAGCCGCCGCCTGGCTGTTCCCTCCGCCGCCATCTCGCCCACCGCGGCCGCGTCGGAGCCGTCCCGTGTCTGACACCGTCCAGGCCCTCCTCCTCCAGCATGCCGAGCGGGACACGCCCGGGCTGAAGTACGGCGACCAGGTGTGGAGCTGGCGCGACTACCTCGGCGAGAGCGCCGCGCGTGCGCACGCGCTGCACGCGATGGCCGACCCAGGCCGGCCGGTCCACGTCGGCGTGCTGATGGAGAACAGCCCCGAGATGGCGATGGCGATCGCGGCGGGTGCGCTCGGCGGGCACGTGACCGTCGGCATCAACACCATCCGGCGCGGCGAGAGTCTCGCGGCCGACGTACGCCGGGCCGACTGCCAGATCCTGCTGACCGATCATCAGCACCTGGCCCTGCTCGGCGGGCTCGACCTCGGTGGCGCGACGGTGGTCGACACCGACGACGTCGACTGGCCCGAGCGGGTGGCCGACGCGCCGCGTGGAACCGCCGGGTTCCCGACGGTCGACGCGATGGACACCTTCATGCTGATCTTCACCTCCGGCACCAGCGGGGAGCCGAAGGCCGTGCGGGTCGCCAACTTCATGGCGGTGATGTCGGGGGCGACGCTCGCCGACAAGTTCGACCTGACGACCGAGGACATCGTCTATTCCTCGATGCCCATGTTCCACAGCAACGCCATCCTCGCCGGATACGCCGTGCACGCCCACGCCGGTGCCGCTCTGGCGCCGGCCAAGTTCAGCGCAAGCCGGTTCCTCAGCGACCTGCGCCACTATGATGCGACCTACCTCAACTACGTCGGCAAGCCGCTCGCCTACCTGCTCGCGACGCCGGAACAGCCCGACGACCGGGACAACCCACTACGTGTCGCGTTCGGCAACGAGGCGAGCGACCGCGACATCGAGGAGTTCGCCCGTCGCTTCGACTGCACCGTGTGGGACGGCTTCGGCTCCACCGAGACCGCGGTCATCATCACCCGCACTGACGACACGCCGGCCGGCTCCATCGGGCAGCCGTTCGACGGCGTCGCCGTCTACGACCGCGACACCCGCACCGAGTGCCCGCGCGCCGTCTTCGACGACCTGGGCCGGGTGACCAACCTGGACGAGGCGGTCGGCGAGCTGGTCAACACCACCGGGGCCGGGTTCTTCGCCGGCTACTACAACGACGATCAGGCGACCTCCGAGCGGCTCGACGGGGGCATGTACTGGTCCGGCGATCTCGCCTATCGGGACGAAGCAGGCTTCGTGTACCTGGCGGGTCGCACCGACGACTGGCTGCGCGTCGACGGCGAGAACCTCGCGGCGGCGCCGATCGAGCGGGTGCTGCTGCGCAACGACGCGATCAGCCAGGCCGCGGTGTACGGCATACCCGACGCCGACGCCCCGGGCGACCGGCTCATGTGCGCGCTGGTGCTGCGCGACGGCGCGACCCTCACGCCCGTCGATCTCCAGGAGTTCCTGAATGCCCAGCCGGACCTGTCGCCGAAGGCATGGCCGAAGTTCGTCCGGATCGCCACCGACCTGCCGAGTACGGCGACGAACAAGGTTCTCAAGCGCGAGCTCCGGGCCCAGGGCACCGAGACCACGGACACGCTATTCGCGCGGAGCGAGCGGGACCACGTCTACCGCCCTGAGCCCTAGGGTCTGTTTCCTGGATCTCCTGAGGTGATCAGGATGTTGGGTTCAGGCTGTTCAGTGAGCCTTTTTCAGCGGCAGATTCGGGGGCGCCGATCACAGCGTGATCGCGGACGGCGCGGGCGGTGCCGGACGTCAAGAAACCCCTGGTAGGACGGTTGGTCTCTCACAACGCCCCGTCCCCACCCGTCAACGAGACCGTCGACCTGCTCGCCGCCCGATCGCCCAGACTCGGCGCGGCGCCGGCCAGAGCGGTCAAGGACGGGCTGCCGTACCTGGTGCCGGACGGCACCTTGATCTCGATCGACAGGGTCGCCGCCAACCGGCCCCACTACTCGGTACAGGCTCGCCGACTGCCAGTGACGGATCGATGGGGTCGCCTCGGCCTGCCCCATCACGCGACGCCGCTCTTTCCTCGTTCTCGCCCTCATCGGAAATGGACAGGGTGGGTGTTTCGGGCTTGAATGCTTGTTGATCAGGTCGGCCCGCTACCAGCGCACGAGGCCGTTTCGTCCAGGGGTCGGTGAGTGGATGCGCGGCGGATGACATCGGATGCTCGGCCGGTCGCAGGGCGTACGTCCTCACCGATTCTGGTGGGACGCGAGGAGGAACTGGAGCGGCTGGCGGCGGTCATGGCGCACGCCCCGGCGGTCACGGTCATCGTGGGCGAGGCGGGCATCGGCAAGTCCCGCCTGGTCGGAGAGCTGGCGGGGCGACCCGAGGTGCGCGGCCGGCAGTGGCTGACGGGCGCCTGCGCGCCGATCCGCGAGCCGTTCCCGCTGGGGTCGATCGTGGAGGCGCTGCGCGGCACCGCGGAGCATCTGACCGGCGCCGCGCTGTCCCCGGTCGCCGGGACGTTGCGCGGGCTGCTGCCCGAGCTGGCCGGTGTGCTGCCGCCGGCTCCGGAATCGCTGGACGAGCGGGCGGCCGAGCAGCACCGGATGTTCCGTGGGCTGGTGGAGCTGCTCGCCGCCCTGGGCGATGCGGTGCTGATCGTCGAGGACGTGCACTGGGCGGACGAGCGGACCGTGGAGTTCCTCGCCTACCTGCTGGCGGCGCCGCCGGGCGGGCTGTCGGTCGTGCTCACCTACCGGGCGGAGGACGCGCGCCCGGAGGTACGGGCGCTGGCCGGGCGTGCGGCGGCCGTGGTGGCCCGGGACCGGATCGTGCTGCGTCCGCTGGACGTCCCCGACACCCGTACGCTCGCCGAGGCCATCCTGGGCACCGACCAGCCGATCTCCGACGAGCTCGCCGCCTATCTGTGCGAACGCGCCGGAGGGCTGCCGCTGGCGGTACAGGAGCTGCTCGCGCTGCTGCGCGAACGCGGCACGCTGGCGTGGCGGCGGGGCCGGTGGGCGCGCAGGGCCGTCGACGAACTGGACGTACCGGCCGGGGTGCGCGACTCAGTGCTGGAACGGGCCGCGCGGATGTCTCCGGCCGCGCAGGCGGTGGCCGAGGCGGCGGCGGTGCTGCGGGTCGCGACGCCGGTCCCGGTCCTCGCCGAGGTCTGCCGGGCGGCGCAGCCGCCGGCCGGGCTGGACGAGGCGGTCGCGGCGGGGATGCTCGCCGAGCAGAGCGGCGGGTTCGGCTTCCGGCACGTGCTCGCCGCGGAGGCCGTGTACGCGGGGATACCCGCCTCCCGGCGCGCCGGCCTGCACGCGCGGGCGGCTGACGCGGTGGGCGCCCTGGACCCCGTACCGCTCGGCCGCCTCGCCCACCACCTGCGGGAGGCCGGGAGGCTGGCGGAATGGGCGGAGGCCGCCGACCGCGCCGCCGGGCGGGCGAGCGAGCTGGGCGACCACGCCGAGGCCGCCCGGCTGCTGGAGGAGGTGCTGCGGCACGCGCGCCTCGAACCGGCCCGCCGGACGGAGATGACGATCAGGCTCGGCTGGGCGGCCGACGAGGTCCTGAACGTCCCCGAGATCACCGACCTGATCGCGCGTGCGCTGGAGCAGGATCCGCCCCCGCGGGCCCGCGGCGAGCTGCGGCTCCTGCTCGGCCTGCACCTCGACACCACCGGGATGGAACAGGAGCGCAAGTGCCGGGCCTTCACCGAGTCGGTGGCGGATCTGGACGACCGCCCGGAGCTCGCGGCCTGGGCGATGATCGCACTGGGCCTTCCGACGGAGCCGCACACGACCCGGCCGGCCGAGCGCGTCGCCTGGCTGGACCGCGCCCAGCAGGTCGTTCCCGCGATCGGGAGCGCCCCCCAGCGGCTGTTCGTCCTCGGCAAGGTGGCGATGGGGCTGGCGCTGATGGGCGACGCGCGCTGGTCGGGGATCGCCGAACGGATCCGCGCGGAGGCGCCGGGCGCGTCCGCCGCCCATCCACGGGTGGCGGGCGCCTGCTGGTCGGCCGGGTCCGGGGCCTGCCACAGCGGGCACCACGAGACCGCGCGTTCGCTGCTCACCACGGCGCTGCTGATCAGCACGGACGTCGACGCCCTCCACCCGCTGGCCTTCCGCAGCCGTGCCGTGCTCCTCACCGCCGATTACCAGATGGGGAACTGGGACGGGCTGCGGGAGTCGATCCCCCGCGTGCTCGACGGACTCGTCGGGTTGTACGAGCAGTTGTTCGCCGACACGGTGGCGGCCTGCCTGCTCCTTCCGGCGGGCGAACTGGACGAGGCGCGCGACCGGCTGCGCGAGCTGGCCGACCGGTGCATGCCGGTGGACGGTGGGAACCTCGCCCTCCTGACGACCGCGCGGCTGCGGCTGGCCACCGCGCGCGGTGAGGCGGCGGACGCCGTGGCCGAGGTGGCCGGGGCCGTCACCACGTGGGAGTCGCGGGGGATGTGGCCGGTGGGGGCGCGGGCGCTGCCCGCGCTGGTCGAGGCGATGCTGGCGGCCGGACGCCCGGACGACGCGGCGGGCGTCCTGCGCCGGTACGAGTCCCGGCTGCGCGGCCTCGACGCGCCGCTGGCCCCGGCCGTCCTCCCGCACGCCCGCGGCCTGCTCGCCGAGGCGGCCGGCGATCACGCCGCGGCGGCGACCCGCCTCATCGACGCGGCGCTGGCCTACGATCGGCTTCCCGCGCCGTACGAGGCGGCCCAGGCGCGTGAGCGCGCCGCCGCCGCGCTCCACGCCCGGGGAGACGAGGCGTCGCGCGCTCGGGCGGCGGACGTGCTCGGTGCGGCGGTCGGCGGGTACGAGAATCTCGGCGCGCACTGGGACCTGGAGCGGGCCGCGCGGCTCGCCCGGCGGCTGGGGCTGCCCGAGCCGGCGGCCCGTGCCCGGCGCGGCCCGCGCGGGTACGGGGACGTGCTGTCGCCGCGCGAGCGCGAGGTCGCCGGGCTGGCCGCCACCGGGATGAGCAACAAGGACATCGCGCGGGAGCTGTTCCTCTCGCCGAAGACCGTGGAGAAGCACGTGGCCGCCGCCCTGCGCAAGCTCGGCCTGACGTCCCGCGCCGCGCTCGGGACCCGCCTGGAGCACCACCCGTAGCGGTTTCGGCCGCCCGGCGGGCGGCGGGGAATGGGTGATCTCCCCCATGGCCGCCGCATCCGGCGGCCGCGACGCTTGCCGCATGCGAAAGATCTCCCAGCGCGATGTGCACGCCGGTGACCCGGCGAGCGAGGAGGACGGCGTCCTCGATCCGACGCCCACCGGGCCCGAGCACGCACCGGAGGAGCCGGAGAGGCCGGAGGAGCCCGTCAGTCCGCCGGACGACGACGACGGCTGGATGGACGCCTGACCCGCCGCGCGGGAGACGCATTGCGAACACCGGGAGGTGTTGTGTCCAGATCCCCCATCACCGAGGCGCTGACGCGGATATGCCGGCGCGGGCGCCCCGTCCGCCTCGCCGCGGCCGGCGTGGTGATCGCGCTGACCGCGGGCGCCGGTTCCGCGGCGGCTTCGGCCGGGCCGCCGAAGGACCCGGTCCCCGCCATCGCCGCCCCCCGGCCGCCGTCGGCCGCGCTGACGCCGGTCAAGCGGGCGAAGACGTCCAGCCACACCGTCACGCTGCCGACCGGTGACCGGTTCCGGGTGGTGGTCGGCCCGGACGGCGCCCAGACCGCGGACCCGGTGGCACGGAAGGGAACGGGGGGCGCGTTCACCCGGTTCGTGTTCCGGGGCGACACGTACGTGATCCCGGCCGCGGCGGCGCCGTACCTGGGCACGACCCTCGACTGGACGCTGTTCGACGTCGGCTACCTGGTACGGGCCAAGCTCGATGACGCGCACACCGCGAGCCTGCCGGTGCGGGTCACGGCCACGCGGGCGACCGCGGAGGCCCTGCCCGCCACCAGCGTGACCTCCGGCTCCGGCCGGGCCGCCAAGGCCGAGATCACTAAGAGGGACGCCGGCGGCCTCGGCAGGCTGCTGGCGAAGCGCTGGCATGACGGCACGCTCTCCGGCGTCGACCGGATCGAGTTGGCCGCGCCGGCCGGCACGCCCAAGCCCCCGGCCGCCCCGACGACGGCGGCCACGACCGCCGCGAAGGGCACCCGGTTCCACACCCTGACCGTCGGCGGCATCGACCGCGACGGCAAGCCCGGCGTGGCGATCGGGTTCGTCCACAACGTCGACGACGGAAGCCTGTTCTCCGCGGGTCTGGCCTGGCCCGGTGAGGGCAAGAAGGCGTTCGTCGTACCGGAGGGCACCTACAGCGTCGAACTGGCCATCTTCGGCGCGCCGAGGAACGACGTCATGTCGTCGGGGTCGTTCGTCGCCCAGCCGGAGGTGAAGGTCGCCCGCGACACGACCGTCACGCTCGACGCCCGTACCGCCGTGCCGTACCGGGCGAACCTGGAGTCCCCGCCGAGCCCGGACATGTCCCGGATCGACCTGTTCACCTACCTGCGCACGAGCGCGGCCGGGGACCGGACCGGAATCGCGCCGTCCAGCCCGCTCGGCGCCCTGACGATGGGGCTCATCTCCTGGCCGGCCAACAAGAACTCCGGGCTGTACGCCGCGCCGACCAAGGCGGTGACCAAGGGCCGCTTCGACTTCACGCCGATGACCACGATGACCGCGGGCAACCCGTCGAGTCTCGGCTCGGACTCGACCTACGAACTGGTGTTCCCGGCCGCGGGCACGGTCCCGGCGTCGCTGACGTACACGGTGAAGGCGGCGGACCTGACCACGGTCCACGCGTCGCTGTACGACTCGGTGTCCGATGACGCCTCGCCGGGACCGCTCAACCGGTTCCACCGGGTGTACCTGCCGTCGGGATGGTCCCAGTTCGGCTACGGCGACCTGCCGGCGGCCGGCGACCGTACCGACTACATCTACAGCAGCAGCCCAGACCAGGTGGTGTGGCAGAGCATCGTCGGGCCCGACCGGGGCGAGCGGCTGGAGGGGCGGCGCATGACGGTCCGGCCCGGCCAGGTGATCAACGAGGAGTGGAACAAGGGGCCGGATGTGCCGTCGCCCGCCGCGACGTACGTCCAGCGGGCGCAGCCCGGCTTCCTGGACAGTTCCGACACCCAGGTGGACCGTCCGTTCCTGCAGGTGTGCGGGATGTGCCGGCAGGGCGACCTCGGCATGGCCTACATCCAGACGGCCGGCGACTCGGATCCGCTGCACTTCACCGAGCAGAGCACGGACAAGTCCGTGCTGGAGTTCTACCGCAACGGCACGCTGGCCTACACGGACCGGCAGTCGGCCTTCGGCCCGGCCCCGCTGGGGCTGCCGATGCTGCCGGGCCCCGCCGACTACCGGCTGACCTGGACCTTCTCCCACGAGGCCACGTCGTACTCGCCGAGCAGCACCGACTGGAGATTCCGCTCGGCGGCGAGCGACCCGGCCGCGCCGCTTCCGAAGGACGTGCAGTGCGTGGACACCACGCGCGGGTGCTCGTTCCTGCCGCTGCTGTTCGTCAACTACGACCTCGCGCTGGACCACGGCTCCCGCGCGCCCGCCGGCAAGCCGTTCGACGTCGCCTTCCGGGTGTCCCACCAGGAGCACCAGGCGGCGCCGGCCGGGGTCGCGGCCACCGTCGAGGTCTCCTACGACAACGGCGGCACCTGGTCCGCGCCCAAGGACGCGGAGCGCAGGGCGGACGGCACGTACGCCGCGTCGATCACCCATCCCGAGTACACCGACGCCGGCCGGTGGGTGTCGCTGCGGGTCAAGGCGCACGACGCCGACGGCAGCACCGTGACACAGACCAATATCCGCGCCTACCGGCTCACGAGCTGACCGGGGAGGACAGCATGGGCACACGAGGAAGAAGACGAGCGCACCGGTTCATCGCACCCGCCGCCGCCCTGACGGCGCTGCTCACCGCACTCGCCCCCGCGGCCTCGGCGACCACCGCCGAGGTGGCCACCCGGCTCCACGTCCAGGCGACCACCGGGGGCCCGGTGAGCCCGGCCGCCGGGAACTCCGGGCCGTTCACCGCCGCCGACCTGCAGGAGGCCTACCGCCTGCCGTCCGATCGGCTCGGCGGGCAGACCATCGCGATCGTGGTGCCCTACGACAACACCGGCGCCGAGTCCGACCTACGGCAGTACCGGGCGGGCAGCGGCATGCACGCCTGCGACGCCGAGTTCGCCTGCTTCAAGAAGATCAACCAGCGCGGCGGCGACACCCTGCCCCCACCGATACAGAACTGGGCGCTGAACGGCGTCGTCGGTCTGGAGATGGCCTCGGCGGCCTGCCCGAACTGCAAACTGCTCCTCATCGAGGCCGACGACGAGTCGATCGCCAGCATGGGCGCGGCCGTCGACCAGGCGGCCGCCCAGGGCGCCGACGCGGTCGCCGTCATGTGGGGGTACGACGAGTTCGACGGCCAGTCGGCGTACGCGGCGCACTTCGACCATCCGGGAATGCCGATCACCGCGGCGTCCGGTTCGGGTTTCAACACCGGCGGGCGCGCCGTGGTGCCGGCGGCGTACCCGAGCGTGATCGCGGTGGGCGGCACCGAGCTGTGGCGGGACCCGGCCACGGCGCGGGGCTGGCAGGAGACGGCATGGCGTGACACCGGATCCGGCTGCTCGCTGTACGAGCCCCGTCCCCGCTGGCAGGGCAAGGGCGACTGCGGACGCCGGCGCACGCTGGCCGACGTCTCCTCCGTCGCCGCCCAGCAGACCCCGGTGCAGATCTACAGCAACCTGACGGGAGGCTGGGCCTCGGCCTCCGGCACGCCGGTGGCGGCGGCGTTCATCGCGGGCGTGTACGGCCTGGCCGGGAACACCTCCACGGCCCCGGCGGGAAAGCGCCTCTACGCCGCGAAGTCGACGTACCTGTTCGACATCACCACGGGCGCCAACGGCACCTGCGCGGGCAGCAATGTCTGCACCGCCGCCCCCCACTACGACGGGCCCAGCGGCATGGGCACCCCCAACGGCACCGGCGCGTTCTAGGAGACTCGATGCTGAACGAACCCTCCGCCAGACGGGCACGGCGATCGGCCCTGGTCGCCGCCCTGCTCAGCCCCCTCATCACTGCCGGCGTCGGCGCGCCCGCGAGCGCTGGGCCCGCCTGCACCCCCTCCTGGACCGTGCAGCAGGCCCCCGGGACCGACGCCGTGGCGACCGACGTCGATGTCGTCTCCGGCGACGACGTCCGCTTCACCCAGCAGCGTCCCTTCGCCGGAAGCCAGATGCTGCGCTGGGACGGCACGGCGTTGAGCGAGAGCGGCCCGCAGGTACCGATGCCCCCGAGAACCACGACCACCTTCGAGGTGCGAAACGGCTCCTATGCTCCCGGTGGCGGCAGCGGCTGGGCCGTCGTCAAGATGCGGAGCGGCTTCGCTCCGGACGGCGCGAACCTGATGGCCCGCTGGGACGGCGCCCGGTGGGCGCTGGCCCCGGGGCCGGTCTCCGCGAAGCCGGACCAGGGCTCCGGGAACGTGGTCGACGTCGCCTCGCTCGCCGCCGACCAGGCATGGTCGGTGGGAGACGTCCAGACGGCCGGAGCCCTGACCGCCCGCTGGGACGGCACGCAGTGGACGGCCGTCGACAACCCTGCCGCCGACCGGCCGTACGCGACGCTCGCGTCCGTCCGCGCGCTCTCGGCCACCGACGTCTGGGCGGTCGGGCAGCAGAGGGATCCCGGCACCGGGACCGTCGGGCCGCTGGTCCTGCATTACGACGGCACCGCCTGGAAGGAGGTCACCGTACCGGCCCCCAACGGGCCGGACGTCGTCCTGCAGACCGTCACCACCACCGGGCCGGACGACGTGTGGATCGCCGGGCTCGCCGGAAAGCTCTCCGACACCGACAGCTACACGCCGCTGCTCCTGCACTGGGACGGGCAGGCGTGGAAGTCCCGGCCCGCACCGCCCAAGGGCGTGCACGGCGGGCAGATCGAACGCCTGTACGTCGCGGGCCCCGGCGATCTGTGGGCCACGGTGGCGTACTGGGGTACCGGAATGGTCCGCCTGATGCACGGCGACGGCACGTCCTGGCAGGAGGTCAAGCCGCAGGGCAGCGCGCCGGACGGCTACGAGTTCCAGTTCAACGGCGTGGACGGCACCGGCCCGAACGACGTGTGGGCCGTCGGCACCACCGCCTCCACCGTTCCCTCTCAGCTCCCCGGCCATGATCTCGTGCACAACCGGCGGCTGATCGCCCATCTGTCCTGCGGGGGTAAGTGACGATGCGGATCACACGTATGGTCACCGGTGCGGTCGCGGCCTCCGCGTGCCTCCTGGCGCTGGCGCCCGCCGCCCCGGCCCCGGCCGCGCCGGCCCCGGCGGCGACCGTCACCACCACGAAACCGGCCCCGAAGCCGACGCAGAAGCCGAAGATCGCTCGTGCGGTCCTGGAGAGGTATGCGAAGACCGGCCGCTCCGACGTCTGGGTCCGCCTGGCCGCGCACCGCGACGTCGCACCGCTGAAGAAGATCAAGGACCGGCGGGCCCGGGGCCAGCAGGTGGTCGACGACCTCAAGTCGACCGCGCGAGGCTCACAAGGAGCGGTCACGGCCCTGCTGGACGCCAAGGGCCTGAAGTACGAGACGTTCTGGGCCACCAACGCGATCTACGTACGGAACGCGCCCGAGGCGGTCGTCCGCTCGATCACGCGGATGGCCGAGGTCGAGGAGATCCGCGCCCCCCGGACGTACGCGATGCCCAAGCCGGTGGCCACCCGGCCGTCCGGCATCGCCGCGCAGGGTGTGGAGTGGGGCCTGTCCAACATCAAGGCCGACCAGGTGTGGGAGCAGAACGGGCAGCGCGGCCAGGGCATCGTGGTCGCCAGCGTCGACACCGGCGTGCAGTACGACCACCCGGCCCTTGTCCGGCAGTACCGAGGCAACAACGGCGACGGCACGTTCTCCCACGGCTACAACTGGTTCGATCCGACCGGGACCTGCGCGGATCCGGGCCCGTGCGACGGCGCCGGGCACGGCACCCACACGATGGGCACCATGACGGGCGACGACGGCCAGGGCAACCAGATCGGCGTGGCCCCGGGAGCCAAGTGGATCGCCGCCAAGGGGTGCGCGACCGACAACTGCTCGGACGTGGACCTGCTGGCGGCCAGCCAGTGGATGCTCGCCCCCACCGACGCGTCGGGGAGCAACCCCGACGTGTCGAAACGGCCGGACATCGTGAACAACTCCTGGGGTTCGCAGCCCAGCAACGACCCGCTGATGGAGGACGTCCAGCTCGCCTGGGCGGCCTCGGGGATCATGGGCGTGTGGGCCAACGGCAACGACGGCCCGAACTGCGAGACCTCCGGGGCGCCGGGCAGCCGCACCATCAACTACTCCGTCGGCGCGTACGGCAGCGACAACAGGATCGCGGGTTTCTCCAGCCGGGGTCCCGGACAGGACGGTGAGATCAAGCCGAACATCTCCGCGCCCGGCGTGAACATCCGCTCGTCGGCGCCCGGCAGCGGGTACGCACTGCTCAGCGGCACGTCGATGGCGACCCCGCACGTGGCGGGCGCGATCGCGCTGCTGTGGTCGGTCCGCCCGGAGTACGCCCGCGACATCGCCGGCACCCGCGCCCTGCTGGACCTGACCGCCATCGACACCGCCGACGCCCAGTGCGGCGGCACGGCGGCGGACAACCCCGTCTACGGCGAAGGCCGCCTGGACGCGCTCGCCCTCGTGACGGCGGGCGAGAAGGGCACCAGCGGGCTGACCGGAACCGTCACCGACGCCGCCACCGGCCAGGTCGTCCCCGGCGCGGAGGTCGGCATCACCGGCCCGCTGAACCGCACCCTCACCGTCGGCGCCGACGGGAGGTACTCCGCCACCCTGCTCGCGGGCGACTACCAGGTGACGGCGAAGGCGTTCGGCTACCAGCCGAAGGCCCAGGCCGTCACTGTCGCCAAGGACACCGACCTCACCCTCGACATCGCCCTGGCCCCGACCGAGCGGGTGAACCTGACCGGCACCGTCACCGACGGCTCCGGACTGGGCAAGGCCCTCGCCGCGAAGGTCACCGCCGGCGACGGCAACGGCCACGCCTGGACCACCACGACCGACCCGGCGACCGGGGCGTACACGCTTCCGCTGCTGCCCTCGTCCAGCTACACCCTCACCTACACGTCCACCGAAACCGGCTACGACCCGGCCACCCGGCAGCTCACCCTCGGCGAGGCCGGCCAGACCCTGGACGTCAAGCTCGTCGTCGGCCTCGCCTGTACCGCCGGCGGCTACCAGGTGACCCGTGACGGCCCCACCCAGCCGTTCGACGGGACGAGGCGGCCGAAGGGCTGGACGGTGACCAACGTCGACCCCGGGATCCCCGGTCTGTCGTACAAACCGGGCTGGGAGTCCACCGACGCGGGCCTGCGCGGCAACCACACCGGCGGCGACGGCGGCTTCGCCATCGTCGACTCCCTCAACTCCGGCAAGGGACACATCCAGGACACCTACCTGACCAGCCCGTCCTTCAACCTGACCGGACGCGCGAACGCCACCATCGAGTTCGCCCAAGACCTGCAAGCCGCCGTCAACCAGACCACCTCGGTCGGCCTCAGCACCGACGGCGGACGGACCTGGCAGACGGTCTGGACGGCCAAGGGCTTCCCAGGCGCCGCGGGCCCGGCCACCCAGGTCGTCCCGATCCCGCAGGCCGCCGGCAAGACGAACGTGACGTACCGGCTGCACTACGAGGGCCAGCGCTCCGGCTGGTGGGCCGTCGACAACGCCTTCATCGGCGACCGCACCTGCACCCCCGTCAATCCCTGACCCCTCCCCCTGGGAAAGCGCCGCGCCGGAGTACCACTCCTCCGGCGCGGCGCCGTACCCGGCCGCGATCGGTCTGTCGACGGAACGGATTCACTGACACCTCACCGTGCCGAGCGCCGGGGCATCGTGGATCGTGATGGTCTTGGCGGTCATGGTCACGGCCGGGCACGTCGCCGTCATCACGGCGCGGAGCCGTTGGCAGAGGGACTCGGGCCCGTCCTCGGATCCGGGTACGAGCCCGCTGCCGTCATGAAATGCACGCATTGACACTCACCCAGGTCAGCGCAGGTGTCCAGGGTGCTGGGCGAACGCTCTCGGAGGCCCTTGGCTGTCCGGCCCCGTGCTCGGGCGGTTAGGAAGGGCGGCGGCGTATGCCCTCGGGGGTGAAGGCGAGACTCGTTTCGAAGGCCTGGCCGCTGGAGCGGACGGCGAGCAGGACGGGTTCCCGGTAGAGCGGTGGCCAGCTGGATTCGGCGTCGGGTTCGGTGCCGTTCCAGAGGTGGAAGGAGATCATCGGGTCCGTAGGCGACCCACTCGTGTAGCTCAGGGTTTTGCCGTAGAGCGGGTTGGTTCCGCCGAGGTGGATCGAGGGCGGGCCGAAGGTCTCGAGGACATCGGACAGACTTCGATCGTGCGCCGTCCACCGGCGGTGTTCGATGGCGAGGGAGGAGTACTCCGCTGCCGTGAGTGTCCGGTCGATCTTGAGCCAGCCCTGTGCTCGGGCGTACTCGGCGTAGACCGATGCGACGCCTGATTCGTAGTGGCCGGGGATCACGAGTGCGAAAGCGCCGGTCACACCCCGGGACGTCCAGGCCCCATGCTCTTCGAGCCATCGAGGAAGCCCAGCCCCGTCCCTGCGCACTGCGTACTCGAGATGGTCAAGGACCATGCGGATGGCCGTCTCGCCGCCGTACATGCCGGGTCTGCGCAGCGCCAGGTTGAGCTGGTCAACGAGGTAGTCGCGGATCTCCGCGGCTGGACGAAGATTCCGGGGATTCGACATCGACGCAGTCTCCCCTGGACAGCAGGAGAAACGAGAACCGGAGCGTGATGCGGGCTCAGGTCTGGTCTATGGCCAACTCGGCGATCTGGATCAGCCGGGCGACGTACGGCGCGGCGCTTTCAGGCACCAAGGGGAGAACAGCGGCGAGTTCTGCCGCGCAGTCGTTGAGGATCTGCCGCCGTCGGGAATCCAGCCTGCCCTGGCCGGACAAGTAGGTGGTGACGCAACCGGCAACGTAGGAGTCGAGTGCGGGAACCGATTCTCCGCTGGGCGCATCAATCCATCGCAGCCCGTCGGGAAAGAGCTCGTTCATGTGGTCCGCCCACAGGGCCTGATTTACCAGATGTTGCCTGCGTCGTCGTAACTGTAGGTGGCGTCGCGGGCGTAGCCGTCGATGCCCTCGCGGCCGACGGTGGCGCGGGTATGGCGGCGGGTGGAGGTCGTGGATATGGGTCTCGAAGACGTCGAGGATCAACCCTGGCGGGCATGTGGAGGGCGATGTGAAATTCGAGGCGGACTCGCTGGCCGACGTCCTCGTGCGCCTGCGGCGCGCGCAGGGGCAGCTCGGCGGCGTCATCCAGATGATCGAGAACGAACGGGACTGCAAAGAAGTGATCGCCCAGCTCGCGGCGGTCTCACGGGCGCTGGACCGTGCCGGATTCAAGATCATCGCGACCGGGCTGGAGAAGTGCGTCCAGGAGGGCACGTGTCCCGAACAGGCCCGACTTGACCGTGCCCAACTGGAGAAGCTCTTCCTGAGCCTCGCCTGACCCGGCCGCGCCGTCGCGCCGGCCCAGTGGCCAGGTGGAGGACGGCACCCGGCAGCACGCGCGGCGACGGGTTCGCCGCCCGTCCAGCCGGTGGGGCGGGCGGCGATGTGGCGCGGTCTCGGTTCTGTCGGCGGTGTTCAGCTCGCCCACACCAGGAGGCGGCCAGGTGCCGCCGGGAGGTAGCGATCAGCCGGTCGTAGACTTGCTCAACGTCGCCGCCTTGCCTCCACGGGGCCTGGTTCAGCTTGGCGACCTGCGCCTTTCGGCGGTCACGCCGACCTGAAGGGCAGCCTGCTCCTTCGCCGTCCCTGGGCTGGCAGCGGATCGTACTCGGCCTTGCAGTCCGCCGAGGCGAACTGCCCGGCGCTCTTGCCCTCGATGGGATCGCCGATCCATCCCGGTCGAACAGCGTGCTCGCGGCGGCAGGTCTGCACCCACCGCTCCATCACCGCGTTCGTCCTCGGCAACCGCACCCCGGTCAGCACCACCCGGATACCCGCATCGGCCAAGACGGCGTCGAACAAGTCGGGGAACCTGCCGTCGCGGTCGCGGATCAGGAACCGCGCCCGGCAGCCGGCGTCCTCCAGGCCCGGCGCCACTGCCTGCCAGGGACTACGTCTCTCACCTGCACAGACGTAGTTTCCGGCAAGCACAGGACCTCGTTGCCCAGGTTGGTCGTCGCTCGCCGCACGTCAGCGTCGCGCTCCTGGATGGAACGGGATGGAACGGGGTGGAACGCCTTTGGTATGAGCGGTGGCCGCCCGGCGACCGCCGGACATCGCTCCAAGGAGGGCGCGATGAGATCCATGCGGAGTTCACGGAGACGGTGCAGGTCGGCGGTGATGGCCGTCGATGACCCGGCCTGGATCGGGGAGATCTCGCAGGAGGGCCGGCCATGACCGGTGAGGCGACCGAAACCTGGCTTCAGCCGGTGCGCCCGGTCCTGGATCCCACGGACCAGGTCGACTGGGACCGGCTGGCGGCCCTGGAGACCGAACTGGACGAGGTGCTCGCCGTCCACCCTGTCGACCTGCCGGACGGACCCGAGCGCTCGCGCCGGCTCATGGCCGTCCGGCTGGCGATGGTGGAACGCGGTTTCCTGGACTCCATGACCTCGCCTCTGTTCGGGGTCCTCGCGCAGTTCGTCTGCGGCTACCGGGACGTCGACCTGCGGGACGCGGTGACGCTCGGGTACGGCAGGCTGATCGCCCGGCACGGACGCCCCGCGCTCCGCGAGCGCTGGGGACCGCGCCTGGCGGCCGGCGCGCTCGTGGGCGTCGCCATCACCGAGCCGCACGGCGGTTCCCGGCCGGCCGCCGCGCGGACCCGCGCCACGCCCGGCCCGGACGGGACGTGGCTGGTCAGCGGCCGCAAGACGTGGATCAGCCGGCTCGACGAGGCTTCGGTGTTCGTGGTGTTCTTCCAGGCCCCGGAGGGCGGCCTGGCCGCGGCGGCGATCGACGCCGCCGACCCGGGCCTGTACCGCGAGCCCGTGTCGCCGGCGGGCCTGGCCGGGTGGACGTGGGGGGTCCTGGACCTGGACGCCGTGCCCGTCCACCCCGACCGCGACGTCCTGCGCGGCCACGGAATGTCCCTGCTGCGCAGGCACTTCACCGCCTACCGGCCGCTGGTGACCGCCACGGCGCTCGGCGCGGCGGCGGCCGTGTTCGACGCGGCCAGCACCCATCTCAGGTACCGGAAGAGCAGCGGGGACCTGCCCCGACTGCGCGACTCCGCACTGGTGACACTCGGCCGGACGCACGCCCAGCTGACGACCGCGCTGCTGGGCACCGCCGTCGCCGCGCAGCTGTCGCACGCCGAGGCCGACCGGGCCGAGCAGTGGGGCTGGGAGATGAAGGCGCACGGCGTCGATACCGCCTGCCAGGCCGCCGCCGAGCTCGCGCAGCTGCTCGGGGCCTCGGGATACCGGGCCGACTCGCCGGTCGCCAAGGCCCGCCGCGACCTGGGCGCGCTGCAGTTCGCCGACGGCATCCACGACTCCCTCTACCGCAGTTCCGGTAAGCGCCACACGACTCCGCAGCCGGCGGTGACCGAACCCCCGCTGCGGCCCCTGGCCAGGTCGGCGTGACCGCACCCGGCCCGCAGGCGCGCCGGGCTCCCCGCACGCCCGGCGCGGCCGCTTCCGCACCACCGAAGGAGACCAAGAGCACCATGCATCAGTTCCTCAACCTCAAGAAGTCCGTGCGCATCAGTACCGAGTTCTGGGACGTCACAGAGAAGGCGGGGCTGTTCGGCGTCACGGTGGACGGGATCGGCGACGGCAGGCACCGCGTGCTCGCCGACGGCCACGAGTTCGTCAACATGTCGTCCTACTCCTATCTCGGCCTCGACACCCACCCGGGGCTCGTCCGGGCCGCGGCCGACGCCGTGCTCGCCCAGGGGGCCCTCAACTCATCGGCCTCGCGCCTGAGGCTCCATTTCGGCGTGCTGCAGGACGCCGAGGCCGCGCTGTCGGACCTGTTCGACGTCGAGGCGATCACGGTCAACTCCTGTGCCCTCGCGGCCTGGACGAGCCTGCCGTTGGTGGCCTCGGGCCTGCTCACCGACGGCGTCCCGCCGCTGATGGTGTTCGACAAGAACGCCCACTTCTGCATGAACGCGATGAAGCCGAGCGTGGCCGACGAGGCGGAGATCGTCACGATCCGGCACAACGACGTCGAGGCGCTGGAGGACCTGTGCCGGCGGCACCGGCAGGTCGCGTACGTGGCCGACGGCGTGTACAGCACCGGCGGCGCGGCCCCGATCGCCGAGCTGCTGCGCCTGCAGGAGCGGTACGGCCTGTTCCTGTTCTTCGACGAGGCGCACAGCACCTCCACCGTCGGGCGGAACGGGCGCGGCGTGGTGCTGGAGACGATGGGCGGGTTCAACGACCGCACCCTGATCATCACCTCGCTGAACAAGGGGTTCGGCGCGTCCGGCGGCGCGGTCCTCCTCGGCCGCCGCGGCGCACGGGAGTGGGTCGACATCGCGCTGCGCAGCGCCGCCCCGCTGATGTGGTCGCAGCGGATCAACACCGCGGGACTCGGCGCCGTGCTCGCCTCGGCCGAGCTGCACCGGAGCGCCGAGCTGACCGGGTTGCAGGACCGGCTGCGGGCCAACATCGACCTTTTCGACGGCCTGGTCGACACCGCCGAGCGCGGCGACGGGCTGCCGATCCGGTTCGTGCGGGTCGGCTCCGAGGCGGGGACCGTCGAGCTGGCGCAGGACCTGATGCGCGCCGGCTACTTCGTCTCACCGATCTTCTTCCCGGTCATCGGCCGGGGCCGGGCGGGCCTGCGCGTGATGCTGCGCTCGAACATGACGGCCGGGGAGATCGAGGGGTTCTGCGGGCTGGTCAACAGCCTGGGGCGGCGCGAGCCGGCCGGGGCGGGGGCGGCGTGATGAAGCCGACCCTGCTGTTCGTCGCCGGCGCCCGCGCCCTCCCCTTCAGCGTGAACATGGCCGAGGCGGTGCTCGCGCAGACCGCCGCGCGCGGGATCCGCACGATCGTCACCACCACCGCGCCCGTCCTGGCGGCCACGCCCTCGATCGTCGCCGCGGCAGAGGAGGCCTCGGTCGTGGGCTACACCGATCCGCGGGAGAACGCGGAGTGGGCGCGGCGGCGCGTCGCGGCCGGTGAGCGCATCGCGGCGGTGTTCGCGCTGCTGGAGATGGCCCAGGTCGCGGCGGCCGAGACGGCGGCGGCCATCGGCGTGCCGGGCAACCCGCCCGAGGTGATCCGCCGGATCCGCACCAAGGACGCCTGCCGGACGGCGCTGGCCGCGGCGGGGTTCGCCCAGCCCGCCGTGCGGCTGTGCGCGAACGCGGCCGACGCGGAGGACTTCATGCGGGACGCCCCGGGTCCGTGGATCGTCAAGCCGCGCGACGCCATGGGCAGCATCGGGGTGAGCCTGGTCTCCTCGGCCGCCGACCTGCCCGGGGCGCTGGCGCTGCTGCCGGACGCGGGCACGTTCCTGATCGAGGAGTTCGTGACCGGGACGGAGTTCAGCATCGAGGGGGTCTTCCTGGACGGCCGGCCGCATTTCCTGGCCGTGACCACGAAGGAGAAGACCTCGCCGCCGCTCTTCGTCGAGACCGCGCACGCCGTGCCCGCGGACCTGCCCGAGCCCCGGTGTGCGGAGATCGAGGAGGTGGTGTCCGCCGCGCTTCTCACCCTGGGTCTGCGCGTCGGGGCCTTCCACGTCGAGTTCTGGCTGACGCCGGGCGGCGTCGTGCTCGGCGAGGTGCACGGCCGCCTCGGCGGCGACTGGCTCTACCTGATGCTCGAGTACGCCATCCCCGGTCTCGAGGTCTTCGGGCTGGTCATCGACGACATGCTCGGCCTGCCGCGCGCACCCGGCCCGTCCCGGCCCACCCGCGGAGCGGCGATGCGTTTCCTGACTCCGCCGCCGGGCACCCTCGTGGCGGTCGAGGGATGGGATGAGGTCCGCGCCCATCCGGCGGTGCTGCACGCGGAACTCCTGATCGGCCACGGGGCGGAGATCCCCCCGGTGCGCAGTTCCCGCGACCGGGCCGCGGTCATCGTCACCGGTGCGGAGACCTCCGCGCGGGCGCGCGAGATCGCCGAGGAACTCGCGCTGTCGGTCCGGTTCGTGACCGCGGCCGGCGGGGCCGGGCCCGGGGAGTCGGCGGCCTGATGATCCCCGGTGTCGGCGCGCGCCGATGGGCCGCGGGAGTACTCCCGAAGGGCGGCCGTCCCGCCCGCCTCCTCGCGTTCGCCACGCTGGTGAGCACGGTCGGCTACGGCGTCTACCTCACCGCCGGGGTGCTGTACTTCACCCGGGCGGTGCACCTGCCCGCGGCCCAGGTGGGGATGGGGCTGACCCTCGCGGGGGCGGTGTCGCTGGCGGCCGGGATCCCGTTCGGTCACCTGGCCGACCGGAAGGGCGCCCGCTCGGTGTACGCGCTGACGCTGGGGTTGGGCGCGGTGTCCATGGCGGGCCTGTGCCTGGCGCGCGGCTTCTGGACGTTCCTGCTGTTCGCGAGCCTCGGCGCCGCCGCGCAGTCGGCGGGCCAGGCTGCGCGCGGCCCGCTGGTGCAGGAGTACGGCGGGGAGCGGCCCGCCGAGTTCCGCGGGTACCTGCGCTCGGTCACCAACGTCGGGATCTCGGTGGGCGCGCTGCTGGCGGGCTGGGGCGTCGCCGTCGACACCCGGCACGCGTACGTGCTGCTGCTCGCGGGCAGCGCCGTGTCGTACGCGGCGTCGGCGCTGGTCGTGCTGTTCCTGCCGTACCTGACGCCGGTGCCGCGAGACGCCGGGCGGCGATGGGCGGCGCTGCGGGACCGCCCCTATCTCGTCCTGACCGTGCTGGACGGCGTGATGGCGATCCAGTACCGGGTGCTGACCGCGGCCGTGCCGCTGTGGCTGGTGAACCGGATCCTGGCGCCGAAGTGGTCGGTGACGGTGGTGATGCTGATCAACACCGTCATCGTCGTCCTCTTCCAAGTCCGGGCGAGCCGCGGTATCACCGCCCCCGCCCTCGGCGGCCGCGCGCTGCGCCGCGCGGGCTTCGCCTTCCTGGTCGCCGCCGCGCTGCTGTCGCTCATGGCGGGCGCCCCTATGTGGATCGCCATGCTGCTGCTGCCGATCGCGGTGATCATCCACACGGTCGGCGAGATCTGGCAGGCCGCGGCCGGCTTCGAACTGTCCTTCGCGCTGGCCCCGCGGCACGCCGTCGGCCAGTACCAGGGCCTGTTCGGCATGGGCCTCGGCCTGGGGATCACGCTCGGCCCCGCCCTGCTCATCACCCTGTGCGTCGAATGGGGAGTGCCGGGATGGTGGCTCGTCGGCGGCCTGTTCGCCCTGACCGGCCTGGCCGTGCCCCCGGTCGTCCGCTGGGCGGAACGCGACCGTCCGCACCTGCGGGCCCGGACGGGAGACCTCGAGCCGACCACGTCGTAGCACCGCCGCGTCCGTTAGTCGGCCGTTCAGTCCAGCTGATGGGCTGATACAGCCGGGGTCCGTCCCGCCCGACTCAAGAGCCGCCTCCTGAACTTCGACCAACTCGCCGCCCTGCAGATCCCCGACGTCACCGAGCGACTCCGCCGCCGCGATCCCGGCTGCGGACCAGGCGCACCCTGACCCACCAAGCCCTGCATGACCGGTGTGCGGTTGAGCTCCACCCGCGTGCCCGCTCACCTGCACGGATGCAGTTCTCGGCAAGCGCAACGTCCGTCGGACAGCTGAGGCGGCCACCTGCGGCCAGTGGTTGAAGGCTCATGCACTGAACCGGCGAGGCATGCTCCGCGTGTAGAGGATGCACGCGCTCGGCATCGGTCAGAGAACCCCCGCACGACCGAGGGCCGGCTACCGCGCTGCTCACGGCCGTGACGGCCGACGACGACCTGGGGGTGCACGGGCCTGTGACGACTTCACGGGAACTGGGCGTGGCTCCGGCCACGCGGGGTGACGACGCCATCGAGTTATCGCTGGCGGCCGGGGAGCGCGCCCTGCTCGACGAGGGGGACCTGCGGACGAGCCGGATCCGGTTCGACGCGGCCTACCGCGAGGCGGAGCGCCGGGGCGACGGGCAGGGGATGGCGCGGGCGGCGTTGGGCCTCGGCGGGCTGTGGGTGCACGAGCACCGCATGGCGGCCGTCGCGGGGATGGTGCGCGCCCGGCAGCGCACCGCCCTGTCGCTGATCGACCCGCGGTCCTCCCTGGCCCTGCGGCTGCGAGTCAGGCTGGCGGCCGAGAAGGACTACGCGACCGGCCGGCACGCCTCGATCATGGCCCTGGTGGCGGAGGCCAGGCGGGCCGGCCACCCGGTACCGCTGGCCGAGGCGCTGAGCCTCGCCCACCACTGCGTCCTCGGCTCCGAGCACGCGCCGCTGCGGCTCGAACTCGCCAGGGAGCTGATCGGCGAGGCGTCCAGGACCGGCCGCCGCGCCGACCTGCTGATGGGGCTGCTCTGGCATGTCGTCGACCTGTTCGGCAGCGCCGACCCGCATGCCGAGCGCAGCATGCGGGAACTGCGCGATCTGCTCGCCCGGCGGTCCCATCTCGCCGCCGGGGTCGTCCTCGACTCGCTCGAAGTGATGCTCAACATCAGACGGGGCCGGTTCGAGGAGGCCGAGGCGCTGGCCGGCGCCTGCGCCGAGCGCGGGGAGGCGACGGGCGACGCCTCCGCGACGGGCTGGTACGCGGCGCAGATCGGCACGATCCGGTGGTACCAGGGCCGCATCGCCGAGTGCCTCCCGGCGCTGACGGACCTGGTGGACTCCCCGGTGCTCAGCCCCCTGGACAACGCCTGCTACGCGGGCCTCGCGATCGCCGCCGCCCACTCCGGCGACCGGCGGCTGGCGGCGGGGACGCTGGCCCGGCTGCGCGGCCGGGTGCGGGATGGAGCACCGCGCTCCAACACCTGGCTGTTCGCGATGTACGGGGTCGTCGAGGTCGCGCATCTCCTCGGAGACGCCGAGGCCGCGTCCCAAGCGTACGAACTGCTGAGCCCGTTCGCGGGACTACCGACGATCCTGGGCCTCGGCGGAGCGTGCCTGGGCTCGGTGCACCACTCCCTGGGAGTGGCCTCGCTGACCGCCGGTGACGCGGACACCGCCGTGGGGCATCTGGTCAAGGCGGTCGACGGCAACCTGGCGCTGTGGCACTGGCCGGCCGTGGTCCTGTCCCGGACGCGCCTGGGCGAGGCGCTCACTCTCCGGGACGGACCGCGGAGCGAGGCCGCGCGGGCGTCGCTGGACCTGGCGGCGCAGGAGGCGGCGCAGCTGGGCATGCCGGTCCCCGCCGAGGCGTCCCGCCGACCGGCGGGCGCGGGCCGCTCCGGCGACCGGGCCCCGGTACTCGTGTGCGAACGCCAGGGCAGGCAATGGCGCGTCGCGCTGGGCTCCCGCACCGCGCTGGTGGGGGACAGCGTGGGCATGCGGCACCTGGCCACCCTGATCGGCAACCCCGGGCAGGAGATACCGGCGATCACCCTGGCAATGGGGCCGGCGGCTTCCTCGGGCGACGCCGCGCGCGCCCAGCCGGTCCTGGACGACGAGGCCAAGCGCAGCTACAAGCGGCGGCTCTCGGAGCTGGAGGCCGAGATCGAGGAACTCGAGTCGGCGAACCAGTTCGAGCGCGCCGCCGCCGTCGGCGCCGAACGCGACTGGCTGATCGCCGAACTCGCGTCCGCTTCGGGCCTCGGCGGCCGGACGCGGCGCTTCGTCGGCAGCGAGGAACGGGCCCGTATCGCCGTCGGGAAGGCCATCCGGCGCGTCGTGCAGCGCGTCACCGACGCCGACGCGGGCATCGGCGCCGAACTGCGCGCCACCGTGCAGACCGGGCTCCTCTGCTCATACCACCCCAAATAACACCCCCTGCGCAATGCGCAGCCTGCGCAGCCGTGCTCGACTGCCTGGACGTCGAACGCGCGCTGCACCAGGTCCGCCTCGGTGGGCTCGTCGACCGGGTCGCGGCGGCCCTTGCGCCGGTAGATCCCCTGGATGCCGGCCTCGCGCATGAGCCGCTCGACCCGCACAGCCCGCAGGAATTTCGACGATACATGGTGATGTTCTCAAAAGTCAGGGCAGGTGACAGCCCTTCGAGGCAAGGCCATCGACTGATGCCCTATCGGGCACGTCGATTGTGAATGAGTCCGCGATGGTCATTCGAGTAGCGCCAGGAGTCGCGTCCTCGTCATGGTCCAGTAGCGGTCCAATGCCTGGGGGCTCTCTCCGTGGGTGATCTGGAGCATCGCGAGACCCCGGATGGTCGCCAGTGCGAGGACCAGGTTGTCGATGAAGTTCGGGCGCTGGGCGAACTCACCGAGCGCCCCGGTGACGGCGTCAGCGATGGAGATGGCCACCTCACGTTCGAGGTGGTACATGACCTTGCGCAGATCAGGGTCGGTCCGCGCGGCGACCCAGATTTCCAGAGCCGCGTAGAAGTACGGGCCCTGGTGGGCCTCCCACAACATGTTGAGGGCGACCTCGAGTGAGGTCGGCCCCTTGTCGAAGAACTCTCTGGCGGCGTTCACGCGGCGTTCGGCCAAGTACGCGAACGCGCCTTGGAAGAGCTCGGCCCGCGTGCGGAAGTACAACGGCTGAGCACCCCTGGAGACGTTGGCCAGCTCGGCGACGCGTCCTGTCGTGGTCTTCGCGTAGCCGTAGGTGACCAGGCACTCGATCGTCGCTTCAAGCAGTGCGGTCCGGGTCGCGTCCCTGCGCTGCTCCTGAGTCCGGTGGCCGGCGCGTCCGGAAGTACCCGAAGGTGTAGATATCTGCACTTCTGCATGTTACCTTCCGCGTCATGCCGACCCCCTCGCGATCCATCGCCACTCGGCTGGAGGTGATCGCGGCGGTGCTCGTCGTGTTCACGCTGCTGGCCGGGGCGCTCTCGCCCAGCGCTCTCGCCTCTCCCGGGACGAGCAACAGCAAGCACATCACGGTCATGGAGACGACCTTTCCGTTGAAACACGCGGCCATCGCGGACGATTGGCTACCCGGCTACACCGGTCCGCCCCGCGCCAAGGTGGCGTTCCCCGCGGGCTACAACCCGAACAGGAAATACCCCCTGCTGGTCCTGCTCGCCGGCGTGACCAGCGACTACAGCTTCTGGGCGGCACCGAGGCTGGGCGACATCGCGCGCACGGCGGCCGGGCTCGACGCGATCGTCGTGATGCCCGAGGGTGCCAGCGGTTGGTACACCGACTGGTGGAACGGCGGGGCCCGAGGGAACCCGTCATGGGAGACCTACATTCTCGACGACGTCATCCCTCAGGTGATGAAGCGTTACCCCATCCGCCCCGAACGCCGGTGGCACGCCCTCGCCGGGATCTCCATGGGAGGTCTCGGGACGGCTTACCTGGGCGGGCGCCTCCCGGGCTTCTTCGGCTCGATCGCCGTCATGTCGGGACTGGCCGACCTCCATCTGGCCCCGGCCCAGGGTTCCCTCCTTTCGTTCATCTCCGCGAACGCGGCGAAGGCTCCCTACGACCCGCTCGCCGTCTACGGGCCCGAGAACGGCCCGTACTCCAGGGGCCACGACCCGATGAAGCTCGTATCGAACCTCCGGCACACCCGGATCTTCATGACGACCGGGAACGGTGAAGCGCTCACCCCCGACGACACGTTCCTCGACCAGATCGCCGAAGGGCTGATCATCCGGACGGCGATGGACAACTACGCGCGTGCGCTCAGAGACGCCGGCATCGACATCACCTATCGGACGCACAGCGGCGCCCACACCTTCACGAACTTCCGGCGGGAACTGCGGGCGGCGATCGCTTGGGGCCTGTTCGGCCCCGTCGCCGAACGCCCGGCGAAGTGGGTCAACAGCACGGTCGCCCGCTCCGGCAGCCTCTGGGGCCTGCGCTACCGGTTCACGAGCGCGCCGACCCGGGTCACCCGGTTCAGCCGCAAGGGCGACGTCCTGAAGATCAGCTCGGCCGGAACGAGCGTCAGGCTCACGACGCCCGCGGGATGCTCGATCCGCACCCCCACCCCGGCGACCGTCCGGCTCAGCCGGGCCGCCTGCCGCGCAGGCTAGCCGTGGCCCCGCGACACCGGACCTTCGGGTGAGTACCGCGCACCTGTGCGGGGCTCACCGGACCGTGCCCATCGAACTCGTCCACCACGCGATCAGGTTGGGCGCCGAAATCGGCCGGGACATCCCCGCGATGCTCGAGGCCGCACGGGTTCCCGAGTGCCTGCTGGGACGGGATCGGTCCCGGGTGACCGAGGACCAGGTCATTCGCATGGTGCGGGAACTCTGGCGAAGATCGGGCGACGAGATGTTCGGCCTGTCGCCCGTCCCCCTGGCCAGAGGGAGTTTCCGGCTTCTGTGCTACAGCCTGATCTACGCACCGGACCTTCACGCAGCCGCGAACCGGCTGGAATCCCTCCAGGAGGCGCTGCCCGCGCTACCGGTGATCCGGCTCCTGGCCGACGGCCCGTACGCGGAGGTCCAGGTCGAGGTTCCTGACAGGTACGACCCGTCGGGCGTCGCGTCCCCGATGGCCCTCGCGGTCGTCCACCGAGTCGCGAGCTGGCTGATCGGGCGTCCGATCCCGCTGGTCGAGGTCACGTTGCCGGGCACGCGGAGGATGAGCGCCGAGATCAACCGGGTGGTCTTCGGCGTCGACGTCTGCTTCAACGTGGATCCGCCGAAGTTCAGGTTCCCGCGCGAGCTGCTGAAAGCGCCGATCGTACGGACGCCCGCCGAGGTCGACGAGTTCGTGGCGACCTCCCCCGCCGGCCTGATACGTCGGCCCGGCCTGTCGGTCGGCACCGGCGAACAGGTCCGCCGGATCATCGCCGACGGCCTGCGCACCCGGCGACGGGTCGGCTCCGACGAGATCGCCCGGCGGCTGGCGTTCAGTCCTCAGACGCTCCGGCGCAAGCTCGCAGGCGAGGGCACCTGCATCCGGCGGCTGCGCGAGGACCTGCTGCGCGATACGGCGATCGCGAGCCTCGTCGACGAGGCCGAGACGGTGGCGGAGCTCGCCGAACGCCTCGGCTTCTCCGAGCAGAGCTCCTTCACCCGGGCTTTCCGACGCTGGACCGGCAGCAGCCCCCATGCCTACCGCCGCCGCACGCCGACGGAGCTGCGGTCCTGAACACCCCCGGAACCGGGGATGCGACAGCAGCGGACGGGCCGGCCGACGTCCCCGACAGGCTCCGCTCATCGGTAGAAACCCCAAGTGCGCAGCAGATCGACGAACGCTCGGTCCCACACACCGAAGGTGTGCACCCCGCAGCCGGGACGCCGCTCCGTCAGGTCCACGCCGGCACCGCGCAGCCTCTTCGCATAGGCAGTCGTCTGAAGACGAACAGCGGACTCGAGGACGATGTCGACAGGAAGCGTTGGGGTTCGCCGGTCCTGGCTGCACGGCACGCCGTTGCCCGATGACAGGTACACGCGGGTCCTCTTCAACCTGCGCACGAGGTCGGCCGGGTTCGTCGCCTTCGCGTAGGCACCGTTGACCGGTCCCCATATGTCTGTGCTGGTCGCGATGCCGGTTCCGCCGTTGACCAGCACCATGAGCGGCAGGCCGAACATCATGTCGAGCCCCCGGGTGTTGGGCATGGCGGGAGAGAGCGCCGCGACCGATCCGAAGTAGCCAGGCCGAAAAGACGCGTAGCGCAACGCTCCTTGAGCACCCATGGAGATCCCCGCGATCGCGTGCCAACGACGCTCGGGACGGATCCGGAACCGACGCTCGATCAGTGGGAGCAGGTGGTCGAGGTGGTAGCTGGCCCACTGAGGGCCGGTCATGCCACCGCCGGCCCGCCAGTCCGAGTACATCCCGTACAACCCACCGTCCGGCATGACGATGACCGCCTGGGTGTCGAGAAGGTATTTCTTCACATACCCGAGGAAGTCGTCGTACTCGCCGGCCATGCCGTGCAGCAGCCAGAGAACCGGATAGGACTTCGCGCGATGCCGGTCGTAACCGGCAGGGAGAACGACGTTGACCTTGAGGTTGCGGGGCGCGTCACTGATGGCGCCGCCCTGTGAGCCCGTGTCGACCAGCTTGCTTGGAACATCGAGCGTCACCAGGCGCCGCCCTGGCACGGGGCCTTCCGTCGCACTCGCCGACACGCCCGGCGACGCCGAGCAGGCGACCGCGGCAACGCAGGCGAGCAAGGTCTTCATCAGTCTCATGCCAGACAAAACTAACGATCACGCGACCCGTCGAGAAGGACCCATCTGCTCAACTGATTTGCCTGAATCGCTCGCCGGCTCGCGCCCCTCCCCTGACGGGCCACGAGCCGGCAGGCCCGTCCTGGCAGCGCCCGCCGCACCGTCGCGGGACGCCTGTGAGCCACAGCGCCGATCAGCGCGACCCGAAGCCGGTGGTCGTCAAGCGCAGGGTCAGGACCCCTGGTTGTGCCGGACGGTGGGTTCGGTGTGCTCGGGACGCCGGGCGAGCGCCTCGGCGGAGCCGAGGCGCCAGGGGACGCTGGTGACCATGACGCCCGGCCGGAAGAACAGCCGTGCCGTGAGCCGCAGCGCGCTCTGGTTGTGCAGGAGTTGCTCCCACCAGTGGCCGACGACGTATTCGGGGATGAACACGCAGACCACGTCGCGGGGGCTCCTGCGGCGGATCCGGCCGACGTAGTCGAGGACGGGCCCGGTGATGTCCCGGTACGGGGAGTCCAGGACGGTCAGCGGCACGGGAACGCCGTAGCGGGCCCACTCCTCTTCGAGCTTCTCGGTCTCCCCCGCCGACGTGCGGACGGTCACCGCGGCGAGGGTGAACGGACGGGTCGCGCGGGCGAAGGCGAGGGCGCGCAGGGTGGGGGTGTGCAGCTTGGAGACCAGCACGACCGCGTGCACGCGGCTCGGCAGCGAGACGGCCTCCTCGGACGGCGCCAGCTCGACGGCGACCCGCTCATAGTGGCCGTGGATGGCCTTCATCGTCATGAAGACGAGGGGCATCGCGATGACGACGATCCAGGCGCCGTGGGTGAACTTGGTGACCAGGACGACGACCAGCACCGCCGCGGTGAGGAACGCGCCGACCGCGTTGATCAGGCGGGCGCGGTGCAGCCGGGCGCGGTGCCGCCGGACGGTCCGCGGCGCGGTTTCGCCGACCGGCACGGTTTCGCCGACCGGCGCGGACTCCTGCCTGAGGAGCGCCGTCCAGTGCCGCACCATGCCGGTCTGGCTGAGGGTGAAGGAGACGAAGACACCGATGATGTAGAGCTGGATGAGGCGGGTGGTGCTGGCGTCGAACGCCCAGATCAAACCGCTGGCGAGGACGGCGAGGATCACGATGCCGTTGCTGAAGACCAGCCGGTCGCCGCGGCGGGAGAACTGCTTGGGCAGGAAACCGTCCTGGCCGAGGATGGAGGCGAGGATCGGGAAGCCGTTGTAGGCGGTGTTGGCCGCCAGCACCAGGATCGCGGCCGTGAACCCGGCGACAAGGTAGAACAGCAGGGACCCGGAGCCGGAGACCGCCGCGGCGATCTGGATGATCACCGTCTTCTGCTCGTAGCCGGCGGGCGCGCCGGCCAGCAGCCGGGGGTCGCCCGCGATCCGCACGTGCGAGGCCAGGGCGAGCCCGGTGATCCCGGCGAAGATCGTGATGGTCAGCGCACCCATGATCGTCAGGGTGGCGGCGGCGTTCGCGCTCTTGGGCGGCTTGAAGTTGGGGACGCCGTTGCTGACCGCCTCGACCCCGGTGAGCGCCGTGCATCCCTGGGAGAACGCGCGCAGGAGCAGCGCGACCGCCAGCAGGCCGGTCGTGCCGTGCGAGGACTCGATGCCGAAGTGCGCGGACTCGGCCTGCGGCGTGTCACCGGCCGCCACCCGCCCGACGCCCCACAGGATCAAGATGCCCACCGCGGCGACGAACCCGTAGGTCGGGATCGCGAAGACCGTCCCGGCCTCCCTGACCCCGCGCAGGTTCATGACCGCCAGCAGCACGACCAGGCCGACGCAGACCTGCACCGAGTACGGCGCCATGGCCGGCATCGCCGACGCGAGGTTGGCGACCCCGGCGGCCACCGACACCGCCACGGTCAGCACGTAGTCGACCAGCAGGGCGCTGGCGGCGACCAGCGCGGCGTTGACGCCCAGGTTCTCCCGGCTGACGACGTAGGCACCGCCGCCGTTGGGATAGCCGTAGCAGGTCTGCCGGTAGGACAGCACGACGACGGTCAGCAGCAGGATGACCGCGGCGGCGATCCACGGCATGAGATGGATCAGCGCCACCCCGCCCAGGCTGAGCGCGAGGAGGATCTCCTCAGTGGCGTAGGCGTTGGACGACAGGGGGTCGCTGCAGAACACCGGCAGCGCGAACTTCTTGGGCAGCAGCGTCTGGCCGAGTTGCCCGCTGCGTAGCGGCCGGCCGAGCAGGAACCGCTTCGGAAGGCTCATCCCGCGTCGGCGGACCGACGCGTCCCCGCCCTGCGTAGCTCGAGCACCGCGAAACCGAGCAGCACCACAACGGCCGCGCCTTCCAGGGCGAGCGCCAGCACGATGCCGGACCGGTAGCCGTACTCATGGAACCCGAACAGGCTGGCCTGCTCGCTGATCAGCAGCCCGATGATCGTGCCCAGCACGAAACCGGCCGCCCCCAGCGCCACCAGCGCGAGCGGCGCACGGCCGAACACGGGCACCGACCGGACACCGGGCAGCGACCGCAGCGGGCTCGCCAGGACGAGCCCCAGCACCACCGCCCCGACGAAGTTGAGGCCGAACAGCGGGCCGATGACCGGGATGACCCGGTAATGGTTGGCCAGGTACTCGTACAGATGGACGGCGCCGATGCCGAACAGCAGCAGCACGCCCAGGTAGCGCAGCACATGGCGCAAGGCGATCACCCGCCCAGGCCCAGGGAGCCGCCGCTCACTCCGCTCTCGACCTGCTGGCCCTGGGGTGAGACGGCGTACCATTCGGCGCCGAACTGGGTGAGCGCCTGGCCTCGGACGTCACCGCGTCCGGTATCGGCTTGGTAGTAGTACAGCGGATGGCCCGCGTAGACGAGCTGGCGAGGCCCCTCGGAGCGGGCGATCGTGGTGATCTGGGACCGCTGGGCGGCGCCGCCCGCCGCGGGCGGGCCCTGGGAGGTCGCCGGTGGCCAGATGGCGGCGCAGGCCCCGCTGCAACTCGACTGGTTCGGCAGGTCGGCGACGAACAAGTAGAGGGTGCGGCCCCTCCCGTCCACCAGGATCTGCCCGAGCGACGGCACCCGCTCCGTGCGGATCTCCGCCCGGCCGGGGTGCAGCGAGTTCGTCGCCATCGCGCAGCCGGCGACCACCGTCACCGCGACGGCGACAAGCGCGCCGCGGAGCGCGGCCGTCCACCGACGGCGCATGTCAGTAGCCGCCGCCCTTCGGCACGGTCTTGTTGCCGGACGCCGACAGCACGTACCACTTGGCGCCGAACTGGTTCAGGCCCTCACCCTTCGCGCTGCCGGGAGTGGTGCCGTCCGGCGCGTAGTAGTAGACGGGATGCCCGGCATAGGTGACCTGCATCGAGCCATCGGGTCGTTTGGTCTCGCCCAGTTTCGCCGCGTTCGCCCCCGGACCGGCCTGCGGCTTCGCCGATGTGGCGACCGGCGGCCACACCGCCGCGCACGACCCAGTGCAGGACGACATGCCGCCCTTGTCCTTCTCGAACAGGTAGACCGTCCGGCCTTGGCCGTCGGTCAGGACCGGCCCCAGGTTCCCCACGGTCGCCGTCTTGATCATGCCGCCGGTGCCGGCCGGGGAAGACCCGGACGGCGCCCCGTACGCAGGAGAGGACGTGGACGCCGCCCGAGTGCCCGGCGACTTGTCCGCCGCTCCGCCGCCGCACCCGGCGACCGCCAGCATGGCCGCCGCCGCGACGACCGGCACCCCTGTGATCACCGATGTCCGCCGCCGGCGCCGCACCTCCTGCGGAACCCGGACGGCCGCTCGGACCAGATCGGCCAACTGCGCCTCGAGCATTCGCAACCCCCTTCGAAACACCAACCGGTGAGCCGATATCCCATGCCCCGCCGCCACATACCCGTCCGAGCGACCCGCGAACTGCCAGATCCCAGCCGTGACCTGCTCTTTTCCCAACTTCAAGACCCGCTCAGGCTGACGGGGACGCAGGTACCGACACCGTCATGTCCCGAACAGCTAAGTCAAGGATTCTCCAGAGGGCGTGTCGGCTGTGCGCTGAAGCCTGACTTGGCGTTCGGTGTCGGTGAATCCGAGTGACCGGTAGATCCTGATCGCCTCGGCAGCCGGATCTGCGACGATCACGAGTGTGCGGGCTCCATTGGCCATGGCCTCCACTCCGGCGAGGTGGACGAGCGACGAGGCCAGGCCGCGTCGTCGGAAGGCGGGATGCGTCTCGACGTGCTGGTAGCGGGCGAGTCCCCGGCCGTCGAGGACGACACCCAGGCCGGCGCGCATCTCACCGTCCACGAACGCGCCGAACCAGGTGGTGTCGCCCGCCTCGCACAACCGTCGATCCTCGGCGAGTTTCGCCATCCGGAACGCGGTGTGCTCCTCCGACGGCGGCGACTCATCGCACGCGTGCCGCAGTCGGGCTGCCTGCTCCCAGTCGCCTTCGGTCAGCGCGCGCAGGTCGGCTTGTGCCGGCCTTGCGGGGGCTTGAAGAGAGGAGGCCGTGAGGACCGTGTCGGTCTCGACGCTGATCCCGAGCCGCGCCCACCTTGCGTGCCGGCCCGCCTCACCCTCGGTCCCATCCACCCCGATTGCCAGGTGGGACGCCTCCGGAAACTCCGCCGCGAACAGGGCAGGAGCCTCCGCAAGCGCGTCGGGCGCGACGAGCACGAAGTTGCCCCACCAGAAGGACGGGTTGGCGGGCGTCCGGACCACCTGGTGAGACGGGCGGTCCTGGATGACCGAGCCGGCCAGCCGGCGAAGCAACAGATCAGTGCGAAAAGCGAGAGATCGGACCTTCACCCGGCGATCCTAAGACCGGTTCTGGTCCTTGAGATTTCGTCCCCTCCGCAACCGCGTCAACAGCACCGCTCCATGCCCTGACACCGTCTCACTGCACGGTCTGTTTCCGCCGTCCGGTTGCACCCCATGGACGCTTCCCGGCTGCGCGGGTCACGGGGCGATGACGCATGCGGCCAGTTCGCGCGCGACGGCTCCGTGGTCGGCGCCGGGGCGGGTCGCCCCGGCGGCGAGGATGCCGTCGATGAGGAGCAAGAGCTGGTCGGCGCCGCGTTCGGGCCGTGGGTGCCCGAGCGCGACCAGTTCGCGCTCCAGGAGGTCGTGCACGTGCCGCCGGTAGTCGCGGGTGATCTCGTGCGCGGGGTGGTCAGGGTCGGTCAGGGCGAGGTCGGCGGCCAGGTAGCGACAGCCGTGGAACCCGGGCGTCGCAGTGATCTCACCGAGCCAGTCGAACACGGCCAGCAGACGCTCGCGCGGGTTGTCGCCGGCGGCGTCCATGGTGCGCCGGTAGGCGGCGGCGTCGTCGGCGGCGGCGGATCTGAGGACTTCGACGATCAGGCCGTCCTTGCCGCCGAAGTGCTCGTACAGCGATCGTCTGGCCACGTTCGCCGCCTTGAGCAGCGCGTCCACGCCGATGTTCACGCCCTGGCTGTAGATCAGCTGGTGAGCGGCTTCCAGTAGTCGCTCTCGCGGGCCCGGTTGTGTGCGAACGCTCATGAAGGCCAGGCTCCCATCGATTGACAAGTAGATCAACCGGTCGATATACAAGTGTAGACCGATCGATCTATCTACATCTGGAGGGGTTATGTCTTTCCGTTCCACCGCCGAGGTCATCGACCGCTTCAACCGCGCCTTCGTCGAAGGCGACCGCGACCTGCTCACAGACCTGGTCGCCGAGGACTGCGTGATGGAGTCCGTCCAGCCGGCCCCCACCGGGGAGCGCGTCACAGGCCGCCGGGCCTGCCTGGACTGGTGGAGCGCGCTCGTGGACGACAGCACCAGCCAGTTCGAGCCGCAGGAGGTCGTCGTCGCGGGAGAACGGGCGACGATCCGCTGGAACTACCGCTACGGCCCCGGTCCCGCGGACTGGGTCAGCGGAGTGAACCTCATGCACGTGCGCGACGGCCAGATCATCGAGGCTCTCGGCTACAGCAAGACCGCCGGCGAAGTCCCGCTGGCCACCGACGGCTGAAGGCCGGGATCCCCTCAAGCGCAGCTACCACGTCAACAGCGGGGCCGGGATCGCCGGTCTGTCGATCAAGGATCATCCCGACCTCCGGCCCGGTCCCGGACAGACGCTCGTCGCGGTGCGCGCCGCGTCCCTCGGCTACCGCGAGCTGATGATCCTGCGCGGCGACTACGTGCTCCCGGTGAAACCCGATGTGGTGCCGGTCTCCGATGGGGCCGGCGAGGTCGTCGCGGTCGGCCCCGGGCGTCCGTACTGCGAAAGTCGGCGATCGGGTCACGGCCACCCTGTTCCCGAGCCGGCAGGACGGCCCCTTCGGCCTCCAGCACCTGCCGCAGCTGGGCGGCTCCCTACCGTGCGGAGTTCCGGGGCCAGGTGGATGCGGCGGCCGGGACGTCCGAGATAGGTCCAGCCCTGTCCGCGGTCGACGTAGAAGTCGAGGTCAGCTGAGACCGTCCTGAGCACCGGGGCGCGGCAGGCGTCTAGCCGATGGCCGGAACCGCCGTCCAGCTGCGGCCGCCGGGCTTGGCGACCAGTCCGCGTTCGCGGAGACCAGGGTCGGGGCCGCGCCGGCGTTCGTACGGCCTCCTCCCGGGATCGAAACCGGCGTCCACAGCTTGCGGCCGGTCTTCACGTCCCATGTCTCGAGGCGATCCTCCAGTGGCCGCCCGTTCGTTCCGAAGACCCGTCCGGCCGCGTATCCCTCCGCGGACAGCTCTCGGGGACGTACAACCTCACGCTCGTCCTCGAAGGCACGGCGGGCGCTTCCTGGAACCGCCAGGAGGCCGAGTACCGGCCCTTTGACGGGCGTCGGAGCGCTGCTGGCCGGGTTCCTCACCGGCCTGAGCGCCGACACCGCCGGCTACCGGGCCGGCGACGGCCCCCGGCTCGGCGCCGTCCTGGCCGACCTCGCCTCAGCCCTGTTCGCCCACACTCTCGACGCCGACCGCGGCCTCTCCCCCGAGCGCACCGCCGGACTCTGACGCTGAGCATCCGCGCCTTCATCAACCGGAATCTGCAGAACCCGAACCTGACTCCGCAAACCGCGGCTGCCGCGCACCAAATCTCCACCAGTCACCTCTACCGCCTATTCCAAAACGAGGACGTCACCGTCGGGGCGCTGATCCGCCGCCAGCGCCTGGAACGCGCCCGCCAGGACTTGGCCGACCCGGCGCAGCGCGAGATTCCCGTTCGCGACCTCGCCGCCCGCTGGGGATTCACCCACCATTCGGCCTTCACCCGGGCCTTTCGCAACGCCTACGGCACCTCGCCCAGCGACTACCGCGAGGCGATGCGTCAGCCGAGGTAGCGACCGCCGGTGAGCGCGGAATGGGTCTCGTCCAGCAGCATGAGCATTTCTTCTCGGGACTCGGCGAGAAACGTCCGCTCCACCGCGGTGAGGGCGCGTCCGTCCGTCAGCCAGGCGATGACGTCGCGGTAGCTCGCGGTCTCCTTTTCCCAGAAAGGGTTTCCCAGTTCGGGTCTGGACGTCCGCCACGTCACCCCCGTCGTGACGAACTCGTGCAGATTGCGGATCGCGCCGGTCGAGTCGAGCCGTCCCCACCGGCCGAGGAACGGCACGAGATCGATGCCGGTGAGCCCCAGGCTGCACAGCACCGCGCCGATGTCGGGCCAGGCGTCTTCGTCGTCGACCTTGGTCTCCCACCACCGGGTCAGGAAGGCCCTGACGGCGGCGCGCTCGGGATCGGGCCACTCCGTCCACCCGCCGCTGCCGAGTTTGCTGAACACGATCTCCGGATCGGGCCAATCGAACTCGTTCTCCGCGGCGAGTTCGAGCAGCCGAGGAAGGAAGTACCGGAACTCCGGGACGCCGCCCCACAGGATGAGCGCCTCCGTCGCGTACCGCCGGAGGACGTCCGCGCTGAGGCCCCGCACCGGCCCGTCGAGCAGCGGCCGGTCTTCGTCGGGGTCCACGCAATGCGCGCAGCCTTCCACTTTCAGCGGCCGCGGAACCCGTCCGAACACCTCGTAGAGCCTTTCGATCTCCCCGCTCATGCGCTCGGCCACGGTTGGGAGTCTAAAACGCTATGACGCAAATCATGCGCGGAGCGTACGGCGGAACGGCTCCGGCGCGGGCGGTCGGGGAATGACGTGAGTCAGGTCTTGGCGCGCTGCTGCTTGAGGCGGAGTTCCTCCCTGCGGACTTCGGCCTGGACGGCTTGCTCGCGTTCCAGCCAGTCGGGCCTTTCGGCCTTCAGGTCCTCGATCTCGGCCGTGGTGAGGGGGCCCGTGATGTCGGCGCGGGCCAGACCTGAGATGGAGATGCGGAGCCTGGCGGCGACGACCTGGCGGGGGTGGGGGCCCTCACGGCGCAGGTCCGCCAGCCATGAGGGCGGGTCGGCTTGGAGCGCGTTCAGTTCGTCCCGGGAGACGGGACCTTCCTGGAACTCGGCGGGTGCTGCCGACAGCAGGATGCCCAGCTTCTTGGCCGCGGTCGCGGACTTCATGGTCTGCGAGGTCTTTGCTCTGGACGTGCCCATGCCCTCAAGGGTAGCCAGCGGAAGGGAACTGCCTGGACGTGACTAGGGTGGCGGAGTGACAGATGGTGAGTTCCGGCTGGCCTACGTGCCGGGGGTGACGCCCGGGAAGTGGGCCGGGGTCTGGGCCGAGCGGGTCCGCGAGGTGCCGCTTCGCCTCCTGCAGATGCCGGCGGCCGAGGTCGTCCCCCTGCTGCGGAGCGGTGGCGTGGACGCGACGTTCGTACGCCTGCCCGTCGACCGCGAGGCCCTCCACGTGATCCCGCTGTACCGGGAGACGACCGTGGTCGTGGTGCCGAAGGATCACGCGTTGGCCGCAGTGGAGGAGGTGGAACTCGCCGATCTCGCCGACGAGGACGTGTTCGAGCCGCTCGACGACGTCTTGACCTGGGAGGACCGCCCCGGGCAGCCTGCCTTCACCCGTCCTGAGAGCACCGCCGGCGCGATCGAGCTGGTGGCGTCGGGAGCCGGCGTCCTGCTGCTTCCGCAGTCTCTGGCCCGCCTGCACCACCGCAAAGACCTCACCTACCGAACCGTGACCGACGCTCCTCAGTCCCAGATCGGCCTGGCCTGGCTCGAGGCCGAGACGACCGACCTCATGGAGGAGCTGATCGGCATCGTCCGCGGCCGGACACCCAACAGCTCCCGTGGCCGCAATACCCAGCCGCAGCCCACCCGCAAGAAGCCACCGCAACAACAGCGCCCCGCCCCCAGGCACCGCCGCCAGAAGCGCCGCCGGAAGTGACGAGAGTCGCGCTCGCCGACGCCACCCCGCCGTCCGACGTCAGCTCGGCGGCGGGGTGGCGGCTGGGATTGTCGGCGTAGCGGCGTCGGGGATTCGGACGGCGATCACGGCGATGTCGTCCGTCCCGGTGGTGGGCAGGTCGTCCAGGAGGGCGTCGCACAGCCGCTCCAGGGGCAGGTGTGCGAGCGTGGAGACCTGGCGGCGAAGCCGGTCCAGGCCCCGGTCCAGGTGCTCGCCGGGATGCTCGACGAGGCCGTCGGTGTACAGCAGCAGGGTGGAGCCGGGCGGGAGCGGTTCGGTCGCGCTGTGGTAGGCATCGAAAGGCAAGCCGAGTAGGGGGTTGGCCGCCTCTTCGAGGAAGCGGCCGTCGCCGTCGGCGGTGATCAGGAGCGGCGGCGGGTGCCCGGCCACGGCGTAGTTGAACTGCCATCGGCCGGGTTCGGGTTCCTCGACGCGGGCCAGTACGCAGGTGGCCGTCGCCTCGGGCGCCACCGTTTCCATGGCGCTGTTCAGGCGGCGCAGGATCTCGCCGGGCGGGGCGAGGCGGTCGGCGGTCAGCACTCGCAGCATGTTGCGGAGCTGGCTCATCTCGACGGCGGCGGCCAGGTCGTGGCCCGCCACGTCGCCGATGGCCACCACGGTCGCGCCGTCGGGCAAGACGAACGAGTCGTACCAGTCGCCTCCCACTTCGGCCGCCGCGGGGCTGGCCAGGTAGCGGGCGACGATCTTCAGGTCGTCGAGGTCGGGAGGGTCGGCGAGCAGGCCGTGCTGCAGGGCCAGGGCGACCTCCTGCGTCCGGTGGAACCGGACGGCGCCGCTCAGCGCGTCGTGGGTGTGCTCGAAGATCTGCCGCATGAGGGCGACCTCCTCGGGGCTCATCGGGTCGCGGTCGCCGCGCCTTGCGGCGGTGACCGCCGCCGCCACGGCGCCGTCGACGACCACCGGCATCAGCACGACGCTGGTGGCGCCGGACTCGGCCAGCCAGGCGGCAGTGCCCGCGGGCAGCAGGTCGGCCGGCGGCCTGCCCGGCGGGAAGGTGCGCTGCAGCGGGCGGCGCCGCTTCAGCGCGCGGGCGAACCCGCTGTCGGGAGCGAACCGCTCCTCACCGGTGGACGGCTGCCATCCCAGGCCCCCGCTCGCGGCGGTGGCGACGCGCCGCACGGTGATCGGAGCGCCCGCGGGACGGTCGCCGAGATCGGGGATCAGGTGCACGCCGCACCCGTCGGCGAGCGCGGGGACCAGCACCCCGACGAGGGCGACGAACATCTCGGTCAGTTCGGTCTGCTCGGCCCCGGCCGCGGCGGCCCGGGCGAGCAGATCGCGGCGCTCCCGCTCCCGCCACTGCCGCTCCACGTCGAAGCAGGTGCCGATCCATTCGGCCACGACGCCGTCCTCGACCACCGGCGCGGACCGCACCTCGAAGTGCCGGTACTCGCCGTCGCGTGTGCGGACCCGGTAGACGTGGTGCCACGGGCGGACCTCCCGGCGCGTCCGGTCCCACGACCGCGACGTGGGTTCGCGGTCATCGGGGTGCAGCGCCTGCATCCAGCCGTCGCCGACGAACTCCTCCCGGCTCTGCCCGGTGATCCGCCCCCAGCCGCCGCTCGACTCGATCACCTTGCCGGCCGCATCCGTCACCCACACGACCTGCGCGTTGATCCACACCAGGCTCTCGAACCGGCGCCGCAACCGCTTCTGCTCCTCCGTCGCCCGGTCCGCCCGCCGGACCGCGGCGACCTGCTCGGTGACGTCGACCGCGACCACCAGCACCCCGGGCCGCTCGTGGGTGAACCGCGAGAGGCTGAAGGAGAAGTACCGCTCCTCGGCGGCAGCCGGCTTCACCGGCGCCTCGACCACGGTCGCCGGCTCACCGGTGGCCAGCACGCGATCGAACAGCTCGCCGTAGTCCTGCTGCGCCGCGACACCGAACGCCTCCCCGATCGGCTCGCCGAGCGGACGGTCGCCGACGAACGCCCGGTAGGCGAGATTGGTGTACACGAGACGGTGGTCCGGCCCGATCGTCAACGCGACCGCGACCGGCGCCGGATCGAAGGCCTCCAGCGCAAGCCACCCCATGCCCTGTGCGCCCGCACCGCCCATCCCCCAGTCCCCCAAGTCCCCCGGTCATCCGGGCCCCACCGATCCCGCGCACCCATGGTCCCTATACCTCACCCGATCGCGGCACAACGATGCACGTCTCAGCCAACAAGGTGGTCGCCACCGGCCACCGAGCCCTCCGCCTGCCGCGATCCGCGTTGCTGGGGCACTGCCGACGTTGCCGGCGATCCATCTGGCCGCCCTCGCAACCGCAGTCCACACCGCCGCACCACGGGGCCGCAAAAGGTGAAGCGTTCCATTGTTCCCGACGGGAATACGCGTATACGGGCCTGCGTAGGGGACGCCCAAGTTGCACCCGGCCGGCGACTGCCCTCGAACCGCACTGCGCGTCCTGAGCGCTGCCCCCACCGGTAGGGACGCGGCCTGCCGGATTGGAGCGGACTGGGTTGCCGGTTCCGCTGCCCTCGGTGTCCTCGACGCGTTGGTAGGCCACCCCTGTTGTCGGCTATCCGCGTCGTGGGAGGCCGACCCGTGAGGGCCTGCCTCCCATCACAGCGAGATGCTCAGTGCTTCGCGGCGCTCCAGAATCGGTAGGAGTGTTCGTTGACGAAGTCGGCGCGCTTCCAGGCCCCGCGGGTCAGGGACTGGACGTGCCAGCCGGCCTGGCCGCGCCGGTCGCTCAGCCGGGGCCAGGCGGCCTCGCCGCCGCCGCTGGGGTCTCCGGTGGCGGCGAAGCGGACCCAGGCTCCGATCATCCGGTCGCCGAGGGCGGCCTGCTCATCGGTCAGCTTCTCGAACAGGGACAGGTCGAACATGTACGTCAGTTCGGCCATGTGCTGGGACGCGGCGGGGAAGCTCGGCTTGGGGGAGCCCGTGTACCAGGGGGTGTCCTGCTCGGCGAACTCGTACATCCGGGTCGGGGTCCAGCGGGACAGCGCGCGGGCGGTGTCCAGGACCGGCGCCGACCAGGTCGCGTCGGTCCTCACCTTCGCCAGCGTCCGTCCGGCGGACGGGCCGAGCGGGTAGCGCTTCAGCACGGCGTCGGCCTTCGCGCGGAACTGCTCCCGGACGGCCGGCTCGTACGCCTCGGCGGCCATGGGCTTCCCGGTCGCCAGTTCCTGGCCGAGGATCATGCCGTTCTCCTCGTCGTGGTTGACGCCGACGAGGACGGGCACCCGGTTGAACCGGCCCGTGCGGAGGGCCTCGTCGACCGGGAGCGGCAGCGCCGGCGTGCCGCTGACCGGGCGCGGCTCCCGGGTCGACCCGTACTTCTCCAGCAGATCGTCGATGTCGGTCCTGCGCAGGCAGGACGCCACGTCGGCGGCGGTGTCGCAGCCCAGCTCGCGGATCACCGTCTCGCTGTCGGCGATCGCCTCCGCCCGGGTGCGGGAGGCGTTGCCCGGCGTACTGCACGGCGCGCTCTGCGCGATCGCCCGCTGGAACAGGCCCGCCGACGCCGGCGAGGCGAGGTGCCCGCAGACGCTGAAGCCGCTGCCCGACTGGCCCATGATCGTCACATTGCGCGGGTCGCCGCCGAACGCCCCGATGTTCTGGCGCACCCAGCGCAGCGCGGCGCGCTGGTCGTCCAGCGCCAGGCTGCCCGACTCCTTCAGGGACGGGTGGGTCAGGAAGCTGGTGACGCCCAGCCGGTAGTTCATCGACACCACGACGGCGCCGCCCGCGGCGAGCCGGTTGGGTCCGTACAGGTCGCCCATCCCGAACATCATGCTGCCGCCGTGGATCCACACGATCACCGGCAGCCTCCCGCGCTCGCCGGCCGGCGCGGTCACGTTGACGCTGAGGCAGTCCTCGTCGGTGCTGGGCTTGCCGATCGGGTACCCGGGCGGCTGGGCGCACACCTTGCCGGGCTCGGTCGCGTCCCGCACACCCTTCCACGCGGGCGCCGGGCGCGGAGCGGCGAAGCGGGCCGCCGTGGCGTACGGGATGCCCTGGAAGGTCCGGAGGCCGTCGGCGGCGGTACCCCGGACCACGCCCTTGTCGGTGCGGACGGTGACGCCGGCCTTGACGGCGGCCACCGAATCGGCGGTCGAGGCGGGGACGGCCTGGGACGCCAGCAGCGCCGCCGCTCCCACCGCCACCGCTCCGCCCGCGGTCCCCGTGGCCCATCTCATCTTCTTGCGCATGCTCGGTGCTCACCCTTCGTTCCACGGTCTCCAGGAAGATGCACGGCACGGACCGTGCACTTCTGATGGCGCTCATCGTGCCGAGACCCTCCGGGCTTTGTCAACACGGCACGTGCCGTTCAGTAGAGTGACGGCCATGACTGATCAGCGAGCCGCCCGCGCCGCCGACCGAACCGAGACGATCATGAGGACCGCGCTCGACCTGGCCCGCGAGGCCGGCTACGCGAAGCTCAGCATCGAGGCCGTCGCGGCCCGGGCCGGCGTCAGCAAACACACCATCTACCGCCGCTGGCCCTCCAGGGGCCTGCTGTTCCTGGACGCGGTGCTCAGCCTCAACAACGCGGGCCTGGACCACCCCGACACCGGCGACATCGTCGCCGACCTGCGCGAGGTGATGACCACGGCCGCCGACCTCCTCGGCCGTCCTCCGTGGGGCCCCCTGTACCGGGACCTCATCGGCGAGGCCCAGCACGATCCCCAGGTCGCCGACGCGCTCAACCAGCGCTTCATCCAGCCCCAGACCGCGGACACCCTGGCCCGCCTCAACACCGCCAAAGACCAGGGACAGATCGCGCCCGACTTCGACCTGGACCTGGCCATGGAGATCCTCTCCGGCCCTCTGTACTTCCGCTTGCTGATCACCGGGGAACCCGTGACGCACGCCTACATCGAACGAGTCCTCCACGCCGTCTTCACCGGGATGACCCCCAGGCCATAACACCCGCCAGGGGAATGGCGCGCACACCGAGGCCCGTCACCCGCCCGACCACCACCGCCGCTGGCCACTGGCAGGACCACGCGCGGGTCACGGGATTCCTGCGAAGGTGACCGGCAATCGGGTTCCCAGTTCGGCTCGACGCAACGCTCGACGGTTGGATGCGGCTTGACCTTTGCAACCCCGAAAGCCGAGTAAAACCGTCTGGGGCGGCAATACCGGAAGACACTCCCCCCGGAGGTGCGCATGGTCTGGCTCGGGCTTGTCTTCGTCATTGCAGGCACCGTGCCTGCACTCACGATGGACGGCGACCTCGGCGGTGCTGACGCCACAATGGTGGGAGCCGTCGTCATGGCCGTCGGCGCGGTGCTGTTGGTCGCGGGCATCCTACGGCTGCGGAAACGCCGTCGCGTCGGGCCGCCCGGGACGGCCGTGCAGTCCTACTACCGGACTTCCACCGGCAAGATCGCCGCGATGGTGATCGCCGTGATCTACATCGTCTCTCCGATCGACCTGATCCCGGACGTCTTCCTGCCGATCGGGATCGTCGACGACGCCACCGCTCTCACGTGGTTGCTCTTCGCGCTCGGCCAGGAGTACACACGGCGGTCTCGATCAGCGCGCGAAAGCCGCTGACGACGCGGGAGAATCGTTGCCTGGGCTGCTCGATGCCGGCAAGGCCAGCCTAGTTCGCCCGTGCCGTCCACCGAAGGGTGAGGCTTCGGTCGCTGAGTGAGGCAGGCTTTCCACGTGAACCGCCGATACGACTATGTGGGGCCTGCTGAGATCCGCGATGACGTCCGCCCTGACAATGGCGGACGGCCGATCACCTCACTCGATGACCTGGCTGCCTGGCTGAACGGGCAGCGGCAGGCCGAGCGCGAGGATCCTTTCACGTTCGTCATCGACGTCGACGAGACTCTCCGTGTCGCCCCGCAACGCAGCGAACATGTCGCCTGCGCGGGAGGCGGCCCGGTCCTGAGTGCCGGTGAGATCCTGCGGCCGTCCGCGGACAGGCCGCTGCCGCGAACCCTGAGCCCCTTCCGGGTGGGCTTCGACGCCCGGCCCCGCGCCGGACGAGGAGGCGATGAAGGATGACCGGGCACACCCGTCCCCCGGCGGCGGTGACCGGGGCGTCCAGCGGGTGCCTACGGGCGCGTAGTCGGCCTCCGCCGGGCAGGGGCGGGAGCCCTGGCCGCTCCCTTTACCCTGGACCGATCGGGTGACATGTGGGGGCATGTCCACGTTCCCTGGAGAGACATGTTCTACCTTGTCGGCACGACGGGCTTCCCGAACTACGGGGACGAACTCATCGCGGCCATGTGGTTGCGTCATCTGGCGGAGACGGCGCCGGAGACGGAGGTCTGGCTGGACTGCCCGAGCCCGGGATCGGCGCAGGTGCTGCTGGGCGGTATCCATCCCAAGAGCCGGTTCACCGACACGTTCTGGCGGCTGTGCTGGGAGGCGCCGGGGGACGAGCCGTGGGAGGTCGCGCGCTGGGTTCGCCAGGCGATGCACAACCCGTCGATGGCGTGCCGGTGGGCGGCCGGTATCGAACTCGCCGCGCAGGCGCAGGTGGTGCACATCATCGGCGGCGGCTACATCAATCGCGTTTGGCCCAAGCACTACGGCCTGCCCGCCGCCGCCGTGGCGGCGGTGCAGAGGTCCGGTGGACGGGCGGTGATGACCGGGCAGGGGCTGTGGCCGGTGGCCGACCACACGACGGCGTTGGTGCGCGACCTGGCCGCGCACTTCGAACTGGTCGACGTGCGTGACGAGCCGTCCGCGCGCCTGGTCGGGGACGTGACGGCGGTGAGCCACACCGGCGACGACATGTTCTTCGGTATCGGCCCGCACCTGTACCGGCGGCCCGAGGAGCCGCTCCGCGAGGTGATGCTGTGCCTCCAGTCCGATCTGCTGGACGTGCCGCGTCCCGCCCTCGCGTCGTTCGTGGCCGGGACGCTGCGCGCCTGGGACGTGACCCCTGACCGGCTCGGAATCGTGGAGGGCATCCCGGGCGCGGACCGGTCGGTCTTCGACCTCATCGAGCCCGAGCTGCCCGGTGCGCGGTTCTACCCCTTCGCGGGCGTGTGGAGGCACGGCCTTCCGGCCGGCCCCGGCCAGGTCTGGATCTCCACGCGGTTCCACATGCACCTGCTGGCCGCTGCGGCGGGAGCGGACGGTGTGGCGGTGGCGGTCAACGCCGACTACTACTCGACCAAGCACCGGTCGCTGATCGAACGGGGCAGCGGCTGGACCCTCGCGGACGACCTGCAAGCGGTGGAACGTCCCAGCCGAGGCGGGTTCGGGGCGCCGGTGCTGCGGTCCCTGCGGGAGGCCAAGGCCGCAGTGGCAGCGAAGATCTACTCGTGAGCGGCGCGCAGCATTACGACGTATCGGGGATCGCTCATTCTGAGCTCAGGCCGATACTCCGTAGTTGAGCGTGGCCCACGGTCAGGGTCGTGCTGCGCGCCGCACCTGAGTAGGCCGGCCGCAACAGCACAACCCGCCCGTCGCTTATTTGCCTGGGCCCGTCAGATGAGCAGCAGGGTCTTCCCTACGGCGGTGCGATTCTCGATCGCGGCGTGCGCGTCGGCGGCGCGTTCCAACGGGAAGGTCTGCCCGATGACCGGCCGGACGAGCCCGGAGGCGGCCTGGGCCATCATCTGCTCCGCCCACCGCACCACGTTCGGCCCGAAGTCGAAGAGCTGCTCGATGCCGATCACGTCCACCCCTTTGGACCGCGCCTCCGCGGAGTCGACGAGCGTGACGTCACCGCTGGAGGCTCCGTGCACCGAGAACCGGCCGCCGCGGGCCGTCACCTCGAATGCTGCGCGCCCTATCTGTCCGCCGACGCCGTCGAACACCACGTCCGGCCCCGCGCCGCCGGTCGCTTCGAGCACCCGCTTGGTCCAGCCCGGTTCGGAGTAGTCGACCGCGGCGTCGGCGCCCAGTTCCCGGATCAGGTCGAGCTTGCGCGCTCCGCGGGCGGCTCCGACGACCCGGGCGCCCGCCGCACGGGCGAGCTGCACCAGCAGGCTGCCGACGCCGCCGGCGGCCGCTTCGACCAGCACCCAGTCACCGGGTCCGATCCCGGCTCTCTCGGTCAGGCCCTGCGCGGTGCTGCCGTCGCTGTGCAGGGCGATGGCATCCGGCAGGCCCAGACCGTCCGGCACCGGGAACAGATCCCCGACCTCGGCTGCGGCACGCTCGGCGAACCCGCCGGTCTCCCCGGTGCCGGCGATGACGCGGCGCCCGAGCCAGGCCGGATCCACCCCCGCCCCGACCGAGCTCACACGACCGGCCACCAGACCGCCGGGCACGTACGGCAACGGCGGTCTGGCATGCCACTTGTCGACGCCGCGCCGGATCTGCGTCTCGACGAACGTCATGCCCGCGACCGCCACGTCGACCACGACCTGGCCCGCTCCGGCCACCGGATCCGGCGCCTCACCTGGCACCAGCACATCCGGACCCCCGAACCGCGTTGCCTGGACCACCCGCACACCGACCACCCCTCACCCGTTCACTTACAAGGACTTCGAGCATGCGCCCTCAACCGAACTTGAGGTCAAGGCGCCAGCCCGACCAGCGGCAACCCGCACCCGTCACTGAATCCGCGGACAGCCGTCATCGCCGAGGACGACCACGGCCCTCCGCTCCCGGACGCGTCCCGGCCGTCAGGCAGAGGTCCGGTTCTGGGATCTCACCCGGGCCGTGAAAGCCTCGATGGCGTCGACGAGCGCCTCGAAGCGGAACGAGTGGTACAGGTCGAAGGCGTGGTTCCCGCCGCGCAGTTCGGCGTAGACGACGGGGGCGGACGAGGTCTCGCGCAGCCGCTCGGCGAAGTGCCGGGCGTCGGCCACGGGCACCAGCGGGTCCAGGTCGCCGTGGGCCACGAAGAACGGCGGTGCGTCCGCGGTGATGCGGGCCAGCGGCGACGACTCGGGCCCCTGGCCGAAGTAGGGCCCGTACCAGCCGTTCAGGTAGACGGCGCCCGTCACGGAGGTGTCGGCGTCCTCGAAGCCCGGCTGGAAGGCGGGGTCGTTGGGGGTGAGCGCGGCCAGCGCCGCCATGTGCCCGCCCGCCGAGCTTCCCGCGACGAACAGCGTCGACGGGTCGGCGCCGTACTCGTGGGCGTGCTCGCGCACCCAGGCGATGATCTTCTTGAGGTCGATCAGGTGGTCGGGGTGCTGGAACTCGGGGCGCAGCCGGTAGTTGGCGCTGACGCACACCCACCCTTGCGAGGCGAGGTGGTAGAGCAGGGCAAGCGACTGGCTGTTCTTGTGGCCGCTGTCGTAGTGGCCGCCGTGCAGGTGGATCATGACGGGCGCGCCTTGCGGGCGGGAGCGGTGGTGGTAGAGGTCGAGCAGGTTGCGGCGGCCGGCGTCGCCGTAGGCGAGGTTGGCCGCGCGCCGGACGTCCATCCGGCGCTTGAGGATCGGCAGGAACAGGATGCGGGCCACCGGCGGCCGGCGCCGCAGTCCGCCGGCGAGGTCGGCGTCGAGGGCGGCGCGCCATCCGGCGCCCAGCCCCTCGTCCATGGCGTGTTCGATCCTCTTCCGGTCCCCGAGTCCGCGACGGGCGATGACGGCGAGCCCGGGAGTGGTGGCGGCGGCCAGGCCGACGACCGCCCAGCCGCCCGCCGAGTCGATGTCGCCCTGGGCGAACGCCAGCGCCGTCGGGAGCAGCAGCAGCCAGAAGAACGCCGCGAACGGCAGTTCGTTGGCCGCCAGGCCGAGGAAGTAGCTGGGACGGCCGAGCGGGCGCGAGAACGGCACCGGCCGCAGCGCGAACAGCGTCCCCAGCGCGGTGAGCACCACAGGGAACAGATAACCGACGGGCACCGGACCTCCAGAACAGGGCAGGCTTCTGCACTGCCTTCGAGCGCGCCCACATCTGGGACGATATGCGCCCCAGCCTCCCCGACCCGCCCGCGTCGCATCAACGACGGATCCGGTAACGTCTCTTAACCCTGGGCTAAAGAATCCGGAGGCCCGCCCATCGAGATGCGAGAGATCGAGATCTTCCTGACGCTGGCCGAGGAGCTGCACTTCAGCCGGACGGCCGAGCTGCTGGGCATCAGCCCGGCGCGCGTCAGCCAATCGATCAAGAAGCAGGAGCGGCGCATCGGCGCGCCGCTGTTCGACCGCACCACCCGGGCCGTCCGCCTCTCCCCGCTCGGCGAGCAGCTGCACCAGTCGCTCAAGGGCGGCTACCGGCAGATCGTGCAGGGGATCTCGACGGCCCAGGCCACCGCCCGCGGCACCGCGGGAACACTGACCCTCGGCACCCTCGGCCCGTACTCCGTGCTGATCAAGGACGTTCTCGACCTGTTCCTGGCCCGCCACCCGAACGCCCGCCTCCAGCACCGCGAGATCCAGCCGGCGTCTCCGCTGGACCTGCTCGAGGCGGGCGATCTGGACGTGGCCTACCTGTGGCTGCCGATCCGCGATCCCGGACTGACCGTCAGCCCGACCCCGCACACGTCCCAGGTGCTGCTGATGGTCTCCGCCGACCACCCCTACGCGGAACAAGGCACCATCTGCCTTGAGGATCTCGGCGACTGCACCGTGGTCGAAGGCCAGTCGATCCCCTCCTACATGGAGGAGGTCTTCAACCCCGCGCACACCCCGTCCGGCCGTCCCGTCCGCCGCGGGCCCAAGGTCACCACGTGGCAGGAGACGCTCAGCGTGGTCTCCTCGGGCCAGGCCACCGCCGGCGTCACCACCGAGCTGGCCGACTTCTACTCGTGGCCCAGCCTGGCCTTCGTCCCGATCCGGGACGCCCCCCTCTGCCAGTGGTCCTTCGTGTGGCGCACTGCGAGCGAGACTCCGCTCATCCGCGCGTTCGCCAGAGCGGCCGCCGACACCCGGCAGCGGGGTTGAGCGCGCGGAGTCCGCGGACCCGCCGCCGGGCGTCCGGGCTCATCCGACGACGGAGTCGCAGCTCCCCGCGGCTTCGCTGAACCGGGCGTCGATGAGGTCCGCGGAGTCGAGCGGCTTGTCGTACTCCAGCTCGCCGCGCTTGAGCGCGAACGCCTGCAGGTCGTCCGCGAACTTCTCCGTCCCCTCCATGGAGAACGACGGGGTGAAGGCGAGGAGGGCCGACTTCTCGATCGTGGACTTGTCGACCTCCTCGGCGGACGCGAGCAGGCGCACCGTCTCGGCGTCCTTCCGGTAGTCGCCGTCGAGGTACTTCGTCGTGACCTTGCTGAGCACCTGGGTGAACTTGACGGCGACCTCGGGCCGGTCGAGGAGCGTCCGGCCGGCCATGATGGCGGTCCCGGTCACGCCCGGCGCGTAGCCGGCGATCGGGACGAGGTCGGGGTTCTTGGCGGCCTCGACCTCGAGGGGAGCGGAGATCCAGGCGGCCTTGACGGCGCCGTTCGCGAGTCCGTTCAGCGCGTCGGGGCCGACCAGCGGCGGGGAGAGCTTGACGTCCTTGAGGCCCAGCCCCACCTTGCCCAGGGCGTTGTCGAGGATCAGGCCGCTCACGCCGGAGCCGCCGGTGGGGGTGCTGACGTCGGCGCCCTTGAGCTTGGAGAGGTCGGGGGCGGTGGCGCTGCCGACGACGTCCTTGCGGGACCAGTAGCCGGGCACCGGGGTGCCGACCGGGATCTCCTGCTGCTTGTCCATCGGCAGGATCCAGCGGACGTCGACCCCGTCGTTCAGGGTGTTGAAGTGGGACGTGCTCAGCGAGGTCATCTGCGCGTCGAGCTTGCCGCGGGCGACCAGCGGCAGCGACTCGGCGCTCGGGATCTTCTCGATCTCGACGTCGATGCCGGCCTTGTCGAACGCCCCGGTCTCGATCCCGAGCAGGAGCGGCGCGAACACGGCGAGCGGCGAGCTCATGCCGATCTTGATCGTGCCCTTGGTGTCCGCGGTCGGGCAGATCGCCGTCCCCGTCTTCTTGTCCGCCGCGCTGTCGCCGCCCTGGGGGCCGGCGCAGGCGGCCAGGGCGCCCGACATCACCAGCAGCGCGGCAGTGGCGGCGGTCACCGAACGCGCAGGAACTCGACGCATCGTGGCCCATCTCCTTGCTCATCGATCATTTCTTTCAGTGGAATTTTATTCCACTGTGTGCAATCCTGTGACCGCGATCACTGGTCTGTCAAGGCCCGTTCCGACATTCGGCCGCATCCACCTGGGAGGAGACCCCCCGTGAGCGACGCCCACGACACCGCGCCCTCGGCCGCCGCCGCCGACGCACGCGAGGCACCCGAAGTGCTCGCCGAGGACCGGGGCGGCGTCCTCGTCATCACCCTCAACCGGCCGAAGGCGAAGAACGCCATGACGCTCACCATGGCGCGGCTCATCGCGGCCGCCCTCGACCGGCTCGACCGCGAACCGGCCCTGCGCCTCGCCGTGATCACCGGCAGCGGGGGCAGCTTCTGCGCGGGCATGGACCTCAAGGGCTTCCTCCGCGGCGAGCGGCCGAGCATCCCGGGACGCGGCTTCGGCGGAGTCACGGCGGCGCCGCCCCGCAAGCCGCTCATCGCCGCGGTGGAGGGCTGGGCGCTGGCCGGCGGCTTCGAACTCGTGCTCGCCTGCGACCTGGTCGTCGCGGCGACGACGGCGCGGTTCGGCATCCCCGAGGTGAAGCGCGGCCTGGTCGCCGCGGCCGGCGGCCTGCACCGCCTGCCGGACCGGCTGCCCGAGGTCGCCGCCATGGAGCTGGCGCTGACCGGCGACCCGGTGGGCGCCGAGCGGCTGCACGCCCTCGGCCTGGTCAACAGGCTGACGGACGAGGGAGGAGCGCTCGGCGCCGCCCTCGCCCTCGCCCGGACGATCGCCGCCAACGGACCGCTGGCGGTCGCCGCGAGCAAACGGATCATCGTCGAGTCCCGCGCCTGGCCCCGCGCCGAGCGGTTCGCCCGCCAGCAGCCGTACGTCGACGAGGTGTTCGCGTCCAGCGACGCGCGGGAAGGCGCGCGCGCCTTCACCGAGAAGCGGCCGGCCGACTGGACCGGCGGCTGACGCCCCGATCTAGGCTGCTGACGTGGAGCTCCACCAGCTGCGGGCCTTCCTGAGCGTCCGCGACACCGGCAGCGCGACGGCCGCCGCCGCGCGGCTCGGCGTCCGGCAGTCGACGGTGTCGGCCGCGGTCCGCGCCCTGGAGCAGGAGCTCGCGGCGCAGCTGTTCCACCGCGTCGGACGCGGCATGTCGCTGACGCCGGCGGGCCACGCCCTGGTCGGCCCGGCACGCCGGATCCTGCGCGGCTGCGAGCAGGCCGGGGAGGCCCTGGCCGCGGCCGGCCAGGGCGGCCGGCTGGAGCTCGCGGCCCTGTCGACCGTGGTCAGCGGCCCGTTCTCGGCGCTCGTCTCGGCCTGGCTCGGCGCCGCGCCGGGACGAGCGGTCCGGGTGCACGACCTCGACCGCGAGGATGCGATCGCCGAGGTCCTGACCGGAGGCACCGCGGAGATCGTCTGCACCCGGCTGCCCGTCCCCCCGCCGGTGGACGACGCGCTGGCGGTGCTGCCGATCGGCTCGTGGGGGTGGCAGGTCGCCTTCCCGCCGCGGTCCGGGGCCGTCCCGGAGGGAGCGGTGACGATGGACGAGCTGTCCGGCGTGCCGACCGTGCTCGTCGCGGCGGGCCGCAACTCGGCCCTGGAGCGCGCCACGGCGCGAACTCCCCTGTGGGCCGCCGTGGTCGCCGACCAGCGCGAGGCCCGCACCTCGCTGATGCTGGCCGGGGTGGGCGCCACCATCGTCGGCCCCCGGCTCGCCGTGGACGCGGCGGCGGCCGGCGCGCACGTCCGGCCGCTGGACCCGCCGTTCACCCAGTCGGTCGGGCTGGTCTTCGACCCGGCCCGCCTCTCACCGGTCGCCCGGGGGTTCGTCGCCGCCGCGGGCGAGCTCGACGAGGGCCGCGCCGGCGGGTGACAGCGCCTGCTCGCGCCAGACCAGGTGGGCGTCCCGCCACAGCGGCGGGTCGAGCGAGCGGAGCGAGGCCCAGGGCAGGACGGCCCTCGCCGTGTCCCGGCCGACGAACGCCGCGACCGTGCCGCCTCTGACCAGCTCCCACAGCATCGCGCGGTGGGCGCACTGGGCCCGGACCCGGCCCGCCATCGACGCCACGGCCGTCGCGGCGGCGCTCGCGGAGTCGAGGTCCGACGGAACGACCCCGAGGTCGAGGCCGGCGACCCGTGCCCGCGCGACCGGCTCCGCCAGCCCCGCGGCGAACTCCGGACTCGCCATCAGCACGATCTCCTCGGCGCCGAGGTCGCGGCTGCCCCACCCGGCGTCCGGGGGCATGGCGTCGACCACGCCCAGCTCGGCCTCGCCGGAGCGCACCAGGCCGAACGCCCCGACCGCTGTGCTCGCGTCCCGGATGTGGACCTCGAGCCCGGGATGCCGCCCGCGGAGCGCCGCGACGAGCGGGGTCAGCGGGTGCACCGCGAGCGTGGTCGACGTCGCGACGACCAGCCGTCCGACCTCGAGGCCGGCCACCTGCCGGACCCGTTCCCCGGCGGCGTCGGCCTCGGCGATCACCTGGCGCGCCAGGGCGGCCAGCCGCGCCCCGTCTGGCGTGGGCACGGCACGCCGCCCGGACCGGTCGAACAGCCGGACGCCGAGCTCGCCCTCCAGCCCGCGCATCGCCAGGGAGAGCGACGGCTGGCTCACGAACAACGCCCGCGCGGCCCGGGTCATGCCGCCCTCGTCGACGACCGCCACGAAGTAGCGCAACGTCCGGAGGTCCATGCCCGCACCCTAGCCGGACATAGGAATCGCCGATGGGACCTGCGAAAAAGAGGTCTTTGCGCAGATGCCTCCCGCGGCACGAGAGTGGGACGCGAGACACCCGTACGGCGCCACGCGCTCGCAGAACACCGGAGCACCCATGACCGAACGCCACGTCACCGTCGAGCGGCAGGGCCGCGTCGGCCTGGTCTTCCTGGACCGCCCGGACCGCCGCAACTCCTACACCCCGCTGATGGCCCTCCAGCTCCAGGAGGCGCTGGTCGCCTTCGACGCCGACCCCGAGGTGTCGGTGGTCGTGGTGAGCGGGCGCGGGAAGCACTTCGGCGTCGGCGCGGACCTCGACATGAACTGGCGCGACGAGAAGACCCACGGCGTCGAGACCCTGACCGAGCCGGAGAAGGCGCCCTGGAACCTGAGCACGCCGATCATCGCGGCCATCAACGGCGACGCCATCGGCGTGAGCCTCACCTGGGCGATGCAGGCCGACATCCGCGTCGTGGCCGACTCGGCCCGCCTGGCCTTCTCGTTCAACCGGGTCGGCATCATGCCCGACCGCGGCTCGACCTGGCTCCTCCCCCGGCTGGCGGGCTTCGGCGTCGCGATGGACCTGCTGCTGACCGGCCGCACGATCGACGGCGCCGAGTTCGAGCGCCGCGGCCTGGCGACCCGCCTCGCCGCACCCGAGGACGTGCTCAAGGTCGCCGTCGAGATCGCGACCGACATGGCCGAGCACTGCGCGCCGGTGTCGATGACCGCGACCAAGCGGCTCATGTACGAGTTCCTGGAGTCGACCGACCGGGTCGCGGCCTACAACCGCGAGCGCCGCGTCCTGACGTGGATCCGCACCTGCGGCGAGACCCTGCGCGGCATCGCGGCCTTCAAGGAGAGGCGCGCGCCCGAGTGGGGCACCACCAAGCACACCCGCGTCCCGGCCGAGCTCCGATGACGCCGGCCGTGACCGACCCGTCCGGTATGCGGGTCCCCGACCTGCGCCCCCTGCTCTCCCCCGCCACGGTCGCCGTCATCGGCGGCACGTCGCGGGAGACCGGCCTCGGCGCCCGCACCCTGCGGCACCTGCGCGAGGCGCGGTTCGGCGGCGAGGTGCTGACGCCCGACCCGCGGAACGGCCTCGACCGGGACGTGGACGTCGCGCTGCTGTGCGTGCCGGCCGCGGCCGTCCAGGAGGTCCTCGACCGGATCGACGGGCGTGCCGCGTTCGCGGTCGTGTTCGCCTCGGGCTTCGAGGAGACCGGCGGCGGCCCGCTGACCACGAACCGGGGCACCGTCGTCCTCGGCCCGAACACCGTCGGGCTCTACCACGCGCCCGACCGCGCGGTGCTGACCTTCGCCCAGGCCTTCGACAGCCTCGTCGACTGCCGGCACGGGAGCGGCGCCTTCCTCGTCTCCCAGAGCGGCGCCTTCGGCGCCCGCGTCGTCACGGCGGCCGCCCGGTACGGCTTCCACCTCGACGGCTTCATCGGCAGCGGCAACGAGGTCCACCTGGACGCCTGCACCCTGGCCCGCGGCGTCCTCGCCGCGGCCGGGCCCCGGGTCCTGATGCTCTACCTGGAGGGGATCCGCGACGCGGGCGCGCTGCACGCCCTGCTGGACGACGCGAGGCGCCGCGGCGTGCCCGTCGTGTGCCTGCTCGGCGGCCTCTCCGAGGCCGGCTCCACCGCGGCCGCCTCCCACACCGCGGCGGTGAGCGCGGACACCGCGGTGACCCGCGAGCTGTTCGAGGCGTACGGCGCCGCGCTCGTCGGCTCCGACCGCGAACTCGTGCTCGCCGGGCTGGGCCTCTCCCTGCTGGGCCGCGCGGCCGGGCGCCGCGCCGGCATCGTGACGGGCTCCGGCGGAGCCGGCGTCGTCGCCGCCGACCTGCTCAGCGGCGCCGGCCTGGACGTCCCCGTCCTCAGCGCCGGCCTCAGGGAGCGCCTGATGGCGCACCTGCCGGACATCGCGTCTCCGCGCAACCCCGTCGACGTGACGGCGCAGGCGATCGGCGACGACACGACGCTCGAGAAGGTCTGCACGACGCTGCGCGAGAGCGGCGAGGTCGATCTCGTCGTCGTGATCGGCCGGGAGAACCAGGCCGCCGCCGCGGGCGCGCACGCCGGCGCCGCGCCGCCCACGGTCGTCGCCACGCTCGACCGGGAACCGGCCGGCGTCAGACCGCGCATCGAGGCCGGCGAGGTCGTCCTCCCCGACCTCGACTCGGCGTGCCGGGTCCTCGCGGCCTGCGCGCCGCCGAGGTCGAGCGCCGGCGCCGCCTTCCGGACGGTCGCCGCCGGCCCCGGCTCCCTCGGCTCCGACCCGACCGCCTCCGACAGCCTCCGGCTCGTCGCCGGCGCCGGTGTGGAGACGGCCGGCTGGGGCGCCGCGACCACGGTCGCCGAGGTGCTGGCCCGGGGCGGGGAACTCGGCTGGCCGGTCGTCCTCAAGTCCGACGTGGCGGCCGGCGTCCACAAGGCGCGCGCCGGCGGGGTCCGGCTCGACGTCACCGCGGACACCGCCCGCGAGGCCGCCGCCGAACTCCTCGCGAGCGGCGTCCCGCTCATCGTGGCGCGGCAGCTCCGCGCGTCGATGGAGCTGTTCGCGGGCGTCCGGCGCGACCCCCAGTGGGGGCTGGTCGTCTCGGCGGGCCTCGGCGGCGCCCACGTCGAGCTGCTGGACCGCACGGTCGCCATGCCGGCGGCCCTCGGAGCCGAGCACTTCGCCCGGCGGCTCGCGGCGGAGCTGTTCGACCGCGTGCCGGGACGGTACGACGGCCTGGCGGCGGGCCTCGCCGCGGCGGCGTTCGCCCTCGCCGGCCTCGCCGGCCGCACCGGCGCCGCGCTCGTCGAGTGCAACCCGCTCGGGGTCGTCGGCGGCCGGATCGTCGCCCTCGACGCCAGGGTCGTGCGATGAGCGCCGCGCTGCGGCTCGATGAGCTGCTGCGGCGGGTGCTGCCCGCGCGCTGGACCGAGCTGGTCGACGGCGGCGACCGCGACGGCCTGGCCGACCACCTCGCCGGCCTCGACCCCGCCCTGACCGCCGGCCTCGTCCGCACCGTCGCGGCCGACGGCTGGCTCGTCCCGGAGTGGCCGACGCGCCTCGGCGGGCGGGCGCTGCCCCCCGACGAGGCGGTCGACGTCCGCCGCACCCTCGCCCGCTGGCGGGTCGGCACGGTGGAGAGCGCCATCGGCACCGGCTGGGTGGGGCCCGCGATCCTCGCCTTCGCGAGCGACGACGTCGCCGCCGAGCTGCTCCCCCCGATCGCCCGCAACGAGGTGCTCTGGTGCCAGCTCTTCAGCGAGCCTGAGGCCGGTTCCGACCTGGCCTCCGTCCGGACCCGCGCCCGCCGCGACGGCGACCGGTGGCGCCTCACGGGCCGCAAGATCTGGACCAGCCGCGCCGACCGGGCCGGCCGGGGCCTCGCGGTCGCGCGCACCGACGCCGACGTGCCCAAGCACGCCGGCCTGACCTGCTTCCTCGTGGACCTCTCGGCGCCCGGCGTCCAGGTCCGGCCGATCCTCCAGATGACCGGTGACGCGGAGTTCTTCGAGGTCGCCCTCGACAACGTCGCGGTGCCCGACCGGTACCGCCTCGGCGAGCCCGGCCAGGGCTGGGAGGTCGTGCGCACCGTGCTGCAGCTCGAACGCGTGGCCGGCTCGGGGGCGGGCGCCGCCACCCCCGGCTCCGTCGTCGGCCGCACCGTCGACGAACTCGTCGCCGAACGACTGCCGGGGGCCGGTCCCGTCGAGGCGGACGCGATCGTGCGGCTGTACGTCGAGTCCCAGGCGATCGCGCTGAACAACCGGCGCAACGCCCTCCACCGTTCGGCGGGACTGCCTCCGGTGGCGAACGGCACGCCGTACAACAAGGTCTTGCAGGCCGAGCACACCAAGCGCCTCCAGCGCGGCGTCCTCGGCGGCGGCGGCCTCGGCGCGGTCGCCCACACACCCGGCGACCGCGCCCGCTCGTACGACGCATGGGCCTTCCTGCGCGTGCAGCCGAAGACCATCGCCGGCGGCACCTCGGAAGTGCTCCGCGACCAGATCGCCGAGCGCGCCCTCGGCATGCCGCGCGGAGCGGACCCGAGCAAGAGCGTCACCTGGCGCGAGTTCACCGGCTCCCAGGGAGGGAACGCATGAGGCCGACGTCCACCGAGCAGACGGACTTCGCCGGGAGCGTCGGCGCGCTGCTGCGCAAGCGCGACCCGCTGGAGGGGATGCGCCGGGAGCCGGGGCCCCGGAGGTTCGACGCGGCGCTCTGGTCCGAGCTGGTGGCCAACGGCCTCCTGGAGCCGGGCGAAACGGGTGACGTGGTCACCGCGTGCCTGGTCGCCGAGGCCCTGGGCCGGGCCGCCGCCCCCCTGCCGTTCCTGAGCGCCTCGGTCGCGGGCGCCCTCGTCGCGGCGGGCGGCGGCGAGGTCGCCGGCCTGGCCACGTACGGGCTGCTGGCCGGGGACGGCACCTGGTCCGCCCCCGCGCTCGAGATGCGCGACGGCGTGGTCCACGGCATCCTTCCGTTCGTGCCGGACGCCGACATCGCCGACGTCGTCGTGGCGGCCGTGCGGACGCCGGAGGGGCGCCGGCTCGCGCTGGTCCGGACGAGCGACACCGCCGTCGAGCCGCTGGAGAACCTCGACGCCACCCAGCCGCTCGCCCGGGTGGTCTGCCGGGCCTCCCCCGCCTCCGTGCTGCCGGCCGGCGGCGACGCGCTGGCCGCCGCGATCGGCGAGGCGCGACTGCTCGCGCTGGCCCTGCACGGCGCGACGCTGCTGGGCCTGGCGGCCTGGCTGCTCGACGCCACCGTCGAGTACGCCGGCCGGCGCGTCCAGTTCGGGCTGCCGATCGCCGCCCGGCAGGCCGTCAAGCACCGGTGCGCGAACATGCTGATCCAGGTCGAGTCCATGCGCTCGATGGTGCTCGAACTGGCCGACGCCCTCGAGACCGGCGCGGCCGACCGGGCCCTCGTCGCCGCGACCGCGATGGCCTGGACGACGGAGGCGGCCGAGGAGGTCGCCGCCGGCGCCCTCCAGCTGCACGGCGGCATCGGCTTCACCTGGGAGCACGACCTCCACCACTACTTCAAGCGCTGCACCGTCGGGGCCCTGCTGCTGGGCGCGTCCGGCCACCACCGCGCGCAGGTCGCGGCCGCGCTCACCGCCTGACCTGCAATTCAATTCGACTGAGTAAAACCTTGGTAGGCTCCAGTGGAACTGTCCCGGAGATTCAGGAGGCCGAGCGGTGGCCGAGGGTTCGATCACACGGACGCTGCGGGTGCTGGAGGCGGTCTGCGACCACGGGCCGCAGACCCTCAAGGTGCTCAGCGAGCGCACCGAGCTGGCGCCGCCGACGCTGCTGCGGATCCTGCGCCTGATGGCGGACGAGGGCTACGTCGTGCAGCAGGCCGACCGCACCTGGCGCGGGACGATGCTCGTCTGGCGGCTCGGCTGCGCCGTCAACACCTCGGTCGGCCTCTTAGCCATCTCCCGTGAGCACACCGACCGGCTGACCGCCGATCTGGACGAGACCGCGGTCTACGCCGTCTACGAGCAGGGCGCGGTGACCTACGCGGCCCACTCGGAGCCGATCAAGCCGGTCCGGGCGCACGTGCGCCTCGGCCAGCGCTACCGGCTCCTCGCGGTCACCACCGGCCAGGCCGTGCTGGCGCAGCTCGACGGGCCGTCCGTCGAGCGGGCCCTCGCCGAGCAGGCCGCGAGCGGCGACCCCCGCGACCCCGGGCAGGTCGAGGCCATGCTGGCCGAGATCCGGCGGCGCGGCTACGCGGCCGGCCCCGGGGTGCGCTGGCCCGACCTGTGGGGGTGCGCCGCGCCCGTCTTCGACGCCACCGGGGACGTCGTCGGCGCCCTCGGCGTGTCCATCCCGACCGCGCGCGCCGAGGAGATCAGCGACCAGGTCGCCGAGGGCGTGCTGCGGGAGGCGGACGCCATGAGCACCCGCCTCGGCCGGCCGGCCGTCCTCCGGGAGGTCTGACCGGGCCGCGGGCGAAGCCCCTGCCGAGCCGTCCTCGGACCGCGCGGCAGGGGCCTTCCCATGGGGCCGTTCTTCGAGTCAGGTCAGCTGGAGCGTCCGGGCGATGATGCCCTTCATCACCTCGCTGGTCCCGCCGTAGATGCGGGCGACCCGCGCGTCGGCGTACATCCGGCAGATGTCCTGCTCCCAGACGTAGCCGTAGCCGCCGTGCATCTGGAGGCAGGCGTCGGCCACACGGCCGTGGAGCTCGGTGCAGAACAGCTTGACCTGCGCCGCCGCCGCCGGGGCGAGCTCGCGGCGCTCGTGCCGGGCCATGGCCTGGTCGAGCAGCGCCTGGCCCGCCGCGATCTGGGTCGCCTGCTCGGCGAGGACGAACTTCGTGTTCTGGAACCCGCCGAGCGGCCGGCCGAACACCTCCCGGTCGCGGACGTAGTCGCAGGTCAGGTCCAGCGCCGCCACGGCCTGGGCCTGCGAGTTGACCGCGATGGACAGCCGCTCCTGGGCCAGGTGGGACGACAGGTGGCCGAACGCCCGCCCCTCCTCGCCGAGCACGTTGGCCGCGGGCACCCGCACGTCGTCGAAGAAGAGCTCGGTCGTGTCCTGCGCCCTGAGGCCGAGCTTGTCGAGCCCGGCGCCGCGGGTGAAGCCCGGCTGCCCCGCCTCCACCACGACGATGGTCAGCCCGGCACGGCGGTCGTCCGCGGACGACGACGACCGGGCGACCACCAGGACCAGGTCCGACTGCGCGCCGCCGGTGATGAAGGTCTTCGCGCCGTTGAGGATCCAGTCGGACCCGTCGCGGCGCAGCGTCGTGCGCATGCCGGCCAGGTCGGAACCCGCGGCCGGCTCGGTCATGGCGATCGACGTCATCAGCTCGCCGCTCGCCATCCCCGGGAGCCAGCGGCGCTTCTGCTCCTCGGTCGCGAGGGACAGCACGTACGGCGTGACCACGTCGGTGTGGACGCGCAGGGAGCCGAGGGTCACCCGCTCGTAGGCGACCTGCTCGGTCACGACGCAGTTGAACAGGAAGCCGTCCTGGCCGCCGCCGCCGTACTCCTCCGGGATCTGCAGGCCGGCCAGGCCGAGCCTTCCGGCGGCCCGGTAGACGTCCCGGGCCACCATCCCCGCGGCCTCGAACTCGGCGACGCGGGGCGCCACGTCCGAACGCAGGAAGGCGGCGACCATGTCGCCGAAGTCGCGGTGCTCGGCGCCGTAGACCGCGCGGTCCAGCTGGGGTCGCAGGGGCACGTCACTTCCTCCGCTGGCTGCCGCTGACGCCGAGCACCTGGGCGCCGAGCACGTTGCGCATCACCTCGGGCGTCCCGCCGCCCATCGCGAGGCCGCGCCCGTCGCGGAAGTAGCGCTCCACCGGCCAGCGGCGCGAGTAGCCGCGTGCGCCGTGGACGCCGATGGCCGTGTTGGTGACCCGCTGCACCATCTCGCTGCTGTGGAGCTTGGCCATGAGGGTCTCCGTCTGGTCCGGGAACCCCCCGGACCCGCTGCGCGCGGCCCGCCACACCAGCATCCGCGAGACGTGCACGTCCAGCGCCATGTCGGCCGTCTTCCACTGGAGTCCCTGGAAGTCCGCGAGCGGGCGGCCGAACTGGCGGCGGGCGTTGAGGTGGCCGACGCTCGCGTCGAGGGCGGCCTGCCCGAGACCCGTGCACATGGCGGCGTTGCCGCAGCGCTCGGGGTTGAACTGGTTGACGAGGATGCCGGTGCCCCTCTTGGAGCGCTCCTCGGGCATGACGAGGACGTCCTCCGGGCCGATGCGCACGTTGTCGAAGTGCACCAGGCACTCGGCGACGCCCCGGATCCCCATCTTCGGGTCGACGTGGAACTCGCCCATCCCGTCGGGCCGCCCGGTGAGCACCACGGCGCCGATGCCGTAGGGGCCGGCGGTCCCGGCCAGGCGGGCGAACACGATGATGGTGTCGGCGACGTGGCCGCCGGTGATCCAGCACTTGGTGCCGCTCAGCAGGAACCCGTCGCCGTCCGGGGTCAGGGTGGCCCGGAGGTCGGTGCCGGCGCTGCCGGCGCCCGGCTCGCTCATGGCGATCGCGAAGTGGTTCGTGCCGTCCGCCACGCCGGGCAGCAGCCGGTTCTTCATCTCCTCGGTGCCGAGCACGTTGATGGCGCGCCACGGGCCGTTCAGGAACGGCTGGACCGACATCGCGGTGCTCAGGCAGGCGCGCGCCAGCTCCTCGACCACGATGCACCCCTCGAGGAGGGTCTCGCCCCGGCCGCCGTACTGCTCCGGGATCGTGAGCCCGACCAGCCCGGTCTCCAGGACGGCCTCGAACGTCTTGCGCGGGAACTCCTCGGTCTCGTCCCAGTGGCCGGCCATGGGGCGGAGCTCGCGGACGGCCACCTCGCGGGCCAGTTCCCGGATCTCGCGCTGACGCGGCGTGAGCTCCGCCCACATCCCGTCGTAGGTCGGCTCCGGGTCGAGCGTCGCCGGGTCCCAGACGTCGCGGGCGGCGTCGAACATCGGCTCCTGCGCTGACAGGCCGTCCCCTGTCGGGAGGTCGGCTGCGGGTGTCGTGGCGTCGACGCTCATGGAGGGTTGCCTTTCAGAGGGAGCGGGCGAGGACTCGGCCGGCGTCATCGGGGGGCCATCCGGATGGCCCCGTCGAGCCGGATCGTCTCGCCGTTGAGCATGGGGTTGGCGATGATGTGGGCGGCCAGGGAGGCGAACTCCGCGGCGTCGCCCAGGCGGGCCGGGTGCGGGATCGAGGCGGCCAGGCGGTCCCGGACCTCCTCCGGCACGCGGGAGAGGATCGGGGTGTCGAACAGGCCCGGTGCGATCGTGTTGACGCGGACGTGGTTGCGGGCCAGGTCGCGGGCGGCGACGAGGGTCATGCCGACCACGCCCGCTTTCGAGGCGGCGTACGGCAGCTGCCCGATCTGCCCCTCCCAGGCGGCGACCGAGGCGGTGAGCACGCACACGCCGCGCTCGCCGTCGGGCAGGTCGCCGAGGGCGACCATCGCCGCGGCAGCGTGGCGCAGCACGTTGAAGGTCCCGATCAGGTTGGTCTGGACCACTTCCTGGAACCGCTCCATGGAGCCCGGCGCGCCGTCCTTCTCGACGACCCGGACGGGCCCGCCCCGGCCCGCGCAGTGCACGAGCGCGCGGAGCTCACCGAGTTCGGTGGCCGCCCGCACCGCCGCGTCCACCTGGTCGGAGTCGGTCACGTCGGCCGCGGCGAACCGCACCCGCCCCTCGGCGTCCGCGCCGAGGTCCTTGGCGACGAGCTCGCCGTCACTGCCCTCCAGGTCGAGGAGGACGACGTGCGCTCCCGCGGTGACCAGCTGCTTCGCGGTCGCCCGGCCCAGGCCGGACGCCGCTCCGGTGACGAGTGCCGCCTTGCCCCGGATGTCCATTCGTTGTGCCCTTCGTGTCGTCGGTGGCGCGCACCGTCAGGCGATCCGCTCGAGGACGGTCGCGTTCGCGAGGCCGCCGGCCTCGCACATGGTCTGGAGGCCGCGGGCGCCGCGGGTCTGCTCCAGGTGGTTGAGAAGGGTGACGAAGATGCGGCATCCGCTCGCGCCGAGCGGATGGCCGAGCGCGATCGCACCGCCGCGCGGGTTCAGCCGGGCGGGGTCGGCTCCGAACTCCTTGGCCCAGGCGAGCGGGACGGAGGCGAACGCCTCGTTGACCTCGAAGGCGTCGAAGTCGTCCAGCCCGAGGCCGGTGCGCTCCAGGACCCGCCGGGTCGCCGGGATGGGGCCGGTCAGCATCATCTCGGGGTCGTCGCCGACGACGGACGAGCCGGTGATCCGCGCCCGCGGGGTGAGGCCGAGCCGCTCGGCCTTCTCCTCGCTCATCAGCAGCACGGCCGCCGACCCGTCGGTGAGCTGGGAGCTGTTCCCGGCGGTGACCGACCAGGTGCGGCCCGGCAGGAGGTCGGCGTAGTCGTCGGACTCGAAGACGGCCTTGAGCCCGGCGAGGGCCTCGACCGTGGTGGTCGGGCGGATGGTCTCGTCGGCGGTCACCTTCGCGCCGCCGGGAAGGGTGACCGGGACGATCTCGCCGTCGAAGCCGCCGGACTCGGCGGTGGCCCGCGCCCGCTGGTGGGAGGCCGCCGAGAGCCGGTCCTGCTCCTCGCGGGTGATGCCCCACGTCTCGGCGACCCGCTCGGCCGCGACGCCCTGCGGGACCAGGCGGAAGCGCTCGGCGACGCCGGGGCCCCAGGGGTCCTGCTCGATCCGGGCGGTCCCCATCGGGACGCGGCTCATCGACTCGACGCCCGCGGCGATGACGACGTCGTGCATGCCCGTCGCGATGCCCTGGGCGGCGAACTCGATCGCCTGCTGCCCGGAGCCGCACTTGCGCTCGACGGTCGTGGACGGGACGTGGACGGGGAACCCGGCGGAGAGCCAGGCCATCCGGCCGGGCGTCGCGGACTGCTCCCCGGCCTGGCTGACGCAGCCGACGATGACGTCACCGACGATGCCCGGGTCGATGGACGTCCGCGAGACGAGGTGGGTGAGGGTCTGGGCGAGGAGCTCGACGGGGTGGAGGCCGCTCAGCGCGCCCCCCGGCCTGCCCTTGCCCATCGGGGTGCGGCACCCGTCGACGATGACGACCCTGCGGAGTTCGGCCATGGTTCACGCCTCCCGCCGGCCGGCGGCGGCCCCGCGCGCCGGACGCTGGTCGAAGGAGCGCCCGAGCAGTTCGGAGGCGATGCGGGTGCGCTGGATGTTGGGGGTGCCGCCGGCGAGCGCCCAGCCGTGCGCGTCCCTGTGCATCCGCTCCAGGCCGTACTCCTCGGAATAGCCGTTCGCGCCGTGCAGCATCATCGCCATGTCGGTGACCCGCTTGGCCATCTCGTTGGCGGCGCACTTGGCGAGCGAGACGTGCAGGGTGCTCGGGGCGCCGGCGTCCAGCCCGGCCACCGCGCGGTCGCGGAGCAGGCGCACCGACTCGACCTCCAGGAGCATGTCCGCGAGGGTGACCTGGACCGCCTGGAACTCCGCGATGGGCCGGCCGAACTGCTCGCGCTCCCGGACGTAGGCGATGGTCTTGTCCAGGGCGGCCTGCCCCAGGGCGAGGCTCATCGTGGTGTTGCCCAGCCGTTCGATGGAGAACATCGAGAAGAGGTCGCGGAAGCCGTCGGGCGGCCGGGCGACGATGTTCTCGACCGGGACCTCCACGTCGTCGAGGATCACGTCCGCGGACGGCAGGCCCCGGAAGCCCATCAGGCGCTCACGGGCCCCGAACGAGACGCCCTCGCGGTCGGCCTCGACGATCACGGCCCCGATGCCCTTGGCGCCCGGGACGTCGTCCATCCGGCAGTAGACGAGGTAGCGGTCGGCGTCCCCGCCGTTGGAGATCCAGCGCTTCAGGCCGCGCACCACGACGGTGTCGCCCTTGATCTCCGCGCGGGTGACCATGTCGGTGGCGGCCGATCCGGCGTCCGGCTCGGAGATGCCGATGGCGATCGCGTTGTCGCCGCTGATCACCCCGGGCAGGAACCGCCGCCGCTGGTCCTCGGTGCCGAGCCGCACCAGGTGCTGCGCCGGCCCGACGTTGGCCTCGAAGACCTGGAAGGCCGCGGGCGGCCATACCTTCGCCAGCTCCTCGACCACGGCCAGGGCCTCGGCGAACGTGCCTCCGGCGCCTCCGTACTCCTCGGGGAGGGCGATGCCCAGCCATCCGAGGGACCCCAGGTAGCGCCGTTCGTCATGGGTGATGGCGGTCCGGTCGCGGTCCCACCGCTCGGCATGGGGCGCGTAGCGCTTCTCCGCGACCTGGCGGGCGATCTCGCGCAGTTCGGACACGTCGGTCGGCGGGGCGGCGGGGCCCGGATCGGTGGCCCGCGGCTCGAATGTTGTGGTCATGCGCTGTGCTGCTTTCCCGTCTGCGGGAGCGCAGGGCCGTCCCGGCGCTCGTCGCCGAGCGCCGGCCGGTCCCGCGTGGTGGATGGGTTGGGTGCCGCGCCGGTGGCGCGGGTCAGCGGCTCTGGGCGTATTCGCTGTCCGCCCAGCGCGTCATGCGGGAGCCGAGAGAGCCGACCAGTCCGCTGAACAGGACGCCGACGATCGAGATGGTCACGACGCCGACGTACATCCGGTCGGGGACGAAGACCTGCCAGGCGTGCCAGGTGTAGTAGCCGAGCCCCTCGTGGGCGTTGACGAACTCGACGGCGATGACCAGCAGCATGGAGATGCCGGAGGCGAGTTTGAGGCTGGAGACGATCTGCGGCGTGATCGCCGGGACGATCACCCAGCGGAACCGCCGGCCGGGCGACAGCCCGTAGGACCGCGCGACCTCGTGGAACGCGGTGGGGATCATCATCGCGGCCGACAGGGTCGTGAAGGCGACGATGTAGAAGGTGCCGAGGGAGATGAAGACGAGCTTCGGCATCTCGCCGAGCCCGAAGAGGAGCAGGAACAGCGGCAGCAGCGCGAGCTTCGGAATGACGTAGAGCGCGCGGATGACGGGTTCGAGCATCCAGCGCAGCACCTTCACCTGGCTCATCAGGAGGCCGATGAGCACTCCGGCCAGCGATCCGACGACGTAGCCGACCAGCAGCCGGACGATGGTGATCCTGAGCTCGGACCAGAGCAGCCCGCTCCGCAGGTCCTCCTGCGCCTTCGTCGCCACCGCGCTCGGCTGGCTGAAGAAGCGGGCGTCGATCCAGCCCGACCGGGCCGAGACCTCCCAGGCGACGAGCACGCCGATGGGGATCACGAGGCCGAGCACGAGGCGCAGGACGCCGTCGCGCCTCGCCTGGGACGCCGCCGACCGCTGCTTGGGGTCGGGGCGGCGCTCGACCCAGCCGCCCTCGTTCCGGGAGACGCCCCGGTCCACCTGCACGGTCATCGGACGGCCTCCTCCATCGTCTCGACGTCGCCCTTGAGGTCGGCCCAGAGGTCCTCCTCGAGCCGCCCGAACTCCGGGTCCTTCCTCAGCTCCGCCGACCGCGGGCGCGCGAACGGGACGTCGACGACGCGGCGTACGCGCCCCGGACGGGCCGACATCAGGGCGATCCGGTCGGAGAGGAGGATCGCCTCGTCGAGGTTGTGGGTGACGAAGAAGACCGTGTGGTTGTGCTCGCGGACGATGGCGAGGAGCTCCTCCTGGAGCACTTTGCGCAGCTGCGCGTCGAGCGCGGCGAAGGGCTCGTCCATCAGCAGGATCTCCGGCTCGACGACGAACGCGCGCGCCAGCGCGACGCGCTGCTTCATGCCGCCGGACAGGTTGCCCGGAAGGACCTTCTCGAACCCGGCGAGGCCGACCCGCTCGATCCACTCCTGCGAGCGGCGGCGCGCCTCGGCGCGGTCCACGCCGGCGGCGTCGAGCCCCAGCCGCACGTTCGCCTCGACCGTGCGCCAGGGGAAGATCGAGTACTCCTGGAACACCGGGGCGACGAGCGGCCTGTCCCGGCGCTCGTGGTGGATCCGGACGACTCCGTCCGTGGGCTTCTGCAGACCGGCCAGCACCCGCAGCAGCGTCGACTTCCCGCACCCCGACGGCCCGGCGACCGAGAGGAACTCGCCGCGCCCGACGGTCAGGTGGACGTCGTCCAGGGCGGCGACGTCCGCGCGGCCGCGACGCCGATACCGGTACGACACCCCTTCGACGCGGATCTTGTCAGCGATCGGCGCAACGTCGCCCGCCGGGGGCAACTCGGAGCGCACGGCCTCAGTCATCGGGCCCCTCTCAGCATCGTCACGACTCGACTGATTCTATTGAGTGAAATTGAATTTCCCTGGTATGAATCATCTGTCTGTTTCGGTGCCCTGTCAAGGGTCACACCCCCGACGGAGAGGAACGCCCATGCGCCTGTGCGCCAACTGGCTCCCGCTTTCCCCCGACCTGACCCGGGAGGTGGCCGCCCGGTGCGAGGCGGCCGGCCTGTGGGGCATCGGGATCGGCGACTCCCCCAACTACGGAGAGCTCTACTCCGCCTGCACCGACGCGCTCGGCGCGACGTCCTCGCTGGTCGTGAGCACCAGCGTGACCAACCCCGTGACCCGGCACTGGTCGGTGCACGCCGGCGCCGTGCGCGCCCTGGCCGCCGCCCACCCCGGCCGGTTCCGCCTGGGGTTCGGCCGAGGCGACTCGGCCGTGCGCACCTTCGGCCTCCGGCCCGCGTCCCTGGCCGACCTCGAGAGCTTCGGGCGCTCGGTGGCGGACGCCGCGCGGGCGGCGGGCGTCGACCCCTTCCTGCTGGTCGCGGCCAGCGGTCCCGCGACCGCGCGCGTCGCCGGGCGCGTGGCCGACGGCGTCATCGCCGGCGTCGGCGCGGACCCCGTCGCGCTCCGCACGATCCGCGGGCGCGCGCAGGCCGCCCGCGGCGCCGCCGCGCCCCTGGAGGTCTGGGCATCGGTGCGGATCGCCATCGGACGGGACGGCGCCGAGGTCCGCGACCTGCGGCGCCGCCTCGTCCCGCGCGCGGTGAGCGCGTCGCACTTCGCCTTCGCGTCGACCTTCGAGGGCAAGAACGTGCCCCCGGAGTACGCCGGCGTCCTGGCCGAGCGCTATGCGTCCTACGACTACGGCTCGCACGGCCGCTCCGGTGCGACCTCGAACGCGGCGATGTTCGCCGACCGGCCCGACATCGAGGACTACCTGCTCGACCGCTTCGCCGTCGTGGGACGCGCGGACGCCTGCCGGGCCCGGCTGGAGGAGCTCTCGGCGCACGTCGACGGCGTCTACCTGTCACTGCTCTTCGAGGACGCGCTGCCCCAGATCGACCGGATCGGAGCGATGCTCGCATAGGCGAAGCGGTGCTCGCATAGGCGCAGTGACACCCCTGGGTTCGGCGGCAGGTCTTGGTCGGCGGACGCCACGGCCCCCTTGAATGACCCTGTGAAGCAGGAGAGCAGTCCCGGCGACGAGGTCCGACTCGCCTTCGAGGGTTCCGTGGCCACCATCACGATCGACCGCCCGGCCGTCCGCAACGCGATGGACAGGGACGGCTGGGCCGTCCTCGCCGACCACCTGGGGGCGGTCGGCCGGTCCGAGGCGCGCGTGCTGGTCCTCACCGGAGCTGGCGGCCACTTCTGCGCGGGCGCCGACACCTCGGCGGGGCGGCGCACCGACCTCCATCCCCTGGACCGCCTCGGCCACGTCACCGCACCGCTGGTCGCGCTGCAGGAGCTGCCGCTCCCCGTCGTGGCGAAGGTCGACGGTCCCGCCGTGGGCGCCGGCCTGAGCCTGGCGCTGGCGGCCGACCTCGTCGTGGCCACGACCCGGTCCCGGTTCGGGACCGCGTTCGCGCGCCGCGGGCTCTCGCTCGACACCGGATCGTCGTGGCTGCTGCCCCGGGTCGTCGGCCTGCAGACGGCCAAGCGGCTCGCCTACCTGGCCGAGACGCTCGACGCCCGGGAGGCCCACCGGCTCGGCCTGGTGACCTGGCTCGTCCCGCCCGGCGAGGCCGACCCGTTCACCGCCGACCTGGCGCTGCGCCTCGCCGCGGCCCCGCCCGTCGCCGTACGGCTCGACAAGGAACTGCTCAACCACTCCCACGAGCGGTCGTTCCGGGAGGCCGTCGCGGCCGAGAACGTCGCCCAGGCGGTCAACATGGGGACCGACTCCCCCACCGCCCGGGAGGCGTTCGCCCGGGGCGAGCGTCCCGCCTTCACCGGCCGCTGGCGCGGCTGACCCCGGCCCCGAGCAACCAAGGAGACATGCGATGCAGGCGTCGATCTACCGCGAGGAGCACGAGGACTTCCGGCGGTCGGTGCGGGCCTTCCTCGAGAAGGAGGTCGTCCCCCACTTCCCCGGCTGGGAGTCGGACGGCTGCGTCCCGCACGAGGTCTACCAGAAGCTGGGGGACCTCGGCATGCTCGGCCTCCGCGTGCCCGAGGAGTACGGCGGAGGCGGCGAGGACGGCTTCCTCTACTCGTCGGTGTGGTCGGAGGAGTGCAGCAGGGCGGGCGTCTCGCTCGGCGGCGCGGCGACGCACATGAACCTCGTCATCCCCTACATCCTCCGCCAGGGGACCGAGGAGCAGAAGCGGCGCTGGCTGCCCGACATGGTCGCGGGACGGCGGATGGGCGCCATCGCGATGACCGAGCCGGGCACCGGCTCCGACCTCGCGGGCATCCGCACGGCGGCGCGGCTCGACGGCGGCCACTGGATGCTGTCCGGCGGCAAGACGTTCATCACCGGCGGCATCAACGCCGACCTGGTGGTCGTGGTGGCGCGCACCAGCGAGCACACCGACCGGAGGGTGGGCCTCTCCCTCCTCGTCGTCGACGCCAACAGCGAGGGCTTCGGCCGGGGGCGGAACCTGGAGAAGATCGGGCTCAAGGCCACCGACACGGCCGAGCTGTTCTTCGACGACGTCGCCGTCCCGGCGGGCGACCTCCTCGGCGAGGAGGGGCGGGCCTTCCGCTACCTCGCGCACAACCTCGTGCAGGAGCGGCTCGGCATCGCCCTCGGCTCCCAGGTCTCGGCCGAGAAGGCGCTGCGGATCACGGTCGCCTACGTCAAGGACCGCACGGCGTTCGGGCGGCCCGTGTCGTCCTTCCAGAACACGAAGTTCGAGCTCGCCTCCTGCCACGTGGAGGTGACCGCCGGGCGCGCCCTGCTCGACCAGGCCATGCGGGCGCACGAGGCCGGCGAGCTCACCGCCGCCGAGGCGTCCACGGTCAAGGTCTACTGCACCGAGACGCAGAACCGGGTGATCGACCGGTGCCTGCAGCTGCACGGCGGGTACGGGTTCATGCGGGAGTACGAGATCGCCCGGATGTACACCGACTCGCGCGTCTCCCGGATCTACGGTGGCACCAACGAGGTCCAGCGCGTCATCATCGGCAAAGCGCTGGGATTGTAAGAGCGGACGGGGGGTCGGCCATCGAGCTGCAGCAGCTCCGCTACTTCGTCGCGGTCGCCGAGGCGCGGAGCATCAGCGGCGCGGGGACGGCGCTCGACGTGACCCAGTCGACCGTCTCCCAGGCGGTGCACGCGCTGGAGAAGGAGCTCGGCGCCGTCCTGTTCCACCGGACCGGGCGCGGCATGACGCTGACCTCGGCCGGGCACGGCCTGCTCGGTCCGGCGCGCAGGATCCTGCGCGAGACCCGGCAGGCCGAGGCCGCGGTCTCGGCCGAGCCGCGCCGCTGCGCGCCGAGGCTCGACATCGCGGTCCTGCCGCCGGCGCTCAACGGCCCGCTGTCCGAGGTCCTCGCGGCGTTCCTCCGGTCGAACCCCGAGACGGCCGTGCGCGTCCACGAGCTCGGCTCGGAGCAGGAGGCCGTCGACGTGCTCGCCTCCGGGACGGCGGAGGTCGTCGCGACGCGCCTCCCGCTCGACGCCGGACGCGCCGGCGACCGGCTCGCGACGCTGCCGCTCGGCGCGTACGACGTCTACGTCGCCCACCCCCCGGATTCCGGGGAGGGACCGGCCGCCGGCCATGAGCCGCCGATCGGCGTCGGCGAGCTGCACGACGTGCCGCTCGTCCTGATGCCGCCGCGTCCCACCCTGTCCGTCAGCATGGAGGCGGTGATCGAGGAGAGCGGGCCGCACCTCGTCCGGCGGGCGGTCGTCGGGCAGGAGGAGACCCGCACCGCGTGGATGCTGGAGGGCATCGCGGCGACCTTGCTCGGTTCACGGCGGGCGGCGGAGGCGGCACGGCGCGGAGCACGCCTGACCCCGCTGCGCGGGGTCGCCGGCCTCACGGTCGGCCTGGCGTGGGATCCCCGGACGACGTCGCCGGTGGCGCGCCTTCTCGTGGCCGCCGCGTACGCGGCGGCAACGCGATCTCCAGCAGCGCCCGGGCCGCCGGGGTCGCCCGCTCCGGGCGGCGGACCAGCCCGACCCGGCGGAACACCGGCGGATCCAGGGACCTGAGCTCCGCGTCCGGGAGGAGCCGCTCGGCGACGGCGCGCGACACGAAGGTGACCAGGACGTCCTGGCCCACGAGCTCCCACAGCAGCCGGCGCTGCGCAACCGCGGCTCCCCGAGGATCTCGGCCATGGTCCGCTCGCTGGCCGTCCGGCCGCCGGGCGCCCGCGCGAGCGCGCCCGACGGCAGGCCCGCAACGTGCGCGCGCGGCAACGGGTCCGGAAGCCCCGCGGCCAGGCCGGGGCCCGCCGCGATGACCAGCTCCTCCCGCGCCAGCTCGACGGTCTCGAGGGCGGCCTTGTGGACCGGGAGCTCGACCAGCCCGATCTCGGCCGCGCCCTCCGCGACCTCGGCCAGCACGGCCGGGACCGGTCCGGGCTCGGAGACATGCACCCGCAGGCCTGGATGGGCGTCCAGCAGGCGCCCGACCCAGGGGCCGAGCGGATGGATCGCCAGGGTGGAGGCCGCCGCGACGGTGAGGCGTCCGGCGTCGAGCCGCGCCACCCGGCCGACCCGGTCCCGCGCCTCCTCGACCTCGGCGAGGACGGACCGGGCCCGGACCTCGAGTTCGCGGCCGGCGTCGGTGAGCCGGAGGCCCCGCCCGACGCGCTCGAACAGGGCGACCCCGAGACGCTGCTCGAGCGTGCGCAGCGCCTGCGAGACCGACGGCTGCGCGACGTACAGCGCCTCCGCGGCGCGGGTGACGCCGCCGTGGTCGATGATCGCCACGAAGAAACGGAGCAGCCGCAGGTCCACGGCCGCACGGTAGTACAGGCACCCGCTGGTACAGGCACCCGGTGGTACCGGCACCCGGCCGCGCCGCGAAGGACCCATAGGCCCCGGCGATCGCGGCGACCGGGATCAGGTCTTTGCCACCGGTCGCCGCGGGCCGACAGAGTGCGGCCATGAGCGTCCCGCCCGGCGGGACGGCCTCCCCGGCCCCCGCAGGCCGGTGACCGCCCACGACTCCGCAGGTGCCGCGTCCCGGCACGGCGGCGAGAGGACCGCGCCCCGATGACCACTCCGCTCTCCACCGACGGATCCTGCTCCGGCCGGGTCGCCGTCGTGACCGGCGCCGGCCGCGGCCTCGGCGCCGAGTACGCCCGCCGCCTCGCCCGCGCGGGCGCCGCCGTCGTCGTGAACGACCTGGGCGTCGGCCTCGACGGCGCGGCCGACGGCACGACGCCCGCCGACGAGGTGGTCGCCGGGATCCGCGCGGCCGGCGGACGGGCCGTCGCCAGCGGCCACGACGTCTCGTCCTGGGAGGGCGCCGGGCGGCTCGTCGGGCTGGCCGTCGACGCCTTCGGCGACCTCGACATCCTGGTCAACAACGCCGGGGTGCTGCGCGACCGGACGATCGCCCGCATGACGGAGGCCGAGTGGGACTCGGTGATCCAGGTGCACCTCAAGGGCGCCTTCGCCACCACCCACCACGCCGCGAACCACTGGCGCGCGCGCCACGGCGAGCACCCCGGGCGCGTCGGCCGCCTGATCAACACGACCTCCGTCTCCGGCCTCTTCGGCAACGCGGGCCAGGCCAACTACTCGGCCGCCAAGGCCGGCGTCGCCGCCATGACGATCGTCGCGTCCCTCGAACTGGGCCGCTACGGCGTCACCGCGAACTGCGTCTCGCCGGGGGCCGCGACCCGGATGACCGCCGCGCTCGGCGGCGACCCCGGCGACCCGGCCCGCTCCCCCGGCTTCCCCGCCGCGGTGGTCGAGTGGCTCGCGTCGCGCCGCTCCGACGGCGTGACCGGCCGGGTGTTCCTGACCTCCGGCAAGCGCCTGTCGGTGGCCGAGGGCTGGCAGCACGGCGCCCCCGCCGTGCCGAGCGAGGACCTCGACGAGCTGGACGCGACGCTGCGCGGCCTCCTGGCGGCGGCTCGGCCCAACGCCGGCATGCGGGGCTGAGCCGATGCTCGACCGCACTTCGGTGGGCGCCCGCTCGGCGCCGCACACCCGGGCGTGGACGCCGGACGACGCGCTCCTCTACTCGCTGGCGCTGGGCGCAGGCCCCGACCAGCTCGACCTCGTCACCGAGAACTCCGAGGGCGTGGCCCAGCGGATGCCGCCGACGTACGCCGCGCTGCTCGCCGGCGGCAGCAAGCCGCTTCGCGGCCGGCTCGGCGGCTGGCCCGCCCACGCCGCCGTCCACGGCGCGCAGCGGATCGACCTCCCCGGCCCGCTGCCCGTCGCCGGCGAGGCCGAGGTCGTCTCGACCGTGGCGCGCATCACCGACAAGGGCTCCGGGGCGCTGCTGGAGATCGAGGCCACCGGCACGGACCGCGCCACGGGGACCGAGATGTTCTCCGCCGTGACGTCGCTCTTCCTGCGCGGCCAGGGCTGGGGCGAGCCGGAGCGCGGCACGGAGGGCGACCCGGTGCCGGACCGCGGACCCGACCTCGTCGCCGAGACGCCGACGGACCCGGCCCAGGCCCTCCTCTACCGCCTGTGCGGCGACCGCAATCCCCTGCACAGCGACCCCGCGTTCGCGATGCGCGCCGGATTCGGGAAGCCGATCCTGCACGGGCTCTGCACCTGGGGCGTCACCGCCCGGGTCCTGCTCCGGGAGCTGGAGGCGGCCGGTCACGCCGACCCGCTCGGCCGGGTGGCGTCGTACTCCGGGCGGTTCCGCGCACCGGTCACCCCGGGCGACAGGCTCACGGTCCGCGCCTGGCAGACCGGGGAGGCCGCCTGGGCGCACACGACCTCGGTCGGCGGGCGCACCGTCGTCGACCGCGGCGAACTGGTGCTGCGCCCGCGGGCGGCCCGATGAGCGGCGAGCCCAAACCGGTCCCGCGGCCGACACCCGAGACGCGGCCCTACTGGGAGGCGACCCGGCGGCGCGAGCTGGTCCGCCACCGCTGCGACGGCTGCGGCGCCGGCACCCAGCACCCGCGGGCGGTCTGCGCCTGCGGTTCGACGGCCCTGACCTGGACCCCCTGCTCCGGGCGCGGCCGGCTGTCGTCCTACGTCGTGGTGCACCGGCCCGAGCCGGCCTTCGCCGACGAGGCCCCCTTCGTCCTGGCCATCGTGGAGCTTGAGGAAGGCGTCCGGATGACCACCCGCGTCGTGGACGTGCCCGCCGACCCGGCCGCCCTCCCCCTCGGCATGGACCTTGAGCTCCGCTGGCTCGAACGCGGGGACGTGAACCTGCCGGTGTTCGCACCGGCAGCACCGGCCCGACCGGCTCGACCGGCCCGACCGGCTCGACCGGCCCGACCGGAGGGAGCGTGATGGGCGCGATCATCATCGGCGCGGCGGAGACCGACGTGCTCGGCCGCAACCCGGGCCAGTCCGTGCTGGGGCTGAACGTCGAGGGCGGCCTGCGAGCGCTCGCCGACGCGGACCTGGAGCCGGGCCAGATCGACGGCGTCGCCGGCGCCTACTCCCCGCACGGCGTCGCCCACGCGCTCGGGATCTCGCCACGCTGGATCGACTCCACCAATGTCGGCGGCTGCTCCTTCCTGATGCACGTCCGCCACGCCGCGGCGGCGATCGCCGCGGGGCACGCCACCCGGGTGCTGGTCACCCACGGCGAGTCCGGCCGGTCGCGGACCGGCGCCGTGCCGCGGCCCCGGGACCCGCAGTCGTGGACCGGGCAGTTCGAGGAGCCCTACGGCGCCCGGCCGCCGTACACCCGTTTCACCCTCCCCGCCCTGCGCTACCTCCACGGCGTCGGTCTCGACGAGACGGCCCTCGCGCAGGTCGTCGTCGCACAGCGCCGCTGGTCCTCACGGGTACCGCGGGCCGGGCGGCGGGACCTGATGACCGTCGGCGACGTGCTGGCGGCGCCGGCCCTCGCGTGGCCGTTCACCGTCCCGATGATCTGCATGCTGACCGACGGCGGCGGCGGACTCGTCGTCACCGCGTCCGAGCACGCCACGGCCGGGCAGCTCCGGCGGGCCGTGAAGGTGCTCGGCACCGGGGAGGGTTCCGATCCCCTGCTGGTGGCCCAGGCGCCCGACCCCGCCGGCGACTCCGCGGCCCGGCGCGCCGCCCGCGACGCCTTCGCGGAGGCGCGGATCGGGCGGTCCGAGATCGGCCACGCCATGGTGTACGACGCGTTCGCGCACCTGCCGCTGATCGGGCTCGAGTGCCTCGGGCTGGCGCCGGCGGGCGGGGCGGCCGAGATGGTCGCCGCGGGCGAGACGTCTCCGGGCGGCTCCCTCCCGCTCAACACCAACGGAGGCGGCCTGGCCTACACCCACACCGGGATGTACGGCATGTTCGCCATCCAGGAGTCCGTCCGCCAGCTGCGCCACGAGGCCGCGGCCCAGGTGCCCGGCGTGAGCACGAGCGCCGTCCTCGGGTACGGCGGGATGTTCACGGCTTCGTCCGTCCTCGTCCTCGCGCGCGACTGAAGAACACTACGGGAGGCCCATGGTGCGCAGCTTCTACGAGTACGCGGGCAGCGACCCGACACGGGTCGCCGTCGTCGACACCGACGGCCGGCGGGTCGGCTACGGCGAGATGCGGGACGACGCCAACCGGATCGGCAACTTCCTCTGGGACCGCGGACTCGCCCCCGGGGACACCGTCGCCTGCCTGCTGCCGAACTCCTACCAGTTGATGGCGGTGGTCCGCGGCGCGGCGCAGCTCCCGCTCCACCTCACCCCCGTCAACTGGCACCTGACGGCGCCGGAGATCGCCTATGTACTGCGGGACTCCGGGGCGAAGGTCCTCTTCACCGCGGATCCGTTCGCCGGGCTCGCCGAGCGGGCCGCCGCGGAGGCCGGCCTGCCGGCCGAGGCGGTCGTCGTCCTCGCGGTCGCGCCGGAGGGCTGCGCGGCGCGCCTGACCGGCCCCGTCGCCGCGGCGGCCGCGACGCCCCCGCGCGACCAGGCGGCCGGGAACCGGATGCTCTACACCTCCGGCACGACCGGCCGCCCCAAGGGCGTGCGGCGTCCGCTGCGCGGGATCAGCCCGGCCGAGGCCGCCGGCGCCGCCCTGGCCCGGGCCCGCCGCTACGGCGCGGACCACGAGGACGGCGTGTTCCTCGGGCTGGCCCCGATGTACCACGCCTCGCCGCTCGCCTACGCCGACCAGGCGCTCGACGTCGGTCACCGGGTGGTGCTGCTGGATCGGTGGAACCGCGAGCGGGTGCTCGACGCGATCGCCGAGCACGGCGTGACGTGGCTCTACCTCGTCCCGCTGATGATGCAGGAGCTCGTCGCCCTGCCCGAGGACGAGCGCGCCGCGCTCCGGGTGGGGAGCATCCGGTCCATCGTGCACACCGCCGCGCCGTGCCCGCCGCACGTCAAGCAGGCCATGATCGACTGGCTCGGGCCCGTGCTGGTCGAACTCTACGGCGGCACCGAGGGGGCGGCCACGGTGATCACGTCGGAGGAGTGGCTCACCCATGTCGGCAGCGTCGGGCGCCCGCTGCCCCACGTGAGCCTGCGGATCCTGGACGAGGACCGCAACGAGGTGCCGGCCGGCCAGGTGGGTACCGTGTACTTCAAGAACGAGGAGCTCGCGTTCGTCTACCTCGGCGACCCCGAGAAGACGGCCGCGTCCCGCCTGGACGGGCACGTCACGCTCGGCGACCTCGGCCGGCTCGACGAGGACGGCTACCTCTACCTCTCGGACCGGTCGGCCGACCTGATCATCAGCGGGGGCGTGAACATCTATCCGGCGGAGATCGAGCACGCGCTGCTGGAGCTCCCGGGGGTGGCCGACGCGTGCGTCGTCGGACGGCCGGACGAGAAGTGGGGCGAGAGCGTGCACGCGGTCGTGGTCGTCGACCGCTCCGGCACCCGCGACGAGGTCGCCGCGTCGCTGGACGCCGAACTCCGCGCCCGCATCGCCGGCTACAAGATCCCCCGCAGTTGGGCGTTCACGGAGGCGCTTCCGCGGTCGGCGGCGGGGAAGCTGCTGCGCCGTGAGGTACGGGAGGGCGTCGCGCCGCCCGCGCGGTGAACGAGCGGCGCGAACTGGACCTTTGCTGGAAGCGGCGTCCCCGGGCCTCGTCTTGTGGCACCGGTCACGCGGCGATAGATTTCATTCAGTAAAGGCTGGTTCGACTGAATAGAACGATCACGAGGAAGGTGTCCGTGCGCGCACTGGTCTGGGACGGAACAGGTCTCCACGTCGACTCGACCATCGAGGTCCGCCCGCCGGGCCCGGGCGAGGTCGCCGTCGACATCGCCATGGCCGGCCTGTGCCACAGCGACGTCAGCCCGATGGAGGGCCGCATCCCCCAGCCCACGCCGGTCATCCTCGGCCACGAGGCCGTCGGCACGGTCGCCGCGGCGGGCCCCGGCGCCGACGTGCCCGTGGGGCGGCGGGTCGTGCTCACCGTCCTGCGCCGGTGCGGCGAGTGCCGGCGCTGCCGCGAGGGCCGGCCGGCCCTCTGCGCCGCGTCCACCCGGCCCGTCGCCAGCCCGTTCTCCCGCGACGGCGGCGTCGTGCACCAGTTCGTCAAGGTCGGCGCCTTCGCCGAGCGGATCGTGGTGGCCCGGGAGCAGGTCATCGCGATGCCCGCGGAGATCTCCGACCCGGTCGCCGCCATGCTCGGGTGCGCCACGGTCACCGCGTTCGGCGCCGTGGAGGACCGCGCCCGGCTCCGGGCCGGCGAGTCCGTGCTCGTCACCGGCGCAGGCGGGATCGGCCTGAACGCGGTCCTCGCCGCCGGGGCGGCCGGCGCGGAGCGCATCGTGGTCGTCGACCGCAACCCGGCGAAGGAGAAGATCGCCCGCACGTGCGGGGCGACCGACTTCCTCGTTCCAGGCGACCCGGCGGAGACCGCCCCGGCCGTGCGGGCGCTCGTGCCGGGCGGGGTGGACGCCGCGTTCGAGTGCACGGGCCATACCGGAGTCCTCAACGCCGCGGTCAAGTCCCTCGCGGGGGGCGGACGGGTCGTCGTGCTCGGGCTGCCGCCGACCGGCGGGACCCTCGGCCTCGAGGTGCGCGACCTCTTCCACGACAAGTCGCTGCTCGGCTGCCGCATGGGCTCGGTCGACCCGCACCGCAAGCTCCCCGACCTCGCCCAGCGCGTCCTCCGCGGCGAACTCGACCTGACCCCGCTCGTCTCGGCGGTCGTGCCCCTGGAGGGCGCGGCGCAGCTCGTCGACGACCTCCGCGACGGCCGCATCGACCGCGGCTTCCTCCGATTCGGGAGCACCTCGTGACCACGACCGTCCACCACCACTCGATCGCCGGTGACACGCTGAGCGGCTCCGCGGCGTACGACGTCACCGACCCCTACACCGAGCGGGTCATCGCCGCGGTCGCCGACGGCGGCCGCACCGCGGCCGACGCCGCCGTCGCCGCGGCCGCCGGCGCGCGCGACGCCTGGGCCGCGACCCCGGTCGAGACCCGCCGCCGCGTGCTCGGCCGCGCCGGCGAACTGCTCGAAGCCCGGCGCGGCGAACTCGTCGACCTGGCCATCTCCGACACGGGCGCCCGCCGCGCCGTCGCCGAGCAGACCCAGGTGGACGCGGCGCTGGCCCGGCTCCGGCACTGGTCCACCCTGCCGGCCGACCTGCTCACCGTCCCGGCGGAGCCCGTGGCGTCCGGCCTCGCGGGAACGGTGACGCGCACGCCCGTCGGCGTGGTCGGCTGCATCAGCCCCTACAACTTCCCGCTGCTCGCGATGGTCGCGAAGGTCGCGCCCGCCCTGTTCGCCGGCAACACCGTGGTGATGAAGCCCGCCCCGCAGGACCCGCTGCTCGTCATCGCGCTCACCGAGGCGCTCAACGAGGCGCTGCGGGCCGAGGGCGCGCCGGCGGGCGCGGTCAACCTGGTGACGGGCGCGGGCGCCGAGCCCGGCGCCGCGCTGGTCGACCACCCCGGGGTCGGTGCGATCAGCTTCACCGGCAGCACGGCGGTCGGCACCGAGATCTACCGGTCGGCGGCGCCCGGCATGAAGCGGCTCCTCCTCGAACTCGGCGGCAAGGGCGCGCTCGTCGTGCGGGCCGACGCCGACCTCGACGCCGTCGTCGCCGGCGCGACGCGGGCGTGGACGGTCCACTCCGGGCAGATCTGCGTGACGCCCGCCCGCGTCATCGTGGACGCCTCGCTGCACGACGAGGTCGTCGGGCGGCTGCGCACCGCGCTGGGCGGCCTCGTGCACGGCGACCCGCGCGACCCCGCGACGACGACCGTCCCGCTGATCAGCGAGGTCCAGCGCGACCGCGTCGCCGCGCTGGTGGCGGGCGCCCGCGCCGAGGGCGGGACGGTGCACACCGCGGCGGGCGTCCCGGACCGCGGCTACTTCCACCCCGCCACCCTCGTGACGGGCGTCGGCCCGGAGACGGCGGTCATGCAGGAGGAGGCGTTCGGCCCGGTCGTCTGCGTCACCCCGGTGTCCTCGGACGACGAAGCCGTCGCCGTCGCCAACTCGACGCGCTACGGGCTGACCGACCAGGTCTACTCGCGCGACCTCGACGCGGCGCACCGCGTGGCCGCCCGGCTGGCCGCCGCACAGGTCGGCATCAACACCTGCGCCCGGCGGGGGGACCTCCCCTTCGGCGGCACCAGGTCCAGCGGCCTCGGGCGCAGCGGCGGCGCCTACGCGCTCGACTCGTACACCGAACTCCGCGCGACGGTGCGTCCGGCCGGCTGACGGCTCGCTCGGCTGCCTCGGATGACGGCCGTCGCGGTCGGGACGTCCGCGGGCCCCCGACGCGGCGGAGCCGATGTCGGGCCGCACCGTGCTGTTCTAGACGGTCGAGCGTACGCCCTCGCCGTCGTCCACCAGGGCTCGTGATCCGCCGGCGCGTCGCGGGATCCGTCTACGGCGCCGCGCTCGCCGGGTCGCTGGGGTGACGCGTCAGCGGCACCGTCTCCATGGTGAGCCAGTCGGCCAGCGGAAGCGATCGCAGCATCTCCGCGATCCGCGCGGCTCCGGCGGCCTGGAAGAGGCCCAGGTTGCGCCCCCGGCCCGGCAGCGTCCACAGGCGGGCCAGGTGCCCTTCGGCGGCCAGTTCGCGGGCGCGGACGGCCTCACGGGCGAACGCCTCGTCGCGGGCCGCCGCGCTCGCGGTGTCCGGCACGCCGAGGACGAAGGTGACCAGGTACTCCCCGCCGTCGGCGGCGAGCGGCACCTCGCCGGGCCCGGGGTCGTTGGGGTGCGGGCCGAGCGCGGTGACCTCGTCGGTCCGCCAGACGCGCAGCGGCATGGCGGCGAGCGTCCGCTCGAGGTCGCCGGGGCCGGCGGCGGTGAACAGCCCGAGGGTGCGCCATTCGCCCGGCCCCAGCGGCGGACGCCACAGGCGCGCCACCCGCCCCTGCTCGGCCAGCCGCCGGGTGTTCGCGGCCTCCCGGGCCCGCATGCCGTCCACGTCGTGCGACGGCGTCCCGTCCGGCACCCGCGTGGTCATCGTCACCAGGTACTCGCGCCGCATGTCCCGCCCCCTCGTTCGCCGACGGGACCAGTGTCGGCCGGACGGGCGGCCGCTCGCACCCGTGGTCCTCCCTGGTCCTCGCGGACCAGTGGGGCTTCCCGGCTCGCCCGGGGCGCCCGCCGGGAAGGCATGGGGGTGTCGGGAACTCCGTACGAGCGCTGGGAGGCGCGGGTCATGGACATGAAACTCGAAGTGGTCGTCGTGCCGGTCTCGGACGTCGACCGCGCCAAGGACTTCTACACGGGGCTGGGCTGGCGGCTGGACGCCGACGTCGCCACCGGGAAGGACTTCCGGGTGGTGCAGGTGACTCCGCCCGGCTCGCCGGCGTCGGTCATCTTCGGAACGTCGGTCACCGCCCAGGCGCCGGGCACGGCTGAGGGACTGCACCTGATCGTGAACGACATCGACGCCGCGCGCAAGGAGCTGGAGCGGCTCGGCGCCGAGCCGGGCGAGGTGTTCCACGACGCCGGCGGCGTCTTCCACCACGCGGGCGCGGAAGCCCGGGTGCCGGGGCCGGCCCCGCAGCGCGGCAGCTACGGCTCGTTCCTGTCCTTCGGCGACCCGGACGGCAACGGCTGGGTCCTGCAAGAGATCACCACCCGGCTCCCCGGACGGCTGGACCCGGCGGTCACCGCGTTCTCGTCCACCGCCGACCTGGCGGCCGCGCTGCGCCGCGCCGCGGACGCGCACGGCGCGCACGAGGCGCGCACCGGCGCCGAGGACCCGGACTGGCCGGGCTGGTACGCCGACTACATGGTGCGCGAGCAGGCGGGCGCCGAACTGCCGACGTGACCGGGTCCGCCGGGACCCGCCGGGTCGACGGCCACAGGCCGGGCTACGGCGGCGGGCCGGGGTCGGCGTGGGCCAGGCCCGTCCGGTAGGCGATGACGACGAGTTGCGCCCGGTCGCGGGCCTCCAGTTTCATCATGGCGCGCTGCACGTGGGCGCGGACGGTGAAGGGGCTGAGGAACATCCGCTCGGCGATCTCCTGGTTGGACAGGCCGGTCGCGACCAGGGCCACCATCTCGCGTTCGCGCGGGGTGAGCGCGGCGAGCTCCTCGGGGCGGTGCGGCGGGGCGTCGTCGTCCGGTGTGGCCAGGAAACGGGCGACCAGGGAGCGGGTCGCGGCAGGGGACAGAAGGGTGTCGCCGTCGGCGACCGTGCGCACGGCGCCCAGCAGGTCCGCGGCCCCGATGCCCTTGCCGATGAAGCCGCTGGCCCCCGCGCGCAGCGCCTGGGCGACGTACTCGTCGGTCTCGTACGTGGTGAGGATCAGGATGCGGGTGGCGCGCAGCTCCGGGTCCGCGCAGATCTCCGACGTGGCGGTGAGGCCGTCCACCTCGGGCATCCGGATGTCCATGATCACCACGTCCGGGGACAGCTCCCGGGTGAGTTCCACGGCCTCCCTGCCGTCGGCGGCCTCGCCGACCACGGTGATGTCGTCGGCGGTGTCGAGCAGCATCCGGAAGGCGCCGCGCAGCAGGGCCTGGTCGTCGGCGAGCAGCACCCGGACCGTCACGGCGCGCCCCCGGCCTCTCCGCCGGGCGTCCGGCCCTCGGCGGCCACCGCTCCGCCGGTCTCCCGCGCCGCGTCCTTGGCGGGCGGGAAGGGCAGCTCGGCCGAGACGAGGAAGCCGCCCTCCGGCCGCCTGCCCGCGGAGAGGCGCCCCCCGACGGCGGCGGCGCGCTCCCGCATGCCGATCAGGCCGTAACCGGGCGGACGATCCTGCGCCTGGGACGCTGCGGCCGGGGACGGCGCGGCCGACGCGGTACGGGCGCCCCCTCCGTCGTCGGCGACGGTGATGGTCACGCGGTCGCGGTTCCAGGTGAGGCCCACCCGGGCGCTACCGGTGCCGGCATGCTTGGTCACGTTGGTCAGAGCCTCCTGGACGATGCGGTACGCGGTGAGGTCCACCCCCGGCGGCAGCGGCCTGGACGCGCCCTCCCGCTGCACCGAGACCTCCAGGCCCGCGCGGCGGAAGGACTCCAGGAGCGTGGGCAGCCGGGACAGCCCCGGCGCCGGTTCGGCGGGCGCGGCCGCGTCCCCGGACTGCCGCAGCAGACCGACCGTGGCCCGCAGTTCGTCGAGCGCGTCGCCGGTGGTCTCGACGAGCTCCCCCAGGCTCTTGCGGGTCTGCTCCGGGCGGGAGTCGAAGAGGTGGGCGGCGACCGTGGCCTGCGCGTTGGCCAGGGTGATCTGGTGGGCGACGAGGTCGTGGAGTTCCCGGGCGATGCGCAGCCGCTCCTCGGCCACTCTGCGGCGCGCCTCGAGGTCCCGGCTCTCCTCGGCCCGCTGGGCCCGCTCCTCCACCGCCGCGAGGTAGGCCCGCCGGTTCTGCGTCGAGTGGCCGAGCACGCCCGCGATCAGGGGGAACGCCGCCACCGCCGCCATCCTGCTCGCGTCCTTCCACGAGAAGTCCCCGAACAGGGGGGTGGACGCGACCAGCAGCGCCGCGGACGTGAGCGACACCGCGGTCACCGTGCGCCGCTCGGTCCGCACGGCGAGCGTGTAGGCGGTGATCACGGCGGGGGCCACGATGAGCGGGGTCATCAGCAGGCCCAGGGGCGCCACCAGCACGCCGCACGCGGTCGTGGCCGCCATGGCGGCCAGGGGCGCCCGGTGCCGCAGCGGCAGCACGGCGCAGGACGCCACGGCGATGAAGTAGGCGGCGGCGGGCGGCGGCGACAGCGTGTCGTCGACCCGCATCACGCCCCCGAGCAGGCAGAGCGCGAACGCGATCGCCGTGATCGCCGCCTCCCGCCACATGCCGCGCGGTCGCGGCCCGCCGCCGCCCGTGTTCGTCATGGCCGGATCAGCGCCCGCCGCCGTGGAGCAGCGGCACCGCCGCGTCCGGCTCGGTCGCGGAGGCCGGGACGGGCCCGCTCAGCCGCTCCCCCTCGATGTCCACATTCGGCAGCACACGGTTCAGGATACGAGGCAGCCACCAGGCCCGATGACCGAGCAGGGCCAGGACCGCGGGGACGATCGCCATCCGGACGACGAACGCGTCGAAGGCGACGGCGGCGGCCAGGCCGACCCCCATCGTCTGGATGGTCGGGCTGCTCATCCCGATGAATCCGGCGAACACGCTGATCATGATGATCGCCGCCGCGGCCACCACGCGTCCGCTGTGCCGGAAGCCCACGACGATCGCCTCGCCGGGGGACGCGCCGCGGACGTGGGCCTCGCGCATCCGGCTGAGGAGGAAGACCTCGTAGTCCATGGCGAGGCCGAACACGATCCCGATGATGAGGATCGGCATCAGCGACATGACCGGTCCGGTCTGCTCGATGCCGATCAGGTCCGCCGCCCAGCCCCACTGGAAGACGGCGACGAGGACGCCGAAGGCGGCGCCCACCGACAGCAGGAAGCCGAGCGCGGCCTTGACCGGGACCAGGATCGAGCGGAAGACCACCATCAGCAGGAGCACCGCCAGGCCGATGACCACGGTCAGATAGGGGACGAGGGCGTCGGACATGGCTTCGGAGATGTCGATGTTCATCGCGGTGGCGCCGGTCACGAGGACGGCTGCGCCCGTGCCGGCCTCGACGCCGGAGACCGCGCCCCGGAGCTCGTGCACCAGGTCCTTGGTCTCGCCGCTGTTCGGCGCGGTCCGCGGGACGGCGGTGAGGACGGCCGTGTCCCCGGCCTGGTTGAGAACCGGGTCACCGACCGACGCGATCCCGTCCACGCCCCGTACGGTCTCGACGACCCGGTCCGCGGCGGCCCGGGTGTCCGCGGACTCCGACATGTCCACCACCACGGTCAACGGGCCGTTGAAGCCGGGGCCGAAGCCTTCCGACAGCAGGTCGTAGGCACGGCGCTCGGTGGTCTCCACCGACTTGGACTCGTCTCCGGGCAGGCCGAGTTCGAGTTTCAGGGCCGGCAGGGCGACGGCGCCGAGACCGATTCCGGCGACCAGCAGCACGGCCAGCGGCCGGCGCAGCACGAACCGCGCCCAGCGGGCGCCGAGCCCGGCCCGGCCGGCGGCGGCCGGCGGTCGCTCGGCTCCCGGACGGGCGGCCCTGCGGACGGCGCGGGACAGGATCCGCCGTCCCGCGAAGCCGAGCAGCGCGGGGACCAGGGTCAGCGCGACGAGCACCGCGAGCGCCACGGCGCCCGCGCCGCCCATGCCCATCTTGGTGAGTTCGGGGATTCCGACGACCCCCAGCCCGACCAGGGCGATGAAGACGGTCGCGCCGGCGAAGACGACGGCGGATCCGGCGGTGCCCACCGCCCGGCCGGCGGCCTCCTGCGGAGCGCTGCCCCGGGCGAGCTCGTCGCGGAACCGGGAGGTGATGAAGAGCGCGTAGTCGATGCCGACCGCCAGCCCCAGCATCAGGGAGAGGATGGCGACGGTGGACGTCAGGCCCAGCGGTACGGCCAGCGCGGAGACGAGGCCGAAGGCGATGGCCACGCCCACGAAGGCGGTCAGCAGCGACAGTCCGGCCGCGACCAGCGATCCCAGGGCGACGACCAGCACCACCGCGGCCACCGCCACGCCGATGATCTCCGTGGTCCCGCCCGGCGCCTCCTCCGATTCCAGGGCCGAGCCGCCGATCTCCACGGTCAGCCCCGCGTCCCGGGCCTGGCCCGCGGCGTCCTGAAGGGCGGTCTTCGTGGCGTCGGTGAGGTCGACTGCGTCCGCGCTATAGCCGATCGTCGAGTAGGCGATGGTGCCGTCCTCGCTGACGGCGCCGGTCTCGTAGGGGTCGGTGGCCGACGCGACCTGGCCGCCGTCCAGCGAGCCGAGGGCGTCCTGGACGGCCGCCTTGTTCCCCGCGGCCGTCACCCGCTGCCCGTCCGGGGCCTGGAACACCAGGCGGGCCTCGGCCCCCTGGGAGTTGCTCTGCGGGAAGCGCTCGTCCAGCAGGTCGAACGCCTTCTGCGACTCGGTGCCGGGCATGGAGAGGTCCTCCTCCTGCCCGGCCGGCGCCATGGCGGCGGCGACCCCGGCCAGCACCAGGGCGCCCAGCCAGAGACCGAGCACGAGCCGGCGCCGCCGGAAGGCCCACCGTCCGATCCGGTAGAGAAATGTCGCCATCTTGTTGATCACTCCAGATGATGCCGGGAAAGGGGAAATGCGCGGAAACTCGCGCGTCTCCAACACTCCCCGCCGGCGCCCCGCCGGGCATCGTCCCCCGCCACCGTCTCCACCTGGTGCGCCCGGACGAGCCGCTCACGCGTCCTAGTGCGTACGCACCAGGCCGACGTCCCCGAGCATCTTCGGCGCGCGGGACCCTTTTTGCGGTTCGCGGCGGCTGAACGAGCGGGTCGGCGCGAGCCCCCAGCACGTCGTCCCGATTGTCGGACCGGTACGCGATGCTGTCTCCCGGCCGAAGAAACCGAGATACGGGGGACCGGATGGACGAGCGCGCGTGGTGGGAGCTGATCGAGGGGGCGCGGGCCCTGGCCGGCGACCGCGCCGACGACCGCGACTTCCCCGACGACCCGCTGGTCCCGATCCTGACCGACCGCCTGGCCGAGCTGGACGGCCCCCGGATCATCGACTTCGACGTCCGGCTGACGCGCGTGACCGACTCGGCCTACCGGCGTCCGCTCTGGAACGCCGCCTACCTCGTCGAGGGCGGCTGCGGCGACGACGGCTTCATGGACTTCCGCGCCGGGCTCGTCCTGCTGGGACGCGAGGTGTTCACCCGTGCCGTCGCCGACCCCGACTCGCTCGCGGCCCTGCCGACGGTGGCCCGGATGAGCCGCGAGGAAGGCGGCTGGATCGGCTGCGAGGCCCTGCACTACGCGCCCATGGACGCCTACCACCGCGTCATGGGCGAGACGGCGTCGTTCGACACGGCGATGGAGACCGCGGTGCGCTCGATGCGGCGCCCCGAGACACCCGCGGGCGCGGACTGGGACGTCGAGGACGACGACGAGACCAGGCGGCACCTCCCCCGCTTGGCGGCACTCTTCCTGTGAGCCGCGCCGCCACGAACCTTGAGAAAGGGGGCGTTCGGCGCCCTTCGGGCCCTATCCCTGCGAGTCCCCTTTCTGCGCTCCGCCGGGGCCGCCGGGGCGCGTGCCCGAGAGATGCTCTTGGACGACGGTACGGGCGCGTGACAGCAGGTCAGCGGCGCGCGGATAGTCGGTGAGCTGCTCCAGGAGCAGGTCCAGTACCGGCAGGAGGAACTGCGCGGGCACGTCGCGAGCGGTCAGGATGTCGGCGGTCCACGTCATGAACGCGGTGAACAGTTCGGGGTCGTCCAGGTACAGGGCCGTGCCGAAGAACTCGACGATGTGGGAGATGTCCTCGGCCGTCCGGTTCCGCTGTTCATCGGTGTAGCCCGCCATCGCCGGGATCCGCGACCGCAACCCGCTCAGCACGTGCCGGACCAGCTGGGGAGTCGTCCGTGTGACGTGGGCGTAGGTCCGGTCGGCCAGGTGCGGCAGGTCGTCGGCGACCCGGTGGGGACGCGGCTCGGGCAGCGGGCCGCGCGCCAGCCGGTCGGCGGCGGCGCGGGCGTCGGGCGCCCACGCGTCCGCGCCCAGCAGGGCGGCGTAGCGGCCGTCGGGACCGTAGGCGGCGCCGCCGACCATGACCGGGGTGCCGGTCGACTGGCAGGCGGTGATGGCCGCGTGCGCGGCCGGGAGCCGGGTGGCGATCGAGGACGACAGCGCCACCGCGGCGGGGCCGGTCTCGTGCAGATGGGAGATCAGATGCGGGGTCGGCACCTGGGCGCCGAGGTAGTCGACCCGCCAGCCGCGCAGCCGCAGCACCTCGGCCAGGAGCCGGGCCGGCAGGGCGTGCCACTCGCCGTCGATGCAGGCCACCGCGATGCGGCCGGGCCGCTCCGCGGCCCGCGCCCGCCGCCGGACGGCCGGGTGGTGCGCGACGGCGCCGATCACGCGCTCGTTGACGGCGGTGGCGCTGTGCTCCTGCGCGACGGTGATCCGGTTGGCCGCCCACTCGCGCCCCACCCGGGCCTGGAGGGGGGCGATGACGTCCAGCAGCAGGTCCTCGGGGTCCATGCCGTCGTCCAGGGCCGCCATCACGATGTCGGTGGCGGCGAACTCGTCCCCGGTGGTGACGGCCTCCCAGAGCCCGTCCGTCTGGACGCCCGTCCTCCCCTTCGCGGCGGACGGCCGAGCCGAGCGGGTCATGCGGCGCCCCCTTCCGGTTCCCGGGCCGCCCTGTCCGCGCCGGCCCGGACGCGTCCCGGCGCGGTGATCGCGATCACCGCCATGTCGTCGCGCCGGCCGGCCCCGACCCATTCGGCGGCGAGCATGTGCACCCGCTCCACCAGCGCCTCCGGGGGCATGCCGCCGCATCCGCCCAGCTCGGCGCGCAGCCGCTCGTCACCGAACATCTCGTCGCCGAGCGGCCCGCCGACGGCCTCGGTGATGCCGTCGGTGTACAGCAGGCAGGTGTCCCCGGCGTCGAGCGTCACCTCGGCGGTCGTCGAGTCGATGTCGTCGAGCACGCCGATCAGCGAGCCGCCGGTCCGGGCCGCCTCGACCGCCCCGCCGACCCGGACGACCAGAGGGGGAGCGTGACCGGCGCTGGTGAGCCGCATCCGCACCTGCGCGCCCCGGCGGCGCGCCGAGGCCAGCACCAGCGTGACGAACCTCGTCGAGTCGCCGTGCAGCAGCGCGCCGTTGAGCAGTTCCAGGAGGCGCCGGTGGTCGTCCGCCATCGGCAGCAGGGCCCGCAGCGTGGTGCGGATCTTCCCGGTCAGGACCGCGGCCTCCAGGCCCTTGCCGCACACGTCCCCCAGCACCACCAGGGACTCGGCCTCCGCATCGGCCGTGCCGGCGGGGAAGACGTCGTAGAAGTCGCCTCCGACCTGGTCCTCGGCGCGGGACGGCCGGTACCGCGCCGCCAGCTCCACCTCGTCCAGTTCGTGCGTGCTGGGCGGCAGCAGGTCGCGCATCAGGGTCGCGGTGATGGCCGCCTGCTCGGCGTAGAGGCGTGCGGCCGACAGCGTCGCGCCGGCCCGGCCGGCGAAGAGGCGGACGGTCAGCTCCTCCTCCCCCGCCGGGACCGCGTCCCGGCCCGCCCGGCTCAGCAGCACCAGTGCCCCGGCCGGGACGCCATGGCCGGGCAGCGCGACGACCACGATCGCGGCCGGCGTTCCCCGCGCCGGGCGCGTGAGCCAGGCGGGCGCGGTGCGCGGATCGATCCGGCGCGGGGGCACCGGAGGGAAGCCCCGCAGCGCGTCGGCCAGGCCCTCGACCTCGGCCGGGTCGATGAGCAGCACCCGGTGGTCGACCGTCCCGCCGGGCCCGCAGTAGGCGACGGGATGGCCCCGCGCGGAACGCGGGGCGATCACCACGGCCGCGTCGGCCAGGTGCCGGGCGGCCAGCCGCGCGGTCACCTCCATGCACCGCTCCAGGTTGAGCGACGCCGGCAGCTCCTCGGACGTCTCGATCAGGAACGCCATGCGCTCCCGCTCGGTGACATCGACCAGCCACCAGACCGTCTCCGGGTTCGCCGGGCCCCTGCTCCCGTTCTCCGGCACCGGATGCGCCTCGACCACGCGGTCGCCGATCCGCCCGCGGGCGAACGCACCCGCGGGCCGCCCTCCGGCGTCCGTCCCTCCCAGGCCGCCCCGATCGTCGATCGACCGCTGGGCGTCGGCCAGCCATTCCGGGACGGCGGCGGACGCCGATCCACCCGGCGGGACGCCCAGCAGCAGCCGCGCCGCGTCGTTGGCCCGGTCGATGCCCCCGGACGGGGCGACGGTCAGAACCGCACACGGAGCGAAGCGCAGCACCGGATCGAGCACGTCCCGCGCCCTGCCTTCGCCTTGAGTCGGTTCCGTCACGCCATGGCCTCCGAAGAGATAGTTCTTCCTGACTCCGAATGCCCCGCTGACCTCAACCGGAACACTCCGCGCACGACGGCCCTCCGGACGGGCCGCGGAACGCCCCACCGCTTCCTCGCCACAGAACCCGCAGGAATCGGTCAACGCTTATGGCGCGCGGCGCCGGGTAGGGCCCTGACCAGGGGTAATCATGATCAAGTCGCTGCACGGGCGGGGCGGGAGCGTCTGCCTGGTGACGGGCGCCAGCGGCTATATCGGCGGCCGGCTCGTGCCCGCGCTGCTGGACGCCGGCTACCGGGTGCGCTGCATGGCCCGCTCGGCCCGGCGGCTGCGCGACCATCCGTGGGCCGATCGTGTGGAGATCGCGGAGGCCGACGCCACCGACCCCGAATCCACGCGGCGCGCCCTGCACGGGGTGGACGTCGCCTACTACTTGATCCATGCGATCGGCGCCGCGGGCGGTTTCGCCGAGACCGACCGGCGGGCGGCCCGCACCTTCGGCGGCGCGGCGCGGGACTCCGGGGTCGGCCGGCTGGTCTATCTCGGCGGGATGGACCCCGAGGAAGACCTGTCGCCGCATCTGCGCTCGCGCGCCGAGGTCGGCGAGATCCTGCTCCGCAGCGGGGTGCCGACGGCGTGGCTGCGCGCCGCGGTGATCATCGGGTCGGGCTCGGCGTCGTTCGAGATGCTGCGCTACCTCACCGAGCGGCTGCCGGTGATGGTCACGCCGCGGTGGGTGCACTCGCGCATCCAGCCGATCGCGATCCAGGACGTGCTGCACTACCTGGTCGGCGCCGCCGCCCTGCCCGCCGAGGTGAACCGCGGGTTCGACATCGGCGGACCCGACGTGCTCACCTACGTCGGCATGATGCACCGCTACGCCGCCGTCGCCGGGCTCCGGCACCGGATCGTCGTGCCGGTTCCGGTGCTGAGCCCGCGGTTGTCGAGCTTGTGGGTGGGGGCCATCACGCCCGTCCCCGGCTCCCTCGCGCGCCCGCTCGTCGAGTCGCTGCGCAACGAGGTGGTCTGCGCCGAGCACGACATCGACGGGTACATCCCACCGCCGTCCGCCGGACCGGTCGGTTTCGACCGCGCGGTGGCGTTGGCGCTGCGCCGGGTGCGCGACGCCGACGTCGCCACGCGCTGGTCGTCGGCCGGCACCCCGGGCGCGCCCGGCGACCCGCTGCCCACCGACCCGGACTGGGCGGGCGGCAGCCTCTACACCGACGAGCGCGCCTGCCGGTCCGGCGCGCCGGCGGAGAAGGCGTGGGAGGTGATCGAGGGGATCGGCGGGGAGCACGGCTGGTACTCCTTCCCGGTCGCCTGGCGGATCCGCGGCGTCCTGGACCGGCTGGTGGGCGGCGTCGGGCTGCGGCGCGGCCGCCGCGACCCGGACCGCCTGCGCGTCGGGGAGGCCGTGGACTTCTGGCGGGTGGAGGAGATCGAGCCGGGCCGGCTGCTGCGGTTGCGGGCGGAGATGCGGCTTCCCGGGCTCGCCTGGCTGGAGTTCGGCGTGCGGCGGGACGGTTCCGGCGCGCTCGTCACGCAGCGGGCGCTGTTCCACCCGAGGGGCCTGGCCGGTCACGCGTACTGGTGGGCGTTCCGGCCGTTCCACGGACGGATCTTCGGGGGCATGTGCCGGGGCATCGCCCGCGCGGCCGAGCAGGAGGTTCCGTCTGGGGCGCGCGCGCCGGCCCGCCTGCCGTAGAACGGTCCGGGCGCGGGTCGCGTCCCGCCGCGCGGAGCGGGAAGGCCGGAGGTTTCCGGCGGGCGCCCGGGATGGGAAGCTCGTGCGGGACCCCCGCCCCTCGTCGAGGGACACGCGGCGCCGCGCGGAATGGAGATCGGCCAGTGAAGCTCGATGTGCAACTGGACGGACGGCCGGACGAGGCGGCAGAGCGCGCCCGCACGCTGATCGCCGCCGGAGTGGACGGCCTGTTCACGTTCGAGGGCCCGCACGACGTGTTCCTGCCGCTGAGCGTCGCGGCCGGCTCGTCGGACGTGCCGCCGACCGACCTGATGACCAACGTCGCGATCGCGCTCCCGCGCAGCCCGATGCACCTGGCCAACACGGCCTATGACCTGCAACTGCTGAGCAAGGGGCGGTTCCGGCTCGGGCTGGGCTCGCAGATCAGGCCGCACATCGAGAACCGCTACGGCTCGACCTGGAGCAGGCCGGCGGCCCGGATGCGCGAGACCGTGCTCGCGGTGAAGGCCATCCTGAACTCCTGGCAGGACGGCGCCCGGCTCGACTTCCGCGGCGAGTTCACCAAGCACACCCTGATGCCCGCGGCGTTCGTCCCCGGCCCCAACCCGTACGGCGTGCCGCCGGTCCTGCTCGGCGCGCTGGGCCCGGTGATGACCCGGACCGCGGCCGAGGTCGCCGACGGGCTGCTGGTGATGCCGTTCCACAGCCGCCGGCATTTCCGCGAGCGCACGCTCCCGGCCGTGGCCGAGGGCCTGAAGCTGGCGGACCGCGAGCGGATCGACCTGTACCCGCAGGCGATCGTCGCGACGGGCGGCTCCCCAGCCGAGATCGAGGCCGCCGCCTTCGGTGTGAAGGGGCTGCTGGCGTTCTACGGCTCGACTCCGGCGTACAGGCCCGTCCTGGACATCGAGGGCTGGGGCGACCTGCAACCCGAGTTGAACGCGCTGTCGAAGACCGGCGACATCATGCGGATGATCGGCCTGATCGACGACACGATGATGCGGACCCTGGCGGTCGTCGGGACACCGGCCGAGTGCGCCGCGGAGATCAAGAGCCGGTTCGGTGACGTGGCCGAGCGCATCTGCGCCTACTTCCCCGGCTCGACCCATCCGCCGGAGACGATCGCCGCCCTCGCCGCCGAACTGCGGGGAACGGCGGAGCCGGCCGCGTGACCCGCGCACCCGGTCCGGGCTCGGCCTTCGGGCGGGCCGGAGGCCGTCAGGGCGCCGCCCCGTAGTCCGCTGGCCGCACGCCGTCGAGGAGGATGCGGGCCGTCTTGTCGACCCAGTCCGGCGTGAGGCCGTCGGGGCCCCTGGTCAGCGTCGCGGCGAGCGCGGAGCCGATGACCATCTCCAGGATCACGAGGGCGTCGACCTCGGCGTCGAGTTCACCGCTCTCGACGGCCGCGGCGAGGGTGGCGTCGAGTCCGCGCCATCCCCCGGCGGAGAACCGCTCCAGAAGGCGCCGGTGGACGACCGGGTCGGTCGCGGCTTCGGCTATCAGCCCGGGCACGGCGAGCCGGGCCAGGGGGGTGGTCAGGAGTTCCGCGGTCCGCCGCACCAGTTCGCGCAGGTCTGCGGCGAACGAGCCCGTCCGGGGCGCGCCGGCGGTGACGCCGTCCCGGAAGACCGCCTCGTGGACGAGGTGGGCCTTGCCGGGCCAGCGCCGGTAGACCGCGGGCCGGGACGTGCCCGCGCGGTCGGCGATGGCGGCCACGGTCAGATCGGCGTAGCCGACCTCCGCCAGCAGCTCGGCGGCGGCGCTTAGGACGGCGTCGTCGATGCGGGCGTCACGGGGTCTTCCGGTGGGGTTGCTCATTTCCGAGCACAGTGTAACGTAACTGCCGTGCAGCAGCCCGGGAGCGAGCTCGTCGAGTTGTCGGACGTCATCGACGCGAGGTACGGCGGCAAGGCCCTCGGCCTCGCGCGGCTCGCCGCCGCCGGATTCCCGGTGCCGGCCGCGTTCGTCATCGCGAACGCCGACGCCGACGCCCTCCCCGCCGGGCTCGGAGCGCGCTACGCCCGGCTGGCCGGCCCGGACAGGGCGGTCGCGGTGCGCTCCTCCGCCTCGGGCGAGGACGGCGCCGAGAACTCCTTCGCCGGCCAGTACGAGTCGGTCCTGGGCGTGGACGGCTACGACGGGCTCCTCGCCGCGATCCGGCATTGCACCGCGTCCGCGTCCTCGGAGCGCGCGACCGCCTACCGGGCGGCCGCCGGGACCTCCGGCGCGATGCACCTCGTCGTCCAGGAGATGGTCGACGCGCGCGCCGCCGGCGTCGTGTTCACCGCGGATCCGGCGAGCGGCCGGCGCGACCTGTGCGTGGTCGACGCGGTTCCCGGCCTGGGCGAGTCGCTGGTCGGCGGCTCCGCGAGCTCCGACCACTACGAGGTCGACCGCGCCGGGCGGATCGCGGACCGCCGGGCCGCGCCGCGTCCGGCACTCGCCGACGACGAGGTAGCGGCGGTCGCGGCCGGCGCCCGGGCCGCGGAGGCGCGGTGGGGCGCACCCCTGGACCTCGAATGGGCGATCGACCGGACCGGCGGGATCCGCTGGCTCCAGGCGCGGCCGATCACCACCCTGCCCGGGGCCCTGGACGAGATGGACAGCGCGGTGGCCGGCGACGACCACGTCTACACCCGGTGCAACATCGGCGAGATGATGCCCGGCGCCTTCTGCCCCCTCACGGCGTCCGTCAGCGGGCAGGCGATCGAGTACGCGATGCAGACGGTCCAGGTCGTCGCCGGATTCCAGGACTCCTACCGGGAGGACCGCTGGCTGCAACTCGGCTACTTCTCCGGCCACCTGTTCCTCAACATGACCGAGGGCACGGCCCTGAGCTCGGGGATCCTGGGCAACTCGCTGGAGCAGTACTCGCTCTCGATCGCGGGCCGGGTCGTGGACGAGCTGGTCCCGAAGCCGCCGAAGCCGTTCGCCCGGCGCCTCGTCAACACCGTCCGGCTGACGGCGTTCGCGCTCTCGGCGGGACGGGCGATCCGCCGCCTGGACCGCGGCCTGGCGCGCTTCGAGGCGCCGTCCGCGGCGGAGCCGGCGGCGCTGCTCACCGAGCTCGACGCCGCGGTCGGGCTCTACAACGCGGCCGCGCTCGCCCACGTCCGCTCCTCCGCGCGCTCCGCCGTCGCCGCCAACGTGCTGGAGCAGGCGGTGGTGCGCGAAGCGGTCCGCGCCGGCCGGAGCGAGGACGAGGGCCGGTCCCGGGCCGCCGCGCTGATGGCCGGCGCCGCGAACGTCGAGAGCGCCGTCATGCTGGAGCAGCTGGACGACGTGGTCGGCCGGCTGGCCGCGGACGCGGCGGAGGCCGAGGCGTTCCTCGGCGCGGACGCCGCCGAGGCCGTGGCCCGGCTGACCGGAGCCGGCGGGCCCACCGGTGCGGCGTTCGACGCGTTCCTGCGGCGCCACGGCCACCGGGGCTACCGGGAGCTGTGCATGCGCGACCCGTCGTGGGGGGACGACCCCGGAGGTCTCGGCACGATCATGCAGGCCATGCTGCGGGCGCGCCTCCTCACCGGCGGCGCCGTCCGGGCGGACCCGTCGCCGCGGGAGGGCGCCTCCCGGGCGGTGCGGGCGATGGCGCGCCTCGCGCGGGCCGGGGCGCGCGGACGCGAGGCCACCAAGTCGCGGATGGTCCTGGTCGCGCACCGGCTCGGCCGCGGCTACCGCCTGCTGGGCGAGCGGCTGGCCGAAGCGGGGCGGCTGCCCGACGCCGACCTGGTGTTCTTCTTCGACCGGTCCGAGCTGCCGGCCCTCCTGGACGCCGGCCGCGCCGGGGACCTGGTCGGCCGCGCCGAGGCGCGCCGGGCGGCGCTCCCCTTCCAGGCCCGGCTCGAGTTCCCGGACGTCAGCGTCGGCAAGCCCGTCCCGATCCGGCCGGAGCCCCCGGAGGGGACCGGGGACGGCGTGATCGTCGGCCGTCCCGCGTGCGGCGGCGCCGTCGAGGGGACCGTCCGGGTCGCGGCCACGATCGCGGAGGCCCGGGAACTGCGGCCCGGTGAGGTCCTGGTCGCGCCCGTCACCGACGTCGGCTGGACCCCCTACTTCACCCTGATCGCGGCGCTCGTCACCGACATCGGCAGCTCGGTGTCCCATGGCGCCGTCGTCGCCCGCGAGTACGGCCTGCCCTGCGTGGTCAACACCCAGGGCGCCACCCGCGTGCTCCGCACCGGCGACCGGGTCCGGGTCGACGGCGACCGCGGAACCGTGACGCTGCTAGAGGGCGGCGGAGCAGAAGGGGGCGTCCCCGCGTAGGCGCGCCGCCTTCAGGAGGGCGGCGGGCATCAGGGTTCCGGCGGCCGTGCCCGCCCGCTCACGCGGGTCCAGGGCCACGTGATCAGGGCCCAGCCGAGCAGGATGATCACGGCTTCGACCAGGACGTACCACGGCCAGGGCCCCAGCAGATCCAGGATCGAGGGCGTGCCGGGCTTCTTGTTGAGGTACCCGTAGTTCGTCCCGGCGATCGCGTTGAAGAGGGACGTGGCGACGGCCCACGCCACGGTGGCGGCGACCGCGAAGCGGTAGTCGCGCCAGTCCGGGCGCATGCCGAGGCCCCAGGTCAGGTACACCGCCGCCCACACGATCATCAGGTGCATCCCGAAGAAGCCCAGGTAGTCGATGCCGGGGTAGTCCGCGCCGTTCAGCGCCGGCGTGACCAGGCCCTGCACCGACAGGGTGAGGCCCCAGTAGTACGTCAGCGCGAACCAGCGCCGGCCGAGGGTCCACAGCGCGCCGACCGCCGCGGGCCACGCCAGGTCGCACAGCTGCAGCGGCAGCGACCCGCCGACGCGCCACTGTCCGGGCAGCAGCGCGTTCACCTGGGTGCCGACCATCACGTACACGACGGCCAGCGCGTACGCCCTGCCGAAGCCCCTCGCCCGCTCGGTGAAGCCGGCGCCCGACCCGGGGCGCTGCGCGCGGCCGATGAGCACGAGCCCGGCGCAGCCGACGGCGAACATGCCGAGCGCCGCCCAGTGCGACGGCCCGAACGCGACGAACTCACCGGCCACGGTGCGCGACATCCGGTGATGCTAACCCGCCCGCCGTCCGTCGGGCGCGTCCCCGCCCCACCGGCGGCGCGGGCTCATCCCCAGGGCCGCGGACGAACCACGCCGGACGTCCCCCGGCCGTCCGCCCCGTGATCGCACTCCGCCTGTGGGTAGGCAGGCCGGAGGGCCAGGTCACCAGGGAGGCACGATGGACGACGCCCGAGAGGAGGAGTACCACGGGCTGGCGCGGGAGCTGTTCGACCCCGCGCCCGTCGGCGTGGCCGTGACCCAGGGGCGGGACCACCGCCTGACCTACGCCAACGCCGCCTTCCGCGCCTACTTCGGCGAGCGTCCGCTCGGGCGGCCGATCCGGGAGGTGTTCGACGACCTCCTGCAACGGGACTACTTCGAGCTGCTCGACCGCGTGGTGGCCAGCGGGGAGCCGGTCACCTTCGCCGACGTCCCGGTGCACCTGTCCTATCCGGGCGCCGGCCGCCGGGAGCGCTTCTTCTCCCTCAGCCTCTCCAAGATCTCCGCGGCCGAGCCGGGCCTTCTCCTGGTCACCGTGGACGTCACCGAGCAGGTCACCGCGGCCCTGCGGGCCGACCGCGCGGCCGAGGACCACCGCCGGGCCCTGCACAGGTTCCAGAGCCTGATCCGGGTGAGCGCGGAGATCGTATGGGTGACGGATCCGGCGGGCGCGCCCATCGAGCCGAGCCCGGGCTGGGAGCGGGTGACCGGGCAGCAGTGGGACGAGTTCCGCGGCGAGGGCTGGCTGCGGGCCCTGCACCCCGAGGACCGCGAGCCGACACGGCGGTCGTGGCGGCGGGCGCGGCTGCGGGCCGACCCGTGGCACGCGGTCTACCGGCTCCGCACGGTGCACGGCGGCTACCGGCACTTCGAGGTCCATTCCGCCCCGGTGTACGAGAACGGCGCCGTGATCGAATGGGTCGGGACCTGCACCGACATCGAGCGGCGCTGGCAGCGGGAACGCCGCCGCGAACTGCTGGGCCGCGCCGCCGCCGCGGCCGCCGAGCACACCGGGCTGCGGGAGATGCTCGGCGCACTGGCGGACGTGCTCGTCCCGGCGCTCGCCGACGGCTGCGGCGTGCACCTGCTGCCCGCCTTCACCGATCGCCAGGACGGCGCTCCGGTCGTCGCCGAGCGTGTCGCCACCGCCGCGAGGGAGGGCCTGCCGAGGCAGCCCCCCTTCGGCGAGGAGCGGTTCGGGGCCCGCAGCGGGTTCACCCGGACGGTCGAGCGGCGCCGCCCGCTGCATCTCACGTTCGCTCCCGGGGAGCCGCCGCGGGACGCGGTGCCCGAGGGCACCAGGGACTGGCTCGCCAGGGCCGGCGCGAACAGCGTCGTCCTGCTGCCGGTGACCGTGGACGGGACGGTGGCGGCGGTGGTGACCGCCGCGGCCTGCGCCGACCGCGAGCCGATCAGCCGCGACGACGTCGCCCTGATGGGGCAGATGTTCGAGCACACGCACGACGCGCTGAGCAGCGCCGTCCAGTACCACCGCACCCACCGGGTCGCCATCGCCCTCCAGCACAGCCTGCTCGCCGAGCCGCCCGAGGTGCCCGGCCACGAGATCGTCGCACGGTACCTGCCGAGCCCCGCCACCGCCGAGGTCGGCGGCGACTGGTACGACTCGTTCGTGCTCCCGGACGGGGCCCTCATGCTCGCCATCGGTGACGTGGCGGGCCACGACCTGGCGGCCGCGGTCGCGATGAGCCAGCTCAGGAACATCCTGCGGGGACTGATCGTCGACCGCCGGGAGCCGCCCGGGGAGATCCTGCGGCGGCTGAACCTGGCGATGGACATCCTGACGCCGGCCGGCACGGCCACCTGCGCCCTGGTCCGCGTCGACCGGTCCGGGCCCGGCGGGGCGCGGCTCACCTACGCCCTGGCCGGGCACCCGCCGCCGATCCTGATCGCCCCCGGCGGCGCGTGCCGCATGCTGGAGGACGCCGTCAACCCGATGCTGGGCCTCGGCCTGCTGGCCGACGAGCCCTACCGCAGCGCGACCCTGCCGCTGCCGCCCGGCCACACGCTGCTCCTGTACACCGACGGCCTGATCGAACGCCCCGGCGAGGACCTGGAGCGAGGCTTCGAGCGCCTCCGCGACCGTGCCCGCCTGCTCGTCCGCAGGCCGCTGCCGGACTTCTGCGAGACGCTGCTCGGCAGCCTCCCGACCACCGACACCGACGACATCGCCGTGATCGCGCTCCGCACGCGGGCGCCCTCGTAGACAGGTGCGCTTCCGCGTCCCGGCGTGCGGCCCTAGGAGGGGTTCTGCCGGCGCACCATCTCGGAGATCCAGACGGGCGCGTACGGGGACGTGCAGTTCGGCGGTGTCGGGTAGTCCTTGAGCACCTCCAGGCGCTCACCGATGCCGATCGCACGGTCGCGGTGCCCGGCGTGGTCGATCCCGATCTGGGCCAGGCAGTGGTTCATCGCCCACTGCAGGCGGTCGGGGGCGCCCTTCATCTCCGCCTCGATGACGTCGAGCAGACCCGTGAGGTCGAGCCCCTCGGGCCGCTTCGCCACGCGTTCGGTGGTCAGCGCCCATCCGGCGCTCGCGACCACCGGATCCGGGTCGGCGGACCATGCCCGGCGCAGCTCCTCGGAGTGCGGGTTCTTCTTCACCACGTAGTTCACGAGCCAGTCGTGCACCTTGGGCGTGCGCGCCTGGCGGAGCATGGCGTCCAGCTCGTCGCGCTCGAACGCCTTCGGGCGGCAGATCAGGAGTGCCAGGAGTCGCGCCGCCGTGTCGCCGGTCTCCCAGAGCCGGCACGCGAGTTCCTGCTGCGTCTTGAGCCGCTTCGCGACCGCGCGCAGCCTGCCGAGGTTCACCCCGTGGTCGTCACCGTGCCTCTCGTTCACCGCGCGGATCTTCGGGTCGTCGAGCGCGGCCAGCTCGGCCATCACCTCGGCCACCGTCGTCTCGGTAGGTGTCGTCCCGGCCACTCCAGCCTCCCGTCCGCCGCGTGCGCGATCCAGCCTACGACGCGGCCCTGCCCGCCGGGCCGGATGCGCGTGGAGGGACCTCGGGCCCCCCGGCGGCCGCCCGGCGCGCTCCTCAGCGGGTCACGGCCCGGTGATAGGCCCTGTCGCTCTTGAGGAGGTTGCGGTGGGTGTCGTCGGCGGTGACGGCGCCGCCGTCCAGGACGAGGACGCGGTCGGCGGCGTCCAGGAGGGCCGGGCTGCTGGTGAGCACGATGGTGGTGCGGCCGCGGCGCAGTCCGGCGATGCCCCGCGCGATGAGCTGCTCGGTGACGGCGTCGACGGCGGTCGTCGGGTCGTGCAGGACGAGGACGGGGGCGTCGGCGGCGAGCGCGCGGGCCAGGGACAGCCGCTGGCGCTGCCCGCCGGAGAGGTTCGCGCCGCGGTCGCGGACGCCGTAGTCGAGCCCTTCGCTGTGGAGGGCGACGACGTCGGTCAGCATGGACGCCTCGACGGCCTCGCCGACGAGCGGGCCCGTGCCCGCCGGGTCGATGTTGCTGCGGAGGGTGCCCGCGAAGATCTCCGCGTGGGACGGGTCCACCAGCATGTGCGCGCGGGCCGCCTCGATCGACAGGTCCGCGGTGTCCCGCCCGCCGACCCGGATCACGCCCTCGTACGCGGCGGGCGGGACGCCGCCGGCGAGGAGCGACATGAGGTCTCCGGCCGCGTGCGGCTGGTAGGCGGCGATCGCCGCGAACTCGCCGGCGGGCACCTGGAACTCCAGCCCGTCCAGTGATCCGTACCGGACGCCGCGGACCTCGACGCCGCCCGCGGCCGGCCGTTCCGTGCCCGGGGCCAGCACCGGCGGCGCGGCCAGCAGCAGCGCCATCCGCTCGGCCGACGCGCGCGCGATCATCACGTACTTCGGCATCTCCGAGAACAGCTTGAGCGGTTCCATGATGAACTGCGCCAGCCCCACGGCCATGACGAGCTCCCCCGTGGTGATCCGGCCCTGGAACGCGAGGTGCCCCGCCAGCAGGGTCACGGCGGTGGCGAGGATCGCGTTGAGGGCGAGCGCCGCGCCCGCGTAGGCGCCGTTCGCCTTGGCGACGGTGACGGCCTGGTCCCGCGCCTCCGTGCTGACCTCGCGGTAGGACCGGAACGCCGCGTGGTTGCCGCCGAAGCCGTGCAGGGGGCGCAGTCCCGCGATCAGGTCGGCGACCTTCGCGCCGGCCCGCGCCACCCGGGCCTGCTGCTCGCGGGTGCCGGAGCCGATCCGCCTGGACAGCACGCTCAGGACCGCCAGGACCACGACGGTGCCGACGATCACCAGCAGGCCGAGCCCGACGCTCGCCGTGCCGAGCGCGACCGCCGCGATCAGCACCGCGACCAGCGAGCTGATCAGCAGCGGCACCACCTCGATGATGTCGGCGGTCTGGTCGGCGTCCTCGGTGGCGATGGTCAGCACCTCGCCGGACTTGAGGTCGGCGTCGCGGGCGACCGGCTGGAGCGCGCAGGCCGCGACCCGCACCCGCCAGCGGTGCGCCTCGGTCGTGTTGGCCTTCTGCAGGATGCGCATCCCGAACCGCCACGAGAACGACACGGTGGTGATGATGACGGCGAGCGCGGCGATCGACAGGCCGAGCGCGCCGAGGCTCCGGTCCCGCATCGTGTGCTCGACGATCAGGCCGAGCGCGATGGGGAAGGCGGTCTCCCCCGCCTGGTACATGCCCATGAGGACGGTGCCGGACGCCATGGCGCCGGCGTTGCGGCGCAGCGCCGTCCGGAGGATCGCGGACCCCGTGCGGGGCCCGCGGCGATCAGAGGTCGTCATCGTCCGCTCAGCCGCCCGCCCGCCAGGCCCGCCACAGCCGCGCGTACCGGCCGCCCAGGTCCACCAGTTCCTCGTGCGTTCCCTGCTCCACCACGCGCCCCGCGTCCAGCACCGCGATCCGGTCGGCCGCCGTCGCCTGCGTCAGCCGGTGCGCCACGAACAGCGTGGTGCGGCCCCGGCAGGCGGCGAGGACGGCGCGTTCCAGTTCGGCGGCGCCCTGGCTGCCCGCCTCCGCGGTCGACTCGTCCAGCACCACGACCGGCGCCCGGCTCAGCACCAGCCGGGCCAGGGCGACCTGGGTGGCCTTGGTGACGTCCAGGCGCTCGCCGCCCTCGCCGACCGAGGTGGCGAGGCCGCCGGGCAGGGCGTCGACCCAGGTGGCCGCGCCCACCGTGCGCAGGGCGTCCGCGAGTTCGGCGTCGGACGCCTCCGGCGCGGCCAGCCGCAGGTCGTCGGCGAGCGTGCCGGAGAACACGTGCGTCTCCTGCGTCAGGATGCACACCAGGGCGCGCGCCCCGGCCTCGTCCAGGCCGGCGAGGTCGGTCGGCCCGATGCGGACCGATCCGGCCTCCGGCGTGCCGATGCCCGCGATCAGCGCGGCCAGGGTCGTCTTGCCCGCGCCGGTCGCCCCGACCAGCGCGAGGGAGCGGCCGGCCGGGATCGCCAGGTCGACGTCCCGGAGGACGGGCTCCTCGGCGCCGGGGTAGCGGAACGTCAGGCCCTCGACGGTCACCGGGTACGCCGCGGCGTCCGCCCGCGCGGCCGTGCCTCCGACCAGCCGGTCCTCGGCGTCCTCGCCGAGCACCCCGACGAGCCGGGTCAGGCTCGCGCCCGACTTCTGCGCCTCGTCGAAGGTGAACATGATGGAGCCCAGCGGGTTGAACAGGCGGTGGAACAGCAGCGGCGCCGCCGCCACCTCGCCCAGGCTGGCGGCGCCGGCCTCCAGCAGCGCGTACCCCACGACGATGATCAGGACGAGCCCGATGAACTCGGCGCGGTTCTCCCGGCCGACGAACCGGCCGAAGAGGCGGAACACCTCGATGCCGAGGTCGCGCACCCGCCACGACTCCCGGGTGACCTTCGCGCGGAAGGCGTCCTCCAGCCGGTACGCCCGGACCGTGCCGATCCCGTCCAGGCCGCTGATCAGCTCCTGCGCCCGGTCGGCCTGCGCCACCCGCTGCCGCCGGTAGAGCGGCGCGGACCGCGGCAGGTACCAGCGCAGGGCCAGCGCGTAGGCGGGCAGCGCGCCGGCGCCCGCGAGGCCGAGCCGCCAGTCGAGGCCGAACATGCCGGCGGTGGCGATGGCGACCAGCACGCCCGCCGAGAAGATCGTGGGGACGGCGGTCCGGACGCCCTTCGACAGGACGGCGACGTCGTCGCCGACCCGGGAGAGCACGTCGCCGCGGCCGGCCTGCTCGATCCGCGCGCTCGGCATCCCCAGCACCGCCCGGACGGCGCCCTCCCGCAGCCGGGCCAGCAGGTCCGCGCCGAGCCGCCCGACCAGGTACGTCGACGCCGCGGTGGCCGCGGCGCCGAGCGGCGCGGCGGCGACCATGAGGGCCCCGACCGTGAGCAGGACCGACTCCGGCCCGCCGCCGGCCACCCCGTCGACCACGCGGCCGAGCAGGAGGACCGGCAGCACCTGGAGCGCCGCTCCGGCCACCGTGGTGAGCACGGTGGCGAGGGTCAGCGCGGGCGTCTCGCGGCAGTGCGCCGCGACCCATCGGGCGGCCTCGCGCCCGGTCGCCGTGCGCAGGGCGGCCGGGGCGGGGCGCGTGGCGGTGGTGCTCACACCGCCTAGCCGACCGACTTGACGATCTCGTCGATCGCGTACGGCAGGGACAGCAGGGTGCCCTGGGACACGGCCGCGCCGATCGCCGGGCCCTCGCTGTCCAGCAGGTAGGACACCTTCCCGTTCTTGACGGCGGGGAGGTTGCCGAACAGCTCGAACTTCTTCAGCGCCTCCTGGTCGGCCTTGTCGTTGATGACGAAGATGCGGTCGACGTCGATGAGGTCGATGCGCTCGGGCGACAGCACGGTGAAGAACTTGCCGTCCGCGATCTTGTCGATCCCGGTGGCGCCCTTGAAGCCGATGCCCGACACGAGGCGTCCGCGGACGTCGGTGGTGGTGAACGGCGCGACCGAGTTCTTGTACCAGGACAGGACGACGGCGGTCTGGTCCGCGAACTCCGGGTGCGCCTTGCGGGCGGCGTCGAGCTTGCCCTGGATGTCCTGGACCATCTTCGCGCCCTCGGCCTCCTTGCCCAGGGCCTTGGCGATGTGGACGGCGTTGTCCTGCCACGGCGCGCTGAAGGGCTCCTTCTCGGCCTTGGTGCGGCCCACCGTCGGGGCGATCTTGGTGAGCTTGTCGTAGGCGGCCTGGTCGATCTCGGAGTAGACCGCGATGATCAGATCCGGCCGCAGCGCGGCGATCTTCTCGAAGTTCGGCCCGGAGTCGCCGTTGTTCATGACGACCTCGGGACGCGTGGCGCCCCACTCGTCCTTCGTCCAGGGCCACTGGGTGTTGATGTCGGGGGTCGTGCCCGGCGGGTTCGGGTACTGGTCGACCATGCCGACCGGCTTGGTGCCGAGCGCGAGGACGGTCTGGTCGTCGGTGTAGCCGACGGAGACGACCCGCTGCGGGGCCTTGGTGATCTCCGTGGACCCGAACGCGTGCTCGACGGTGACCGGGAACACGCCGCCCGCGGCGGCCGGGGCGCCGCCGTCCGCGTCGTCGCCGGAGTCGGAGCCGCAGCCCGTGAGGAGTCCCGCGCCGAGGATCGCGGCGGACAGGATCGCCGTCCACCGTCGCCGGGATCTCGTACGTGTCTTCGAAAGGAGGGGCATGCGAAATCCTCGTTTTTGTGCTGTCCGCTACGGCCGCCGATAAGGGCGGGGTTACCTTAGCACGCTAAATAAGGCAAGGCTAACCTAACTATCCGTCGCCGCCCGCGGACAGTCCGGGCCGGACGTGGGCGCGGCCGATCGGCACGATCAGCGGCCGGTCCCCCACCGGGTCGTCGATGACCTCGGCGCGCAGCCCGAACGCCTCGTCCAGCAGCTCGGCGGTGATCACCTCGCGGGGGTGCCCCTGCGCCAGGATCGACCCCGCCCGCATCACGATGAGGTTGTCGCTGTAGCGCGTGGCCAGGTTGAGGTCGTGCAGCACCATGACGACGGTGCGCCCCGACTCGTGCAGGTCGTCCACCAGGTCCAGGACGTCGATCGCGTACGCCAGGTCCAGGTAGGTGGTCGGCTCGTCCAGCAGGAGCAGGTCGGTGCCCTGGGCGAGGATCATCGAGATCCACACGCGCTGGCGCTGCCCGCCGGACAGCGCGTCGACCGGGCGGCCCGCCAGGTCCGAGACGCCGGTCATGGCGAGGGCGCGCTCCACGACGTCGGCGTCGTCCGACGACCACTGCCGCAGCCAGCCCTGGTGGGGGTGGCGGCCCCGGGCGACCAGGTCGGCCACCGTCAGCCCCTCCGGCGCGACCGGCGCCTGCGGGAGCAGGCCGAGCTTCCTCGCCACGTGCCTGGTCTTGAGCCCGGCGATGTCGGCGCCGTCCAGCACGACCGTGCCCCGGTCCGGCTTGAGCAGCCGGGACAGGGTCCGCAGCAGGGTCGACTTCCCGCAGCCGTTGGGGCCGATGATCGTGGTGATCACCCCCGGCGGGATCGCCACGTCGAGGCCGTCGATGACCGTCCGGCCCCCGTACCCGACCGCGATCCCCCGGGCGGCGAGCCGCGCGGCGCCGCCCGCGGTTTCGGTACCGGTCCCCTGCCGGACGGCCTCAAGATCCACTTTTCTCCGCCTCACTATGCCGCCGCCTGTCGGAGGTTCGCTCGCACCAGCAGATAGACGAGGAAGGGGCCGCCGATCGCGGCGGTGACCACGCCGACCGGGAGGGTGACCGGCAGCGCCGTGCGCGCCACCACGTCCGCGCCGATCAGCAGCAGCGCGCCCACCAGGCCGGAGGCCGCGAGCGGCGGCGTCGACCACCTCGCCAGGCGCATCGCCGCCTGCGGCGCCACCAGCGCGACGAACGGCACCGGGCCCGCCGCGCTCACCGCCGCCCCGGCCAGCAGCACCGCGCACAGCAGCATGACCGCGCGCACCGCCGAGTACCGGACGCCCAGTCCCGCGGCGACCTCGTCGCCGAAGTGCATGGGCCTGAACTGGAACGCGGCGCCCGCCGCCACGGCCAGCAGGACGAGCGTGCACCCGATCGCCGGCCCGACCTCGTCCCACGACCGGCCGTCCAGCGAGCCGACCAGCCACGCCTGGGCGCGGGCCACGTCCGTGATGTCGGCCGTGACCAGCACCCACGTCGTGATCGCCTGCATCACCGCGCTCACCGAGATGCCGATGAGGATGAGCCGGAAGCCGTCGATCCCCCGCCGCCACGCCAGCAGGTACACGAGCAGGCCCGTGCCGAGCCCGCCCGCGAGCGCCGCCGCGGGCACGCCCACGGAGCCGGCGATCGCCGCGGTGGCGCCGCCGGACACCGTCAGCAGGATCACCGCGACCGCGCCGGCGCCCTGGGTGATCCCGAGGACGTCCGGGCTGGCCAGCGGGTTGCGCGCGATGGACTGCGTGATCGCTCCCGACGTGCCGAGCGCGATGCCCACGACGAGCCCGGCGAGCGCGCGGGGCAGCCGCAGATCCATGATCACGAACTTGTCGACCCGCTCGCCGCGGCCGGCGAGGGTGGCGATCACCCGGGGCAGCGGGATGGGGAAGTCCCCGGCGCCGATGGACAGGCAGAAGACCAGGAAGGTCGCCGCCGCCAGCAGCAGCGTGACGAGGACGAGCCAGGGGCGCCACACGAACGACATCCGGCCGAGCCGCACGCCCTGCGGCACCGGCCGCTTGGTGTCCGTCGCGCTCATGCGCCCCTGAGCCTTCCGCGCCACACCAGGGCCGCGAAGAAGGGGGCGCCGACGAGGGCGACGACGATGCCGGCGTCCAGCTCGCCCGGCCGCACGACGACGCGGCCCACGATGTCGCAGACGAGGAGGACGAGGGCGCCGAGCAGCCCCGCGTACGGCACCAGCCAGCGGTAGTCGGGCCCGGTCAGGTGCCGGGCCACGTGGGCGACCATCAGCCCGAGGAACGCGATGGGCCCGCACGCGGCGGTCGCCGCGCCGGCCAGCAGGGTGATGGCGACGATCCCGGCGGTCCGGCTCAGCGCGATGTTCACCCCGAGGGCCCGCGCCACGTCGTCGCCCAGGTTGAGCAGGTTGACGGCGGGCAGCGTGATCACCGTCAGGACCAGCCCGGCCGCGATGAACGCCGTCACCGGCCAGATGACGCGGAACCCGACGCCCGCCACCGTGCCCGCGTTCCAGAACCGCAGCGCGTTCAGCGACTGCTGGTCCGACAGCGCGACCGCCGTGGTCATCGCCGCCAGGAACACGGTGACGCCCTGCCCGGCCAGGGCGAGCGTCAGCGGGTTGCCGGCCCCGCGCCCGATGCTCGCGAGGCCGAACACGACGGCGCCGGCGGCCGCCGCGCCGAGGAAGGCGAACCAGACGTACTGGAACGGGTTGGTGAACCCGAAGAGCGCGATCGCCGACACCACGGCGAAGGAGGCGCCGGAGTTGACCCCGAGCAGGCCGGTGTCGGCGATCGGGTTGCGCGTGCAGCCCTGGATCAGCGCCCCGCCGATCCCGAGCGCCGCACCCGCCACGATCGCGAGCACCGTCCGGGGCATCCGGACGGTCTGCACGATGAGCCGGATCTCGGTGAGCCGCTGGTCGGAGTCCGGCGCCGCGAACAGGCCGTCCCAGACCTCACCGGGGCTCAGCGCCCGCGCGCCGACGGCCAGCGACCCCGCCGCGGCGGCCGCGAGGACCGCGACGAGCGCGGCCAGCCCGGCGATCCGCCGCCCGCGCGCCGCCGCGACCCCGGATGCGACACCGGTCCCCGGACGCCGCTGCGTGACCGCGCTCATCCGCGTCGGTCGAGTCCGGCCAGCATCACTTGTCCTCCGAAATCGCCCTTGATAAGGCGAGCCTAACCTAAATCGGAAGCAAGTGATCACCCTCCCCGGTCTTCGGGGACGTGCCGGCTCGGGCGCCGCGGGCCTCGGCCGCCGAGACCCGGGCCCCGGTCTACGGCCGCACGGCGGTGCGGCGGGCGCGGGCCAGGGCCAGCCCGCCGAGGGCGGTGGCGACCAGGCCCGCCAGCAGGGCGACGAAGGCCCCGCCCAGCCCGTTGCCGGTGCCTAGACCGCCGTCGGCCGTGGCCGCGACCAGCCCGCCGAGGGCCATGCCGAGCACCCCGGCCGCCACGGCCGCGCCGCCGCCGAGCCGCCCGGACCCGGTGCCGAGGCGGCCGGCGGGACGGGCCAGGGCCAGCCCCGCCACGATCACGCCGGCCAGCCCGAGCAGGGCGGCCGCGATGGCCCCGAGGCGTCCGGCGCTCAGGTCGTAGACGTCGGCGGCGGTCGGCCGGCCCGCGTCGTGCGCGGCCGCCGGCGAGGCGAACGCGAGCACCCCGAGCAGAACGGCCGCGGACACGGCGGACATGCGGCGGACCGGCGCCGGGGCTCCTGAAAGGCTCATGGCCCTCTCCTCTTGCCTAAGTCTCGAGCAAAGCTCTGAACCCTTCCGATCATGTCGCCGGGCGGCGCGCCGGTCGTCCGGCGGACGCGGACACTTCGCGCTGCCGCCGATGGCGCATACGGCTGCCGCGGGCGCAGCAGCCGGCCCCTGAGTACTGCGTGCGCGGTAGCCGGCGGCCGTTTCACGCCGCGCCTTTCACGCCGGCGCCGGAGGAGTCGACGACGTCCGCGGCGAAGAGGTCCTCCAGGGGCCTCATGTTCCCTTCCTGGGCGGCGTCCAGAAAGGCGGACAGGAAGCGCCGGTGCTCGTCGGGGGCGACCGGCACGCGCCGGACGGCGTTCAGGTGCCTGCGGGCGCGGCTCACCGATTGGCGGACATTGGCCGGGCTGAGCTGGACGATCTCGGCGATCCGCTCGTAGGGGTAGACGAAGGCCTCGCGGAGGACGTAGGCGGCCCGCTGGGCCGGGGTGAGCCTCTCCAGGAGGAGCAGCAGGGCCTGTTCGAGCGCCTCGCCGCGCTCGGCGCCGGCGGCCGGGTCGGCGGCGGTGTCGACGGGCTCGGGCAGGCGGCGGCCGAGGCAGGTCTCGCGGCGGACCCGCGCGGACTGCGCCGCGTTGATGGACAGCCGCGTCGTGATCAGGGCCAGGAACGCCGCCGGGTTGGCGATGGACGAGCGTTCGCTGCCCTGCCAGCGCAGCCAGGTCTCCTGGACGATGTCCTCGGCCTCCGCCGGGCTGCGGAGCATCCGGTAGGCGATGCCGAAGAGCCGCGGGCGCACTCCCACGAAGGTGCAGGCGGCCTGCTCCAGGGAACTCGCCTGGTCCTGCACGTCAAGAACAATGCTCATTTCGACCTTCGATGCTGCTCACTGCCGACCGAACCTGTTTCCGGTCGGCGAACGTTATGCATTCACCTTCTCCCGGCAGCCGAGATATGACATGACACGAACACATGAGATCGGTGAGCAAGCAGGCAGGACGACTCTCTCGACCTTTATCGGAAGGCACGCCGAAAGGTCGGAGCCGTTCCGGGGAGAACGGTTCCGACCTTGCTGCCGGGGCTTGCTAGACGGCACCTCTGTCCAGGTACGCGCGCGCCAATTCGACACGCGAATTCACGCCGATCTTCCGGAAGATGTGCATGACGTGCGTGCCCACCGTGGCGGGTGACAGGAAGAGCTCCTCGGCGACCTGGCGGTTGGTCGCTCCCCCGGCGACGAGCGAGGCGACCCGCCGCTCGGCGGGGGTGAGCGCGTTCCGGGGAACCGGCTCCTCCGCGCGGCGGGCCCCGCCCGCGGCGGACGCCTCGATCACCGTCAGCGCGGCCTCGGCCTCCGTGCGCGCCTCCGCCGGCCGTCCGGCGGCCAGGAGCAGCCGGGCGCGGGCGGCCAGCCAGAGGCCCAGGCCCTGGACGCCGCCGGGCCGCCGCGCCGCCGCGGAGCCCTCCGCCGTCTCGCGGATGGCCTCGCGGACGGCGTCGTCCCGGAACGTGAGGGGGTCGGTGGGACGGACGAGGCCGGCGTCGACGGCCTCCTGGACGGCCGCCACCAGTTCGGCGATGGTGTGGCCGCTGAGGTCGGCGAGCCGGCCGGCGTCCAGGTCGCGGCCGAGCACCGCCGCGATCCCGAGCACCTCGCGGGTGAGCGGCGACAGGTGGTCCAGCAGGCGCTGCGCGCCGTCCGGCAGCCGGTCGAGGCGGACCACGCGGGCGCCCGCTTCGGCGAGGCCGGCGACGGTCGCCCGCACGTCGGGGTCGGCCGACCCGGCGCGGACGGTGACCAGCCAGAGGACCGGGTGCGAGGACAGCCGGGCGGGGAGGGTGCGCAACGCGAGGAGCGTCCCCGCGTCGCACCACTGGAGGTCGTCGATGACGATGAGCAGCGGCTCGTCCAGCGCCGCCCGGCGCAACTGGTCCACCAGCGCCTGGAACGGCCAGAAGAGCTGCTCCGCCGACTCCGCCAGCGTGCGCAGGAGGCCCGCGTCGACCACGGGCCGCGCGTCGGAGCCCAGCGTCCGCAGCAGCGCGCCGCACGGGACGCCCTGCTCGCCGCGCTCCCCCGCCCCGCTGAGGACGCGCACCGGGAGGTCCGCCGCGATGGCCAGGGCCCCCCGCGCGAGGCGGCTCCTGCCCGCCCCCGGGACCCCCTCGACGAGGACGACGCCCCCGTGTCCCTCGGACAACCGCGAGATCCGTCCGGCGATGCCGGCGACCTCGGCGTCGCGCCCGTGCGGCGCCGGGCCGCCGGCCGTGTCGAGCGGCGCCAGCGGCGCGCGCCCCGCGCCGGCGCGCCGCCTCCGCTTCGTCTCCTGCACTGCCATGCCCCCTCCGTCCGGCCCGCCGGCGGACGTCCATCGCCGGTACATCACACTCTGACCGGGCAGGGGCGGCGGTCGCATCAGGGAGACCCTGGCCCGGGTCCCTAGGGACGCGCCCGGGGTCCCCTGGGGACGGGCCCGGGGCCCCTGGGGACCGCGCGGCGCGCGCTATCGGGCTTCGTGCGCCAGGACGCGGCGGGCCAGGTCCACCCGGGAGCTGATGTCCCATTTGGTGAAGATGTGCCGCAGGTGGGTGTTGACCGTGTGCCGCGACAGGAACAGCTGCTCGGCGACCTGCCGGTTGGTGGCTCCCCGCGCCACCAGCAGCGCCACCTTGACCTCCGCCGCCGTCAGCCCCCACCGCCCCTCCTCCGCGCCGCCGCCGGAGCGGTGCGCCCGCACCCCGAGCCGGCGCAGCCGCCGCCGGACGCGGGCCGCGTCGCGCGCGGCGCCCGACTCCTCGTACAGGCCGAGCGCGGTTTCGAGGAGGCCCCGCGCGGCGGGGTCGCCGTACGCGCCGAGGGCGCGGCCCGCGTCCTCGGCCGCCGACGCGTGCACCAGCGGCCGCCCGGCGCCCTCCAGGAGCTTGGCGGCGTGCAGCAGGAGGTCGGGGTCGTCGTCGGCGATCCCGCGCGCCTGGGCCGCGACGCCCCGCAGGAGGGGGGATCCGGGGTCGGACGCCGCGGCGCGGCCGGCGGCGGCGGACGCGAGGCCGGGGAGTCCCGCGCGGAGCGCGAGGCGCGCGAGGACGGCGTGGTCGGCCGGGTCGGGCGGGACCACCGGCGGCAGGCCCGGGGCGTCCGCGCCCGCCCAGGCCCCCGGGATCAGCTCGGCGGCGCGGGCGGTGTCGCCCAGGGCGTCGGCCGCCAGCGCGGCCAGCCAGGCGCCGGCCCGGCGTACCTCGGGCGCGGCGGCGTCCATCATCCGCGCGCCGTCGGCGGCGCAGCGGCGGAGGCCCTCCGGGTCCTCCAGGTGCACCGCCGCGCGGCCGAGCGCGTAGCGGGCCACGGCGCCGGCGAGATCGCCCGAGGCCGGGTCGCCGGCCACGGCGAGGGCGGCGTCGGCCACCGCCGTCCCGCCCCGGGCCGGGCGGACGTCCACCGCCCGGCGCAGCAGGCCGCGCCGCACCGCCGCGGGGAGGTCCGCGCAGATCGCCTGCCGGACCAGGTCGTGCCGGAAGCTCAGGCGGGCGCCCGTCGCGCACAGGATCCCGGTCGCGACCGTCTCGTCCCGCACGGCGGCGATCTCGTCGGCCGGGGCCCCGGTCAGCTCGCCCAGCTCTTCGGCGCTGAAGGCCCGGTCGAGCACCGAGGCGACCTGGAGGCTCCGCCGGGCGGACGGCGACAGCCAGTCCAGCCTGCGGCGGACCAGGGCGCACAGCCGGCGCGGGACCGGCTCACCGGCGCCGTCCGCCGACGCGATGCCGTCCCGGACCGTGACGAGTCCCTCCTCCCGCATGCCCTGGAGCAGCTCGATGACGAGCCGCGGCGCGCCCTGCGCGCGGCGCGCAGCGCGCAGCACGGCGTCGTCGGGCTCGGCGTGGAGCACGTCGGCGGCCAGCGCGGCGACGGCGGGGTCCGCCATCGGGCCGAGGACGATCCGGTGCCCGGCGCGTACCGCCGCCGGCTCCCGCGGCCACGTCGCCAGCACCCACAGGAGCGGACGGCCGGCCAGGTCGTCCTGAAGCTCCGCCAGCGCCGCGAGCGTCACCGGATCGCACCACTGGACGTCGTCGACGCAGACCAGGAGCGGCCCCTGCCCGGCGCTCCGCGCCAGCCCGTCGCGGATCTCCTCCAGCGTCCGGCCGGCCGTGTCCGGGGCGGGCGGGGCCGCGGGTCCGGTGCCCAGCGCCTCCAGCAGCGGCCCGTAGGGGATCCCGCGGAACGCGGTGGACCCGAACCGGCAGGACAGCCCCATGGCGAGCGCCCGCGTGCGGGTCTCCGCGAGCAGCCGCGTCCGTCCCGAGCCCGGCGGTCCCTCGACCGCCAGGACCCCGCCCTCTCCCCCGGCCAGCGCGGCGAGCCGCTCCGCGAGCAGTGCCGTCTCGGGCTCGCGGCCGCGCAGCGGAAGGCCCCCGGCCGTGCCGCCGTGCGGCGCCGGGGCGCGCCCCGTGCCGCCGCATCGCCTCCGGACCATCTCCTCGACCGCCATGACCCCTCCGTTCGCCCTGCCGGCGGACGTCCACCGCCGCTACGGCAGACTCTGGCCGGACGGGCGGGCGGGTCGCATCAGGGAGTCCCTGGCCCGGGCCCCTAGGGACGGGCCCCTAGGCACGGGCCCCTAGGCACGGGCCCGGTCTCCCCGGGGATCGCGGGTCATCGCCCCGGACGGCGGCCGGTCCGGGCGGAGGGCGGTTCGATCAGGTCGTCCATCGCGCAGTCGAGGACGTCGAGCAGCGCCATCAGCGTGCGCAGGTTCAGCCGCTCCGGCTTGTCGACCACGAGCCGGTACACCTGGCTCGGCGACAGGTCGACGCCGCGGGCGGCCAGCAGCGGACGCAGCGCCGCGGTGGTGGACATGCCCCGGTCGGCCATGACCTCCCGCAGGCGCCACCGGTAGTCCAGATCGGCCATCGTCCGTCAGTCCCTTCCCTTTCCGGCCGTGCGGAGAGGTGCTCCGGACACGGCTGCGAGCGCATGCGGGACAGGTTCACCGGTCCGCGCCGCGCTCGCATCCGTGACGTCCCCAGCCTGACCGCCTCGCCCGGGACGCCGGGGACGGGCGGCGGCCCGGTCAGTGCCGCCGGTGGGCGGCGGCGCCCGCGATGGAGGCGGCCACGGCGGCGGGCTCGGACACGGCGACCGCGTGCGACGCGCCCGCGATCCCGCGGGTCTCCAGCGACGCCGCCCGCTCGGCCATGAACCGGACCGCCTCGGCCGGGATGTTGCGGTCGAGCTCGCCGTAGACGAACCAGGACGGCTTGGTGCGCCAGGGCACCTCGTCGACGTTCAGCCCGTCGGTGAGCGCCCGCTCGGTCACCGGCCGCTGGGTCGCGGCCATCAGGGCGGCCTCGCCGGCGTCCAGGTCGGCGCAGAACTGCTGGTGGTACTTGCCGCCGGCGATCCGGAACTCGTTGCCGCCGGAGGAGACCGGGTAGGCCTCCAGCGCGGCGCCCAGGGTGCTGCCCTCGAACTTGCCGGACAGCTGCAGCGCGCTCTCGCCGTCGTCGGGGGCGAAGCCGGCGACGTAGACCAGGGAGTGGACGGCCGGGTTGCCGGCCGCCGCCTGGGTGATGACCATGCCGCCGTAGGAGTGGCCGACGAGGACGACGGGCCCGCCGATGCCGCCGATCACGTCGCGCACGTAGGCGGCGTCCTCCGGCAGGCTGCGCAGCGGGTTGGCCGCGGCGACGGCGCGGAGCCCGCGGCCGTGCAGGAGGCCGATGACGCGGTTCCAGCTCGCCGACTCGGCGAAGGCGCCGTGGACCAGGACGACGACGGGCTGTTCGGCGGTGCTCATGAACTCAGCCTTCCGGTGTGCAGGACGTACTTGAGGACTCCGGCCGCCTGGGCGGTGGCGGCCCGCACCGCGCGGGTCTCGCTGAGCGGGTTGAGCATCATGAAGTCGTGGAGCGTGCCGTTGTAGCGGACGCTGGTGGTGGGGACGCCCGCCTCGGTGAGGCGGCGCGCGTACGCCTCGCCCTCGTCGCGCAGCACGTCGTTCTCGTCCACGATCACGAACGCGGGCGGCAGGCCGGCCAGCTCGTCGAGTGTGGCGCGCAGCGGCGAGGCGGTGATCTCGGCGCGCGCGGCGGGGTCGGTGGTGTAGGCGTCCCAGAACCAGGCCATCGCCTTCGCGGTCAGGTACGGGCCGTCGGCGAACTCGCGGTAGCTGGCGGTGTCCTGCCCGGCGTCGGTCACCGGGTAGTACAGCGACTGGTGGACGAACCGCACGTCGCCGCGCCGCTTGGCCATGATCGCCAGCGCGGCGGTCATGTTGCCGCCGACCGAGTCGCCCGCGACGGCGAGGCGGGACGCGTCCAGCCCCTCGTCCGCGCCGTGCTCGGTGATCCACCGGGCGGTCGCGTAACCCTGCTCGATCGCGACCGGGTAGCGGGCCTCGGGCGAGCGGTCGTACTCGACGAAGACGACGGCGGCGTCCGCCGCGGTGGCGAGTTCGCGGACGAGCCGGTCGTGGGTGCCCGCGTTGCCGAGGACCCACCCGCCGCCGTGCATGTAGAGGACGACCGGCAGCGGACCGGTCGTCCCGGCGGGCTTGACGATCCGCACCCGCACGTCGCCGGCCTCGGCCGGCACGGTGCGCCAGTCGTCCGCCACCTCGGGCATGGCGACCGGGGCGGCCTGGATGTCGTCCAGCACCTTGCGGGCGCCTTCGGTTCCCAGCTCGTACAGGAACGGGGGTTTCGCGGTGGCGTCGGCGAGCTCCTGCGCCGCCGGTTCCAGGACGGGTCCGCTCATGGCGTTCTCCTCTCATCGTGGGGTTTCGCGACCCGTGGGGTTTCGCGACCCCGTGGGGTTTCGCGACCCCGTGGGTTTCGTGACCCCGTGGGGTTCAGTGGTCGGCCGCGATGCCGGCGCGCCGGTCGCGGTCCGGTCGCCAGCTAAGACAGGGCGTCCCGCCGGTCTGTGACAGCTCCGGCGCGCGGATCTCGTCCCGGGCGAGCATGAGCAGGCCGGAGATCTGGCTCCACCCGACCAGGTCCATCAGCCTGGCCAGGTGGGGGGCGACCGAGCGCAGCACGAGCCGCCGGCCCTGGAGTTCCAGCCGGCAGGCGGCGGCGGCCAGGGCGCGGAGCCCGCCGACATCGATGAAGCCCAGCCTCTCCACGTCGACCCACACGTCCCCGGAGCTGCGGTCGAGCACGCTGGACAGCGCGGCGGCGAAGGTGTCGAGCGTGCTGAGGTCGACCTCGCCGTCCACGGCCAGGTGCGGCGGCTCGAAGGTGCCGTCCAGCCGCAGCAGCGCGCTGCGCACCCGCACGCCCGCGCGGGGTGGCGCGGGATCCGGATCGTCCTGGTGTGGGGACCGGCCCGTGCCGGCGATCACCGGACCGGACGTGTCCGCGACGGCCTGCTCGGTCATGTCGTCTCCTTGTGGGTACGCGGGAGTCGGTGGTTCCTGCGCCCCGCTAAGACCGGGCGGCCCGGCGGTCTGTGACAGCCCGGAGCCCCCCGGGCGCGGCCGTGACCTGGGCTCTCTTGACTAAGGCTCCATCGTTATGCAGAATTCTCCTCATGTTCGGTCAATCTTCCACAAACTCGGGCAGCGGCCGTGCTGGCGCCTGAGCGGCACCGCCTGATCCGCGAGGCGCTGCGGGACCGGTCCGTGGTCAGGACCGAGGAGCTCGCCGGCCTGCTCGGCGTGTCGGCCGAGACGGTCCGGCGCGACCTGGTCGCGCTGGAGCGGCGCGGGTCGCTGGTCCGGGTGCACGGCGGCGCGACCACCCTCATCGGCGGCTCGGGCGAGGAGGCGCCGTTCGCCGAGCGCGCCGGCGCCGACCGGGACGCCAAGGCCGCCATCGGCCGCGCGGCCGCCGGACTGGTGCGGCCCGGCCAGACCGTGATCATCGACGTCGGCACCACGGCGCTGGAGGCGGCCAGGGCGCTGCCCGAGGACCACCACGGCGTCGTCGCCACGTGCTCCCTGCTGGCGGCCGCGGAACTGGCCGGCCGGCCGCGGGTCGAGGTGCTGGTGGCGGGCGGCCGGCTGCGGCCCGGCGACCTGGCCTGCTCGGGCGCCGGCACCGCGCGGTTCTTCGCCGACCTGAACGCGGACGTGGCGTTCCTCGGCTCCGGCGGGGTGGACGTCGCCGCGGGCCTGACCGACTACCACCTGGACGAGGTCGCGACCCGCCGCGTGATGATCGCCAACACCGTGCGCTCGTACGTGCTCGCCGACGCGCGCAAGCTCGGCCGCGTCGCCGTCCACCGGGTGTGCGGGCTGGACGACTTCGACGGGCTGATCACCGACGAGACGCCGTCCCCGGCGCTGCGCGAGGCCCTGGAGGACTCCGGCGGCCTCATCGTGGCGCCCGGGTGAGTACAAGACGGCCGGGCGGCGCTGCCACGTCGCCCGGCCCGATCGCCAATCCCTCATGAAACGCGCAAGGAGACGATCAATGGCCGATTCTTCCACGCCGCCCCGCGGCGCGGCGCCGGGTCCGCCGGCCGGGAACGCGTCCGGTGACGGCCTCTCGGAGTTCGGCTACGCGCAGGAGGTCAAGCGCGAGCTGGGCTGGTACGCCTCCTTCGCGGTGGCGTTCGGGTTCGTGTCCATCGCGACCGGGATCTTCACCGCCTACGGGTCGGTGCTGCAGAGCTCCGGCCCGATGGGCATCTGGACGTGGCCGGTCGTCGTGGTCGGCCAGCTGTGCGTGGCGCTGATCTTCGGCGCGCTCGCCGCCCGGATCCCGGTCAGCGGCTACGCCTACCAGTGGGCGTCGCGGCTGGCCAACCCGGTGCTGGGCTGGATCATGGGCTGGATCTCGTTCACCTTCCTCGCGGTCGTGGTGTGCGCCGTCGACTACACCATCGCCGCGACGATCCTGCCGGTGCTGTTCCAGTACGAGGGCACCAGCCAGAACGCGTGGGTCATCACCGGCGTGGTGGTCCTCCTCCAGGCGATCCTGGTCGCCCTGTCGACCCGCGCGACGCAGCGGGTCAACACCGTCGCGGTCACCATCCAGCTGATCGGCATGGTCTCGCTGACCGTGCTGCTGTTCGCCGTGGGCGCCTTCACCGGCGAACTCGACTTCGGCACCCTGTTCAGCAAGGGGGACGTCCCGAGCGGCGGCTACTACTCCCTGGGCGGGGCGACCTCGGTCGGGCCGTGGGCGCTCGGCTTCCTGCTCGGCGCGTTCACCATCGTCGGCTTCGAGTCGGCGGCGAACCTCGCCGAGGAGACCAAGGACCCCGCCCGCGTGGTGCCCAAGGCGATGGCGCAGGCCGTGATCGGGCTCGGCGTCCTCGGCATGCTGTTCCTGGTGGCGGTGACCGCGCTGGCGGAGAACCCGTCCGCGCTGGCGGAGTCCGACACCCCGGTGGCGGACGTCATCACCCGCGTGCTCGGCTCCTACGTCGGCAAGGGCCTGCTGGTGCTCGTGGTCGTCTCGATCTTCTCCTGCGGGCTGGTGATCCTGCTGAGCGGGGCCCGGCTGGTGTGGGCGATGGCGCGGGACAGGCGCTTCCCCGGCTGGCAGGTGCTGCGCCGCATCAACCCCTCGACCGGCACCCCGATGAACGCCGCCGTGCTGATGTTCGTGGTCGCGCAGATCCTGCTCGCGCTGTTCGCCCGCTCCACCCAGGCGCTGTTCTCGCTGTTCTCCGCCGCGACCCTGCTGCCCGCGATCATCTACGCGGCGACGGTGGCGCTGTACCTCGCCAAGCGGCGGAACCTGCCGCCGTCCCGGGGCTTCGAGCTCGGCCGCTGGGAGATCCCGGTGCTGGTGGTGGCCGTCGGCTGGCTGGTCTACGAGCTGATGATCTTCCGGGACGCGTCCTTCGCCGAGCCCTGGCGCTACGTCGCGGCGATGTCGGCGATCGGCGCGGTCTACCTGGCCTACCTGCTGATCCGGCACGGGACCAAGGGGCTCGCCATGCCGGACATGCACGACATCGACAAGGTCCTGGACGAGAAGGTCCTGGACGAGAAGGTCCTGGGCGAGAAGGCCCCGGACGACGAGGCGCCCGGACGGCCGAACCGGGCCTCCGGAGGCCGGCCGTGAGCACCGTGCTGGCCGTGGACCAGGGCACCTCGGGGACCAAGGCGATGGTCGTGGACGGCTCCGACCGGGTGCTGAGCGTGGTCGAACTGCCGGTGCGGCCCCGCTACCTGTCCGGCGGCGGGGTCGAGCAGGACCCCGGAGAGCTCCTCGGCTCGGTGCTGGAGTCGGGGCGGCGCGCCGTGGCCGAGGCGGGCACGCCGGTCGACTGCGTGACGCTCGCCAACCAGGGCGAGACCGTCCTCGCCTGGGACCCCGCCACCGGCGAGCCGCTCACCCCCGCGATCGTGTGGCAGGACCGCAGGTCGGCGGGGATCTGCGCCGAGCGCGCGGAGTGGGCCGAGCTGGTGGGCCGCCGCACCGGCCTGGTGCTCGACCCGTACTTCTCCGCGCCGAAGATGCGCTGGATCCGGGACCGGCTCACCCGCGAGGGCGTCGTCACCACGTCCGACGCCTGGCTGCTGCACCGGCTCACCGGCGAGTTCGTCACCGACGCCGCGACGGCGTCCCGGTCGCTGATCACCGATCTGGACACCGCCGCCTGGAGCCCCGAGCTGCTGGAGGTGTTCGGGCTCGCGGACGAGCCGCTGCCGCGGATCGCGGCCTGCGACGAGATCGTCGGCGAGACCTCGGCGTTCGGCGGCCGGGCCGCGGTGGGCGGCCTGGTCGTGGACCAGCAGGCCGCGCTGCTGGCCCAGCGGTGCCTGGACCCGGGCGAGGCCAAGTGCACGTTCGGCACCGGCGCCTTCCTGCTGGCCAACATGGGCACGGCGCCGGTCCGGTCCGGGTCGGGACTGGCCGCGTCGGTGGCGTGGCGGGTCCGCGGCCAGACCTCGTACTGCCTGGACGGGCAGGTCCCCACCGCCGCGTCGGCGGTGCGCTGGCTCCAGGACCTCGGCCTGATCGCCGGCGCGCCGGAGCTCGACCGGGTGGCCGCGCCGGACGCCGACGGCGTCCTGTGCGTGCCCGCGCTGGCCGGGCTCTCGGCGCCGTGGTGGGCGCCGGGGGCCACCGCCTCGTTCACCGGCATGACGCTGTCCACCTCGGCCGGGCACCTGGTCAAGGCGGTGCTCGACGGCATCGCCGCGCAGGTCGCGGAGCTCGCGGACTGCGCGGCGCGCGACATCGGCGCCGCCCTGCCGCGGCTGCGCGTCGACGGCGGCCTCACCCGCAGCCGGGTCCTGATGCAGTCCGTCGCGGACCTGCTGCAGACCCGCGTCGAGGTGTTCCCGTCCGAGCACGCCACCGCGCTCGGCGCCGTCGCGTTCGCCCGCAGCGCCCTCGACCCGGCGCGTCCGCTGCCGGACGCGATCGTCGAGTGGTCGCCGGACACCGCGTACACGCCGCGGATCGGCGCCGGCGAGGCGGCCGCCTTCCGGGCGCGCTGGCGGGCGGCCGTCGAGAGTTCCGCGATCGGCAAGGAGGAGAAGTGACCGCACCGCAGACCGCGCCGCAGACCGCGCCGCCGTCCGGGCCGGTCGCCGACGTCGCGGTGATCGGAGCGGGCGTCGTCGGCTCGGCCATCGCCCGCGCACTGTCGGGGCACCGGCTGGACGTCGTGCTGCTGGACGCGCGCGACGACGTCGGGGACGGCACCAGCAAGGCCAACACGGCGATCCTGCACACCGGGTTCGACGCGACCCCCGGCACCCTGGAGGCGCGCCTCGTCGCCGAGGGGTACCGCCTGCTCAAGGACTATGCCGGCCGTACCGGCATCCCCTGGGAGCCGACCGGGGCGCTCCTCGTGGCCTGGGACGACGAGCAGCTCGCCGCGCTGCCGGGCCTCAAGGCCAAGGCGGAGCGGAACGGCTACGACGACGGCGAGATCGTCGGCCCGGACGAGGTGTACCGGCAGGTCCCGTCGCTCGGGCCCGGCGCCCTCGGCGGGCTCGCGGTGCCCGGCGAGTCCATCATCTGCACCTGGACGACGACCCTCGCGCTGGCCACCGACGCGGTCCGGCGCGGGACGCGGCTGCTGCGGTCGCACCGCGTCGAGTCCGTCACCGCGGAGCCCGGCGCGACCGTCCTGCACACCAGCGGCGGCGACGTCCGCGCCCGGTGGGTCGTCAACGCCGCCGGGCTGGGCGGCGACGTGCTGGACGCACAGTTCGGCCACGACCGGTTCCACCTCCACCCCCGGCGCGGCGAGCTGCTCGTCTACGACAAGCAGGCCCGGCCGCTGGTGGACAGGATCGTGCTGCCGGTGCCGTCCAAGCTCGGCAAGGGCGTGCTGATCAGCCCGACGATCTACGGCAACGTCATGCTCGGGCCGACCGCCGAGGACATGACCGACCGCGCCGACACCTCGACCACCGAGGACGGGTACGCGTTCCTGCTTGAGCGCGGCGAGCGCATCATGCCGCGGCTGACGCGCGAGGAGGTCACCGCGACCTACGCGGGGCTGCGCGCGGCCAGCGACGTCCCCGACTACACCGTCGAGGTCGACGCCGCGCGGCGCTACGCCGTCGCCGGGGGCATCCGCTCCACCGGCCTGACGTCGAGCATGGCGGTCGCCGAGCACCTGCTGGGCCTGCTGGGCGAGGCGGGGCTGGAGCTGCGCGAGCGCGCCGACCTGCCGGAGCCGCCGCGCATGCCCAACATCGGCGAGGCGTTCCTCCGGCCGTACGCCGACGCCGCCCGCATCGCCGCGGACCCGGAGTACGGCTCGATCGTGTGCTTCTGCGAGCGCGTCACCCGCGGGGAGATACGGGACGCGCTCGCCGGCACGATCCCGCCCCGCGACGTCGACGGGCTGCGCCGCCGCACCCGGGCCATGAACGGGCGGTGCCAGGGGTTCTACTGCGGCGCGAACATCACCGGGATGCTGGAGCAGGCGTCGCGGGCCCCGGGCGGGCAGACCGACGAGGAGGGCGAACGATGAGCACGACGCGCACCCGGCTGACACCCGCGGTGGCCATCGTCGGCGGGGGCCCGGCCGGGCTGCGGGCCGCCGCGGAACTCGCGCGGCACTTCCCCGGCCGGACCCTCGTCCTCGAACGGGAGCAGCGGGCGGGCGGCATCCCCCGGCACTGCGCCCACACCGGATTCGGCGTCCGCGACCTGCACCGGGTCCTGACCGGGCCGGAGTACGCGCGGCGCATGGTGCGCGGCGCGGAGCGGGCGGGCGCCGAGATCCGCACCGGCGCGATGGTGACCGGCTGGTCCCCCGGCGGCGGGCTGGAGGTCACCGCACCGGACGGCCTGTACGAGGTCGGCGCCGGCGCGGTGGTCCTGGCGACGGGCGCCCGGGAGCGCCCGCGCACGGCGCGGCTGGTGCCCGGGGACCGCCCGGACGGCGTCTACACCACCGGCCACCTGCAGAACCTCGTCCACCTGCACCACCGCGAACCGGGCCGCCGCGCGGTCGTCGTCGGCAGCGAGCTGGTCAGCTGGTCGGCCGTGCTGACGCTCCGCGAGGCCGGCTGCCGGACCGTCCTCATGACCACGGAGCGGCCGCGCGGCGAGGCGTACGCGGCGCTGCCCGTCGCGGGCAGGCTCGCGCTGCGGGTCCCGCTGCGCATCCGCACCCGCGTCACCCGGATCATCGGCAAGCGCCGCGTCGAGGCCGTGGAGATCGAGGACGCCGGCACCGGCCGGCGGCACGTCGTGCCCTGCGACACGGTCGTGTTCACCGGCGACTGGATCCCCGACAACGAGCTGGCCCGCGCCGCGGGCCTCGACCTCGACCCCGGCACGCTCGGCCCGGTCGTCGACGGCGGGCTCCGCACGAGCCGCCCGGAGGTCTTCGCCGCGGGGAACCTGCTGCATCCCGCGGACACCGCGGACGTCGCGGCCATCGACGGCGCGCACGTGGCCGGGAGCGTCCTCGACCATCTGGCCGGCGGGAAGGGCCCCGGCGGCGGCGTCCGGATCGTCGCGGCGGAGCCGCTGCGCTGGATCTCCCCGGCGACGCACCGGCCGGACGGCCGCGGCCCCGCGCGCGGGCGGCTGCTGGCCTGGGTGGACGAGTACGTGCCCTTCCCCCGCGTCGCCGTCGTCCAGGACGGCCGCACCGTCGCCGAACGGCGGCTGCCGTGGCCCGCGGCGCCCGGCCGGGTGTTCCGCATCCCCGGCGGAATGCTGGACGCGGTCCGGCCGGACGGCGGCGACGTGCGCGTCTCACTCCGCCGGTAGCGCCGCCTCCGGCGCGGGGGCGGCGGCGGTCAGCGGGGGAGCTGGCCGTCGTCGACCTTGATGACGGCGCCGGTGACGAACTCCGAGGCCGGCGACACGAGGTAGAGCAGGGTGCTGTCCAGCTGGGCCGGGTCCCCCATCCGCTTGCGCGGCAGCATGCCGGTGAAGTCGCCCACGCGCTCGATCATGCCGTCCATCATCTCCGAGGAGAAGTTGCCCGGGGCGATCGCGTTCACGTTGATGTGGTTGCGCGCCCACTCCACCGCGAGCGCCTCGGTCATCCGGTTCAGCGCGGCCTTGGTGGTCGAGTACAGCGCCGTGCCGCTGGTCGCCACGTAGAAGGCGGCCAGCGAGGAGATGTTCACGATCCGGCCCGGCCTGCCCTCCTCGATCAGCCGGCGGCCCACCGCGGTCGCCAGCAGCCACGGGCCGCGGATGTTCGTGTCCAGCACCGAGTCCAGCAGTTCCACGCTCATCTTGTGCACGAGCGCGGCGTCCGGGATCCCGGCGTTGTTGACCAGGATCGTGATCAGCCCGAGCGCCTCCTCCACGGCGGCGACGGCGGCGCCGATCGCCTCCGCGTCCCGGACGTCCAGGGGGACGGCGAACGCGCGGCCGCCGTCCTCCTCGATCTCCTTCACGAGGGTCTCCAGCAGCTCGGCGCGCCGTCCCGCGACCGCCACCGCGGCCCCGGCGGCCGCGAGCGTCCTGGCGAAACGGCGGCCCAGTCCCGACGTGGCCCCGGTCACCAGGGCGACCTGGCCGGTGAGGTCGTGGGAGACGTTGGGCAGTGGAAAGGACATCCGGGCCTCCTTGGACGCGTCGAAGCCGTCCAACCGTACTCAACACGGCCGGCCGCGGAACGAGCGGCCGCCGTCCCGGAGAGCGGTACGCGCCGAGGTCCAAAGGCCCGTGTGAAGAGGACCTAAGCCCTCACTCGGCCGGCCCGCCGCCGCGGCAGTCTCGGAGGGACCGTGGAACACCCTGAAGGAGAGGTACCGCAGATGCGCACGAGGCCCTGGCCCGGTTCGTCCCCGCTCGGCGCCGCCGGCGTCGCCATGCTCGTCGCCGGCCCGGCCATGATGGCGCGCGCCGCGTACGGCAGGAGAGAGATCCGCGCCGAGCTGGCCGCGCAGGAGATCGCCTTTCCGGCGGAGCGGCTGCCGGACGGCCTCGCGTCCTTCGCCGGGCGGCGGGTGGAGACGGGCCGGCAGGCGCGCGCCTACGCCGCGCTGATCAAGCACAATCTCACCGGCGCGACCGGCGGCCGCAGCTACGCCCGGCTCGGCGCCGAGATCGCCGCGGCGAAGGCGGACGGCGGCTCCGGCGAGCGGCTGGCCGAACTCCAGCGGACCGCCTTCACGGGCGAGATGCTGCGCGCCTCGCTGATGTCGGCCTACCAGGCGTGGCAGGTGACGCTCCTCGCGGGCTGCCTCGGCGGCATGGCCACCGCGCTCGGCGCGGGACTGCTGGCCGCCGGCGCCCCCGGAGGCGCCCGGCGGCGCTGACCCGCCCGGTCAGGCGGCCCGGACCGGGCTCTCCAGGGAGACGCCGACGCGCGGCGGGTCGAGCAGCGAGTTGTGCACCGTGCAGCGCTCCACCGCGGCCATCATCCCCGCGACCTGCGCATCCGACAGCCGGGCGGGCGGCCGCAGCCGCAGGTCGACGCGCGACACCCGGGCCGGGACGCTCGGGCCCATGGCGAAGCCCGCGGTGACCTCCAGCCCGGTCGCGGGCAGGCCGTGCCGGGTCAGGTAACGCCGCGCGTAGTGGGCCGCGCACGCGGCCAGCGACGCGACGAACAGCTCCACCGGGGTGGGCCCGGTGTCCGCTCCGCCCGCCGAGTACGGCTGGTCCACGTGGATCACGTGGTCCCGGACGAGCACGGCGAAGGCGTCGTCCTCGCGGTGGACGACCAGCATCTCCCTCATTGGACCGTCTCCTCTGCTCCAGGCTGCTTCTCCGTCCAGCGTCCGGCCGCGGGGCCCGCGCGGGTAAGAGGCGAAGGTCCCGCGCGGGAGGGACGCCCGGCACCGGCGCGGGTGGTGCCGTCAGGGCCCCGCGAGTGGCGCCGACGCCCGCGGGCCGTCAGGAGAGGCCGTCCCGGTGCGGGGGATCGATGGATCGGGCGCACCCGGCGTGACAGGATGGAAACGTTGTTTCCAAACTGAGGAGTGCCATGCGGTACGTGGTGATCGGATGCGGGAACGTCGGGATGGAGCTCGCCCGGCGCTGGACCGGGCGGGGGCACGAGGTCCTCGGGACCACCACGTCCGCCGAGCGGGTCGGCGAGCTGAAGGAGGTGTGCTCGGACGTCGCCGTGCTGCGCGGCGCGGACGAGGCGGCCGTGGCGGCGGCGGCCCGCGGCGCCGACGCGGTGGTGCTGACGGTGAGCCCGCGGCTCTCGCGGTCCTTCGACGCCGCCCAGCGGGTGGCCGAGTACGCCGGCACGCTCACGGCGAGCGCGCGGACCGCCGTCGCCGTCCATCCGCGGGTGGTGTTCACCAGCTCGACGTCGGTCTACGGCGCGGGCGGCGGGACGGTGCTCGACGAGAGCGGCCCGACCACCGACGCCGAGGACGCGTCGCCGCGCAACTTCATCGCGGCGGAGGACGCGGTGCTGGCCTCGCCGGGCGGCGCGGTGGTGCGCATCCCGGACGTGTACGGCCATCCCCGCGACATCGACTACCCCGCCCGGGTGCGGTTCGCCCACGAGGTGCTGGGCGGGAGCGTCCCGTTCTCGTCCGGCGCGCTGCTGTACCGGATCCACTACCGGGACGCGGCGGCGGCGCTCGACTTCGTGGTGAGCGAGGGGCTGACCGGCGTCTACAACGCGTGCCCGGACGCGGAGGTCCCGCCGACGAACGCGGCGGCCTTCGCGGAGATCTGCGCCGCCGAGGGGCTGCCGGAGCTGACCTACCGGGGCGAGATCAGGACGCCGGAGGTGCCGGTCACGTCCGCGAGGCTACGCGCGGCCGGGTTCGCCTTCGCGCACTGAGGCTTCGCGCACTGAGCCTTCGCGCTCAGCGGCCAGGCGCCGTCCGGCGAGGCGGCCGAAGGCGAGCGCGGGCGTGAGGCACATGCCCGAGCAGAACGCGTTGCCGTTGACGGCGGCGGAGCCGATGACCTCCCCCACCGCGTAGAGGCCGGGGACGGCCCCGCCGTCCTCGCGCCGCACCCGGAGCCGGGCGTCGACGTCGAGCCCCGCGAACGTGATGAGCGTGACGGGGTGGTTCTCGACGGCGTAGAACGGCGGCTCGGCGATCGGCGCGGGCAGGTGGCGGCGGCCGAACGCGGGGTCGGCGCCCGCGGCGACGGCGGCGTTGTACCGCGCGATCTCGGCGGTCAGGCCGTCCGGGTCGACGCCCGCGAGCCGCGCGAGCCCGGCGGGGTCGCCGGCCCGGTGCAGGCCGCGCCTGCGCCCGCAGCGGGCGTCCAGTTCCTCCGGGCTCCAGCCGTGGACCATGGGACGGGACTCGCGCAGCGCCCGGGAGTCGAAGACCATCCAGAACGTCATCCGGTCGATGCCGGTGAGCACCCGCTCCTTGCGGTCGATGCTCGGCTCGTCCTCCGCGATCCACCGCCGGCCGTGCCGGTCCACGTAGATCTCCCACGGCGGGCGCTCGGTCGCCACCAGCTGCGGCCGGTTCAGCCAGTCCACGCGCGGGTCGTCGCCCTGCGGGGGCAGGCCGCCGAACGTCGGGATGTACTGGCCGAGGCCCTGCAGCGCCGCCCCGATCCGGCGCGCCATGAGCAGGCCGTCGCCGGTGGAGGTCGGCGCGGCCGAGGTCGTGAGCGGCGCGCCCTCCAGCTCGGCGAACAGGGCGGGGGCGTGGCCGAAGCCGCCGGTCGCCAGCACGACCGCCGGCGCCCGCGTGCGCCGGCCGCCGGCCTCGGTCACGCCGGTGACGGCGCCGCCGGCGGTGAGCAGCCCGGTGACGCGGGCCCCGCACCGCACCTCGATCCGTCCGGCCGCGGTGTGGGGTTCGAGCAGCCGGCGCAGCGCCCGCAGGATCGCCGGGCCGCCCGGCGTCTCGGCCGCGTGGACGGTCCGCGGCGTCGTGTACGGCTCGTGCCCGTGGACGACGCGCGGGGTCGCCGGGTCGATCTCGTAGCCCGCCGCGAAGAGCCATTCGAGCACGGCGGGCTGCTCGCCGAGCGAGAGCCGGGTGAGGTCCTCCCGCCCGGTGCCCCGGCTGATCCGCAGGATGTCGGCGAAGTGGCGTTCGGGGTCGTCGGCGATGCCGCGCTCCCGCTGGGCGGAGAAGCCCCCGGCGGACAGGTGCCCGCCGGAGTAGGGCAGCGCGCCGCCGATGTCGGCCGCCTTCTCCAGGACGAGCACGCGCGCGCCCGCGTCGGCCGCCGCGATCGCGCAGGCCAGCCCGCCCGGCCCGGCGCCCACGATGATCGCGTCGAACGCCATGGCGCCTCCAGTGTTTCGCCCCGGGCCCGCTGGGCCGGCGGGGTGCGGCGGAGAGGGAGAGCGGAAAGGCCCCCGCAGGCCGGTCCCTCGGCACCTGCGGGGGCCTCCCTGCCGATCCGCGTCAGCGGACGTAGCGGACGGTCACGGACGGGTCGACGGCGTCCCCGACGCCCCACAGCCAGACGCCCGACCAGGCGTCGCCCAGGACGGTGCGGAGGAACATGGCGCTCCAGCGGGCGGACGCCTTGATGCTCGTCTCCTGGGAGACCGTCTGGGCGGACGGGTCCGGGGCGGCTCCCGCCGGGTTCTGCGCGTCCGTGATCCCGTAGTGGTTGGCGCCGGTCACGGACACGAGCATCTTCGGCGGCGCCTGGATCGCGGCATAGGTGCCCTCGGCCGCCGCCGGCGCGGCCATGCCGTCCGCGGTCCCCTGCACGAGGGCGACCGGGACGGTGTTGGCGACCGGCGGGTTGGCCGTTCCGCCCGGCGGGGTGTTGTTCGTGCCGAAGAGGGCGGCGCCCTTCAGCTCGGCCGGCTTGGCGGCGGGCTCGGCGCAGAACGGCGGCGCGCACGCGCCCGTGGTGAGGGTGAGCGCCGCCGCGCCGCCGAACGAGTGGCCGAGCAGCACCAGGGAGCCGGTGTCGATCCTGCCCTTGAGCGGTGAGGCGGCGCGGGCGTCCTCGCCCCGCGCCCAGGCGACGGTCCACGACGCCTGGGCCTCCTCGGCGAACAGGCCGCTCTGCCCGAAGATGACGCGGTGGTGGTCGGGCACGACGACGACGAAGCCGTACTCGGCGACCGCGCGGGCGTACCGCGCGTACGCGGACCTGCTCACGTTGGCGCCCTGGAGCAGCAGCGCCACCGGCAGGTCGGCCCGGATGTCGGACGGGGCGGGCGCGTACACGTCCGCCGGGTCGCCGTTGACGGTGGTGGCGAACGCGATGGGGGCGTCCTCCTCGGCCGCCGCGGGCACGGCCGGGAGGAGGGCCGCGGCGAGCGCCGTCGCGGCGGCCGTCGCGGCCAGGGTGCGGCCGAGGTTCACGAGTTGCCCTTCCTGCGGCGCGGGATGATGAGCAGTGCGGCGCCGCCGGCCATGACGAGGGCGGAGGCGACCAGCGCGTAGGTGGGGACGCCGTCGGGGCTGCCGGTGTTCGGCAGGTCCCCGCCGCCGCCGTTCCCGCCGTTGCCGCCCGTGCCGCCGCCGCCGTTCCCGCCGCCGCCGTTCCCGCCGCCACCGCCACCGCCGCCGCTGCCGGCGACGAAGCTGAGCGGGATCTCGGCCGAGTTGGGGCCCTGGTTCCCGGGCGCGGTGACCGCGAGGACGCAGGCCCCCGCCTTGGTCGTGCAGTCGACGCCGCCCGCCTTGGCGACGACCTTGATCTTGGCGTTCTTGGACTTGTCCTTGGTGACGAAGTTGCCGTCGGCGTCGGTGCCGCCGACCATCGCCCCGCCGGTGTCCTGCGCGGCGCAGTCGCTCGGGAGCTTGGGGCCCGGCTTGCACAGGCCGAGCGTCACGAAGGTCTCGTTCGGGCTCATGCCGGTCACCTGGACGGTGATCGTGTCGCCCGCCTTCAGGCCGGTGGTCTTGCTCGCGCTGATCTTGGGCGCGGCCAGCGCGGGCGGCGCGAGCGCCAGCACGCCGGCCGCCGCGATCGCGGCGACGGTGCCGGCACGTCTTCTGATTCCGGTCACGGTGGTGCTCCTTCTGTTATCGGCTGCGGCGTTGGACGACGGTGACGACGGCCCCGGCGAGGACGATCAGGCCGGTGGTGACGGCCCAGAGCGGAGTGGACGGGCCGCCCGTGCCGGGCCCGGCGCTCGCGGCGGGCGCCGCGGACGTCCGGACGGCGGCGCCCCCCTTGAAGGACGACCCCTTGAAGCCGACGCGGACGACCGCGGTGTTGGCGTCGACGACGGGTTTCGGCACGGCGCCCGGCAGCGGGGCCGCGCCGATGACGCACTGCCGCGTCATGCAGTCGATCCCGCTGAACTTCGAGCGCGTCTTGAGCTCGACCTCGGGGAGCGTCCCCTTGGCGTCGATGTTGACGAAGGTGGCGCCGCCGCCGAGGTCGCAGTCCTTGAGCCCGTTGGTGTAGCCCTCCCGGCACAGCCCCACGGCGACCGACTTCAGCCCCGGCCGGAACCCTGTCCCGGTGACGGTGATGGTCTCGCCCTCGGCGAGGTCGGCGCTGCGGCTCACCTGGAGAGCGGGCGCGGGCGCCGCTCCGGCGGCGAGGGGCAGGGCGGGAGTGCTCAGCACCGCTGCGGCGAGGGCGATCGCGATCACTGGGCGGAACCTCCGGTACTGCGGGCCACCGCGGGGCGGCGGGCCTCTTCGGGCGCGGGGACGGGGATCTCGGTGACGCGGTCGCGTCCGACGGCGTAGCAGCGGCGGGCGAGCGGGTGGGCCTCCGCGGCGGCCGGCACGGCGACCAGCACGGTGCTGCCGCCGGCGGCGAGCCGGCGCACCACGGCGTGGACGGCTCCCGCGCACGGCCCGGCGGCGATGCCGTCGACCAGCAGCAGCCGGGGCCGGGTGAGCAGCGCCTCGGCCAGCGAGAGCAGGGTCCGCTGGGGGTCCGTCAGCGCCTGCGCGTGCCGGCCGCCGAGGCCGTGCAGCGCCGGGAAGACCTCCAGGACGGCGCGGGCGGCGCCGTCCGGGTCGGCGTGCCCGAGGGCGCGGGCGTGGGCGGCCAGGCCCTCGGCGACCGGCCGGCCGTCCGGGACGCGCGGGTCGGGGCCGGCGAGGTGGCACAGCCCGAGGCGCATCCGCTGCCCGGCGTCGAGCGCGGTCAGGTCGGCGCCGCCCAGCAGCGCCCTGCCGCGGCAGGGCGCACGGCCCGCCAGGGCGGCGAGCAGCGTGCTCGCGCCGGGGCCGGACAGCGCGATGGTCTCCCCCGCCGCCGCGGCCAGCCCGGCGCGCCGCAGCGGAACCGTCCCGCGCGGGACCGACAGGCCGCGGACGTGCAGGAACGGCGGCGGAGCGGGCTCGGGGCCGCGGACGCGCAGCGCCAGGAGCGCGCCGAGGACCGGCGGCAGGGCCGTCAGCGCGAGCGCGGTCCCCTCGTCGAGCGTCCCGCGCAGGGCGGCGGCGCACCCGAAGCCGGCCATGCCGCCGACCACGGCCGCGGCTCCGGTGAGGCCGGCCGCCGCCAGAAGGCGCGATTCTGGCAGCGGCCGGAGTACGGCGGTGTCGAGGGCGGCGGTGGCCAGGCACGCGGCGGCCAGGGCGACCGCGAACCCGGCGGCGAGCAGTTCCGGGCCCGGCGCGCTCGCCATCAGCAGCGGCGCCGCCGCGCCCGCGAGCAGCAGCCACGGGACGGTCTGCGCGGCGCCCGCGGCCCGGCGCCCGACGACGACGAGCACGAGCGCCGGCAGCAGCGCCCAGGCCAGGTAGCGGGCGGGGTCGGCGCCGAGCAGGTCCCACCGGAACGTCAGCAGATGCAGCCCGCCCGTGAGGGAGGCGCCCACGATCCATCCGGTGAGCAGGTGGACGGGCAGGGCCGCCCGGACGTCCCGGAGGGCGCCCCGCGCCACGGGGCGGACGGGCGGGCCGGCGCCGTCCCCGTCCCCGTCCCCGGCTCCGGCTCCGGCGGCGAAGACCGCGGCCAGGGCGGCGGCCAGGACTCCGGCGACCAGCAGCGCCGTGCCCGGGTCGGCGGAGCGGGCGGTCGCGATCCACGCGGCGGCGGCCGTCCCGGCGAGCGCGGCGGCCTGGCCCCAGGCCGCGCCGCCGGGCGTCCGGGCGGCGTACGCGCGGGGCACGGCGAGCAGCGGGCTCGCGAGGAGGCCGGCCGCCATCAGGCCGGTGGCGAACACCGGCACCGCGGGCACCGCGCCCGCCAGCGCGATGGCGAGCCCGGCGAGCGCGCCGCCGGCCGCGGCCAGCCGGTGCGGACGCGTCCGCCGGGCCAGCACCAGCACACCGGCCAGTCCGGCGCAGGCGAGCAGGAGCCCCGTCAGCGCCATGTAGCCGACCACGTCGCCGGGGATCTTCACCACGCCGCCGAGCGCGTCGGAGAGCAGCAGCACCGTCCCGCCCGCGAGCGGCGCGGCGGCCGCTCCCGCGGCCCCGGCGGCACGGCGGATCGCCGCGGTCATCGGGCCTCCTCCTTCGGCAGGGCGAGGAACCGCTCCAGCGCCTCGGCGTCGACGGCGTCCGCCGCCCCGCCGGTCCGGCGCTCCAGGTAGCCGATCAGCTCGTCGCGGTCGAGCACGTACGCGCCGGACGGCGAGGGCGCCACCGAGTCCAGGTAGCCGAGCACGTCGGTGAGCTCCACCGTCCCGGCCGGGCGGGCGGCGGGCGGCGGGGGCGCCGGGGAGGCCGCCGGGCGGAGCCGGCGGCGGCGCCTGGCCCGCGCCAGCCGGCCCAGCGTCAGCCGGATGCCGAACAGCAGGAGCAGCGCGGCGAGCGCGTTCACCCCGAGCAGGCCCCAGGGGTAGGTGGTGAAGGTCGTCTCGAACGGGACGGAGCCCGCGTACCGGCCGCCGACCACGAACTGCCCGAAGGCGGCCGGGGGCAGCACCACCGGGATCCGGTAGGTCGCGGTCTGCCCCGGACGCAGCGTGCCGGTCTTCGGGGCGTCCAGCGGGCTGTCCGGGGTGTCGCCGGAGCCCCAGCCGACCACCAGCGGCGCGTTCTCGATGGGCTCGGCGCCCGCGTTGCGGACGCGCAGCACCAGGGTGCGCTCCGGCCTGCCGCCGAACAGCTCGCCGCGCTCCCCGCCGCCGACGACCTCCAGGCCGACGACGTCCGCGCGGACGGGCGCGACGTCGGGCCGGACGCGCTCGACGGGGTGCCCTTCGACGGTGAACGGCGCGGTGACGGCGGCCGGCGTGCCGGGCGCGCCGGGCAGCGTGCCGACGCGGACGACGCAGGGGCACGCGGCGGGCGGCGCGCCCACGGTCAGCCCGGCCTCGAACGTCCCGGCGGGGGCGACCATCGCGGTGACGCCGCGCTCGGTGTCGCAGTCGGCCGAGCCGTGCACCGCCTCGGCGCCGCACACCTGGACCTGCACGGTGGCGCCGGGCGTCCAGGAGCTGCCGCGGATCCGGGCGGTCGTGCCGGCGGCGGCCGAGCCGGGCTCGACGGTGACGCCGGGGGCCGCCGCCCGCGAGGGCGGGGCCGCCGTGGGCAGGGCCCGCGCGGGCACGGGCTGGACGGCGAGGACCGCCAGCACGGTGAGCAGGACGGCGGCGGGGCGCAGAGTCACAGGAAGACCCCCTTCTCGCCCGGGGCGAGCCCGGCCCGCTCCCGCCAGCGGCGGATCAGCCGGGGCAGCACGGACCACAGCAGGAACACGCCCCCGGCGAAGCTCAGCAGCGCCACCCAGGGCACCACGACGAACCCGGTCTGCGCGCGGACGTCGATGCCGCCCGCGGCGACCAGTTCCACCCGGACGGTGACCGCCTCGAGGCCGGGGGTGTCGTCCCACGGCAGGGTGATCTCGGTCCGCTCGCCGGGCAGGATCTCCGGCAGCCGCCGGTCGGGCCACCGCTTGATCTCGCGGCCGAACGCGCCGGTCGCTCGGACGCGGGCGGTGGGCGAGATCCGCTGGTTGCCGGTGTTGACGACGCTGTAGCGGATCGTCCCCCGCCCGTGCTGGACGAACGGGACCGCCGGGTCGCTGCGCCGCACGCCGAGGCCGGCGGCGCGCAGGCCGGGGGTGAGCGGCCCGGCGACGCGCAGGTAGACGCGGGCGCCGACGGCCCGCCGCACCCCGACGCGGGCGCCGCCGTCCTCCTGGACGCTCTCGATGGCGGTGTTCAGCGCGACGACGCCGCCGATGTGCTCGCCGGGGGTGGCGTTGGCGGGGATCTTCAACGTGAAGGGGATCTCCTTCGCGGTCCGCGCCGGGATCTTCGCCGACGGGGACTTCAGGGAGATCCAGGCGCCGACGTCCCGGGGCGCCTCCTCGGCGGTGCGGAGCGCGAACCCGGCGTCGCGGGGCGTGTTGTAGGCGTCCGCCCCGTACAGCCGGAACGCGATGGGGCGGTCCGTGAGGTTGGTGATCCGGACGACGTCCCGGACGGTCTTGCCGGGCGGCGCCTCGAACGCGAAGAAGGGCCGCGCGGCGAGGGCCCCGCTGCGGTTGGCGGGCCCCACCGACCAGGCCCCGTTCCCGGTCGCGGGGACGGGGACCGGCGCGGCGGCCGCCGCCGCGCCGCCGGGCACGGCGGCGCCGGCGGCGAACACGGCCGCGAGCACGGCCGCGGCGGCGGCGATCCGGTGTCCGGTGGTCATCGATCACCTCGGGGCGGCCGGGCGGAGCGCTCCGCCCGGCCGCGGGGGTTCGGAACGGTCAGGACAGCGTCAGGGTGAGGACGGCGGTGTAGCGGCCCGCGCCGGTCGCCGGCGGGACGGTCAGCTTCAGCCCGGCGCCGGCGGTGAACGTGCCGCCGACGATCTGCCCGGAGCCGTCCGGTGCACTGCACAGCGTGGCCGCCGTGGTGGTGCTGAGCGGACCGGCGCTGCCGGGCGTGACGGCGCTGGCGCCCGGCGCGCCCGCGCACGACGGGGTCCAGGCCAGGTTGCCGGCCGGGATCTTCGTGCCGGCCGGGGCGGAGAAGTCGGTCATCGTGCCGGTGAGCGACCATCCGGTGCTGCCGCCGCGCGCGTCGATGACCTCGACCTGCTTGAGCGACCCGGTCGCGCTCTGCTCGGTGCCGTCCAGCGTCACCGGGGTCAGGTCGACCTCGCCCGCCGCGCGGGACATCGTGAGCGGCCCGCCGTCGACGGTCAGGTTGATCTTCTGCTCGCCGCACTGCTCGGCGGGCTCGTCGGCGCACGCGCCGGTCGGCGGCGGCGTCTTCTCGGTGACGGTCAGCGCGACGCTCCGGGTGACCGCGCCCTGGGTGAGGACGAGGGTGCGGGCGCCCGGCGCGGCGGACTCGGCGACGGTCGCCGACGCGGTGAGCTTTCCGGCGGCGTCGGCGGAGGCCGCCGCCCCGGTCAGGTCGCCGGCCGCGCAGGCGGCGCCGCCCGCGTCGCACAGCGCCAGTTCGACCGCGCCCGGCTCCCAGCCCGCGCCGGTGACGCTGATGGCGCCGCCCTGGACGACGGTGGACGGGCTGACCGACGCTCCGGGCCCGCCCTCCCCCACGTCGATGGTCGCGAGGGGACCGGGGGCGGCCTTCGGCGTGCAGGTGATGGTGGCCTGGGCCCCGGCGTCGGCGACGATCGTCAGCCCGGCGGGCGCGATCTTCACCGCGCCGGCGGCGCCGAGCGTCAGCTTGCCGGTGACCTTGCCGATGGGCAGCTCACCGTGCGCGGGGATCGTCTCGGTACGCTTCGGTGCCTGGATCGGCACCGAGCCGGTCTGCGCGCCGGAGACGTTCAGGGTTCCGGTGGTGGTCCAGGAGTTGACGGGCAGCGGCGCCACGCCGGGCAGGTTCGAGAAGTCGGCCTCGACGGTGACCTCGTCGCCGACGCCGGCCGAGGCCGGCGCGGAGACCGTGACGGTCGCGTCGTAGTCGAAGACGGTGCTGAAGATCTGGCACTGGTACGGGACCTGGCCCGTACCGGCGTGCGCGGCTCCGGCCGCGGCCACCGGCACCGTGACGGCTCCCGCCGCGGTGACGACCGCGGCGGCTCCGCGCAGTGCGGTGCGTGTGCGTCTCATTTTCGTCGTCGCTCCTCTCCGACTCTGTTTCGGAGAGAGAAACAGAGTTTCGCAACGTGCGCACAGCGAAACCGCTGTGCCCCGGCGATGTCAAGGGGCGGACGCCACTGGAGACCCAATCGTTTCACTCTGGGGATCGCCGTTTCCCTTCGAAACGGTTACGGTTCCCGACCATGCGGACGGTGCTGCGAACCACGGCCGAGCTGGCGATGACCGCCGGCCTCGTCCTCGCCCTGTTCGTCGGCTACCTCTCCTGGGGGACCGGCGAATACGCCCACCGGCAGCAGGGCGACCTGCACGACGACCTCGAACAGCAGTGGAACGCGGCGCGGACCAGGAAGCTCGCGGCCGCCGGAGCGCGGCAGCGGGCGGCGGCCGCCCCCGCCCCGTCCGAGGGCCGGGCCTACGTGCGGCTGCGCGTGCCGAAGTTCGGCTCGTCCTACCGGTACACGGTCGTGGAGGGCGTGGGGGTCGCCGACCTGCGCAAGGGCCCCGGCCACTACCCGGGGACGGCCGCGCCCGGCGAGATCGGGAACATGGCGATCGCCGGCCACCGCACCACCTACGGCGGGCCGTTCGAGCGCAACGGCGAACTGGTGCGCGGCGACGAGATCCTCATCGACACGGCCACCACGACCTACGCCTACACGGTGACGCACAAGACCGTCGTGCGGCCGAACCGCACCGACGTGACCTCGCCGGTGCCGGGCAAGCCCGGCCGCAGGCCGCGCGCGGCGATGCTCACGCTCACCACCTGCCATCCGAAGTTCTCCGCCGCCTACCGGCTCGTCGTCTTCGCCGAGCTGGCCGGGCGGCGGACGCGCACCGCCGCCGCCTGAGGCCGCCGCCCGAAATGCCGTGTTACGGTTCGCACAGCGAAACGCGGTTTCCAATTGAGGAGGACGCTCGTGGGAGCGCACGCGCACGGCTGGTGGATCCTGCTGCACCTGGTGCTCTTCGTCTTCTGGCTGGGCGGCGACCTCGGGGTCTTCTACTCCAGCCGGTACGTCCTCAAACCGGACCTGACCCCGGCCGCGCGGGCCACGGCGCTGAGCGTGATGAGCGGGCTCGACCTCGGCCCGAAGATCTGCCTGGTGCTGTTCCTGCCGAGCGGGGTGACGCTCATGGCGCTGGACGCGCACGGCGCCGAGGTGTTCGGCGCGCCCGCCTTCGGCTGGTGGCAGGTCCTGCTCGTGTGGCTGTTCGCCGCGGCCTGGCTCGCCGCCACGATCGCCGACCACCGCACGCACGGGCGCTTCCCCTGGGTGCGCCGGGCCGACTGGGCGGTCCGGATCGGGCTCATCGCCGCGCTCGCCTGCACGGCCGCCTACACGCTCTTCGCCGACCGCCCGTTCGGCGTCACCACCGACCCGCGCTGGCTCGGCGGCAAGGTCGCCCTCTACACCGCCGCCATCGCCTGCGGGCTCGGCATCCGGATCACGCTGCGGCCCTTCGGGCCGGCGTTCGGCGCCCTCATGAGCGGCGGCTCCACCCCGGAGGTCGAGCGCAGGCTCCGGCGCGCGGTGGACGGCTGCCTGCCGTACGTGTTCGGAATCTGGGCGGCCGTCCTCGGCGCCGCCGCGCTCGGCGTCTTCAAACCCGGCGCCGACCTGTGACCGGCGGACCCGGTGCCCTCCGCCGCGGGCCGTCCCGCGGCCCCGTCAGCCGCCGTGGCCGAGCTGTCCGGAGACGCGCGCCGCGGACTCCACCAGCGGCGGGGCGCACTCGGCCATCCGCGATTTGAACCGGACCAGCGGGCCCGCCACGCTGAGCGCCGCGATGACCCGGCCGTCGTGGTCGAAGACCGGCGCGGCGATCGAGGCCGTCCCCTCCTGGCGCTCGCCCTGGGACGAGGCGTACCCGCGCTTGCGGATCGCCGCCAGGTCCCTGCGCAGCCGCTCGTCGTCGACGATGGTCCGCTCGGTGAGCGCCTCCAGCGGGTGCCGGGCGAGCAGCCCGTCGACCTCGGCCTCGTCCAGGTAGGCGAGGATCACCTTCGACGAGCTGCCCGCGTGCAGCGGGTAGGGGATGCCGAGGCTGACCTCCACCCGCAGCTCGTGCGGCGGGACGGCCTGGTCGACGTACAGCCGGGTGTCGCCGCGGCGGATCGACAGGGTCGCGGTCTCCCCGAGCTGCTGGGCGAGCCGGCGCAGCTCGGGGGCGGCCAGGGCGCGCAGGTCCATGCGGGAGAGGTAGGCGCGGCCGAGCGCGATGGCGGCGTGCCCGAGGGCGTACCGGCGGGTCACCGCGTCGACGGCGATGAGTTCGCGGCTGCGCAGCGCGGTCAGGATGCGGTGCACGGCGGCCTTGGTCAGGCCGAGCTCGGTGGCGATCTCGGTCACCCCGAGGTCGGGCCTGCCGCTGCGGCCGAACAGCAGCAGGACGTCCATCGCGCGCTCGACGGCGGCGATCGACCGGCTCTGCCCCTCGCCCTCCTCGGCGGGGGGCGCGGGGGACGCGGGGGCGCTCGAAGAGGTCGCACTGCGCGACACGGCGGTTCCTTCCGACGGGGCGGGCTCAGCCGCAGTCTAGGGCATTCCGTTTCCCGTGCGGAAACGCTTGTCACCGCTCGGGGCGTTGACACCCGCTCCGCACGGTCGTTACCGTGAGCGTTACAGTGTTTCGTGGAGCGAAACGAAAGGGCACGATGCCGTGACGGTCGACGCACAGACCTTCCGTGCGGTGCTGGGCCAGTGGCCGACCGGCGTCGCGGTGGTGACCACCGTCTCCGGCACCGGCTGGCACGGCATGACGGCCGGCTCGTTCGGCAGCGTCAGCCTCGACCCGCCGCTGGTCATGGTCTGCCTCGCGCGGCACATCCACACGCACGAGCTGGTCGAGCGCAGCGGCGTGTTCGCCGTCAGCGTCCTCGGCAAGGACCAGGCCGCCATCGGGCACCGGTTCGCGGGCCGCGAACCGGGCGACCGGTTCGCCCGCGGCTCCTGGAGCGCCGCGCCGACCGGCGCGCCCGTGCTCGGCGAGGCGGTCGCCTGGCTCGACTGCCGGGTCGTGCACGCCTACCCCGGCGGCGACCACACGATCTTCGTCGGCGAGGTGCTGACCGCCCGGACGCCCCGCCGCACCGCGCCGCTGCTGTTCCACTCCCGCGCCTGGGGCCAGCTCGCCGACCCGCTGCCGGACGAGGTGACCATCGCCGACACCGGGCTCGCCGCCGCGCTGCACCGCCGGCTCAGCGCGTCCGGCACCGCGCCCGCCCGCGTGACCCGGACCGGCGTCGCGCGGCTGCTGGACTCGGTCCGCGCCGCGGGCGTCCGCGTCCGGACGCCCTTCCCGCCCGCCCGCACGCCGGACGGGGCGCCGCAGCCCGAGTGGTCGATGCTGGTCGAGGACGCGGCGTGCCTGGCGGAGGTGCCGCGCGGGTCCGGCGTCACCGCGGAGATCGCGGACGGCCCGGACGCCGGGCGCCTGATCGAGCAGGCCCGGGACCGGGACCTGTCCGTCATCGGCCGCGTGGGCGACGTCTTCGCCCCCGCCCGGGAGCGGGACGTGCTCACCGCCGTCGACCGGATGGTCGCCGCCGGGTGCGCCGAGATCGCGCTCGACGAGGGCCCGGAGGCCGCGTCCCCGCTGCTCGTCCGCAACCTGCTCCAGGAGGCGGTGGCCCGCGCGCGGCCGGTGCCGCTCCGGGTGCGGCTGCGCGAGGCGTACGGGCTCGGCCTCGCGAACGCGCTGACCGCGATGAAGAGCGGCGTCCGGAGCTTCGACGTGACGCTCGGCGGCGTCGACGGCGGCCTGTGCGCCGAGGACGTCCTGTTCCTGGCCGCCCGCCTCGACGTCGCCACCCCGATCGACCGGGCCGCCCTGGTGGCCGCCGCCGCAGACCTGGAGGCCGTCTGGGGGTCGGCCCTCCCCGGCCGCACCTACCGGGCCGCCTCCTGACCAGCTGAAGGGATCCACCGATGACCCAGACGACGACCCAGCCGATGGCGCTGACCGGCGCACGGCTCGTCGAGTCCATGACCGCCGCCGAACGCGCGCGGGCCGAACGCGTGGAGGCGGTGCTGCCGCGGCTGCGCGAGGCCGCCGCGGCCGCCGACGCCGCGGCCGAGTTCCCGGCCGGGCACGTGGCGCTGCTGCGCGACGCCGGCCTGCTCGGCCTGGTGGTGCCGACCGAGTACGGCGGCCTCGGCGGCGGGCTGCGCGACCTGGCCGCCGCCACCTACGCGATGGGCGCCGCCTGCCCGTCCACCGCGCTGTCGTTCTTCTTCCACAACACCAGCGCCTCGCGCGGCCTGCTGCCGCTGGAGGCGATCGAGGCCGGCCTGTTCAGCGGGGACGACGAGTGCAAGCCCGTGCGCGCGTTCGCCGAGAAGGTGCTGAGCCGGATGGCCGCCGGGACCTGGATGGCCAACTTCGCCAGCGAGGAGGTGAAGTCGTCCAGCGCCAACATCGCGATCGCCACGACCGCGGCCCCCGCCGAGGGCGGCTGGCTCCTCAACGGGGTGAAGTCGTTCGGCTGCGCCACCGGCGTCGCCGACACCTACCTGGTGACGGCCCGGCTGGACGGCACGTCGGACGCCGACGGGCTGGCCCTGTTCCTGGTGCCGCGCGAGGCGCCCGGCGTCGTGTCCCGCGCCCCCTGGAACGGGCTCGGCATGCGGGCGTCCAACAACCACGGGGTGACGCTCACCGACGTGTTCATCCCGGCGGAGGAGGCCCTCACCGTCCCCGGCGCGTTCGTGCGGATGCTCCAGGTGAGCCGGGGCAGCTTCGTCGGCAACCAGCTCGCCATCGCGGCCTGCTACCTGGGCGCGACGCAGAACGTCTACGACTTCGCCCTCGACCGGCTGACCCGCAAGACCTTCGCCGACTCCGGCCGGCCGGTCGCGTCCTCGCCGATGCACCAGGTGCTCATCGGCGACATGACCGAGCGGCTGGAGACGGCCTACCTGTGGATCCGCCGGCAGCTGGAGCTGGAGACCTCCGAGCCGCCGCTGCGGCCGAAGCCCGAGGTGTACCGGCAGTGGCGGATCGCCAAGGGCGACATCGCCGAGTCGTGCTTCCAGGTCGCGCTCGGCGCGTTCAAGGCGTGCGGCACGTCCGCCGCCACGATGGACGGCGTCATCGGGCGGACGCTGCGCGACCTCGCGATGGGGCTGGTGATGACGTTCCCGGCGGAGCGCGGCAGGCTGGAGGCCGCCCAGGTCCTCACCGAGAGCAAGGAGAACGAGTTGTTCGCGAGCGTCCCGAAGTGACCCCGCCCCACCGCGACCTGGTGGACGGGGAGTGGGCGGAGGCGCCCGGCGGCGGCCCCGTCCTGGAGGACCCGGCCACCGGCGCGGAGATCGGCCCCGCCGGGATCACCGGCGAGGAGCGGGTGGAGCGCGCGCTCGCCGGGGCCGAGGCGGCCGCGGACGGCTGGGCGGCGCGCCCGGCCGCCGAGCGCGCCGCCCTGCTCGACGAGATCGCCGGCGCGCTCGAACCGGTGACCGCGGAGATCGCGGCCCTGGAGGCGGCGGCCACCGGCGTCCCGATCCGGCAGTCGGTCCCGCTCGGCGTGATCGTGGCGGGCTCGTTCCGGCTGGCCGCCGAGCAGTTGCGCGGCGGCCCGGACACCGCGTTCACCCGCGACGACGGCCGCGCGGTCGAGGTGCGGCGGCTGCCGTGGGGCCCGGCGCTGTGCCTGGTCCCGTGGAACGCGCCCGCCCCGATGGCCGCGCACAAGGTCGCCAACGCGCTCGCCGCCGGCTGCCCCGCGATCCTCAAGCCCAGCGAGTACGCGCCGCGGGGGAGCCAGCGGTTCGCCGAGGTCGTCGCGGAGGTGCTGGCCGGACGCGGCGTCCCCGGCGGGGTGTTCCAGCTCGTCCACGGCGACGGCGGCACCGGCGCGCGGCTGACCGGCGACCCCCGGATCCGCGCGGTGTCGTTCACCGGCGGCGCCGCGGGCGGCCGGTCGGTCGCCGCCGCCTGCGCGGCCGGCCTCAAGCCCGTCCAGCTGGAGCTGGGCGGCAACAACCCCCTGATCGTGATGCCGGACGCCGATCCCGGCCGCGCCGCGCGCGCCGCCGTCGACCTGCTCACCACGCTCAACGGGCAGTGGTGCCGCGCGCTGGGCCGGCTCATCGTGCCGGAGGCCCGCCAGGACGCGCTGCTGGAGGCGATCGGCGAACGGCTCGCGGCCCTGCGCGCCGGCCCGCCGCTGGACGAGGACACCGACTTCGGGCCGCTGGTCCACTCGCGCCACCGCGACCTCGTCGCCGCGCAGCGGGACGCGCTCGGCGGACGGCTCGTCTCCACCACCGAGGTGCCCGAGCACGGCAACTACCTCGCCCCCGCGCTCGTCACGGGCGCGGACCCCCGCGACGCCACCGGGGAGATCTTCGGGCCCGTCGCCACCGTCCACACCTACCGGACGCTGGACGAGGCCGTGGCGCTGGCGAACGGCACCGCCTACGGGCTCGAAGGGTACGTCGCCGGCACCGACGAGGACGCGGCGCTGGCCGTGGCCCGGCGCGTCCGGGCCGGCGAGGTCAAGGTCAACGGGTCGAGCGTGCTGAGCCTGCACCTGTTCGCGCCCCGTCCCGCGTGGGGGGCGTCCGGGCTGGGCGAGGAGGGCACGGCGGAGACGCTGCGGTTCTTCACCAACCCGCGCGTCGTCGGCGTGGAGGACGGGTTCGCCCTGCACTCCCGGGAGGGCTGATGGAACGCGTGCTGGTCGCCGGGGCGGGCCCGGTGGGGCTCACCGCGGCGCTGACGCTGGCGCGCCGCGGCGTGCCGGTCACCGTCCTGGAGGCGGAGGACGGGCTGGCCGCCGAGTCGCGCGCCTCCACGTTCCATCCGCCGTCCTTGGAGATGCTGGACGAGCTGGGCGTGCTGGACGCGCTGCTGGAGCGCGGGCTCGTGTCCCGGACGTTCCAGTACCGGGAGCGGCGCGGCGGCGTCATCGCCGAGCTGGACCTGTCCGTCCTGTCCGGCGACACGCCGTACCCGTTCCGCGTGCAGTGCGAGCAGAGCAAGCTCACCCCGATCCTGCGCGAGCACCTGCTCGCCGCGGGCGGCGAGGTGCGGTTCGGCGCCGCCGTGCGGGCCGTCCTGCCGCACGCGGGCGGCGTGGAGGCGGCGACCTCCGCCGGTGACCGCTTCCGCGGCGGCTGGCTGATCGGCGCGGACGGCGCGGGGTCGGCGGTCCGGCACTCGCTGGGCGTCGCGTTCGAGGGCATGACCTACCCGGAGCGCTTCCTGGTCGCCTCGACCCGGACCGACGTCGGGGCCCTGCTCCCCGGCATCGCGGCGGTGAACTACGTCTTCGACCCCGCCGAGTGGCTGGTGCTGCTGCGCACCCCGGACCACTGGCGGGTGCTGTTCCCGACCGCCGACGGCACGCCCGACGAGAGCGAGCTGGCGCGGCTGCCCGAGCGGCTGCGCGGCGTCGCCGACACGGCCTGGGACGTCGCGCACGCCAGCCTGTACCGCGTGCACCAGCGCGTCGCCGCGACGTTCCGGACCGGCCGCGTGCTGCTGGCCGGGGACGCCGCGCACGTCAACAACCCGCTCGGCGGCATGGGCATGAACAGCGGCATCCACGACGCCGTGCGGCTGGCGGGCGCGCTCGCCGACGTGCTGGACGGCGGCCCGGAGGCCGCGCTCGACGCCGCCGCGGCGGCGCGCCGGGAGACGGCGCGGTCGTTCGTGCAGCGGGCGACGCACGCCAACTGGGAGCGGATGCGGTCCGCCGACCCGGGCGGGTACCACGACGAGCTGCGGCGGCTCGCCGCCGATCCGGTGGAGGCGCGGCGGTACCTGCTGCGGACGTCGATGATCGCCTCGCTGCGGGACGTCGCCTGATGCCGGGCGGCCCGCCGCGGAGCGACATCGTCCGGGAGAACCCGGCCCGGCTCGGCGAGATCGTCGGCCGGGTCCAGGTCGCGGACGAGGCGGACGTGGACCGGGCCGTCCGGGACGCGGAGGCGGAGCAGCGCGCGTGGCGGCGGCAGCCCGCCGGCGAGCGGGCGGACGTCCTGCGCGCGGCCGCCGACGCCGTCGACGCGCTGCCCGGCGCGGCCGTGCTGCTGGCGCGCGAGTCCGGCAAGCCGCTCGCCGACTGCGCCGGGGAGCTGCGGTTCGCCGCCGCCTACCTGCGCTGGGTCGCCGAGCGGGCGCCGGCGGCGCTCGCCGACCGGGAGACCGACGACGCGGCGGGGCGGCTCGTCCTGCGGCACCGCCCGTACGGGGTGGTCGCGGCCGTCACGCCGTGGAACGCCCCGGTCATCCTCGCGCTGCTCAAGGTGGGGCCGGCGCTGGCGGCGGGGAACACGGTGGTGGTCAAGCCGTCGCCGCTCGCGCCGCTGACGGTCACCCGGGTGCTGGCGGCGTTCCCGCCGGGCCTCGTCCAGGTGGTGCACGGCGGCGCCGCGGCGGGCCGGGCGCTGGTCGGCCACCCCCGCGTGCACCGGGTCGCGTTCACCGGCGGGAGCGAGGCGGGCCGCGCGATCGGCGCGGCCGCCGCCGAGGCGATCACCCCCGTCCTGCTGGAGCTGGGCGGCAACGACCCGGTCGTCCTGCTGGACGACGCGGACCTCACCGACGAGGCGATGGACCGCCTGGTCATGGCGTCGTTCGCCACCGCGGGCCAGGTGTGCATGGCCGCCAAGCGGGTGTACGCGCCGAGGTCCCGGCTCGCCGAGATCCGCGACGCCTACCTGGCGGCGGCCGGGCGCGTCCTCGTGCTCGGCGACCCCCTGGACGAGGGGACCACGGTCGGCCCGGTCATCTCCGCGGACGCCGCGGAGCGGATCCGCGGCCTGGTCGCCGGCTCGGCTGAGCGCGGCGGCACCGTCGTCGAGCTGGGCGAGGTCCGGGCCGAGATGGAGCGCGGCCACTTCGTCCGCCCGGCCCTGGTCATGGACGTCGCCGACGACGCGCCGATCGTGGCCGCGGAGCAGTTCGGCCCGGTGGCGCCGCTGCTGGCCTACGACGACGAGGACGAGGCGGCGGCCCGCGCCAACGCCGGAGACCTCGGCCTCGGCGCCTCCGTCTGGTCCGCCGACGAGGACCGCGCGTTCGCGTTCGCCCGCCGGTTCGACGCCGGTTTCACGTTCGTGAACACCCACAACCGCACCGGGATGGCCCTGCGGGCGCCGTTCGGCGGGGTGAAGCGCAGCGGGCACGGCCGCGAGTACGGCGTCGAGGGCCTGCTGGAGTACGCGCAGGTCTGCGCGATCCACGCGCCCGCCGCGTTCCGCGCGGGCGGCGGCGGCATGGGCGCGAACGCCTATCCGGGCTGACGGCCGCGCCCTCGCGCGAGCTCCGCTCCGTTACCCAATCGCCGCGCCCCGCCCATTGCCCTCTCCTCCGCCAGAGTGCTTAATGGGGGAGCCATATTGGAAACTCTGTTTCTCACAGGGAAACAGGGTGGTCCCCTTCGGAGGCAGCATGCGCACCGTCCGTGCCGTCCGTTCCCTGACCGGAGCCACCGGCGCCGCACTCGCCCTCACGCTCATCGGCCCCCTCTCCCCAGCCAACGCCGCCGTCACCCGCATCCAGACCACCGTCGAGATCCGCTGCGCGTTCACCACCCTGAACCAGAGCGCCGACTGGTACTTCCCGTCGGGCACGCCCCAGGGCCTGGTGTGGCTGCAGCACGGCTTCGCCCGCGCCAACGACCACGTCGCGGACCTCGCGTCCAAGTACGCGGCCGCCGGCTACCTCGTGTTCGCCCCGACCCTGCCCACCGCGAACATCTTCGGCTGCACGCTGCAGAACATCGGCAACAACACCGACTTCCTCGGCAACGTCGCCGACCTCTTCGCCAAGATGGGCGACCCGTCCGACAAGCTCGGCCGCAGCTTCACCAAGGCCAAGGCCGAAGCGGGACGGACCGGGCTCACCCTGCCCGGCTCCGTGGTCTTCTCCGGGCACTCGGCGGGCGGCGAGGCCGTCAGCTACGTCGCCGGGCGGCTCCGCACCGACAGCGCGGCGGGCTGGGCCAGGGTCCGCGGCCTGGTGCTGCTCGACCCGGTGAAGTCGTTCATCGGCAACAACCTCAACACCGGGCTGAACGCGGTGGACGGGACGGGCCGCATGATCCGCACGATCTCCGGACCGGACGGCACCTGCAACAACAGCGGCAGCGGGACCGACGCCGTCCAGGCCGGCGTGCACGCGCCGTTCGTCGGCGTCCGGCTGACCGGCGGCGCGCACACCGACGCCGAGGGCGCCAGCACCGACGGCGTCGGAACCCTCGCCTGCGGCACCCCGAAGGCCGAGAACATCGCGACCCTCCAGACGTTCGCGGTCGCCTGGGCCAAGGACGCCTTCAACGGCACGCAGACCGCCACATACCTGCCCGGCGGCTCCTACTACCAGTCCCAGTTGTCCACCGGCCGGATCGAGACCCTGTCCGGCGCGTCCTGACCGTCGCCCCGCCCGCCGGACCGGCGGGCGGGGTCCGGCCGACGTGAAGATTCTTCGCGACGGCTCTGGCGGCCGGACGCCCGCGCTTGTAAGGTTTTGGAAACAGCGTTTCGCTACGGGAACCGGGAGGCCCGATGGGTCAGGTCCGGGTGGCCGCCGTCCAGTTCGCGGCGGACCTCGATGTACCCGGCAACCTCGCCACCTGCCTGCGCATGGTGGATCGGGCGTCCGCCCAGGGTGCGAGCATCATCGTTCTGCCGGAATTCTGCAACCGCCTGTCCTGGTACGAGGACCGGGCGTCCGCCGAGCGGCACGCCTGCGCCCTGGACGGGCCGTTCCTCACCGCGGTCGCCGCGCGGGCCGCCGCGCACCGCGTGCACCTCAAGATCAACGTCACGCTGGCCGACGGCGGCCGGATCACCGTGAGCAGCCTGCTCTACGGCCCGGACGGCACGCTGCTCGGCCGGTCCGACAAGCTGACGCTGATGGGCGCCGAAGGCGACCACCTCGACGCCGGCGCCGCCGCCGGACCCGTCGTCGCCACCCCGCACGGCCGCCTCGGCATGTACGCCTGCATGGAGGGCGTCACCAGCGACGTCCCCCGCGACCTGGCGGTGCGCGGCGCGCAGGTGCTGCTCAACAGCCTCAACTCGTTCGCCGTCGACGAGGCGAGCCTGCACGTCCCCGTCCGCGCGGCCGAGAACAAGGCGTGGGTGGTGGCGGCCAACAAGGTCGGCCCGCTGCTGCCCGCCGCGCTGCTGCCCGCGATCGCCGAGCGGCTCGGCGTCCCGCCGGAGCTCCTCGACGGCGCGGGCGAGAGCCAGATCGTCGCGCCGGACGGGACGGTCGTGGCAAAGGGCCCGCGCACCGGCGAGGCCGTCGTCGTCGCCGACATCGACCCCTCGCTCGCCGACGACAAGACCCGCCCGGACGGGACCGACCTCTTCGCCTCCCGCAGGCCGCGGCTCTACACGCCGATCGTCCGGCCGCCCCGCCCCCGCGAGGCGCCGGCGGGCGCGGAGAAGCTGGACGTCGCCGTCGTCCGCTCCCCCGGTCTCGTGCGGCGGGCCGCGGACGCGGGCGCCGAGCTGATCGTCCTGCCCGAGCTGGCGTTCGGCGCCGAGGCCGACGCCGGCGCGGTCGCCGCGGAACTGGCCGCCGCCCTCCAGGGCACGACGGCGCACGCGGTGACCACCGCCCGCGCGGGCTCCGCGCACGCCGCCTGCCTGGTGAACGCCGGCGGCCTGGCCGGGACCCAGCGCCAGCTGCACGCCTCCGCGCGGCACTCGGGCTGGGCCACCGAGTACGGCGAGCGGCTCGAGGTCTTCACCCTCCCCTGGGGCCGGCTCGTGCTCGTCACCGGCGACGACGCCCTCTACCCCGAGGTCTTCCGGCTGGCCGCCGTCGCCGACGCCGACGCCGTCGCGGTGCCCTTCACCCCGGCGGAGGACTGGGAGACCGCGCTCGGCCTTCCCGAGCGGGCCGCCGAGAACCGGCTGAACGTCGTCGCCTCCGGGCCGGACGGCGGGCTGGTCCTCGCCCTCCCCGCCGACTTCACCCTGTGGACGGCCTGGCAGGGCCCGTTCGAGGGCCGCATCAGCCATCCCCTCGTCACCCGCGCCACCGAGCCGGTCACCGTGGCGGCCGTCCACCCCGCCCAGGCCGTCAACCGGCTCGTCTCCAAGAACACCGACCTGGTCGGCGGGCGACCCGCGCACGCGGTCACCGCGCTGGCCGACGACGCACCGAGCGGAGCACCCCGTTGAAGGAGACCCCGCAGTTGAAGGAAACCCCGCGGTCGAAGGAGACGCTGCAGCACGTCGAGCAGATGGTGGACGAGTCCCCCGTCACCGACGTGACCGAGACCTTCGAGCGGTTCGGGACGATCCTGACCGGACTGAAGGCGAAGATCGACGCCCGGTTCGAGCTGACGCGCGACCCGTCCAGCGAAGCCCTGGAGTCCTACGGGAACCCGCCGGAGAGCCCCGGCGGGCGGCTGGCCGCCTACAGCGGGCCGGAGATCGACTGGATGGTCCACTCGTGGCTCGGCAACCCGACCGCGGGCTTCGCCAACCTGCACCTGACGGTGTGGCTCGGCCCGCAGGTCCGCGTCCCGCACCTGGGCATCGCGCTCCTGGTCTGGCCGGAGGGCTGGTTCTACGTCGACTCCGTCCCCCGCGTGAACCTCCTCGCCGACGGCGCGTACTACGACGCCTACTACGAGCCCCTCAACGAGGACTGGCTGGCGGTCCGGGAGGAGAACCCGCAGCTGGAGTGGTTCACCAGCCGCGCCGGGTTCATCCGGGCGAGCCTGTCGCCCACCGCGCACTGCCACTCCTTCCCCCGCGAGGACGGGAACGTCGACCTCGTCGAGCGGCTGCTGAACGAGCACGTGGACCGCTGGCTCGGCTGGGTCGACGAGGCCCCGCCCGTGCCCGCCGAGGAGCGGGCGGCGCTCGCCGCCGCCGACCTCGCGACGCGGCGCAACATCGCCGAACGCGACCCCGCGAACGTGATGGGCGTCCGGTACTTCGGGCAGGAGACCACCGACCGGCTCGTCCGGGCGCTGTGGGGCGGGGACCGAGAGCTGCCCCGCCCATGAGCGCCCCCATGGACGTGCGGTCCCTGTGGTGGTCGGCGGACACCGGCGGCCCCGCCCCGTTCGGCACCGCGCACCTGAAGGTCTACTACCCGGCGCGCGCCGAGGGCACCGACGCCGAGCGGCTGTCCGGGGTGATCCCGCCCGACCCGCGGGACGCCCCCTACCCGGTGGTCGTGTTCTGCTCCGGCGTGAACGTCGAGCAGGCGGTCTACCGGGGCCTGGCCTCCGCGATCGCCGCCGCCGGGTTCGTCGTCGTGACGTTCGACCGGGTGGCGGAGCTGTTCGGCGGCCAGTACGGGCTGACGCCGGGCGTCGACCTGGACGCGGCGCGCCCGGACGCCTACGGCACCCGCCCGACCTGCCCCGCCATCCCCGCCGTGCTGGACGCGCTGACCGGCATCGACCTGCTCAAGGACGTGCTCGACCTCGACCGGATCGCGCTCGGCGGGCATTCGGCGGGCGGCACGGTCGTGCTCCAGTCGGCCCGGTTCGTCCCCGGCGTCCGGGCCTGCTTCGCCTACGGGACGCACACCATGGTCGCGACCATGCTGGGCTGGCCCGCCGGCACCGTCCTGCCCGCCCAGGTCGACTGCCCGGTCCTGCTGGGCGTCGGCACCGAGGACGGCGTGATCATGGGGAGTTCCGACCGGTACGAGCATGACGGGCCCTCCGGCGCGGTTGCCGGGGGGCGTGCGGGGTCGTCCCCCCACAAGGTGCCCGATCCGGTGGCCCGCACCTTCGACGAGGCGCTGCGCGATCCGCGCGACCTGCTCGCCGTCGTGCGGGGCGCCAACCACTTCGCCGTCGCGGACCCGGTCGACCCGACCGCCGCCCGCGCCTTCCTCGACCGGCGGCCCGGGACCGACCCGGCCGAGTCCCGCCGCGCGTTCACGGACCTCGTCACCGCCTTCCTGCGCGCCCACGTGCGCGGGGAGGAGACGACCCCGTCCGCGGACCCGGCGCTCATCGACCTCCGGCGCCGTTAGGAGCCACCATGCTCAAGAACTTCTGGTACGCGGTCGAGTTCGCGCACGCGGTCACCCGCGCCCCGAAGCGGGTGACCTGCCTGGGCCAGGACTTCGTCCTCTACCGCAAGCGCGACGGCCAGGTGGTGTGCCTGTCCGACCTGTGCGTCCACCGGGGCGCCGCGCTGTCGGAGGGCAAGCTGATCGACGACAGGATCGCCTGCCCGTACCACGGCTGGCAGTACGAGCCGGACGGCGCGTGCAGCAAGATCCCGGCGAACCCGGAGGGGCGCGGCATCCCGAAGAAGGCCCGCGTCGACGCCTACCCGATCCGGGAGGAGTACGGGCTGATCTGGGCGTTCCTCGGCGACCTGCCGGAGGACGAGCGCCCGCCCATCCCGCACTTCCCCGAGCACGACGACCCGTCGTTCGCCACCGTGTACGTCGAGATGGTCATCGAGGCCAACTACGAGCGGACGTTCGAGAACGTCGTCGACGCCTCGCACACGCCGTTCGTGCACGGCACCCGGTTCGGCAACCCGGACAAGCCGGAGATCCCGGACTACGAGATCGTCCAGGACGACTGGTCGGCGGTCGCCGACATCAGCCTCAGCCCGCCGCCCGCGAGGGGCCTGTGGAAGCGGCTGTACAAGGAGGCGCCGGAGGAGGTGCTGACCACGAACGGCTGGTACCTGCCCAACATCGTGAAGCTGCACGTCCGGCTGCCGTTCGGGGACATGGTGCTCTACGACCACAACATCCCCCTCGACCGGAACCGCACCCTCGTCAAGATCGTCGGCTACCGGAACTTCTTCACCGGCCGGTGGGCGGACCGCGACGCGCGCAAGCGGATCCGCAGCATCCTGCTGCAGGACAAGCCCGTGGTGGAGAGCCAGCGCCCCGAGCTGCTGCCCTACGACCTCCCCGACGAGCTGCACCTGCGCAGCGACTCCCTCCAGGTCGCCTACCGGCGGCGGCGGCAGCAGCTGATGGCGGACGGCTGGTGGGTCGGCGACGACGACGAGATGACCGTCAACGGCAAGCGCGGCAGCGCCACCGTCATCCCGTCCCCGGCCCGCAGGGAGAACCCGGAGCTGGCCCGCGCGTGGCAGCACCGCGCCCGCGGCGGCGCCCCGGCCCCCGTCCCGGAGACCACCACCGAAGACCCCACGGAAGGAGCGGGCGAGTGAGCGTGTCGCAGCCCAAGGCGCTGAGCGATCGGACGCTGGCCGCGCTGGCGGACGTCGAGGAGCTGACGACGGTCCGCGAGAAGGACCTGGTCAGCCCCATGTCCCCGGACCCGGTCGGCACGCTGCGCGTCCTGCGCGGCGAGCGGATCGCCAAGGTCGTCTGCATCGGGCTGACCGTCGACCAGATCGGCATGGACAGCCACATGATCTTCGCGTTCACCGCGGCGGACTCGGCCGTCCCGCACTTCACGCTCGACTCGGTCAAGGCGGGCGGCTACCTCGCCTACCACATCGACCTCGTGCCGCGCGCCGACCTGGGCGCGCACCTGGACTACGTGAACGCGGTCTTCCAGCCGCTGACGCCGGCGTTCGAGGAGGTGCGGGAGCGGTTCGGGCCGTCCACGGCGGCGATCGGGCCGCGCCAGTACGCGATGATGTCGCCCTGGATGCTCGTCAACAGGGCGACCGAGGAGCAGTTCACGCAGGTCGGCGCCTACCTCGACCGCTACTTCGAGCACTGGCGCGACCTGCTGGCGAAGGGCGTCCCCGACGACGTGCGGGCCACGCTCGCCGACACCGACCTCGCCGCCCGCGACGCCCGCAACCGCGCCGCCCTCTTCAGCCCGGAGGTCGACCCCGTGTGGGCGAACGTGGCCCGGCTGGTCGGCGACGAGCAGGCCGAGGAGCTGCGCGGCGAGCTGCTGAGCAACGACCTGCGGGACGGAGGGAAGGCCGATGGCTGAGCCGAGCGAGTGGCAGACCCGCATCGCGGGCGAGTGGCACGGCCGCCCGTCGCTGTTCGACGCGGCCGGCACCTGGCAGGGGTTCGAGGACATCCGCCGGTCGTCGGTCTTCGAGGACGGCACCACCACCTACTACATGGACGGCGGCCTGGAGGGCGGCGGCCCCATGGCCGGGCGCTTCCGGCTGGGCGCGCCGTTCGCGTTCGGGGTCGTCGACTCCGACAGCGACCGCGTCTACACCGGGCCCGACTTCCACGGCACCGGCCAGCCCTACGGCGGGTTCGTCGACGCGCACTACTACGGGCCGGGCTGGCAGGTCGACCTCAACACCTGGAACCACGTCCTGCCCGACGGCGAGACGCAGGTGTACTCGTCCACCCTCTACCAGGGCTGGACGGTCGTCGGCTGCTTCAACGGCGTCTACAAGCGCAGCACCGACTACGACGACAACCCCGGGACCCGGGAGGCGATCGACCGGTTCCTGGAGGACGAGACCCGGCACGGCCCCGTCCCGTACATCCTGCCGACCAAGCGGCGCGGCGCCTACAGCGGGACGTGCGAGCTGTGGGGCGCCGACCAGAAACCGGCCGGCGAGGTCACCGTGTCGATGGAGCTGGAGCCCGTCGACCTGCTGCGCACCCGCCGGCACGTCACCTGGACCGGCGCGCTCGACCGCGCCTACACGGTCGTGGCCAGGCGGGACGGGACCCGCTCCTTCTTCGAGGGCCCCGACGCCTGGGGCAACTCGCAGGCGTTCGGGCGGGCCGACTACCCCAGCGTCCACTTCACCGACGTGTGGAAGCTGAAGGGCCGCGAGTTCATGATCGACGCCACGCCGGGGATGTCGGCCGGCGAGACGCTCGCCGTGGTGTACGAGCTGTTCAAGGGCGGCGTCCTGAACAGCGTCCTGCACGGCGTGCTGACCTGGGAGGACGCATGACGGAACGGGCGGCGGGGCCGGCGGTCGTCGTCACCGGCGGGACGCGCGGGATCGGGCTCGGGCTCGCCCGCGAGTTCCTGGCCAGGGACGTCCGGGTCGCGATCTGCGGCCGGTCGCGGGAGTCGGTCGACAAGGCGCTCGCCGAACTCGGCGACGGCGCCGTCGGCGCCGTCTGCGACATGGCCGACCGCGAGCAGGTGCAGGCGCTGTGGGACACGGCCGCCGAGGCGTTCGGGCGGATCGACCACTGGATCAACAACGCCGGCGTGTCCACCGCCCGCCGCCCCCTCACCGAGCTGCCGCCCGAGCAGCTCGAGACGGTGGTGGCGGCGAACCTGCTCGGCGTGATGCACGGCAGCGCCGTCGCGGTGCGGGGCATGACCGCGCAGGGCGGCGGCACCGTGTGGAACATGGCCGGGCTCGGCAGCGACGGCCGCACCGTCCCCGGGCTGATCGCCTACGGGGCGACCAAGCGCGGCACCGACTACCTCACCGGCGGCCTGGCCAAGGAGGTCAAGGGCGGCCCGGTCAAGGTCGCGCACCTGTCCCCCGGCATGGTCGTCACCGACCTGCTCCTCCAGGACTACTCCCCCGACGAGCTGGCCAAGGCGAAGAAGGTCTTCAACATCCTCGCCGACCAGGTGGAGACGGTGACGCCCTGGCTGGCCGGCAAGGTCCTGGCCGGGACGAAGAACGGCGGCACGGTCGCCTGGCTCACCACCCCCAAGATCATGGGACGGTTCCTGCTCGGCACCGTCCGCAAGCGCGACCTGTTCGGCGACCGGGCCGGCGGCGGGACGGGAGGCGGGGCATGACCGACTACCCGATCGCACTGGCCGTCGAGGACTTCGTCCCGGTGGCGCTCACCGCGGCCGGCGTGGCCCTGCTCCGGCACAAGCACCCGCTGGTCCCCGTCGCGGCCGTCCTCGTCGTCGCGGGCGGGTTCGCCAAGGCGACCTGGAAGCTGATCGTCGCCCTCGACGGCCCGGACGTCCGCTGGCTGCACGAGGCGCTGTTCCCGCTGCTGGCGATCGGCTTCACGCTGCTGGTGTTCGCGCTGGCGCGGGAGCTGCGCCGGCCGGGCCACCCGGCCGTGCTCGCCGCCCCGCTCGTCGCGGCGCTGGCGGCCTCGGCCGTCCTGCGCGACTCCTGGCCCGCGATGGTGTGGACGATCATCGCGGTGACCGGCGCCGGCGCCATGCTGCTGCGGTCGGCCGTGCGGGCGGACGACCGGCTCGGCGCGTCGCTCTTCGGCCTCTGGCTGGCCGGGCAGTACCTGCTCGGCCCGATGGCGGCGCGGGCCGAGCAGTCCATCCCCCTGCAGTGGGTGGAGCAGTCCTGCAACACCCTCGCCCAGGCGGCGTTCGCCTACGCCGCCTGGCGGCTCACCATGGCGACCCGGGCACCAGAGGCGGAAAGGGCGGCGGCATGACGGACGCACTCGGCTGGCGGCGCAAGTTCGGCGTGATCGCGCCGTCCACCAACACCATCGTCGAACCCGACTTCTACCGGATGGGCGTCCCCGGCGTGACGTCCCATTTCTCCCGCATCCACATCCGCGACCAGAACATGGACGGGGACGCGGGCATGGAGCGGCTCCTGGAGCAGATCCGCGACGAGATCGGCGCGGCCTGCGAGCGGGTGCTGACCTGCGAGCCCGACTACATGGTGATGGGCATGTCCGCCGAGACGTTCTGGGGCGGCGTGGAGGGCAACAAGCAGTTCGTCAAGCAGATCGGCGACATCACCGGGCTGCGGGTGGCGACGGGCGCCGAGGCGTGCGAGCGCGCCCTGAAGCTGTTCGGGGCGCGGCGCATCGGCGTCGTCACCCCGTACCAGCCGGTCGGCGACGCGAACGTCCGGCGGTTCTTCACCGAGATCGGTTTCGAGGTCGACCGGATCATCGGGCTGAAATGCCCGACCGCCGTGTCGATCGCGCACGTCACCGAGGCGGAGCTGCGCGACGCGCTGCGCGAGCTGGCCACCGGCGAGGTCGACGCGCTCGTGCAGTGCGGCACCAACCTGTCGATGGTCGCGGCGGCCGACGAGGCCGAGCGCTGGCTCGGCCTGCCGGTGATCGCCATCAACGCGGCCACCTGGTGGATGGCGCTGCGCGACAACGGCATCGACGACAAGGTCCACGGCGCGGGAACCCTCCTGCGCGAGCACTGACGGGCCGCCGCGGCCGGCTAGGTGTCCGGCGCGGCCGCGGACGCGGCCGGCGCCGGGTCCTCGTCGTCGGAGGCGGCGGACAGGACGGACGCGACGCGGTACCCGACCGCGACGACGGGCACGGCGATGACGGCGCCCGCGACGCCCGCGAGCAGCGATCCGGCCGCGACCGAGACGACGACCACGACCGGGTGCAGGTTCAGCGACCGGCCCATGATCAGCGGCTGCAGGAGGTGGCTCTCCGCCTGCTGGACGGCGATCACGGCGCCGAGCACGAGCAGCGCGTCGGTCAGCCCGCCGCTGACGAACGCGATGAGCACGGCGGCGGCCCCGGCGATGACCGCCCCCGCGAACGGGATGAACGCGGCGATGAACGTCAGCAGGGTCAGCGGCAGCGCGAACGGCACCCCGATCAGCACCAGCGCCAGGCCGATGCCCAGCGCGTCCGCCGCCGCGATCAGCACGATGCCGTGCACGTAGGAGACCAGCGCCCGCCACCCGGCCCGGCCCGCCGCGTCGATCTTCGGGCGGTGCCGCGCGGGCACCAGCCGCATGATCCACCCCCACATGCGCACGCCGTCCTTCAGCATGAAGAACAGCAGGAACATGGTGATCAGCGCGGCGGCGGCCGCCTCCGCGGCCACGCTGGCGCTGGTCATCGGGTCGGGCGAGGCCCGCCGGGCGGCCTTGATCAGCCCGTCGACGGTGTTGTCCAGCTGCCGCTCGCTGATCGGCAGGGGGCCCTCGACGAGCTGCTCGCGGGCCCGCCGCAGCCCGTCGGTCAGCCCGTGGCTCATCTTCCGCCACTGGCCGGCGACCTGGTCGCCCGCCAGCGCGACCGATCCGGCGACCGCGAGCAGCAGCGTCAGCAGCCCGGACAGCGCGGCCGCCCACGCGGGCGCCCGCAGCCGCCGCATCAGCCGGGCCACCGGCGCCACCAGCGCGGTCAGCAGCAGCGCCGCGATGACCGCCATCGTCAGCGCCATCACCTTGAACAGGATGTAGACCACCAGCCACACGGCCCCCGCGACGAGCAGCAGGCACGCCGCGACCGCCGCCGCGCTGCGCAGCGCGGACGGGACGGCGTCGAATCCCCTGCGGATGGTCATCGCGCGGCTCGTACCCGGACGTCCGCGCCGCAATCGCCCCGCCGGTTTCGGTAGCGTCGGGCGGCATGCGGGTTCATGTGGGGTGCGCGATGTGGGCCCACGCGCGATGGCAGGGCCGCTTCCTTCCGCCGGGGCTGCCTCCGGCCGAGCGGCTGCGGGCCTACGCGAGCTGGTGCGACGCGGTGGAGGGCAACACGACCTTCTACGCGACGCCGGCGCGGAGCGCGGTCGAGTCGTGGGCGGAGCAGACGCCGCGCGACTTCCGGTTCGTCATGAAGCTGCCGAAGACGGTCACGCACGAGGGGCGGCTCGCGGGCTCCGGCGACGAGCTCCGCGCGTTCCTGTGCGCGATGGAGCCGCTGGAGTCGCGGGCGCACGCGCTCTGGGTGCAGCTTCCGGGCTCGTTCGGCCCGGGGGACCTCGGGACGCTGGCCGGGTTCCTGCGCGGGCTGCCCGCGGCGCACCGGTACGCCGTCGAGGTGCGTCACCGGGCGTTCTTCGAGGACGCGGGCTGCGCGCGCGACCTGGAGCGGGTGCTCGGCCGGGCCGGCGCGGAGTGGGTCCCGTTCGACACCACCGCCTTCTTCCGGAGCCGCCCGGCCAGCGACGCCGAGCGGGACGCGTGGACGAAGAAGCCGCGCGTGCCGCGCCGGTCGGCGGCGCTCACCGACCGTCCGATCGTCCGCTACCTCGGGCGGGACGACACCGAGCGGACCGTCGAGGGCTGGCGGTTCTGGGTGGAGAAGGCCGCCGAATGGGTGCGGGAGGGACGGTCGCCCACGGTGTTCGTCCACACGCCGGACAACGCGGACGCCCTCGCGCTGGCGCGCCGCTTCCACGGCGAGGTGCGGGCGCTCGCGCCGGAGGTGGAGGCGCTGCCGGAGCCGGTCCCGGCCGAGCCGCCCACCCTCTTCTAGCCTCCGCCGCCCCGGTTCTTCCCGGCGCCCGGCGGTGTGCGGTGACCAGCCGCGTCTCTTGCAGGGGGCCCGGTAGCAACGACGAAATTTCCAACGGATATAGCCGCGACCTGCGGTGACGTCGAGCGCAACACGGGTCTCGCCGACGGGCGAGGAGTGATGTGGTCCTGTTATGCCGACGTTGGCGCCTGGGCGGAGTCGTCGTCTTGGGCGAGAGCGCGGTAGAGGGTGGACCGGCCGATCTTCAGGTGCCGGGCGATCGCGGTGACCGATTCGCCGCGCTGTCGGCGGGCGCGGGCGATGGCGAGGGTGTCGTTGTCGACCTTGGCGGGCCGGCCACCGTACCGGCCTTGGGCGTTGGCGGCGGCGAGGCCGTCCATGGTGCGCTCGTGGATGAGTTCGCGTTCCATCTCGGCGGCCATCGCCGCGACCATGAACAGCATCTTGTCCGCGATGGTCTGCCCGTTCGGCTTGTGCAGGCCGGCGCAGATTCCGGTGCGGATCTCCAGGTTGACGTTCCGGGCGTGGAACTCGTCCTCCAGCAGGAAGAGCAGTTCTTTCATCGACCGGGCGATCCGGTCCGGCTTGTAGATCACCAAGGTGTCGCCCGGCTTCAACATGTCCAGGGCGGTGCGCAGCTTGGGTCGGGCGCCGCGGGTGCTGGCGGTCTCCATGATCACCTCTCGGCAGTCCGCGGCCGCGAGCGCGTCCAGCTGCATCTGGTGATCTTGGGCTCGCCCGGAGACGCGTGCGTAGCCGATCCGGACGGTGTTGGTGTGGGCGGCGGGTGCTTGCGAGGTGGGCTGCACGCCGCAATCGTCCCGTAAACCGTCCCGGAACCCAATCCGAAGACCCCGATTCCGGGACGGGTTTCGGGACACCTTGACCTGGGACTTCCTTTCAAGATCGGCACCGTCCCGTATTCGCCCGTTCGCGGGACGGCTGGCTGGGCATTCCCCCACCCATGGCGGTGCTGTGAAGGCACGCTGAGGCCCTGGCCGCCGCCGCCCGTTACCGGACCGCCTCGACGGTGTCGCCCGATGTTGCACGCCGTGACCGACCCCGCGACTGACCGGGCCCGGGCGAGGTCGCCAACTACGCGGGCTGGACCCCTGAGCAGACCCCGGCCAAAGGCCTTGCCGATTCCGGCGATGGCGGCTGCCGCTTCGGGGGTGTGGTGGCCGAGGACCGTCTGTGTGCCGCGGACGGTCATGACGGCGACGGTGATAACGAGGCCGGCGTTGTAGGTCCAGAAGAACGCATTGAAGAGTCTGCCGGTCGTCAGGGTGAACAGCCCCTGAGCCGTCTCACCCAGGTAGGCCAGATCCAGCGTCACCATCGGCGGCGCGCCGGGTGGCTGGAGCCGGTTGATCCAGACACTGAGTTCACGCGGCGCCTCGGCGGTGATCTCCAGGAACGCTTCGTACACCTCCCTGGTCCGGTGCTCCGGCCAGAACACGCGCCCGCCGTACAGGACTGGCGCGGGATACAGCTCGAGTTCGAGGGCGGTCACCACCTGACGGTCAGATTCCACGCGGTGGCCGCCTGTTCAAAGCCGTCGTCATCGGGCAGGAGCACGCGCCCCTTGAGGACACCGCGCAGATCGCTGATCGTCATTGTCGTCTCCCCTTTTCGAGTTCTCAGAAAATGCGAAGGAACACCGTGAACCCCTTCGGGGCGTGCAGACGTCAGGCGGGCTGCGCGGCGGGCGCCGGGGCGGTGGCCTCCTGGGCCTTGCGGGCCTTGCTGGTCTCGCGGAGGATCAGCAGGCCGCTGACCGCGATCAGCGCCGAGGTCAGGCCGTGGATGCCGAACGCGGCGGCCACGGAGCCGTGGTGGGCCAGCACGGTGATCATGTCGCCGAACGGGGCGACGGCCACCATCAGCAGGACCCAGCCCAGGGCGCGGCGTTGGCCTGTCACCAGCAGGACGCCCATGGCCAGGCCCATCGCGAGTTCGCGGTTGCCCTTCACGTTGAGGAAGCCGCCGCCGTCGCCAGAGGGCCAGGTCGGCAGGCCGAAGCCCGGGGCGGACGTCTCGGGGGTCAGGATGAAGGACATCCCCAGGTAGAGGCTGAACAGGACGCTGGCGGTGGCCAGGACGGTGTTGACGTTCTTCAGCGACATGGTTCTTCTCCTTTGACGTTCAGACGGGTCGGGGCGGGGTTCAGCCGCGGACGCGGCGGATGTGGCGGGCGTAGCGGGGGCGGCCGATGACGTGCCAGATGGCGCGGACCGGGCCGGGGAGGCCGCTGAGGACGATGGCGCGCTCGGCCGGGTTCGCGTCTTCCAGGACGGCGCCGAAGAGCGTGAGCAGGGTGAGCTTGGGAGTGTTGTTCACCAGGTGGTCGCCCAGGGAGGCCCACTCCTGTTCGGTGATGTGCTTGGCCGCGAGCGGGAGGAGGGTGGCCTCCTCGTCGTCGAGGTGTTCCAGCAGGACCGCGCGGTGCTCGGTGAGGGCGGCCACGAGGGTGTCGCGTTCGTCGGCGCCGGCGGTGGCCTCCCAGGCGGGGAACGCGGCGTCCAGCCGGGTCAGGGTGGCCGCGATGCGTTCGTGCTGGGCCTGCATGCGCAGGACGATGTCGGCCTCCAGGTCCACCCGGGAAAGCAGCGGCGGCCACAGCAGCTCGTCCTCGCCCTCGTGATGGTTGTGCAGGCCCAGCCGGTAGACGCGGAAATGGTCGGCGATCACCTTGGCGCGAGCGGTGTCACCCGGGGTGACGGCCGCGACGAGCTCCACCAGCAGCCGTGACTCACGGCGGAGCACGCGGTGGACGATCTCCATCTCCCGGGTGTTGACGCTCATCTGTTCCCGCCCTTCATCGGTTGCGACATGTTCAGGCTGCTCCCGGGTGTTTGGAGGGGACTTGGAGCCGACTTGGAACCGTCCACGTACGATGTGCGGATCATGGTCTTCATCCGGGTGCTGGGCGCGTTCGCGACCGAGGTGAACGGTGCGTCCGTGCACCTGGGCGGGCCGCGGCAGCGGGCCGTGCTGGCGTTGCTGGTGGCGGCGCGTGGGCAGGTCGTGCCGGTCGAGCGGATGATCGAGGACCTGTGGCGCGGGGAGCCGCCCGCGCGGGCGCTGACGTCCCTGCAGGCGTACGTGTCCAACCTGCGCCGGCTGGTGGAGCCCGGGCGTCCGCCGCGCACGCCGGCCCGGCTGCTGGTGAGCGCGTCGCCCGGTTATGCGCTGCGGCTGCCGCCGGAGTCGGTGGACGCGTGGCGGTTCGAGGACCTGCTCGACCAGGCCCGTACGGACACCGACCCGCGCGCCGCCCAGGCTCGGCTCGCCGAGGCGCTCGGACTGTGGCAGGGACCGGCGTTCGCCGAGGTCGCCGACGAGCCGTGGGCCGCCGCCGAGACGGCCCGGCTGAACGAGCTGCGCCTGGTCGCCACCGAACTGCACGTCGCGGCGGGTCTGCGAATCGGCGACTCCGCCGCGGTGGTGCCCGATGCCGAGCGGCTCACCCGCGACGAGCCGCTGCGCGAGGAGGGCTGGCGGCTGCACGCCCTGGCACTGTGGAGCAGCGGCCGCCAAGCCGACGCGCTGGCGACGCTCCGCCGCGCCCGCGGCATCCTCGCCGAGGAGCTCGGGCTCGACCCTGGCCCGGACCTGACGGCGTTGGAGGAGGCGATCCTCACCCAGCGCACGGACGTCATGCGCGAGACCGTGCCCCCGCCACCGCCGACCGCACCGCTGCCGCGGCCGGCTCCGATCATCGAGGCGCCGTTCGTCGGACGCGAGGCACAGCTGTCGGCACTGGTCACGGCCGCCGCCCGGGCCACTGCCGACGGCGCCCGCATCGCCCTTGTCACCGGCGAGGCCGGGCTCGGCAAGTCGACGCTGCTGGAACACCTCGGCAGGCGGCTCGAACGTGACGGATGGCTGGTCGCCGCCGGGCACTGCCCCGAGGTCGACAGCGCGCCGCCCGCGTGGGCCTGGACCGAGGCGCTCAGAGCCGTCGCCGCGACCATGTCCCCGGGCGAGTTCGCGGACGACCTCGCGCCGCTGCTCACCGACACCGGACCGGTGAACGACGACGCCACCGCGGGACGGTTCAGGCTTCGCCAAGCCGTGTGGAAGTGGCTCGCGGCGGTCGCCGCGGAACGCCCGGTCGCCCTCGTGCTGGACGACCTGCACTGGGCGGACGCCGCCACGCTGGAACTGCTCGGCGGCGGCCTCGGCACGCGGGCCCCGATCCTGGTCGTCGCCGCGTACCGCGCGGACGAGAGCGGGCACCTCACCCGAACGCTGGCCTCCCTCGCGCGCGCCACGCCCCTCCGCCTGGCGCTGCGGGGGCTGAACGACGAGGCCGTCGCGGAGCTCGTACGGACCGAATGCGAGGCCGACGAGGAGACCATCGCCGGGATCGCCGAGCGCACCGGCGGCAACCCGTTCTACGTGCGCGAAAGCGCCCGGCTGCTGAACGGCGAAGGCGCGCTGGTCGCCCTCTCCGAGGTCCCCGAGGGCGTACGGGACGTCCTCCGCCGCCGGCTCGCACGGCTGCCCGAAGGCGGCGTGTCCATCCTCCGGCTCGCCGCGGTCGCAGGCCGGGAAAGCTCAGTTGACGTCCTGGTCAAGGCCGCCGACACCGACGAGGACGGCGTGCTGGACGCGCTGGACGCGGGCGTCATCGCCGGGCTCCTCGACGAGCCCGGCCCAGGCCACATCCGCTTCGTCCACGCCCTCGTCAGGGACACGCTCGTCGCCGACGTCAGCAGGTTGCGTGCCACCCGGATGCACGCCCGGATCGCCGCCGCTCTTGAAGGCACCGACGACATCGCGGCGCTGGCCCACCACTACGCGCGCGCCGGCTCACCGAAGGCCGTCGGCTACTGCGTCCAGGCCGCCGAGCTTGCTGAGGCCCGCTACGCCCACGACGTGGCGGCCGACCTCCTCACCGACGCCGTCACCAACTCGACCGGACCGGACGAACGCGTCGAACTGCTCGGCAGGCTGTTGCGCGCACAGATCCGGGCTGGAGCCGTCGGAGCCGCCCGCGAGACCCGCCGTGAAGCCGTGGAGTACGCGGAGTCACTGGGCCGCGACGACCTGATGATCGCAGCTTTCACCGCGTGGACAGAGCCGACCGTCTGGCAGGTCCGTACGTACGGCACGGTGGACCGGCCCATCGTCGACCGCCTGAGCCGCCTGCTGGAGCGCGACCTGACCCCTTCGGTGCGGTCCCGGCTCCTGACGGTGTACGCGAACGAACTGGTCGGCGAGGACGACCCGACCGTCCTGGAGGCAGCGCGGGAGGCACTCGACCTCGCCACCGGACCCCGGCTGCGGGCCGCGGCACTCGAGATCCTGGTCGGAGTCCACGGCGACGCCGAGCTCTGCCGGGAGCTCGTGGAGATCGGCACCGAGCACGATCTGCCGGTCTACCGCATCACCGGGCTGCTCAACCATGCCTGTGCCGCCGCCGAAGCCAACGACCCGGTGACCATGCACCAGGTGATCACCGAGGCCCTGGAACTCGCGCGCGCCTACCGAGTTCCCGAGGCGATCGCCGTCGCCGAGATCACGCTGGCGACCCTGGCGCTCATCGAAGGCCGGCTCGCCGACGCCGAACTCCTCTACCTCAAGGTCGACGAGGGCATGCGGCGCATCGGGTCGGTGCACGCCATGGGCTTTCTGCAACTCGCCCTGGCCACGATCTGGCTGAACGACGGCACGCTCGGCGCGCACCTGGACGACGTGCGCGCACTCCACGCCGCGCTCGGCCCCATGACCTCCGACCTGCTCGCGCTCGCCCTCCACGCCAACGGCCTGGACGCCGAAGCCCGCGCGGTCCGCGCGTCACCCAGCCCGGTCCGCCCCGACTTCTTCTTCACCTTCTTCACAACGTTGCGCGCGATGGCCATCGTCGCCTTGAAAGACTGCGACGCCGCCGAGGAGATCTACGCGACGCTGCTTCCGTACCGCGACGGCCCCCCGGCGGGCGCGACGAGCCTGTCGGTGGCGCTGCGCCCGGTCGCTCACACCCTCGGCGAGCTGGCCGTCTTCCTCGGCCGCGACCACCAGGCCGCCGCCCACTTCGCTCAGGCCGCCGCCATCGCCGACCGGTGGAACGCCCCCCACTGGGCCGCCGAGGTCCGGTCGCGAACGACCACCTAGCCTCTGCCTACGGCGCCGCACATCTGCAGCGTCCGGCGTCCAGATCAGGGTGTGAGGCCGATGTTCGGCCGGCTGCTGGCCGACTCCGGCGGCGCCGACCAGATCGTCGACACCATCGTCGGGCGGTCCGGGCGCGCGTTCCTGCCCTGGGCGATGGCGCTCGTCGGCGCGCTGATCGGCCTGCCGATGTTCTTCGAGATCGGCCTCGTCCTGGTGATGCCGGTCGTCTTCCTCGTGGCGCGCCGCTCCGGCCTGTCGCTCATCGCGGTCGGCATCCCGGCGCTGGCCGGGCTGTCGGCGATGCACGGGCTCGTCCCGCCGCACCCCGGGCCGCTCGTCGCCATCGACGCGCTCGACGCCGACCTCGGCCTCACGCTGGGCTTCGGCGTGCTGGTCGCCGTCCTCATCCGGCTCGCCACCGGGTCCGCGACCGTCGCCACCGTCACCGCCGCCGCCATCCTCGCCCCGCTGACCGGCACGCTCGACAGCGGCGAGACCTCGCTGCTCGTGCCGGCGATCGGCGCCGGGTCGCTGTTCTTCTCGCACGTCAACGACGCGGGGTTCTGGCTGGTCAAGGAGTACTTCGGGCTCGGCGTCGGGCAGACCGTCAAGACATGGTCGCTGATGGAGACCGTCACCTCGGTGTGCGGCCTGGTCTTCGTCCTGCTGCTGAGCCCGGTCGTCCAGCGCGACGGCGCCGCGGGACGGGACGTTCGGCCCTGGGCCGCCGCCCTGCACTGGGCGATCATGGACGGGCAGGGGTCGGGAAGTCCTGCTCGGGTAGGTGAACGGCGTCCTCGCCGGAAGGAGACAGGCAATGCTGGTCCGGGAGGCGATGACCTCGCCCGTCGTCACGATCCCGCGGACCGCCACGGTCCGCCAGGCGATCCGCGTCCTGCACGAGCACGACATCACCGCGCTGCCCGTGGTGGACGGGGCGGGGCGGCTGGCCGGCATCGTCAGCGAGATGGACCTGCTGCGCGGCGTGTTCGAGCGGGACCCGCGCGCCTTCGCCAGGCCGGTCGCGACGCCGGCGAACCCGCCGCCGCGCCTGGTCGAGGAGGTCATGACCCGCGAGGTGGAGACCGCGCGGCCCAACACCGACGTGGCGGACCTCGCCGACACGATGATGCGGACGCGGATCAAGAGCGTCCCGGTGGTGGCGGAGCCCGGCGTCGTCGGCATCGTCAGCCGCCGCGACCTCATCGCGATCCTCGCCCGCGGCGACGCCCGCATCCGCGACGACGTGCTCGCCGCGATCGACGAGTACGGGCCGGGCGGGCGCCGCTGGGACGTCGCGGTCCGGGACGGCGCCGTCGAGCTGCGCGGCGGCGCGGACGAGCCCGCCCGCCGGATCGCCGGCATCCTCGCCCGGACCGTCCCCGGCGTCACCCACGTCTCGATCCAGGAAACCACCCGGGGGCAGTCCTGATGCGCGTCATATCCGAGTCGCACCTCGCCACCGTCCTCGGGAGCCTGCCGGGGCGGCCGCGCGTCGTGGCCGGCGGCAACTTCGCCACCCCCCGCCGCGCCCTCGCCGTCCTGGACGGGGCCGCCCCCGAGTACCGGCTGTTCATGCTCAACGCCCAGGGCGACCTGCCGGACCGCGACGGCGTGGAGCTGGAGACGCCGTTCGTCGGGGCGGGCATGCGGCGCCGGGCGCACCTGCGCTACTTCCCGTCGCGGCTGTCGCTCGTCCCGAACCTGCTGAAGGGGTCGCTGCCGCCCGACGTCGTGATCGTCCAGACGTCCGCGCCGCGGCACGGGACGGTGTCGCTCGGCATCGAGGTCAACATCCTGCCCGCCGCCGTCGAGGCGGTGCGCGCCCGCGGCGGGCTGGTGATCGCCCAGCTCAACCCGCGCATGCCGCACACCTTCGGGGACGCCGTCATGGCGGTGGACGAGATCGACTACGCGATCGAGTCCGACGAGCCGCTCGCGAGCCCCGTCCCGCGCCCGCCCGGGGACGTCGCCCGCGAGATCGGCGGCCGGGTCGCGGGGCTCGTCCCCGAACGGGCGACGCTGCAACTCGGCATCGGCGCCGTCCCCGACGCGGTGCTCGCCTCGCTGCTCGACCGGCGGGGCCTCGGCATCTGGTCGGAGATGTTCAGCGACGGGGTCCTCGCGCTGGAGAAGGCCGGGGTGCTCGACCCGGACACGCCGATCACCGCCTCGTTCGCGTTCGGCGGCGAGGAGCTCTACGACTGGGCCGACCGCAACGAGCGCGTCCGGATGCTGCGCACCGAGAAGACCAACGACCCGAGCCTGATCGCGCGGCGGCCCCGGCTGGTGTCGGTGAACTCCGCGCTCCAGATCGACCTCTACGCGCAGGCCAACGCCAGCCGCGTGCGCGGGGTGATCTACTCGGGGTTCGGCGGGCAGACCGACTTCGTGGTCGGCGCGCTGCACTCCCCCGGCGGCCGGGCGATCATCGCGCTGCCGTCCTGGCACCCGCGGGCGGACGTGTCGACGGTGATCCCGCGGCTGTCCGGGCCGGTCACCTCGTTCCAGCACAGCTTCATCGTCAGCGAACAGGGCACCGCCACGATCTGGGGCCGCGACTCGGCGTCGCAGGCCCAGCAGATCGTGGACCAGGTGGCGCACCCGTCCGCCCGCGACGACCTGCGCGTGCAGGGACGCGAACTGGGATTCCCGCTGCACTGACCCCGGCCGGGCCCGCCTACTTGGCGGCCTTGGCCCGGGCCTTCGCCTTCCCCGCCTTCTTCTTCCCGTTCTTCGGGCCCTTCGCGTCCTTGCCGCTCTTCACGCCCTTCACGCTCTTCACGGTCTTGGCGGCCTTCGCGGTCTTCGAGTCCTTCGCGGGCGGCGGCGCGGCGACCGCCTTCGCCTTCCCGGACGGCTTCTTCGCCGCGGCGTCCTTCTTGGGCTTCTTTCCGTTCTTGCCGTTCTTGGGCTTGTCCGGGGCGGGCGCTCCGGCCGGAACCGTCACCGCCGCCACGGCCTCGGCGGCGGCCTCGGCGGCGGGCTCGGCCGCCGCAGGGGCGCTTCCACCGACCCGGTTCCGGAACGTCTGCCCGGACCGGAACCGCGGCACCTGCGCGGCGGGCACCTCGACCGGCTGGCCGGTGCGCGGGTTGCGGGCGCTGCGGGCCGGGCGGGCGAAGCTGTCGAACGTCCCGAACCCGGTCACGATGACGCGCTCCCCGGCGGACACCCGGTCCATCACGGTGTCGAACACGGCGTCCACGTGCCGGCGGGCGTCGGACTCGTCGCTCCCCGCGCGTTCCGCCACGGTCCTGACCAGTTCACTGCGGTTCATGCGCCATGCCCTTCACTGTGGCGATAAGTGCTGCTCAGCGTAGTCCGGCACGGCCGCCGGGACCCGGCAATCGGCATGCCGCCCCGTGCTCCCTCCCCTCACTTGCCGATGAACCCCTTGGACTGGAGCCACGTCTCGGCGACTTCCGCCGGCTCCTTGCCCTTGATGTCGACCTCGCCGTTGAGTTCCTGGAGGACGGAGTCCGTCAGCGCCGCCGCGATCGGGTCGGCGATCTTCCCGATGGCGGGGTGGTCCCGGTAGACGGAGTCCCGGACGGTGAGGGCCGGGTTGTAGACGGGGAAGAACCTCTTGTCGTCCGGGACGGGCGTCAGGCCCAGCGCCCTGATGCGCCCGTCGGTGGTGGCGACCTCGCCGAAGTCGCACGGCTCGCCCTTGCCGACGGCGTCGTAGATCGCGCCTTCGGCCAGTGTCGCGACGGACGACTTGGGCAGCGTGAACCCGTAGGACTTCTGCAGGCCGGGCCACCCGTCGCTACGTCCGGCGAACTCGCTGGCGACGCACGTGGACGCCTTGGCCGGGTCGCGCTTCGCCAGGGCCGCGTAGCCGGAGAGGTCCTTGATCCCGAGTTCCCGCATGGTCGTCGTCTTCACCGCGATGGCGTAGGTGTTGTTCGCGGGCGCCGCCGCGAGCCATTTCACCTTGTTCTTCGCGAGGTCCTGCTCGGCGACCGCCTTGTACTGCGCGGCCGGGTCGCCGATCGGCTCCGTCTCCTTGAGGTAGTTGATCCAGGCCGTCCCCGTGTACTCCCAGTACATGTCGACGCTGCCGGACGTCAGCGCCGCGCGCGTGGTGTTGCTCCCCTGGAGGCCGCACTTCTCGCGGACGGTCGCGCCCGCCGAACGGAGCGCGAGCGCGGTGACCTGGCAGAGGACGAGCTGCTCGGTGAACTCCTTGGACCCGACGGTGAGGGTGGCGCCGTCCAGCGAGTTGCCCTCGGCCAGGCTGCCCGCCTCGGCGTCGGTGCCGGCGGAGCTGAAGCAGCCCGCGGTCAGCGCGGCGGCGGCGAGGCAGGCGGTGACGCGCGACGTGCCGGTGGGGGTCAGGCGCATGGTGACTCTCCTCAGGGTTCAGACGCCGCGGGGGCGCAGGACGTGGTCGACGAGTCCGATGAGCCAGTCGGCGGCCATGGCGAGCACCGCCGTCAGCACGCTGCCGGTGAGCAGGATCGGCGTCCGGTTCAGCGCGATGCCGGTGTTGATCAGCTCGCCGAGGCCGCCCGCGTTGGTGAACGCCGCGAGCGTCGCGCTGCCCACGTTGAGGATCACCGCGACGCGGACGCTGGCCAGGATCACCGGGACGGCGAGCGGCAGCTCGACGCGGAACAGCACCGCCGTCCGGGACAGCCCGATGCCGCGCCCGGCGTCGATCAGCGACCGGTCGACGCCCTGGAGCCCGACCATCGTGTTGCGCAGCACCGGCAGCGCGGACACGAGGATGAGCGCGATCACCGCCTTCTGGAACCCGATGCCGACCGTGACGGCGAGCAGGACCAGCACCCCGATGGACGGGACCGCCTGCCCCACGTTGGCGAGCGCGAGGAACGGGGCGGACAGCCCGCGCAGCCGCGGCCGGGTCAGCAGCACGCCGAGCGGGATCGCGATCGCGAGGACGAGCGCCGTGGACACCGCGACCAGGGCGATGTGCTCGCCGAACTGGCGGACGATCTCGGACCGGTCGATGGACCGGCGCTCGATCGGGTCCAGGTCCAGCCCGCGCAGGTAGGCGTACAGCGCCGCGCACACCGCGAGCAGGAAGACCGGTGTGACGAGGAGGCCGGTGCGGCCGCGGGCCTCCTCCCCCTGGCCGGCGCGTTCCGGCACGGCGGTGACGGTCACCGGCCACCGCCCGGCGCCGGGGTCTCCCGGACGATCGTGGACCACGAGACCGTGCCGGCGGGGCGTCCGTCGTCGTCCAGGACGGTCGCGGTCTCCGCACCGGCCCGCAGCATCGCGTCCAGCGCATCGTAGAGGGACTGGCCGGACCGGACGGTCGCGCCGCCCGCCCGGCCGGGTCCGGCGGGGGGCAGCGCGAGGGAGCCCACCTCGACCAGCCGGAGCCGGCGCATCGCCGCGCCCGTCCCGACGAACGACGCGACGAACTCGTCGGCCGGCTCGGCGAGGATCGCCGCGGGCGTGTCGTACTGGACGAGCCGCGCCCGCCGCCCGAGCATCGCGATCCGGTCGCCGAGCTTGAGCGCCTCGGTGAGGTCGTGGGTGACGAGCACGATCGTCTTGCCGATCCGGGCCTGGAGCTCCAGGAAGGCGTCCTGCAGCCGTTCCCGCGTGATGGGGTCGATGGCGCCGAACGGCTCGTCCATCAGCATCGCGGGCGGGTCGGCGGCGAGCGCGCGGGCCACGCCGACGCGCTGCTGCTCGCCGCCCGACAGCTCCTTCGGGTAGCGGCCCCGGTACGCGCCGGGGTCGAGCCCGATCATGTCGAGCAGTTCGTCGACGCGTTCCCGCACCTGATTCCTGGGCCGGCCGAGCGTCCGCGGGATGAGCCCGATGTTCGCGGCGACCGTCATGTGCGGGAAAAGCCCGACCTGCTGGATGACGTAGCCGATGCGGCGGCGCAGCTCGTCCGGGTCGGCCCGGGTGACGTCCTCGCCGCCGAGCAGGATGCGGCCCGCGGTCGGCTCGATCAGCCGGTTGATCAGCCGCAGCGTGGTGGTCTTGCCGCAGCCGGACGGCCCCAGCAGCACCACGATCTCCCCCTCGCGGACGCCGAGCGTGAGGTCGTCGACCGCCGGCGCGTCCTGACCGGGGTACCGCTTGCTCACCCCCTCCAGGCGGATCATCTCCCGGCGTTCCGGGACCTCGGCCTCGGTGGTGCCGGCGGCGGATTCGGTCATCGCAGCCCCTTGGCGGTGGTGAGACGAGACAGCACGACGAACAGCAGGTCCAGGACGAGGGCGAGGACGGCGACGCCGAGCGTCCCGGCGAGGGTGTCGTTCAGCGCGTTCGCCCCGCCCATCCGGGCCAGCCCGCCGAAGATCAGCTCGCCGAGGCCGGGCCCCGCGACGGCGGCGGCGATCGCCGCGATCGCGACCGTCATGATCGTGGCGACCCGGACGCCGGTGAGCACGACCGGCCAGGCCAGCGGCAGCCTGATCCGCAGCAGGCGGCCGAGCGGGCTCATCCCCATCCCGCGGGCCGCCTCCTCCACCGCGCCCGGCACACCGTCCAGCCCGGTGATCGTGTTGCGCAGGATCGGGAACACCGCGTACAGCACCAGCGCGGTGATCGTCGGCGCGAGGCCCAGCCCGAACAGCGGGATGAGCAGCCCGAACAGCGCCAGCGACGGGATGGTCAGCATGGTGCCCGTCACGCCGAGCGCGAGCCCCCGCGCCCGCGGGCGCCCCTCGACGGCGACGCCGAGCCCGATCCCGATCACGGCCGCGAGGGCGACGGCGATCAGGACGATCTCGGCGTGCTCGGCGGCCAGCCGGGCGATCGTGGGCCAGCGGTCGGACAGGTAGTCGGAGAAGCTCATGGCCGCCCCCCGCGCGGGACGGCCGGAGACCGGGCGAGGACGGTACGGCTCGCGTCTGCCATACCTCAGAATCTGCCTACGGATGATCAGTCTGGCAAGAACACCCGGCCCCCCGATCCATCCCCACCCCGAACCACCCGCCCCGCCACCCGCGACGCAACAGCCGAGAACTCCTCAGCCCGAGGCGCGCCAGTCCCGGACCCGTCAGCCCGAGGCGCACCAGGCCGGGGGCAGCCTTGGGAGTGTCAGTGCGGGGTGTCGCGGAGGTGGCGTAGGAGCAGTGCCAGGTCGAGGCGGCGCCGCCCGCCCGGGACGGAGAGCGAGAAGCCGAGCCGCTGCTCGGCGTGCGCGAGCCGCGCGGCGATCGTGCTGTGGTGGCGGTGGACCCGGGCGGCCGCCCGGCGGGCGGACCCCGTCGCGCAGAACGCGGCCAGGACGGCCAGCGTGCCGGCCCCGTTCGGTTCGGCGGCGAGCCCGTCGAGCGCGGCCACGTCCGCGACGCCGGCGATGTCCTCGTCCCGCATCCGTGCGGCGATCACCGCGAGCGCGCCGAGCCCGGTGTAGTGGACGACGTGCTCGCCGAGGCCGGTGAAGCGCAGCGCGGTGCGGGCGTTCCGCCATGACGTGGGCGCTTCGACGGCGGGCAGTGCGGGACCGACACCGGCCCGGAGCCCGGGCGGGAACCGCTCCGGCAGCGTCCCGGCGAGGACGGCGTGGACGCGTCCGAGCGACACCGTGTGCGCGCCCGTCTCCCTGACGACGTCGTCGGCCGTGTCGCCTTCGATGGCCAGGACGTGCACCCGGTCGACCGGTTCGACGCGCAGAAGGCGAAGCGCCCGGCACCGTTCGAGCTCTCCCGCGTCCGCGGAGAGGACCAGCTCGACGAGCCCGGCGCTCTCCGGCCGCGGCGCCGCCCCGAGGAGCAGCTCGGCGGCGATGGCGAACCGCTCCAGGACGATCTCGTCGAGCGGGAGCGGCTCGTCCCTGCCCAGCCACACGCGCCCCGTCCCCGAGATCTCCCTGACCATCCCGACCCCGGAACCGCTGGGAACGGGCGCGTCGCCGGGACCCGCGCGCAGGGACAGGCCGGACGCGGTGTCGGCGAGGCCGGCCGGGCATTCGGCGAGCCGCGCGGTCTCCCGGACGAGGGTCCGCGGGCTCACCTTCGCCGCGATCAGCGCGTCGAAGAAGCCGATCACCCGGACGGCGGTCTCCGCATCGGCGTCCAGCGCCGAGAGCCGCAGGAGCAGGCCCTTCATGAGGGCAGGGTACGGCACCCGACGATCGGCGGATTCCGGGACGTTCTCCCCGGCGGATGGCGGCTGGGCAGGGCGCCCGGGACGGCCGAGACTGGTGATCGCCGGCCGCGCGAGAGGAGCCCGTGGTGACCTACGCCTACGATCCCGAACTCGTCCCGTGGATCTCGATGATCCCGCACTTGCTGATCACCGACGTCGAGAAGGTCCGCCGGGAGGAGGCCGCGATGTTCGGGGCGGCGCCGGCGTACGAGCCGCCGGTCCCGGTCGAGATCCGCGACGTCACCGTGCCGGGCCCGCAGGACGCGCCCGGCGTCCCGGTCCGGGTCTTCAGGCCGGCGGAGCACGACGGCCTCCTGCCCGGTCTCGTCCACATCCATGGCGGCGGGTTCGCCCTCGGCGGCGTCGACCAGTACCAGGACGACGCGACCGGCATCGCGGCCGAGGTCGGCGCCGTGGTCGTGTCGGTCGAGTACCGGCTCGCCCCCGAACACCCCTTCCCCGCCGGCCTGGACGACTGCTACGCGGCGCTGACCTGGACCGCCTCGCACGCCGCCGAACTCGGCCTCGACCCGCGCCGGCTCGCCGTCGGCGGGGAGAGCGCCGGCGGCGGCCTGTCCGCGGCCGTCGCGCTGCTGGCCCGCGACCGCGGCGGCCCGGCGCTGTGCTTCCAGCTGCTCGGCATCCCGGAACTGGACGACCGGCTCGACACGCCGTCCATGCGCGCCTACACCGACACGCCGATCTGGCACCGCGGCAACGCGGAGCTGAGCTGGGACTACTACCTCGGCGCAGGGGTCCGCGGCACCGCCGGCGTCTCCCCGTACGCGGCGCCCGCCCGCGCCGGGGACCTGTCCGGGCTGCCGCCCGCCTACGTCACGACCTGCGAGTTCGACCCGCTGCGCGACGAGGGCCTCGGCTACGGCCAGCGGCTGGTCCAGGCGGGCGTCCCGACCGAGATCCACCACTATCCGGGCACCTTCCACGGCTCCACCCTCGTCACGGGCGCGGCCGTCACGAAGCGCATGAACGCCGACCGCCTCGGCGCCCTCCGCCGCGCCCTCCACCCCGCCGGCTAGAGCTCCAGGACGAGGCGGGGCCCGCGGGCCCGGGACACGCAGATCATCATGAACCCCCCGTCCGCGCGCTCCGCCTCGGTCAGCACCGAGTCGCGGTGCTCGGGCTCGCCGTCGAGGACGGGCGTCTCGCACGTCCCGCACGTCCCCTCCCGGCAGGACGACAGGACGCCGACCCCCGCCTTCTCCACCGTCTCCAGGATCGAGCGACCGGACTCGACCCGCAGCGTGCGGCCGCTCAGGCTCAACTCGACCTCGAACGCCTCGTCCGTCCCTTCGACCGGCTTCGGGGAGAAGCGCTCGGTGCGCAGCGCACCCGGCGGGCACCGCTCCTCGACCGCCGCGAGCATCGGCTCCGGCCCGCAGCAGTAGACGAGCGCGTCCGCCGCCTCCGCCAGAATGCCGTCGAGGTCGAGCAGGCCGCACTCGTCCTGCGGATGTACGCGGACCCGCTCGCCGTATCGCGACAGCTCGCCCAGGAACGCCATGGCGGGACGGCTCCGCCCCCCGTAGTGCAGCCGCCAGTCGGCGCCCGCGGCGTCGGCGGCGGCCACCATCGGCATGATCGGCGTGATGCCGATGCCGCCGGCGAGGAACACGTAGCGCGGCACGTCCTCCAGCACGAAGTTGTTGCGCGGCCCGCGCACGGTGAGCCGGTCCCCCACCCGCACCCGCTCGTGGACGACGCCGGACCCCGGCCCCTCCTTGAGGACGCCGATCCGCCACACGCGGGAATCACCGGGATCCCCGCACAGCGAGTACTGCCGCACGAGGCCGTCCCCGAGGACCACATCGACATGCGCCCCAGGCCGCCACGACGGCAGATCACCGCCGGCCGCCGCACGCAACGTCAACCCGACAACGCCCTCGGCAAGGACGGCCTTGTCCTCAACAACGACCTCGGTCACCGTCCCCACAGACACGCCCTTTCCCTCCGAACCCACGATCAGGACCCCGACTCACCCGCAAGGGCGACGTCCCTGCCGTCCGCAGACCGGCCACCGAGCACGACCGCCCGCACGGCTCACGATTAGCTCGCCCCTGGGGAGCCCGCCTCCCCCGTGCAGCACCGCTCGCCAGCGCCGCCGCAAAGGGCCTTCGTCCTCACGACCTTCGCCGCCGGAGCCGCCGCTGCACCAGTGGCCCTTCCACCGAACGGAAGCCCGCTCCGCCGGTCGCGTGCCTTCTCGATGTCCGACGCGCCGCTTACGATGCCGAGCAGGCTCGTCACGGGAAGGGAGCGCAGATGAGCGATGTGGACGTACCGACGAGGATCCGGGAGATCTGCCTGTCACTGCCGGAGGCGGCGGAGAAGCCGTTCGGCGGTCATACAGCGCCCTCCTTCCGTGTTCGCGACAAGCTGTTCGTGATGACCAGCGAGGACGGGCTCTCGATGATGTTCAAGGCCGGGCCCGGCGTGCAGGAGGCTCTCGTGGCGGAGAACCCCGAGGTCTTCTTCGTCCCGAAGTACGTGGGCGGCAAGGGCTGGGTCGGCGCCCGCCTCGACGTCGACCACGACTGGGACGAGATAGCGGAGCTCATCGAAGACAGCTACCGCCTCATCGCCCCGAAGCGCCTGGCGAAACTCCTCGACAACCCCTGAGGCGCCCACCGCCGCCCCGCAGATCTCCGGGTCCAGCAAGCCGGTGACACATCGCGGACGTGATCCGCTACGGAGGGCATTAGTACGGAGGGCATTAGTACGGTAAAGGTGGTCGGGGTTTAGCGGGGGCGGCGGTTCAGGGTTCTCAGGCGGGTGGCTATTTTGTCCATGGTCGCGTTGTCGGGGTTCCATCCTCGGTGGAGCAGGGCGGTCAGGAGGGCCTCCAGGTAGGGGGCCGGGCGGGTGAGGAAGGTCTTGGTCACCGGAATGATCTCCCAGTGCATCTCCTTGGCCAGCCAGCGGCGGCGCGAGGTGTCGTGGGCGCGGGCCCGGGGGCCGGCGTGGTGGCGTTCGCCGTCGTATTCGAGGCCGACCCGGAATTCGGGGTAGCCGAGGTCGATGTAGAGGTGCCCGTTCCGCGGGCCCATCACCGGTATCTGGGTACGGGGGCGCGGGAAGCCCGTGCTCACGACGGCGACGCGGATCCAGGTCTCGCCGGGGGAGGCCGCGCCGCGGTCGGCGAGGCGGATGATCTCGCGCAGCCGTTTGTTGCCGCGGTAGCCGGGCAGTGCGCGGCCCATCGTGGTGATCTCTTCGGCGCCGGCGCCCTGCCGGAGGAACTGGTCGAGTGCGGCGACCGCTTCGAAGCGGGGAAGCCAGCGGGCGCAGTCCAGGGCGGTGCGTGCCGGGGACGTGAGGCGTACATCGGACTTCTCCAAGACGTGGTCGGACGGAAGTTCCACGGTGTCGGCGGTGATCGGGTCGGAGTCGGACGTTCTGGGAGTGATGAGTTCGACGCCCCAGCCGGCCTCGTTCACTCCCGGGGGTAAGACGTCCAAGCCCCATATCCAGGCGGCGGTGCGGCGGGCCACGACCGCCTCACGCGGGAGGAGGCTGCTCAGCGCGGCGGCCCGGGAGGCGAGGGACGCGCCCTCGTCCGGGACGAAGTAGACGCCGGGGCCGACGGGGACGATCGAGTCGGCGGCCGTGCGCTTCCAGGTGAGGCTGAACCCGTCCATGAGGCGATGATGCCCGGCCCGCAAGGACCGCGGAGGCTCCCGCGAAAATGTGGATAACGTCGGGAAGGGCGACGCCGACGCCGCCCGTCTCGCCGAGGTCGGCCGCTACCTGGGCGGCCTCCCCGCAGACCGCTACCCGGACCTCGTCGACGTGGCGGACGAGCTGCTGGCGCCCCGCCTCACCGACCGGTTCGAATCCGGCCTGCACAGCCTCATCGAGGGCCTGGCCAGGACGGGCTCAGCCTGAGACCGCGCCGATCGCCCACTTCCCGATGCGGTCGATCAGTTCTGGTGTGGCGGCCACTTCGGCATGGCCGAACGCGGGCTCGATCCACAGTTCCCTCGGGTCGGACGCCGCCTCGTACAGCTGACGGGCATGCTCAAGCGGGAAGAACGCGTCCGCGTCGCCGTGGACGACCAGCAGCGGCGCGGGAGCGATGCGCCCGGCGACCTCGTGGGGCGCCGCCGGCACCGGGTCCCAGCCCGCCGGCGCAATGCGGGTGCCGCGCGCCATCCGGACGGCCAGCCGGCCGAGCCGCCGTTCGATCACCCAGTGCACGCGCCGCATCGGCACCGTCCCGCGGTAGTACCAGCGGGCGGGGGCGCTGACCGACACCACCGCGTCGACCCCGCCGTGCAGCGCCGCGTGCCGGACGGCGACGGCGCCGCCCATGGAGAAGCCCGCGACGACGACGCGCCGGTATCCCCTGCGGCGTGCGGCCGCGACGGCCGCCGCGACGTCAAGGACCTCGCGGTCGCCGACGGTGGAGTGCCCGCCCGACCGTCCGTGGCCGCGGAAGTCGAGGCCGATGACGCCGCCGTGCGGACGGAGGGCCCCGGCGATCCGGCGCAGCGCGGGCTGCCGCCAGGAGCAGGTGAACCCGTGCGCGAGGACGAAGCACGCGTCGCCCCCTCCCCGCAGGTGGCCCGCGTCGATCCGCACGCCGTCGGCGGTGTAGAGGGTGAGCGGTTCCGGAGGTGTCACGTCCTCCATGATCGGTCATCCCCGGGCCGCGCCCTCCGTTCGCCCCGGGCGGGGCTGAAGGGACGCGTTGCTGGGTAGGTAGTGGTCGTGTCTGGAGGGCTGGCTGGCCGGCGGGGTCGGGCGTCGGGCCGGCGGGTATGGGCAGCGAAGACCGCGCGCTCCAGGTGAGGGCGCGGGAGAACGGCCGGGAGGGCGGCAGCCGCCCGGCCGCGCGGCCGGACGTCCCGGAACCCGGCGGCGCGACCGCGGCGCGCAAGCGGGAGACCGACGATTACGCGTGCCAGGCGATGGTGTCCTCGGCGCGCGCGCACGAGCGGGCCGCGGCGCTGCTGGAGCGGATGGCCGCCGCCCATCCCGAGGAGGCGGAGCTGCATCTGCCGTCGGCCGCCCGGCACCGCAGGTGGGCCGCGAACGACCGCGACCTCGCGCGTAGGTACGCGCCTCCGGCCGGCGACCCGGACGCCGGGTGAGCTCGCCCGCCGTGCTGCGCGAACGCGCCCGCCGTGCGGGGGCGCACCTTACGGAGGTCGGGACATGACCGTCGATCCGCTGTGAAGGACCTCTACAAGGACGGCAGCGGGGCCGGTCTGGACGAGCCCTACGCGTACGCGAGCCCGTGGGAACCGCGCCAAGGGGCGTTCTGGAACGCCTCCTTCGGGGCCGCCCGGCCGCTGCGCGAGCTGCCCGGCACCACGGCGCTGTTCGGCTTCTTCACGGAGGCCGGGGACCGCGCCGCGCACGACCGCCCGCGGCGTCCCCGCTGAGACCCGTGCCGGGTCGCGGGGCTCACGCGGCACATGTGTAAAGATCGAATTACACGGATCTAGGAGGTCGCTGTGCGGATTGGTGTTCTGCTGAGCGAGCGCGCCGGAGTGGCTGCGCTCGGCAGGCTGGCGGACGACGTGCGGCGCGCCGCCGACGACGGGTTCCCCTCGGCCTGGCTCTCGCAGATCTTCGGGGTCGACGCGCTCACCGCGCTCGCCGTGGCGGGACGGGGAGTCCCGGGGATCGAGCTCGGCACCGCGGTGGTGCCGACGTACCCGCGCCATCCGGCGGTCCTGGCGCAGCAGGCGCGGACGACCGCGCTGGCCCTTGAGGGACGGCTGACGCTCGGCGTCGGCCTCTCCCACAAGATCGTCATCGAGGAGATGTACGGGTACGACTTCGGCCGGCCCGTCCGGCACATGGACGAGTACCTGTCCGTCCTGCTCCCGCTGCTGAACGGGGAGAACGCGTCCTTCAAGGGCGAGACGCTGCGGGGCGACATCGGGTTGAGCGTGCCGAACGAGGGCCGCGTGCCCCTGCTGCTGGCGGCGCTCGGCCCGAAGATGCTGAAACTGGCGGGCGAGAGGGCGGACGGCACCGTCCTGTGGATGACCGGCCCCAGGACCGTCCGGGAGCACATCGCTCCCACCATCGCGGCGGCGGCCAAGGCGGCCGGACGCAGCGAACCACGCGTGGTCTGCGTCCTGCCCACGTGCGTCACGAGTGACGCAGAGCGCGCGCGGGAGCAGGCGGCCGAGACGTTCGCGATGTACGGGAGCCTGCCGTCCTACCGGGCGATGATGGACCGGGAGGGCGTGGAAGGCCCCGCCGGCCTGGCCGTCATCGGCGACGAGGACACGGTCCAAGCCAAGCTGGAGGAGCTCGCCGAGGCGGGTGTCACCGACTTCATCGCCGCCGAGTACATGCCCGGCGACGACCGGGCGCGCACCCGGGCGTTCCTCAAGGGCGCGCTGGCGCGATGAGCTCGTAGAGGTTGCCGCTGGAGTCGGAGAAGTAGAGGCCCCGCCCGCCGAGCGGGTGGGCCTCGTCCACCCGCCCGCTGTCGGCGTGCGCGGGCTCGTCGCCGTACGGGATCTCGCGTGCGTCGAGGCGGTCGACGACCGCGTCGAACGTGTCGGCGTCCACGTCGAAGGCCAGGTGGTGGCCCTGCGGGTGCGCGACCGTCAGGAAGTCGAGGGTGAGGCCCTCGGTCACGCGGATCGGGACGAAGTGCCGCGCGTGCGGGTGCGGGCCGGTGCACTCCAGGCCCATGACGCTCGCGAAGAAGCGGGCGGCCTCGTCGTTGTCGGCGGCGGTCACGATCATGTGGTTGAGGCTGATCGTCATTCGGGGGGTCCTTCCTTGAGGGCTCCGTGCAGGAAGACGTCCAGGTACTCCGCCATGGACGGGCTGGACGCGGCGGGCCCGGCGGGCGGCCGGGCGCGGGTGAACGCCAGGCCCATGAACAGGCCCGCGATCTGCTCGGCGGGCAGGCGGAGCCGGTCGCGTTCGGGCTCGAGCAGTTCGGCGATGGCGTCGCGGGTCCGGTTCATGGCGGCGTCGCGGTCGGCTCCGCCTCCCGCGTGCCCGCCGCCCTCCGGCGCGCTCCCCTCGTCCCCGCCGCCGGGACCCCCGCCGCCGGGGCGCGGCATGCCGCGGCCGAGCCGGCGGCCGGTGGCCTGCAGCGCGCCGAGGACCATGCCCATCCGGACGAGGTAGGCCTCGATCGCGGCGCTCGCCTCGGCGAGCCGGTCGGCCAGCGGCTGGTCGAGCGGGATCTCGGCGATCACCGCCACGACGTGGTCGTTGCGCAGCGCCTCGGCGACGCACGCGTCGAGCAGTTCGTCCTTGTCGGCGAACACGCGGAAGATCGTCGCCTCGCCGATGCCGGCGGCGCGGGCGATCTGCCCGGTGGTCACGGCCGTCCCGTGCTCGGCGACGAGCGGCAGCGCGGTCCGCACGATCATCTCGCGGCGCCGCTGCGGGGTCATGCCCGGCGCGCGGCGGCGGTTCCCGGTCACCATGCCCGCCACCGTACGGAGTGAGGACTCACACCGTCAAGCCGGAGTGAGGACTCACACCGAACACCCGGACAGATCGGGATACCGCGGCTGATACCGTTGCGGTGCTGCGCGCCCAGGAGCGAAGTCCGGTGTGAATCCGGCGCTGTCCCGCAACTGTGATGCCCCTTCTCGAAGTGGCCGAGCCAGGTCGCCTCCTCGCGCGCCGACGATTCTCGACCTCGTGGAAGGGCGATCCGTCATGAGCGGGCCGTGGCTTCCCGGCAGCCTGGAGGCTCCTGTGAGACCCGTACGTACCTTCGGCGCGGTGATGGCGATCGGCATCGCCATGGTCACGGCCGCATGCGGCGGCGACGGCGGCAACGCCGAGAACGGGGCGAACGGCGCGGGGTCCGTCACCGTCCAGGCGGGGAACGGCGCGGTCACCGTTCCCGCCCGGCCGAAGCGGATCATCTCGCTCTCCCCCACCCACACCGAGACGCTGTTCGCCATCGGCGCCGGCCCGCAGGTGGTCGCGGTCAGCGACTACTCCAACCACCCGGCCGAGGCGCCGCGCACCAAACTGTCCGGCTTCAAGCCGAACGCCGAGGCGATCATCGCCTACAGGCCCGACCTCGTCGTCGTGTCCGACGACCTGAACGGCGTCGTCAAGGCGCTGGAGAAGGTGAAGATCCCCGTCCTGCTGGAGCCCGCGGCGGCCAGGCTGGACGACGCCTACGACGAGATCGACGACCTCGGCCGGGCCACCGGCCACGCCGCCGAGGCCGCGAAGCTCACCGACGGCATGAAGGCGGAGATCCAGAAGACGGTCGCCGCGTCGTCGGGCGCCGCGTCCAAGGGCAAGGGCCTCACCTACTACCACGAGCTCGACAACCAGCTGCACTCGGTGACGTCCACCACGTTCGTCGGCCAGGTGTACGGGCTGTTCGGCCTGCGGAACGTCGCCGACAAGGCCGACAAGGCGGCCGGCGGATACCCGCAGCTGTCCCGCGAGTACCTGCTCAAGCAGGACCCGGACCTCGTGTTCCTGGCCGACACCAAGTGCTGCGGCCAGAACACCGCCGCCCTGGCGAAGCGCCCCGGCTGGTCCGACCTGGACGCGGTGAAGAACGGGAACGTCGTCGAACTGGACGACGACATCGCCTCCCGCTGGGGGCCCCGCCTGCCCGAGTTCGTCAAGGCGATCGGCGCCGCCGTCCAGAAGGTGCAGTGACCGCGGCCGCCGGGGACGCCCGCTCATGAACGGAAGGCGCCGTCCCCGCTCCGGGACCGTTCCGGCCGGCCCCGCCGGGACGGCCCCGGACGTCCGCGTCCGGGAGACCGACCCGCCGGGGAAGGAGAAGGCGCCCCCCGAGGACGCCGCCGCGCCGAAGGGGCGCGCGGGACGTTCCCAGGCCAGGCTGCGGGCGCTGCCGCTCGCGGCGGCGGTCGCGCTGCTCGCCGCGACCCTGCTGGCCGGTGTGCTGGTGGGCGCCGCCGGGCTGCCCGCCGGAGGGGTGCTGAAGGCGCTCGCCGACAAGATCCCGTTCGTGCACGTCGACTCCGGGTTCGGGCCGATCGACGAGAGCGTCCTGTTCGAGCTGCGGGTCCCGCGCGCCCTGATGGCGGCGCTGGTCGGCGGGATGCTCGCCATGGCCGGGGCCGGCTACCAGGGCGTGTTCCGCAACCCGCTCGCCGACCCGTACCTGCTCGGCGCGGCGTCCGGGGCCGGGGTCGGCGCGACGCTGGTGATCGCCCTGGTGCCCGGCGACCCCGGCTACGGCGTCCCGCTCGCCGCCTTCGTCGGCGCCGTCTGCGGGGTCGCCCTGGCGTACGGGCTCGGCCGGTCGGCGGGCGGCAACGAGGCCGCGACGCTGGTGCTCGCGGGCGTCGCGGTGTCGCTGTTCCTCGCGGCGGTGCAGACGTTCATCCAGCAGATGAACGCCGAGGAGCTGCAGCGCATCTTCTCCTGGATCCTCGGCGGGGTCGGCTCGGCGGACTGGCGCCAGCTCGCGCTGGTCGCCCCGTACGCGGTCGTGTCCACCGTCGTCCTGCTGGCGCACGGCCGCCTGCTGGACGTGCTGAGCGTCGGCGACGAGGAGGCGGCGAGCCTCGGGCTGTCGGCGGCGCGGGTGCGGCTGACCGTGCTGGTCGCGGCGTCGCTGGCGACCGCGTCGGCGGTGGCGGTGAGCGGACTGATCGGGTTCGTCGGCATCGTCGTGCCGCACGTGGTGCGGCGGCTGGCGGGCGGCTCGTACCGGGTGGTCCTTCCGCTGTCGCTGCTCGGCGGGGCGGCGTTCCTGGAGGTGGTGGACCTGGTGGCGCGGACCGTCACCAGCCCCGGGGAGCTGCCGCTCGGCGTCGTGACGGCGTTCGTCGGCGGCCCGTTCTTCGTGGCGGTGCTGCGCGCGTCCCGCAGGCAGGTGGACGCGTGACCGTGCGGGTGCGGGACCTGGACGTGTCGCTCGGCGGCCGGCCGGTGCTGAAGGGCGTGTCGCTCGACGTCCCGGCCGGCTCCTGGACGGCGGTCATCGGCCCGAACGGCGCCGGGAAGTCGACGCTGCTGCGCGCCGTCCTGGGCCTCGTGGCCTCGGACGGCGAGATCCGCGTGGCGGGCGAGGACGTCCAGCGGCTCAAGCCGCGGCAGCGGGCCCGGATGGTCGCCTACGCGGCGCAGAGCCCGAACCTCCCCGCCGGGATGACGGTGTTCGACTACACCCTCCTCGGGCGCTCCCCGTACGTCCCGCATCTCGGACGCGAGAGCGCCCGCGACCGGGCCGTCACCGGGGAGGTCCTCGACCGCCTCGACCTCGCCTCGTTCGCGGCCCGCCCCCTGGACCACCTCTCCGGAGGGGAGCGGCAGCGAGTCGTGCTGGCGCGGGCGCTGGCGCAGCAGACGTCCGTCCTCCTGCTGGACGAGCCGACGACCGCGCTCGACATCGGCCACCAGCAGCAGGTGATGGAACTGGTCGACCAGCTGCGGCTGTCCGACGAGCTGACCGTCGTCACCACGATCCACGACCTGACCCTCGCCGGGCAGTACGCCGACGCCCTGGTCCTCATCTCCGAGGGGCGCGTCGCCGCGGCGGGGACGCCCGCGCAGGTCCTCACGCGGCCCGTCGTCGAGCGGCACTTCGACGCGCGCGTGCACGTCAGCACCGGCCCCGGCGGCCGGCCGATCCTGGCACTGGAGCGTCCGTGAACATCGAGACGGTGTGGCGCGAGGAGGACGGCAAGCGCCTGGCGGCGACGGTGTGGCGGGCCGGCGGCGGGCACCGGGCGATCTCGTCGGCGATGCTGGGCGGCGGCATCGGCCCGGCCCGGTGGGTGCTGAACGCGCAGGTCGCGGGCGCCTACTCGCGCACGGACCCGGCCGTCCACCTGGCCGAGCTGGCCGCCTCGTACGGGCTGGACGGGCCGGGCGTCGGGATGCTCACGGCCGCCTCCGTCTCCCGCACGGTCCGGCGCGGCGACGAGGGCGTGCACGTGTCGGCGACGGTCGGGCTGCGCGTCCCGACCTGGGCCGCGGCCCCCGCCGGGGCGCCGGACCCGGAGCTGGCGCCGCTCGACGGGACGTCCCGGGCCGCCTGGACGCCCGGCACCGTCAACATCGTCGTCGCCGTGCCCGTGCCGCTGGACGACGCGGCGCTGGTGAACGCCGTCGTCACCGCCACGGAGGCCAAGACGCAGGCGCTGCTGGAGGCGGGCTTCCCGTGCACGGGCACCGCGTCCGACGCGATCTGCGTGGCGGCCGCGGCCGGCGGGGAGCCGGAGGTCTTCGCGGGGCCCCGCTCGACCTGGGGCGCGCGGATCGCCCGCGCCGTCCACGCCGCCGTCCGCGCCGGAGCCCTCGACTACGCCCGCTACCTGGAGGCCCGCGACTAGTACCGGCCGCCGTACCACCCCGGTGCGGTACGGCGGCCGGTTCAGGGCCAGTGCAGTGTGGGGGTCGGCCTCACCTCCTACCGGTGCGTCGCTTCGCCGGCATGACGGTCAGCCGGCGTGGGGAAGGCGTTGTCCGTTGCGGTTCGGCGGCCCGTTGCGGTTCGGCGGCCCGTGCTGATCGAGCGGCCCGTTGCGGCTCAGCGGGCCGATCCGCGGGTCGGTCGCGAGCGGGTCGCCGCCGTCCAGCAGCGATCCGCCGCCCCGCGTCCCGTTCACCGGCGGCAGCGCGTGCAGCCCGGTCGGCGGCTCCCGGTCCGCGTGCGGGCGCGGGCCGGTGTCGTGGCGGTCGGTGAGCGCGGTGAGGGCGTCGACGCGGCGGCGCGCCCGGTCGGCCTCGGCGCGCGCGGCGTCGCGTTCGGCGGTGAGCGCCCGCACCGCCGCGCGCAGCTCCTCGGCCGTGCGCGCCAGCCCCCAGTTGTGCTGCTCCAGCTCGCGGGCCCGCGCCTGGATCTGGTCGCGGTCGGCGACGGCCTGCCCGCGCTTGGCCTCGGCGTCGCGGACGGCGGAGCGCAGGTCCCCGGCGGTGCGCTCGGCCGCGTCGGCCTCCAAGCGCCGGCTCTCGACCTGCGTCTCGGCCTGCGACACCCGCCCGTGCAGGGCGACGAGCTCGGACCGGGCGCTCTCCAGCGAGGCGAGCAGCTCGCCCTCGCGGGCCGCCACGCGGTCGCGCTCGCGCTCGGCGGCGAGCCGGGCGGCGCGCGCGCCCTCGGCCTCGTCCCGCGCCTCCGCCGACTCCCGCCGGGCGGTGTCCCGCTCGGCCTTCAGCCGCTTGACCTCGGCCTGCGCGGACGCGGCCTCCTGCTCGGCGGCCTCCGCGCGGGCGCGCGCGGTGGCGGTCTCCCGCCACGCCAGCTCGGCCTGCCGCTGGGAGGCGTCGCGCTCGCGCTGCGCGATCGCGATGTGCCCGGCGGCCTCGGCGCGCGCGTCGGCGGCCCGCCGCTCGACGCCCGCGACGCTCAGCTCCGACATCAGCGACCCGGCGAGCCGGTCGGTGACGCCCTCCAGCCGGTCCACCATCTCCCACGCCCAGGCGACCTGACCGGTGAGCCCCGGGGACTCCAGGCCGCGCTCGCGGCTCTCCCGCGCGGCCCGCTCGCACGCGCCGTCGCCGTCCTGGCAGTAGCGGACGGTGCGGGCGCCGCGCACCGGCTGCGGCACGGGCCGTCCGCAGCCGGCGCACGGCCAGACCGCGACCGGGTCACCGAGGCGTGCGATCCCGGCGCGGTCGTCATCGGCGGCCGCGGGCGCGCCGGGGCCGGGCGCGACCTCCTCGGCGGCGTAGGGGGCCGGGTCCGTGACGACGGGAAGGTCGGTCTTCGTCGGGGCGGCGGACGGGGCGGCGTCGTCGAGGGGGGCGACCTTCTGGTCCTTCATGTGCGGTGGTACGCACGGGCGCGCGGAGGCGTTCGACGATTCCGGCGGCGACTTGCGCGACGCCCGTCCGGGCGGGGTCAGCCCGGCTGCTCCCGCAGGTAGTCCTCGCGCACGCGGCGCCGGCTGAGTTTGCCGGACGGGGTGCGCGGCAGCGATGCGCGGAACTCCAGCCGCCGGGGGTGCTTCAGTTTCGCCAGCCGGGGCCCGCAGTGCGCGAGCAGCTCGGCGGCCAGGCCGTCGCCGGGCTCGCGGTCCCCGGCGGGCTCGACGAGGGCGACGACGCGCTGCCCCCAGTCGTCGTCGGGGACGCCGATCACGGCGACGTCGCCCACCGCCGGATGCTGCAGCAGCACCGACTCGATCTCGGCCGGGTAGATGTTGACGCCGCCGGAGATGATGAGGTCGGTGCGCCGGTCGCTCATGTAGAGCCAGCCGTCCGCGTCGAGGTGGCCGAGGTCGCCGGGCGTGTAGTAGTCGCCGCGCATCGAGGCGGCGGTCTTGTCCGGGTCGTCGTGGTACTCGAAGCCGGGCTGCCCGGTCGCGTAGATCAGGCCCGTCTCCCCCGGCGGCAGCTCCGCTCCCTCCGGGTCGAGGATCTTGATCTGGACGCCGTCGACCGCGCGCCCGACCGTCCCCGGGTGGGCGAGCCACTCCTGCGGGGCGGCGACCACGACGGGGCCGCTCTCGGTGGAGCCGTAGTACTCGTAGAGGACGGGCCCCCACCAGTCCATCATCCGCTGCTTGGTCTCCATCGGGACGGGCGCGGCGGTGTGGAACACCTGCCGCAGCGACGACAGGTCGTACCGCGCCTTGACGTCGTCCGGCAGTCCGAGCATGCGGTGGAACATGGTCGGCACCATGAGCGAGTTCGTGACGCGGTGCCGCTGGATCAGCTCAAGCGTCTCCTCCGGCTGGAAATGGGACGAGATGACGACACCGTGGCCGAGGCTGAGCGCCATCAGCGCGTGGACGCACGGCGCCGAGTGGTACAGCGGGCCGATGGCGAGGTGGACCTCGTCGTCGCCGGGTTCGAGGCTCAGGTGCCGCATCAGCGTCTGCCGCATGACGTCGAACAGCAGCTCGGGCGGGATGTCCATCAGCGGGCGCCGGACGCCCTTCGGCCGTCCCGTCGTCCCGGACGTGTAGAGCATGACCGACCCCATCTGCCGCTTCCCGGGCGGGTCGGCGCTGCCCGCGGCGCACAGCCCGGCCATCGAGCGGTGGCCGTCGGCCGGGTCGGCGCTCACCCGCCCCTCCGCCGGGATGCCGGCCTCGTCCGCCGCGGCCGACACGGCTCCGGCGAACCCGCTCTCGGTGACGACGGCCTTGGCGCCGGAGTCGGCGAGGATGTAGGCGATCTCGGGCGTGGTCAGGTGGCGGCTCACGGGGACGAGGTAGAGCCCCGACTGCATCGCGGCGAGCATCACGGTGAGGAACTCGCGCCGGTTGCCGAGGACGGTCGCCAGCGCGTCCCCGGGGCGCAGGCCGATGTCGCCGAGCGCGTGGGAGAAGCGGTTCACCTCGGCGTGCAGCTCGCCGTACGTCACCGGTCCGCCCGGGGCGAGCACGGCGGGGCGGTCCGGGTGGTTCTGCGCGATCTGGTAGAAGCCGACACCCTCGACACTCATGCGGCGCTCCTCTGTGCGGGTCTGGCGGCCGGACGACCTCGGGTCCCATCTGACCCGCCTTGCTGGCGGTCCGTCAAGACGCTCGGCCGCACGGCCGCCGGCACTCCTTGGCCCCCGGCTGCCTGGGCATCCACCGTCCCGGAAGATGGAAAAGGTAATTAAGGGTCGACCGCAATCCACCTCGACAGGATCGGCCTATCGAGGTCAACCGATTTCCTGTATCGCGCCCAGAGCCACGAATTATGATCAGAACTCTATTCCGAAGATCCGGCAAGTCGAGAGTTCCGCGTGACAACGAAGCCCCATATGAGTGAATCCGGCGACGGCGACCAGCCACCGGGCTCCGAGTCCGGCGGGCGGCGCAACGGCCCGATCGGCCCTGGCGACACCCCTGGCCTCAGCCCCGGGCCCGGCGAGATTCCGCCGAGTGTCATCATCGGCGTTTGTTCCGGTGTCATCGTGACGGTCTTGATGAAGCAGGTCTACGCCGTCGCCTGGCTGGGGACGCTCGTCACGGCCATCGTCACGGTGTCGGCCTTCGTCCTGGTGGGATGGCTGGCCACCCGCGATCCGGTGAAGTCGGTGCTGAAGCGGCTGTTCCCGAAGGTGCCGAGCGGCACCGCGACGGCCGTCGGCTGGGGCGCCGCCGGCGCCGCCGCGATGTTGCTGATCTTGACGTCGGTTTTCGGCGTCGGCCAGTTGCTGAAGTGGACGCGCCCCTGCGGGCAGCCCCTGGAGTTGCGGGTCCTCACCAGCCCTGCGACGATCAGGCCGCTGCGCAGCGCCGCCGCGGGGTTCGAGAACGCGAGCCAGGACCACGGCTGCAGCAAGTACAGCGTCAGCGTGGCGGCAGAACCGGGCCCTGTGCAATTGCGTACGGCTTTCAGGCAACAATGGCCGCGCAACGGGGCTGCCGGCGACCCGCCCCCGGACAACGATCGCCTGTTCGGCCCGCAGCCCGACATCTGGATTCCGTCCTCCAAGGCGGAACTCGAATATGTCAAAGGCGTCGGCGGGAACACGGGAGGACCCGCGTTCGATGAGAAGCCGTCTTCGCTGGGGCGCTCGCCGATGACGCTGGCTCTCTTCGGCGAAGACCATACGGTGGTCAACGATCTCCGGGCGCCGCCGGTGGCGACGGACATCAGCGATCTGCTGAGCCGCTTCGCGGGGGTGGGGCTGAAGCTGCGCGGCATCGCCCGTCCCGTCCCGGAGACGTCCGCGGTGGCGCTGGCGGTGACCCCCGCGCTCTATGCCAGGACGCAGGACACGGACAACCGGGAAGACGAGCGGTTCGCCGAACCCGCCGACCTGGTCGCCCCCGACGCCGTGTCGCTGCTGTGCCGCTTCCGGAAACAGGCCGAGGAGCACCCGCACCTGCGGCCTCCCAAGGACATCGCGGTGGCCGTCCCCGAACAACTGCTGAGCGACTACAACTTCGGCCAGCCCCTCGGCGACGACCAGTGCAAGAAGGGCCTCGACCTCACCTTGGCCAAATACGCAGCGTGGCGTCTGTACCCGCACTACTCGGCCGATCTCCCCACACTCGATCACCCGTTCGTCCCGGTGACGTGGCAGGGCCAGAGAACGAGCGAACGAAGCGACGCGGTGCGGGCGTTCCACGACTGGCTCATGCGCAATCCGCTGACCGCCCAGGGGTTTCGCGACGGTGAGGGCACGTACCCGGCGACGGATCCCGACGACCCGGCGTCCTACAGTCTGTCACGGCTCGTAGCGGACAGGCGCCTCAGCGTCACGCTGCCCGACAAGGTGCCGCCGAAGAGCCCCGGTGAGATGCAGAGCGCGCTCGCACTGATCAGCAAGGCGCGCCCCAAGGTGTCCCTCTCGCTGATGCTGGACGTGTCAGGTTCAATGGGCGGCACCGCCAAGGGCCGCGCCGGCACCCGCCTCGCACAGGGCGTGTCGTTCATGCAGAGCCTGATCACACAGCTCCAGGACAGCGACAACGCCGCACTGCGGGTATCGTCCTCCGAACTGGTACCGAAGGACGAGTCCGACGTCCCGCCGTTGGTGTCACGGGAGAACAAGAACGACATCCTGCGGCGTCTGCTGGACGCGACGCCCAAGGGTTCCGACCGGTCGCTGAGCACGATGCTCAAAGACGCCCACATCGGCTCGGAACGGACGAACCTGATTCTCGTCACCGATGGACAGGTCGGGTCGACCAAGAAGGACCTGTCGGCCGAGGCGCTGTCGGGCGAGTATCGCGAGAAGCATCGTGACATGCGGCTGGTCGTGGTGATAGCGGGCCCGGCGGGCTGCGGCGCGTCACCCGTCAAGGATTTCGTAGCGGCCCTCAGAGGTGGTGGCGGCGCCGAGTGCCTGGCGCTCAGCACGGACCCCAAGGCCCAGGAGCGCCAGGCCGCCGAACTCATGGTGAACCTGAGACTGGGCGGAGGCCACTGATGGCCCGCGACGGCCTGCGGCGGTTCCTGCCGCCGGACGCGACGGCGTGGGGGGCCGCCGCGGCGGGAGCCTGCCTGATCCTTGTCATCGCGGTCGTGGTCGCCCTGCGGCCCGGCCCGTCCCGTCCGCACTGCGACCGCGAGAACCTCGTCGTCGTCGGCGGCACCGACGTCAGCCTGAACTACCAGCGCCGCAAGCTCATACAGGATTGGAACAAAAAGAATCCCCTCCGGAAAGCCACACTCGTGGAGGTGGCGGATTCCACGGACCTGCAGCACAGCCAGATCAAGGCCGTCGAGGAGTCCGGCGGCTGCGACTACGACGTCCTCATCATGGACAACACCTGGACGGCGCAGTTCGCAAGCAGCGGCTATCTGCGCCCGTTGGACGACATCAATGAGGGGGAAGACTTCTTCGGTCTGGCCCTGCAGACCGGTGCCTGGGAAGGCGTGCAGTACGCCGTGCCGTTTAACGTGGACGTCGGGCTCCTCTACTTCCGTAAGGGCGCAAAGGTGCCGGCCGCCTGGCCGGACCTTCTCGATTCGGGTGTCGCGATGCAGTTCGGGGACTACGAGGGCCGGACGGTGAACGCGCTGGAGGCCGTGTGGAATGGCGGCGGCGCGGGCCTGCTCAGCGGCGACGGGCATCCGGGCAGGGCCGACCTCCGCAAGCGCGTGTTTCCTGCGCTCGTCTGGTTGGCGAAGAGGCTCGTCCGGTTGGCGAAGAGACAGCCACAGTTGGTGGCGGCGTCCCGGGAAGCAAAGGAACAGGACAGCATCCAGGCGTTCGTGTCCGGGACCTCGCGGATGCGCAACTGGCCCTACGCCTTCTCCGCGCTCGCCACCGACCCGAGGATGCGGAACGGCGACGAGCTCAACTTCGGTGTGCGGGAGCTACCGGGCGATGGAGTCCTCGGCGGCCAGAACCTCGCCGTCTCGGCGTACTCTCCGCACCCCGAAGACGCCGTGAAGCTGGTGAACTTCCTCAGCGACAAGGACAGCCAGATCAAGCTTTTCTCGTGCGGCGGTTTCGCGCCCGCCAGGCATTCCGCGCTGGGTCTGCGGCCCGGCGACCTGTCCCCGAGCGCGGTCTCTGTGGCGCCCTGCGACCTCGGCAGGGACAAGGGCGAGGCCGAGGAGTCCTTCCTTCCGAGCCAGGCGCAGCTCACCACGCTCGGGCGCGCCATCGTGGGGGCCCTGCCGCGCGCCCAGTCCCGGCCGGTGACGCCGCACTACAGCACGTTCAGCGCCACTTTCCGGGATTGTGTCGAGAAGATCTTCAGGGGCGAGGAGTCCAAACCGCAGAACGACGCGCGCGTCGATGCTGCGAGCTTCGCGAGGGCCGTCGACCAGTCCCTGGACGGGCGCACGGCGTCCTGCTAGCGGGCGCCCTCCAGGGCGGCGCGGGCCATGGCGTGCAGGAGGTCGCCCATGGCTTCGCGGTCGAGGCCGGCGGCGCTGCGCGGGGTGGAGTTCAGCAGGCCGAAGCACGCGTGGACGGCGGCGCGGGTCCGGTCGTCGCGCAGGCCGGGGTTCAGGCGGCGCAGGACGGCGACCCATTCCTCGACGTAGGCGCGCTGGAGCCGGCGGACGCGGTGCCGCTGCGGTTCGGGGACGTTGTCCAGTTCGCGCTCGTGCACGGTGATCAGCGCGGGGTTGTCGAGCGCGAACGCGATGTGCCAGCGCAGCAGGGCGTCGAGGGCGCGCCCGGGGTCGGGGCCCGCGGCGCGGCGGACGCCCTCGGCGAGCAGCCGTTCGCTGATGTCGAGGAGCATCTCGGCGAGGACGGCCTCCTTGCCGCTGAAGTGCCGGTACAGGGCGGGGCCGGTGAGCCCGACGGCGCGCCCGAGGTCGCCGATGGACGCCCCGTGGTAGCCGCGGCGCGCGAACAGCTCGGCGGCGGCGGCGAGGATCTCGGCGCGCCGCGGGTTCGGCGCGCCGGCCAGCGCCTCGGCCCGTGGGGAGGTCATGCGGGCAGTCTAGACTAGAGTTGTTAATGGCCGTTAACATCAGCCTGCAACGAACATTGTTAATGAGCGTTAACCGGGAAGGGGGGTCATGGGCGGACCCGAGATCGGCTCCCGCGCCGACGTCGCGGGCGAGGCGTTCAAGGCGAGCGCCGCGCGCAACGAGGCCCTGGTCGCCGAGCTGCGCGAGCGCGTCGACCGGGCGGGGCGCGGCGGTTCCGAGCGGGCCCGCGAGCGGCATGTCGCGCGCGGCAAGCTGCTCCCCCGCGACCGCGTCGACACGCTCCTCGACCCCGGCTCGCCCTTCCTGGAACTGTCGCCGCTGGCCGCGTACGGCATGTACGGGGACGAGGCGCCGGGCGCCGGGATCATCACCGGCGTCGGCCGCGTCTCCGGCCGCGAATGCGTGATCGTCGCCAACGACGCCACCGTCAAGGGCGGCACGTACTACCCGGTCACGGTGAAGAAGCACCTGCGGGCGCAGGAGGTGGCGCTGCACAACCGGCTCCCCTGCCTCTACCTGGTCGACTCCGGCGGCGCGTTCCTGCCCCGGCAGGACGAGGTGTTCCCCGACCGCGAGCACTTCGGCCGCATCTTCTACAACCAGGCCACGATGTCCGGGCGGGGCATCCCGCAGATCGCGGCGGTGCTGGGCTCCTGCACGGCGGGCGGCGCGTACGTCCCGGCGATGAGCGACGAGGCCGTCATCGTGCGCGGCCAGGGGACGATCTTCCTCGGCGGCCCGCCGCTGGTGAAGGCCGCGACCGGGGAGGTCGTGACGGCCGAGGAACTGGGCGGCGGCGAGCTGCACTCCCGGACGTCCGGGGTGACCGACCATCTCGCCGAGGACGACGCGCACGCGCTGCGGATCGTCCGGGACATCGTGTCCACGCTGGGCCCGCGCGAGCCGCGCCCGTGGGACGTCGGGCCGGCGGAGGAGCCCGCCGCCGACCCGTCGGAGCTGTACGGGATCGTCCCGCCCGACTCGCGCACCCCGTTCGACGTGCGCGAGGTCATCGCGCGGATCGTGGACGGCAGCCGCTTCCAGGAGTTCAAGAAGGAGTACGGCGCCACGCTCGTCACCGGTTTCGCCCGCGTCCACGGGCATCCGGTGGGGATCGTCGCCAACAACGGGATCCTGTTCGGCGAGTCGGCGCAGAAGGGCGCGCACTTCATCGAGCTGTGCGACCGGCGCAGCGTCCCGCTGGTGTTCCTGCAGAACATCACCGGGTTCATGGTCGGACGCGAGTACGAGGCGGGCGGCATCGCCAAGCACGGCGCGAAGATGGTCACCGCCGTGGCGTGCGCCCGCGTCCCCAAGTTCACCGTCGTCATCGGCGGCTCGTTCGGCGCCGGGAACTACGCGATGTGCGGGCGGGCCTACTCGCCGCGCTTCCTGTGGATGTGGCCGAACGCCCGCATCTCGGTCATGGGCGGCGAGCAGGCCGCGAGCGTCCTCGCGACCGTCCGCCGCGACCAGATGGAGGCGCGCGGCGAGGAGTGGCCCGCCGCGGACGAGGAAGGCTTCAAGGAGCCGATCCGCGAGCAGTACGAGGCGCAGGGCAATCCGTACTACTCGACGGCGCGGCTGTGGGACGACGGAGTGATCGACCCGCTGGACACCCGGCGCGTGCTGGGCCTCGGGCTGTCGGTGGCCGCCAACGCACCGCTGGAGCCGGTCGGCTACGGCGTCTTCCGGATGTGAGGGTGTTGATGTTCGACAGCGTCCTGGTCGCCAACCGCGGGGAGATCGCCGTCCGCGTGTTCCGGACCCTGCGGCGGCTCGGGGTCCGCTCCGTGGCGGTGCACACCGACGCCGACGCGCTGGCCCGGCACGTGCGGGAGGCCGACGAGGCCATCCGGATCCCGTCTTATCTGGACATCGGCGCGGTGATCGCGGCGGCGCGGGACTCCGGGGCGCCGGCCGTCCACCCGGGGTACGGGTTCCTCGCCGAGAACGCGGCGTTCGCGCGGGCGTGCGGCGAGGCGGGGCTGGTGTTCATCGGCCCGCCCGCCGCGGCGATCGAGGCGATGGGCGACAAGATCCGCGCGAAGCGGACCGTCGCCGCGGCCGGTGTCCCGGTCGTCCCCGGACGGGACGAGGCGGGCCTCTCCGACGCCGAGCTGGCGGACGCCGCGCTGGAGGTCGGGCTCCCGGTGCTGCTCAAGCCGTCCGCGGGGGGCGGCGGTAAGGGCATGCGGCTCGTCCGGGACGCGGCGGACCTCGCGGAGGCGATCGCGTCCGCCCGCCGCGAGGCGCGCGGCTCGTTCGGCGACGACACGCTGCTCGCCGAGCGGTTCGTGGAGAACCCCCGGCACATCGAGATCCAGGTCTTCGCGGACGGGCACGGCAACGCCGTCCACCTGGGCGAGCGCGAGTGCAGCCTGCAGCGCCGGCACCAGAAGATCGTCGAGGAGGCGCCGTCGCCGCTGCTGGACGAGGCGACCCGCGCGCGGATGGGCGCCGCCGCCGTCGCCGCCGCGCGGGCCGTCGGGTACGCGGGCGCCGGGACGGTCGAGTACATCGTCTCCGCCGACCGCCCGGACGAGTTCTTCTTCATGGAGATGAACACCCGGCTCCAGGTCGAGCACCCGGTCACCGAGCTGGTCACCGGCCTCGACCTGGTCGAGCTCCAGCTCCGGGTGGCGTCCGGGGAGCCGCTGCCGTTCGCGCAGGACGACGTCCGCCTGGCCGGGCACTCCATCGAGGCCCGCGTCTACGCGGAGGACCCGGCGCGCGGCTTCCTGCCGACCGGCGGGCGCGTGCTGGCGCTGACCGAGCCCGGCCATGCCCGCGTCGACTCCGGCCTCGACGCCGGCACCGAGGTCGGCGGCTCCTACGACCCGATGCTCGCCAAGGTGATCGTGCACGGCGCGGACCGCGCCGAGGCCCTGCACCGCCTCGACCGGGCGCTCGCCTCGTACACGCTGCTGGGCGTCCCGACGAACGTCGCGTTCCTGCGCGCGCTGCTGCGGCACCCGTCCGTGGCGGCGGGCGATCTCGACACCGGCCTGGTCGAGCGCGCCGTGGACGACCTGGTCGCGGACGGGTCCGTGCCGCCCGAGGTTCTCGCCGCCGCCGCGCTGGAGCGGATGCGGGCGCTCGAATCCGGGGACGACCCGTGGGACGTCCCGGACGGCTGGCGCCCCGGCGCGCACGCCTGGGCGCCGTGGATCATCACCCCGTCCGGCGGCGAGCCGGTGGAGGTCCGGGTCCAGGGCCGGGCCGCGTCCGCCCGCGTCGCGGTCGGCGGCGGCGAGCCGGTCGCCGCCGCGCTGAACGACCCGTTCGTCCTGACCTACGGTGGGAGGACGACCTCGTTCGAGGCCGTCCGCGACGGGCACACGCTGTGGCTCGGCCGGGACGGGCACGCGTGGGCGCTGAGCGAGCACGTCCGCGCCGAGGGCGCCGCCGCCGCGGCCGCGGGCGACGGCGTGCTGCGCAGCCCGATGCCGGGGACGGTCCTGGCCGTCAAGGCGGCCGAGGGCGACCGGGTCGGCGCCGGGCAGCCGCTCGTGGTCGTCGAGGCGATGAAGATGGAGCACACCGTCACCGCGCCGCTCGCCGGCGTGGTGGCGAAACTGCCGGTCCGCGCGGGGGCGCAGGTCGCCCTCGACGTGGTGCTGGCCGTCATCGAGGAGGCATGACGATGCGGGTACCTCTCTCCGGTCTTCCGGAGCGGGTCACGATCTACGAGGTCGGGCCGCGGGACGGGCTGCAGAACGAGCAGGCGGTCGTGCCGGCCGGCGTCAAGTCCGAGTTCGTGACCCGGCTGGCGGACGCGGGGCTGCGCACGATCGAGACGACCAGCTTCGTCCACCCGAAGTGGGTGCCGCAGCTCGCCGACGCCGAGGAGCTCCTGAACATCCTGCCGCGTTCGCCGGAGCTGCGCTATCCGGTCCTCGTGCCCAACGAGCGGGGCCTCGAACGGGCGCTGTCCAACGGCGTCACCGAGATCGCCGTGTTCGGCAGCGCGACCGAGACGTTCGCCCGCCGCAACCTCAACCGCACCGTGGACGAGTCCCTCGCGATGTTCGCCCCGGTCGTGGACCGCGCGCGCGCCGAGGGCCTCTGGGTGCGCGCCTACGTGTCGATGGTGTGCGGCGACCCGTGGGAGGGCGACGTCCCCATCTCGCAGGTGGTCTCCGTGGCGTCCCGCATGATGGACATGGGCTGCTCCCAGCTCAGTCTGGGCGACACCATCGGCGTCGGCACGCCGGGCCAGGTCACCGCGCTCATCGAGGCGCTGGGCGAGGCGGGCATCGGCACCGAGCGGCTCGCCGTCCACTTCCACGACACCTACGGGCAGGCCCTCGCCAACACCCTCGCCGCGCTCCGCGCCGGGGTCACCGTCGTGGACGCCTCCGCGGGCGGCCTCGGCGGCTGCCCGTACGCGGAGAGCGCCACCGGCAACCTGCCCACCGAGGACCTCGTCTGGATGCTCGACGGCCTCGGCATCGAGACGGGCGTCGACGTCGGCAAGCTCGCCGCCACCAGCCGCTGGATGGCCGCGCGTCTCGGGCGTCCCAGCCCCTCCCGCGTGGTCCAGGCCATGTCCCCGGAATCGGAGTAGTCCCAATGATCGACTTCACGCTCGGCGACGAGCAGGAGGAGCTGCGGCGGACGGTCGAGCGGTTCGCCCGCGAGAGCGTCGCGCCGGTGATCGGCGACCTGTACGAGCGCGGCGAGTTCCCGTACGAGATCGTCGCCGCGATGGGCAGGATGGGGCTGTTCGGGCTGCCGTTCCCCGAGGAGCACGGCGGCATGGGCGGCGACTACTTCACGCTCTGCCTCGCCCTCGAGGAACTGGCCCGCGTCGACTCGTCCGTGGCGATCACGCTGGAGGCGGGCGTCTCGCTGGGCGCGATGCCGATCTACCGGTTCGGGTCGGCGGAGCAGAAGAAGCGGTGGCTGCCGCTGCTCACGTCCGGCGAGCGGCTGGCCGGGTTCGGGCTGACCGAGCCGGGCGGCGGTTCGGACGTCCCGGGCGGCATGCGCACCACCGCCCGGCTGGACGGCGACTCCTGGGTGATCAACGGGTCGAAGGCGTTCATCACCAACTCCGGCACCGACATCACCGCGTTCGTCACCGTCACCGCGTTCACCGGCGAGGACGAGATCTCCACGATCATCGTCCCGAACGGGACCCCGGGCTTCACCGTCGGGCGCAAGTACTCCAAGGTGGGCTGGTCGTCGTCCGACACGCGCGAGTTGTCGTTCGACGACGTGCGCGTCCCCGCCGAGAACCTGGTCGGCGAGCGCGGGCGGGGGTACGCGCAGTTCCTCCGCATCCTGGACGAGGGCCGCATCGCGATCGCCGCCCTGTCGGTCGGCCTCGCCCAGGGCTGCGTGGACGAGTCGCTCCGCTACGTCCGGGAGCGGGAGGCGTTCGGCAAGGAGATCGGCCGCTACCAGGCCGTGCAGTTCAAGATCGCCGACATGGAGACGCGGGCGCACACCTCGCGCCTCGCCTACTACGCGGCGGCCGCGAAGCTGCTGCGCGGCGAGCCGTTCAAGAAGGAGGCCGCGATCGCCAAGCTGGTCGCGTCCAACGCCGCGATGGACAACGCCCGCGACGCCACGCAGATCTTCGGCGGCTACGGCTTCATGAACGAGTACGCCGTGGGCCGCTTCTACCGCGACGCCAAGATCCTCGAAGTGGGCGAGGGCACCTCCGAGGTCCAGCGCATGCTGATCGCCCGCGCGCTCGGCCTCCCGCCCTCCTGACCGCCCTGCCGCGCGGCACGCCGCCCGCCCCGCGAGCGCGGGACGGGCGGCGGCCGTGCCGGGCCGTCAGCCGATCTTCGAGAAGTCCAGCAGCGTCGTCCCGTCCTTGTTGGTGACGAAGAACTGCGGGTCGCGCGCGTTCGTGCGGGACCCCATCACCTCGTCGTACCGCCGGATGCCGGTGTCGAGCATCGTGCGGGTCTCGACGTCGTACAGCAGGTGGTCCTTCGCCCCGGGACCGTCCGGGTAGTACGGGAGGAACCGCTCGTGGAGGACGCCGGCCGCCGGCGGGACGGCGGTGGCGGGGTCCCCGGGCAGCGCCGTGCCGGCCTTCCCGTCCCTGCGCTGCACGGCGACCGGCCTCTCGCCGTCGTAGCGGACACCGGCCGCGGGACCGCCGACGCACCAGGTCACCCCGCACGACCAGGCTCCCTTGAACGGCGCGAGGCGGGCCCCGCGGCGCTCTCCGGTCCGCACGTTCTCGAGCGTCCGGTACCTGACGTACCCGAGCTCGTCCTCGTGGGACGCCGGTGAGCCGATCCAGGGCCAGGACACGATCCCGAAGCCCTCGGTGCCGGGGATCTTCGCGGGCGCGCCGCCCGAGAGCGGCGTCCTGTACACGCCGCCGCTCATGGCCCACACGGCGGCGTCCCCGTCGACGAGCAGCGCGGAGACCTCGGCCCCCGGCATCCCGGCGATCTTGTGCGCGGCGCCGCCGGCGACCGGCGCGCCCCAGATCTCGACCGTGTCGCGGCCGCCGGCCCGGTACGACAGCCACCAGACGACCTGGCCGCCGCCGACGCTGAAGTCGGACGCGAAGACCTTCGACCCGTGCGGGATCACGATGTCGGTGATCGCCTTGGCCCGGCGCGCGCCGAGGTCGTAGGACCACAGCCGGTCGGGGCGCTGCAGGGACGACTCGGTCGCCCCCACCAGCACGTCGCCGTCCAGCAGCGCGACGGGCCGCAGGAGGCTCCCGTTCGGCAGCCGGGCGGGAAGCTTCCGGACGGCGTCCGGCCACCGTTCGCGCACCTTGACCGGGGAGCCGAGGTCGCCGCGCGCCACCGGCTTCAGCGCGCCGGCCGCGGCGACGGGCACCGCGTCGCCGCCGGTCCCGAGCTGCGCGCCGAGCACGCCCGCCCCGCCGAGGACCACCGCGGTGGTGAGCGCGGCGGCCGACATCTTGCGGCGCCGCCTGCCGCGATGCACGGCCTCCACCCGGCCCAGCAGCTCGGGCCGGACGGACGGCGCCTCCTGCGCAGCGGTCGTCAGCGTGCCGCGCAGCGCGCGGTCCAGATCATCGGTCATCGGTGCCTCCCACCGTCTGCGCGGCGGCCGGGCGCCAGTCCGCACGAAGCTTGCCGAGCGCGCGGGCCGCCTGGCTGCGGACCGTTCCGCGCGAGATGCCGAGCGTCCGGGCGATCTCCTCGTCGGGCAGGTCCTCGTAGTAGCGCAGGACCAGCACCGCCCGCTGCCGCCGGGGCAGCGCCGCCAGCGCCTCCCACAACCGCGGGTCGTGCTCGGCCCGCTCCAGCCCCCGGTCGTCGTAGTGCCGCTCCGGGACGCTGCCCATCAGGTGCTCGCGCCTGCGCCGGCGCCACGCGCTGATGTGCTGCCGCGCCATGATCGTGCGGACGTACCCCTCGGGGTCGCGCTTGTCGACCACCCGCCCCCAGGCGCCGCGCAACCTGACCAGTCCCTCCTGCAGCAGGTCGGCCGCGTCATCGGCATTGCCGGTGAGGACGAAGCCGTACCGCAGCAGAGCCTGCGCGCGGCTCGCCACGAACTCCTCGTACCCCACGCCGTCGTCGTCGTCGTCCAAAGGCCCGTCCTTCCCATCGCCCCCAGGACGCCCGAGCTCCCGATTCTGTTGCACGCGGCGCTTCGCGGACGGGGCGCGGTAGGGTCGGCGGATGCTGCTGCGCGCCTACGGAATCGCCCGGTCGCTGGTCATGTACTACGGGGTTCCGGGCAAGCACCGGCGCGCGACGCGCCTCTACGGCGAGTTCCTCGGCTCCGGCGACGTGGCCTTCGACATCGGCGCCCATGTGGGCGGCCGGGTGCGGGTGTGGCGGCGGCTCGGGGCGCGCGTGGTGGCGGTCGAGCCCCAGCCCGACTGCCTGCGCGTGCTGCGGCTCTTCTTCGGCCGCGACCGGGACGTCGCGATCGTGCCGGGCGCGGCGGGCGCGAAGCCGGGGAAGGCGAAGCTGGCCCTGTCGTCCGCGACGCCCACGGTGTCCTCCATGTCGCCCGGCTGGATCGAGTCGGTGACGGCCGACAGCAGCTTCGCCCACGTCCGCTGGGACCGCTCCGTCGAGGTCGAGGTGACCACGCTGGACGACCTCATCGCGGCCCACGGCGTGCCGGCCTTCTGCAAGATCGACGTGGAGGGCTTCGAGGCGGACGTCCTCGCGGGGCTCTCCCAGCCGGTCCCCGCGCTGTCGTTCGAGTACATCCCGTCGGCGCATGACGCGTCCATGGACGTACTGGCCATCGTCGAGCGGCTCGGCCCGTACGAGTACAACTACTCCCCCGTCGAGACGATGCGGTTCGCCAGTCCGCGCTGGCTCGACGGCGACGCACTGCGGCGGCGACTCGAACGCATCCGGCCGCGCGGCCGCTCCGGCGACGTCTACGCCCGCCTCCGCTCGGGCTGACCCGCCCCGATCAGTCGGGGTCGGCGGGCAGCCAGTCCCGGTCCGGGTCGTACTCCAGCCAGCGGTGCCGCCGCCCGCGCTCGGCGAAGCCGCGCAGCAGCGCCGGGACCATCGGGTGCGGGGCCTGCCGGGGCCACACCAGGGACCAGGCGTAGAGCGGGGTCGGGTCCACGACGGGGACGGCCCGGATTCCCGGACGGCCCGGCAGCGGCGCGTCGGAGGGGAACAGCGTGACGCGTCCGGGCTCGTCCCGCAGGCCGGCCAGGAGGTGGTCGACGCCGAGGTTCGCGCCGCCCTGCACGGCGCGGACGCCGAACTCGTCGCAGAACCGCCTGAGGAAGTCGAGCCGGCCGGGCGCCGCCGGGAACCACAGTTCGCGGCCCGCGAGGTCGGACGGGCGGACGCAGGACGCCGACGCCATCGGATCCTCCGCGCTGACCAGCACGTCCACGGGTTCGAGCCGGACGACGCGGTGCGCCAGGCCGTCCGGCAGCGGCGGGTGGACGCGGCCGAACCCGGCGTCGGCGTCGCCGCGCAGCAGCGCCGCCGCCGCGGCGGGCAGGTCGCGGCTCATGCCCAGTTCGACGGTCAGTTCGGGCCGCTCGCCGATGACCGGGCCGACCGTCCGGGCGGGGCCGTAGAGGTGGCCCCACACGTCCAGGCGCAGCGGCCCGGCGCCCGCGTGGACCGCGCCGAGGGCGGCGTCGGCGGCGCGCAGCGCCTCCCGCGCCGGTTCGCGGAAGCGCCGCCCCGCCTCGGTGAGCCGCACGCCGCCCCGGGCGAAGAGCGCGACCCCGAGTGATCTCTCCAGCGCGGCCACGCGCTTCGACACCGCCTGCTGGCTGATCGCCAGGTCCTCGGCCGCGCGCCCGAAGTGCAGGTGGTCGGCGACGCCGAGGAACGCGCGCACCTGGCCGAGGTCGAGGTCCATGCCTCCCATCGTGGACGACAACCGACGGTTGTCAATCCGGCCCGCCGGTTGTTGGACCGGCCCCCGGCCGCGGCGCTTTCCTGTGGGTATGCCGGAGCTCGGCCGTCGCCGGCCGGCGCGAGAGCGCGGCCGTCCCGACCGATCTGCGTGAGCGCCGCATGCGCGGCAACGCCGTCCCGACTCTGGAGAACGACCGATGAGCGCCTTCTTCGACGAACCCGCCGGACCCTTCATCGACGCGAACCGCTCGCGCGCCATCGCGGCGGGCATCGACCCCTACCGGTACGACGCGGTCACCGGCGGGCTGGCGTCGCTGCCCGAGTGGCCGGACGCGTTCGCCCGGACGGCCCGGGAGCACTCCGCCCTGGCCGAGCGGGCGCGGCTGCCGCGTTCCGCCGGTGAGGCATACCGGGACGCCGCCCTCTGGTTCCACTTCGCGACCGTCCTGCCCAACCCGGACCTGGCCGCGCACGGACGGTTCGCCGCCGCGTCGGCCGACGCGCTGCGCCGCTCCCTCGCGCTGCTCGCCCCGGACGCCGAGCACCTCGCCGGGCCCGGCTTCACCGGCGTCCTGCGCCGCCCGTCCCCGGACGCGCCACTGATCGTCCTGGTGCCCGGCATGAACTCCGGCAAGGTCGAGTTCATGCCCGTCGCCGAGGCGCTCGTCCAGCGGGGGCTCGCGGTCCTCGCGATCGACGGTCCGGGCCAGGGGGAGCTGGCCGTCCGCGGCGCCTGGGAGCCGGAGTACCACCGGGTCGTCCGGCGGGCCCTCGACGCGGTCGCCTCGCCGCCCGACGCCATCGGCGTGATCGGGCTCAGCATGGGCGGTTTCCTCGCCTCCGTCGCCGCGCACCATGAGCCGCGGATCCGCGCGGCCGTCACCGTGAGCGGCCCGACCGCCCTGGCCTGGGACGAGCTCCCGCCGTACGTGACGGAGACGTTCGTCCTGCGGACGGGCGGCGAGACCGCCGCCCGCGAGTTCGCCCGCCGGGTGGGCGCGCCCGCCGTCCGGCAGCCGCTCCGCGTCCTGGACGGCGGCCTGGACGTGATCCCGGGCGTCGCGAACGGCGCGGAGCTGGCCCGCCGGTCCGGCGGCGAGTACGTGCTGGTCCCCGAGGGCGGCCACCTGCTGGAGAACACGCGCTGGACGTGGCTCCCCGAGACCCTCGACTGGCTCGCCGTGCGGCTGAGCCGCGACCCCGCGCTCGTCGTCACCCGCTACGTCGAGGCCGTCGCGGACGGCGACCTGGACACGATCACCGCGAGCTTCGCCGACGACGCCACCTGGACGTATCCGGGCGACCTGCCGCTCACCGGCACCTGGCGGGGCCGGGACGCGATCGTCGGCGACTTCCTCGGCGGCGCCGGACGGCTGTTCCGGCCCGGCGGGGAGCCCGAGGTCGTCCTCACGAACGTGATCGCCGACGGGGAGCGGGTCGTCGCCGAATGGACGTCCCGCGGCACGGCGCGGAACGGCCGCGCCTACGACAACGCGTGCCTGGGCGTCTTCACCGTGCGGGACGGCAGGATCACGTCGGTCCGCGAGTACACCGACACGCAGCACGTGGAGCGCACGCTCTTCGCCGCCGAGTAGCGGTCACCGGACGACTCCGCCGACGACCGCGGACACCATCTTCTGGACGGCGTCGCGCTCCGGGCGGGGGCCGGAGCGGTCGGCGAACAGGAGGTGCGCGGCGCCGATCAGGGTCGGGGCGAGCGTCTCGACGTCGGCGCCGGGCGCGAGGCGGCCGAGGTCGCGCTCGGCGGCGAGGTAGGACTCGATCACGCCCACCGCCTCCGTCAGGACGGGGACGCCGGCCGGCAGCGTCCGCCGGAGCAGGACGCGCAACTGGGTCCGGAAGGTGACGAGCGGGACGATCGCGACGGCGACCGACTCGAACAGCGCCGTCAGCGCGTCGGTGAGGTTGCCGCCGACCGTGCCGGTCCCGGCGGACTCGCGCAGCGCGGCGGCCTGCGGGTCCATCCGGTCGACGCGGTCGATGACGAAATCGGCGAGGAAGGCGTCGAAATCGGCGAAGTGCCGGTGCAGGACGCCTTTGGCGACGCCCGCTTCGTCGGTGACCGCGCGGCTGGTCAGCGCGCTCGGGCCGTCCCGCAGCAGGATCCGCTCGGCGGCGTCGAACAGCTGCTCGCGCACATCGCGGAGGGCCACTCCTGTCGGCACCGCGCATCCCTTCGCTCGACGAGTGGGCACGTGCCCACTATGGTGGGCGCATGCCCACTCTATCGAACGAGCCTCATCGCCAGCGGCAGATGGCCGAGTCGTTCGGCGCGGACGCCGACCGCTACGACCGGACCCGCCCCAGCTATCCCGACGCCCTCATCGCACGGCTCGCCGCCGCGGGCGCCGACGTCCTCGACGTCGGCTGCGGGACCGGCATCGCCGCCCGGCAGTTCCAGGCGGCCGGCTGCCGTGTGCTCGGCGTCGAGCCCGACGCGCGGATGGCCGAGCTGGCCCGGCGCACCGGGATCGAGACCGAGATCGCGACGTTCGAGACCTGGGACCCGGCCGGACGGACGTTCGACACGGTCGCCGCCGGGCAGGCGTGGCACTGGGTGGACCCGGACGCCGGCGCGGCCAAGGCGGCGCGGGCCCTGCGCCCCGGCGGCCGCCTGGCCGTGTTCTGGAACGCGTTCCGGCTGCCGTCCGGCCTCGACGAGGCCGTCGCCTCCGTCTACCGCCGGGCCGCGCCCGACTCGCCGATCGTGATGCGCGCGATGTCGGCCGCCCCGAACGCGTACACGCCGCTGAACGCCGCGGCGGCCGACGGCATGCGGCGGGCGGGCGCGTTCGGCGAGCCCGAGGAGTGGCGGTTCGAGTGGGAGCGCCACTACACCCGCGACGAATGGCTGGAGCAGGTGCCGACGTCCGGCATCCACGGCCGGCTCTCACCGGAGCAGCAGGAGGAGGTGCTGGCCGGCATCGCCGCCGCCATCGACGCGGCGGGCGGCGATTTCACGATGGGTTACACCACCGTGGCGGCCGTGGCGTCCCGCGTCCGGTGAGGTCGCTCGGCCGGCGGGGCGCCCGGCCGGGCCGGGCGCCCCGTCAGCCCCTCTCCTTCGCGACCGCCTCGCGCACGGCCGGGGCGATCTCCTGCGCCCAGCGCGCCAGGGCGCCGGGGTCCTGCGTCCCGCCGCCGGGCGAGAAGAGCGTGAAGCCCGCCGCGCCGTGGTCGAGGACGGCCTCGGTCAGCTCGTCGGCCCACTGGGCGGCGGAGCCGCCGGTCCAGCGTCCGCCGCGGTCGCGCGTGGCGGCCGCGGGCCGGTCGGTGATGCGGCCCGGGAGGTTGAAGATCGTGCGGACCTCGCGCGGGTCGCGGCCGGCGGCCCGCGCCGCCTCGTCGATGACCGGCCGCGACGTCCGGTACCGCTCGCTGCGCCAGTCCGCGGCGTGGCCGGGGATCCAGCCGTCGGCCACCCGGCCGGTGGCGGCCAGGGACTTCGGGCCGACCGATCCCGTCCACACGGGCGGCGCGTCGACCGGGGCGGGCTCGATCTCGTCCACCCGGTAGTGGCGGCCGCGGTGGGTGACCGGCGGGCCGCCGCCCGACAGCTTCCTGACCAGGACGATCGCCTCCTCGAACGCGTCCACGGCGTCGCCGGGCGACAGGCGCGGCACCCCCATGTCGGCGATCCGGTCCCACAGCCCGCCCGCGCCGATGCCGAGGATGACGCGGCCGCCGGACAGCGCCGACAGGGACGTCACCGTCCGCGCCAGCATGGGAGCCGGGCGGGTCGGCAGGTTGGTGACGTTGGCGAAGCCCGCGATCCGCCGCGTGCCTCCGAGGAGGAAGGCGAGCGAGGCGTAGGCGTCCAGGCGCTCGCCGATGTAGGGGTGGTCCGACAGCGAGAAGTGGTCGAGGCCGTCGCGGTCCGCCTGGCGGACCAGGTCCAGGAGTTCGGCGAGGTCGCCGAAACCGGAGTGCGCGCCGAAGCCGAAGACGACGTCTTGTGCGGACATTTTCATCCCTCTTCCTCGCGACCATGAATGAGTTCGCACTACGAACCATATTAGTTCGTAGTGCGAACTGCAACCCGTCCGGTCGGCGGAGCCGCGGCCTCAGGGCTCGCGAGCGGTCCCTTCGGGCGGTTCCGCGAAGACGATCGGGACCTCGTTGTCCAGCACGACGCGGCCGAGCAGACCGGCGAGCGCGTCGCGTTCGGCGGGGCCGAGCCCCGCCGGAAGCCGGTCGACCCGCCGGCAGGTCTCGGCGTAGAACTCCTCGACCAGACCGGCGCCCTTGGCCGTCAGCGCGACCCGGACGGCGCGCATGTCCTGCGGATCCGGTTCGCGCCGGACGAGGCCGTTCCGCTCGGTACGGTCCACCAGGCCGGTGAGACTCGACTTGGCGAGCCCCAGCATCGCCCCCAGTTCGCCCATTCCCCGCGGCTGCGCCATCAGGACGCACATCAACTGCCCCTGCTGCGACGTGATGCCGTACTCCCGCGCCGACTCGGCGTAGACCGCGTTCACCAGGAACGCGCCCCGCACGAGCGCCGAAACGACGCCGATCCGCCCCTCACCCTGCTTGCCCACCCGGCCAGCGTACTCCCCATAGTTCGTGCGGCGAACTACCGCGTGGCCGCGCCCGCCGCCCCGGCGGCCGGCCGGGTTCACCTCTGCATAGCTTGACAGCTAATGATATTAGCTTTACGTTGGCTAACGAGCTTGGCCAACGCCTCGGAGGTCATCGACATGAGCACCGCCACCGCCGCCGGCGGGTACTCCGCCACCCGGATCGCCCGCCGCGCCGCCTGGTCCCTCAACGCACTGTTCTGGGCGGCCTTCGCCGTGCTCGAAGGCGTCAACCACGGCTGGCTCGCCGCGCTCCTCGCCGCCGCGTTCTTCATCGCCCCCGACCTGACCTTCCTCGCGGGACTGCGGGACGCGCACAAGACCGAGCACGGCCGGCTCCCGCCGCGCGCCGTCCCGTACTACAACGCCGCCCACCGGGCGCTCGTCCCGCTCGCGCTCATGGCGATCTACACCTTCACTCCCCTGGCCTGGGCGCCGCTGTTCGCCGCGCTGTGCGGCTGGATGGCCCACATCTCCCTCGACCGCGCCCTCGGCTACGGTCTCCGCACGAAGGAAGGCTTCCAGCGCACCTGACCGCCCGCCGGACCCGGTGAAGAACCCCACAGGGCGCGTGTCCAGCGCAACGACGCGACGACAGCGCGGGCGACCTGCCGGACGTCGCGACCCGCAGTGGCTTCGTCCAGCCCGGCGGTTGGACGGGGCATGCCGTGCGTCACAGTGCGGGGGGAACGGCGTCGAAGAGACATTTGTGTCTGCTAGACATTCCCCGTACGCGTCCCGACCCACGACGGGTGAGACATGGAGCCCCTGCATCCCGGCGATCCCCGGCGGATCGGCCCCTACGAGCTCGAGGCCCGGCTGGGCGCGGGCGGCATGGGGCAGGTGTTCCTCGGCGAGTCGCCCGGCGGCCGCCGCGTCGCCGTCAAGGTCGTCCGCGCCGAGTACGCCGAGGACGAGCGGTTCCGGCGGCGGTTCGCCCGGGAGGTGGAGGCGGCCCGCCGGGTCGGCGGGTTCCACACCGCGCAGGTCGTGGACGCCGATCCCGAGGCCGAGTCGCCGTGGCTGGTGACCGCGTTCATCCCCGGTCCGTCCCTGCGGGAGGTGGTCGCCGAGCGCGGGCCGCTCGATCCGGACGCGGTGCGGGCGCTCGCGGCGGGGCTGGCGGAGGGGCTGGCCGCGATCCACGCGTGCGGGCTGGTGCACCGCGACCTCAAGCCGGGCAACGTCATCATGGCGGCGGACGGGCCCCGCATCATCGACTTCGGCATCGCCCTCGCAGCCGACGCGACCGTGCTGACCTCGCACAACGTGGTCGTCGGCACCTACGCGTACATGTCGCCGGAACAGGTGCTCGGCGATGTCCCCGGGCCGCCCGGCGACGTGTTCTCCCTCGGCTGCGTCCTCGCCTACGCGGCGACCGGCGGCGGCCCCTTCGACGCGACGTCCATCCCGGCGATCGTCCACCGCGTCCTGCACGAGGAGCCGGACCTTTCGGCGCTCCCCGAGGACCTGCGCAATCTGATCGCCGCCTGCCTCGCCAAGGAACCTGAGCGGCGGCCGACGCTGGACGCGCTCATCAGCACGCCGCACAGCATCGAAGCCCCGGCACCGCATCCGGCGTCCTCGCCGGACGACGCGGTCAGCACGCACGCGAACGCGACGCGCGTCGCGACCCGGGAGCAGGACGCCCCGGCCGTCGCGCCCGCCGGCCCGGCGCCCGTGGGCCGGCGAGCGCTGCTCATCGGTGGGGGCGTGGTCGCGGCGGCCGCCACCGCAGGCGTCCCGGCCGCGCTGTTCCTGACCCGGGGCGACGGGACGGGCAGAGCCGCACCCCCCGCCCCCGCACCCCGTCCGAAGGGCCTGGTCTCGCCCAGCGGTTCGCTCACCGTCAGCGACGTCAAGTCCCTCAGCGAGGTCGCCGTCACCGCCGACGGCCGGACCATCGCCGCCGGGGGCCTGGACTCCACGATCACGCTGTGGGACGTCGCCACCGGACGCGTCCTGCGGACGATCAAGAAGACGGGCTGGGTGAGCGCGCTGGCGTTCAGCCCGGACGGCCGGTCCCTGGCCAGCTCCTGCAGCACCCCCGGCCTCCTGCTCATCTGGGACGCGGCCACCGGCCGCCTCAAGGTGAACGTGCGGAGCGGGGAGTTCGGGCTGAACTCGCTGGCCTACAGCCCGGACGGCCGCACGATCGCGGGCGCCAACCCCGACGCCCAGCTCTTCGACTCCGACTCCGGCCGAAGGCTGGCGTCGTACGACCTCCGCCACAGCGGCGTCAACGCGATCGACTGCAGCCCGGACGGCCGGCTCGTCGCGGCAGGCGTGGACGGGTACTACAGGAAGCCGCCCGGCAACACCGTCCAGCTCCTCGACGGCCGGACGCTCCGCAAGCGCGGCCAGCTGGTCGGCCACACCGCGAACCTGACCGGCGTGGCGTTCAGCTCCGACGGGAGGCTGCTGGCCAGCAGCGCCGCCGACAAGACCGTCCGGATCTGGGACGTCGCCACCCGGCGCGCCGTCCGCGTGATCAAGGCGGGCGAGGCGACGGTGCGGGACACGAAGTTCTCCCCGGACGGCTCGTCCGTCCTCGCCGCCTGCTCCGACCGGACCATCCGGATCTGGAACGCCGCCACCGGGGTCCTCACCTCGACGCTCGTCGGCCACGCCCAGCCCGTCGAGAGGATGGTCCTCACACCTGACGGCCGGACCGTGGCCGGGGTGGGCGGCACCAAGGCCGACAACACCGTGACCCTCTGGAAGGTCTGACCCCTTGGATCCGCTCCGCAGCGACGACCTCCGCCAGGTCGGCCCCTACCGGCTGGACGGACGGCTGGGCGCCGGCGGCATGGGCGAGGTGTTCCTCGGCTCCTCGCCGAGCGGGCGCAAGGTCGCGGTGAAGGTCGTCCGCGCCGAGTACGCCGCCGATCCGGGGTTCCGCAAGCGGTTCGCCCGCGAGATCGAGGCGGCCCGCAAGGTCGGCGGGTTCCACACCGCGCAGGTCGTCGACGCCGACCCGGAGGCGGCGTCGCCCTGGATGGTGACCGCGTTCGTGCCCGGCCCGTCGCTGCGGCAGGTCGTGCTGCGCCAGGGGCCGCTCGCGCCGTCCGAGGTCCGCGCCCTGGGCCGGGGCCTCGCCGAAGGTCTGGCCGCGATCCACGCGTGCGGGCTGGTGCACCGCGACCTCAAGCCCGGCAACGTCATCATGGCCCCGGACGGTCCCCGGATCATCGACTTCGGCATCGCCCGCGCGTCCGACGCGACCGCGCTGACCTCGGCCGGCGCGGTCGTCGGCACGTTCTCGTTCATGTCGCCCGAGCAGGTGCGCGCCGACGCCACCGGCCCGGCGAGCGACGTGTTCGCGCTCGGCTGCGTGCTCGCTTACGCGGCGCTCGGCCGCGGCCCGTTCGACGCGCCGACCATCCCGGCGATCGTCCACAAGATCGTCGGCTCGCCGCCGGACATGGCCGGCCTCACCGACCCGCCGCTCCGCGACCTGGTCGTCCGCTGCCTGGAGAAGGACCCCGCGCGGCGGCCGTCCGTCCAGGAGGTCCTGACGGGGCTCGCCGCCGGACCGCCGCGCCGGGTGCCCCGCCGCGCGTTCCTCCTCGGCGGCGCGGCCGTGGCCGCGACCGCCGCCGTGGCCGTCCCGGCCGTCCTGCTGTGGCCCTCGGACGCGCCCGGGGCCGGGCGGAACGTCCCGAAGACCCCGGTCGGCGTGCCCACCGGCGTCGTCCTGCCGAGCTCGGAGGTCGCGCTCTTCGACGTGGCGTTCTCCCCCGACGGCAGGTCCCTGTGGGGCGCGGGCTTCTCCTCGATCCTGCGCTGGGACCTGGCCACCGCGCAGGTCGCCGCCCGCAAGATCGAGGACTCCGACAAGACCTACCGGCGTCCCATGGTCTTCAGCCCCGACGCCGAGACCCTCGCGACCGGCGGCGACGACGGGGCCGTCCACCTCTGGGACGTGGCGTCCGGGCGGGTCCGCAAGACCTTCACCGAATCACGGAGCGTCCAGGCGCTCGCGTTCGGCCCGGACGGACGGTCACTCGCCGTCAGCAGCGGAAACGGCCCCAAATACGTGCAGATCTGGGACACCGTCACCGGACGGGCCGTCCAGATGAAGACCGACTACCACGCCAAGGCCCTCGCCTTCTCCCCGGACGGCGGGACGCTCGCCGGCGACCGCTCCTACTCCGGGCGCTTCACCCTCTGGAGCGCCTCGGACGGCGACGGCACCGAGATCTCCCCCCGCAACGCGACCGAGGTCCCGTGCCTCGCCTTCAGCCCGGCGGGGAACGTCGTCGCGGCCTCCACCGGCGGCTACTACGGCTACGAGCTGCACGACGCGGACGGCGGCGAGCTCAAGACGGCCGTCAAGGACCTCGGCGGCGAGGTCCGGGCCCTCGCCTTCAGCCCGGACGGCGACACCCTCGTCACCGCCGACAAGAAGAACATCCGCCTGTGGCACCTCCCGTCGGGCCGCAACACGGCGACGCTCCCCGGAGACTCCGACAACGACCAGTCCGTCGCCTTCTCCCCCGATGGCCAGAGCTTCGCCACCACCAGCGGCGCCGGCACCACCCACCTCTGGACGTTCGGCTCCGCCTGACACCCGGAAGCGCGTCCCTTCGCGCACGGCGATGCGCCCGGGGTGCGGTCACAGCCGGGTCACAGCTTCTGGCGCCGTGCTGTGACCGTCCGCCGGATAGGAATTGCGGCGGAAGGTGATCCCGGAATGCGGCCGCCTCGCGCGAGTTCCCTTCAGCGGAGGCCGGTTCGTCGATCAGGAAAAGGGTGTGGTCATGGACGCGGATTCCGTACGCGGTGTCGACCGGCGGCGGTTGCTGGGGTGGGGCGGGCTCGCGGCGGGCGCGGCGTTTGTGGGCGCCCGGCCCGCGCACGCCGACCCGGCTCCGCCCCGGCCCGACGTCCCGCCGGACGCCCGGCCCGGCGGGGCCTACGACCGGTACGTGGCGAAGCTGGCCGCCGAGGACAGGTTCTCCGGCGTGGTGCTGCTGTCGCACCGGGGCCGGACGGTCCTGTCCCGCAGCTACGGAATGGCGGACAAGGAGAAGGGGATCCGCAACCACGAGGGCGTCGCGGTCAACCTCTCCTCGGGGATCCAGCCGTTCCTCTCGGTGGCCGTCCTGCAATTGGTGCAGCAGGGCAAGATGGGACTGGCGGACACGGTGGGCGCCCATTTGACGGGCTTCGCCGAGGACGTCGCCGAGCAGGTGACCGTCCACCATCTGCTCACCACCACGTCCGGGCTGAACGCCCCGAAGCTGGACCTGCAACGCGTCTTCCGCAGCAAGGAGGAAGTGCGCGAGTTCAACCGGCGGTGGACCCGGCAGGCGGAGCTTGCGGTCCCTCCCGGCTCGGGCGACCAGGCCCACACCAACGGCGCGGGCGCGGGCCTCGCCATCGCCGCGCAGATCGTGGAGGCCGTGACCGGCACGACGTACTGGGACTACGTGCACGAGCACATTTTCCAGCGCTGCGGCATGACCGGCTCGGCGTTCTACACCAGGCCGCAGTGGCTCGCCGACGAGCACATCGCGCACTCGTACATGCGGCAGGCCGACGGCAGCCGGGTGGACGCCGTCCGCAACCTGGACAAGGGCAGCATGAACCCGCCCATCCTCGGCAAGAACCCGGGCCGCGCGTTCATCGGCTACGCCACGGACGACGGCTTCGCCACCGCGCCGGACCTGGTCCGGTTCGCGCACGCGCTACGCGACGGCACGGTGCTGGACAAGCCCTTCGCCGACCTGCTGACCGGCGCCAAGTTCCCCCGCGCGGCGGGCCGCGACGGCTCCCCGCTCGCCCAACCGTCGTTCACGGGGTACACGGGCCCGATCAAGATCATCGACGGCCAGTGGCTGTTCGGCCGCGGCGGCGGCACCGGCGGCAGCTCCGCCAACTGGAACGTCTACCCGGACACCGGCTGGGTCGGCGTCGTCCTCAGCAACTACGACGACGTGCCGATCCAGGACATCCTCCAGCAGGAAATGCGAGCGATCACCGGCCGACACTGACGCACGGCCGGCGATCGAAGAAGTCATAGACCGGCGAGCGGACGCCGGGGGCGGATGAAAGCGGGGAAGCGTGATCTTCAGGAGCTGGCACGGCCTGGTCGGCACATTCACCGGCGTCGTGTTCATCACGGTGGCCGTGCTCCCGCTGGTCGCGCTGGGGGCGTGGGCCCTGGCGCGCCGCCGGAGCGCGGCCGGCGCCCGGAGGGCGGCGTGGCGGACGTCGCTGGCCGACGTCGGCATCCTCTACGGGACGGTCCCCTGGGTGTGGATGATCATGCTGCCGGGCGGCCGCGCCGGAACCGTCCCCGGCCGGGTGAGCCTGGTACCGCTGCGGGACCTGGTCACGATGTCCACGGGCCAGATCATCGGCAACCTGCTGGTGTTCGCGGCGCTGGGCCTCCTCGTCCCGCTGCGGTTCCCTGCGCTGGCATCCGTGCCGCGGATCCTGGCGCTCGCGGCGGCTTGCTCGGCCCTGGTCGAGACCGCGCAGTACGTCCTGCAACTGGACCGGGTGTCCTCGGTGGACGACGTCCTGCTCAACGCCGCAGGCGCCGGGCTGGCCGCGCTGGCGTCCCGCCGCTGGTGGCGCACCACGGCCACATCGGCAGACCGGCCTCACACGGCGGGGCGTCGCGAGGGAACTCAAGACGGCGAAGCTCCGGGCCGCACCCAGTCCGGCGGCGAGCCGTTCACAGCGTCGGGAGGCCAGTGAGCAGCAGTGCGTCGCCTCGCCCGCCGGCGCGCTCTACAGTTCCACCAAGGGCGCCGCCCCCGCCCGCTCGCAGGCCGCCGCGGAGGAGTCCGCCTTCGTCCACGGCATCACCCTGGACGTGGACGGCGGCCGGACCGCCACGGCCGTCATCGCCGCCAGACCGTCCGAAGGGATCTTCTGGATGGACGTCCGAACCCGAGATCCGCAGCCGACCGGGCCCATGGAATACGTCGGCCGGGTGCCCGCCCCGCCGCTCGACCTGTTCATCGACGATATCTACTGCCTGACCGGGGTGCCGCGCCACCGCCGGATGAACGTCCCGCCGATGCCGTCGGCGCACTTGTTCGTCAACCTGGGCGAACCCGCCCGCCTGTGGGATTCCGATCCTTCGGTGCCTTCGGCGGCGTTCCCCGACGGATGGTTCATGGGTACGTGGACCAGGCGTTTCCTCTACGAGTACCCCGCCCGGGTGCGGCTCGTCGGAGTCCATTTCAAGCCTTGGGGGATCTCGCCGTTCATCGACATGCCCGCGAGCGAGTTGCGGAACCGGTGGGCGCCGGTCGACGCCGTCTGGCGGCGGTCTCTGGACCGGATCCGCAACCAGGTCGGCGACACCGCGTCGGCCGCCGAGGCACTCCGGGTTCTGGAGGAGGAGTTGCGGTCGCGGCTGGCCGAAGCGCCGTCGCGCGGTCTCGGCCTCGTCCGGCACACGGGCAGGCGGCTGGAGGCGTCCCACGGCGCGATCCCGGTCGCCGCACTGGCCGCTGCCGCCGGCGTGAGCGGCAACCATCTGGCCGAGCAGTTCAAATGCCATGTCGGGGTCACCCCGAAGCGGGTGGCGCGGATCTACCGGTTCGCACGGCTGATCCTGTCGGTGGACGCCCTGCGCCCGGTCGACTGGTCGGAGCTCGCCCACACGGCGGGCTACTTCGACCGGGCCCACTTCACCAGGGAGTTCAAGGATTTCACCGGCCATACACCGACGGATTACCTGGACCTGCGGCGCCGGTTCCCCGCCGATCGGGGATTCCCGCCGGACAATGGCCCGATGCCCGCCGATTGATTTTTTACATGCCCGGTCGCGCCCTCGGGCGGCAGGATCGGCGGCGAACGCGCAGCGGACTTCGAGGAGGACCCCATGGGCACCGTGATCATGCACAGCGTGGTGTCGGTGGACGGCTTCATCGCGGACGGGAACGACGACGTGGGGCCGCTCCACGAGTGGTACTTCAGCGGGGACGTCCCGCTCACCGGGGGCGGGGACGAGGAGTACGACCATTCCGGCTCCGGGAGCGCCATCAAGGTGTCGCGCGCCTCGGCGGAGTACGTTCGGCCCATGTGGGAGTCGATCGGGGCGATCGTGATGGGCCGCCACCTGTTCGACCTGGTCAACGGCTGGGAGGGCCGGCCCCCGGCGGGCGACCACGTGGTCGTGGTATCGCACCGGCCCAAGCCGGACGGCTGGCACCCCGAGGCGTCCTACCACTTCGTCGACGACGTGACGGCCGCGATCCGCAAGGCCCAGGAGCTCGCCGGGGACCGGGTCGTCAGCGTGAACGCCGGCGAGGTCGGCGGCCAGATCTTCGTGGCCGGCCTCGTGGACGAGGTGGCGATGGACGTCGTGCCGGTGGTATTCGGATCGGGCAAACGCTACTTCGGCGGCATCAGCGGGCAGCACCTGCTGGAGGAACCCGACGTGCTCGTCCAGGGCGACCGAGTCCTCCACCTCAAGTACAAAGTGCGCCGCCAGGCAACCGGCCGCCGCCTCAAGGACACGTGATCACCGTGGACGACCTGGACGCACACGCCCGCTCGCTCATCGACGCCAACCTGTACCTGACGCTCGGCACCGCCGACGCGAACGGCCGGCCGTGGGTCTCGCCCGTGTACTTCGCGACGGCCGACTACGCCGAGTTCTACTGGGTGTCCGCCCGCGACGCCGACCACTCGCGCAACATCGCGCGGCGTCCGCAGGTGAGCATGGTCATCTTCGACTCGCAGGTGCCGGCCTACCACGGCCGCGCGGTCTACCTCTCGGCCACGGCCACGGAACTCTCCGGCCGCGACCTCGACCGCGGCATAGCCGTCTACCCCGGTCCGGCGACGCGAGGCGCGACCGGGATAACCCTTGACGACGTCATCGCCCCATCGCCCTACCGCCTCTATCGCGCCGACGTCACCCAAGCGTCCGTCCTCTGCCCACGAGAACCCCGGCGACCCTGCCCCCTGCACGCGATCAACGCCGACCACCGAACCCCCGTCCACCCGTGACGACGCGCGGACCAGCGGCCATGGCACCACCCGATCGGACGGCTCTCACTCACCGCGGACGCCGCTTCGATGACGTGAGCGCATCCTGATCTTGATGTCGCCGTCACCGTGCCGCGCCACTTCATGCAGGCCGAGCCGTTCGTAGAGGCCAGGGCACGATGGTTGACCGCCAGCACGTCCAGAACGGCGGTGACGATCTGCCAACGTCCGGAATCGAAGGCACGCGAGTGAAAGTCGCGCTGAGCCCGCTCATCCCAGGCCTTGTGCAGCAGAAAGCAGAACTCGTCATCGGCAGGCGTCGCCGCCCGCAGCCCAACGACAGCCACACCGTCTCCCCACCCCGCCACGACGTCAGCCGGGCGGCCGGCCACGCGCGGGGGTGGCTGCGGGACGTGCTGGGCGACCACCCCGTGCTGGACGACGCCTCGCTCTGCCTGAGTGAGCTGGTCACCAACGCACTGCGGTACACCGAGTCCGGGAAGGACGGTCAGATCCGTGTTGAGGTGACCCACTCGGACGAACTCGTCCGCGTCGAGGTCATCGACGACGGCGGCTCCAACACCGTCCCGCATCTGGCCACGGTGGACGAGATGGACGTCTGCGGACGCGGCCTGCGCATCGTCGCCTTCCTGGCAACCGACTGGGGCGTCAGCGAGCGCGACGAGGGCCACGCGGTGTGGTTCGAGATGCGATGTGTCGTAGGCCGATCGCGGCCGTGAGTCCGGCTATCGTCGCCGCCCCTGCCAGGACGCGCCATTGGTGCTTCGCGCGGCGTTCTACCTGCGCGTAGGGCTTGGTGGAGAACGAGACGAGTTCGTAGCGGGACGTCCACACTCCGGGGAGGGCCTTCTGCAGTGCGTTCTCGGTCTTGCGGGTGGCTTTGAAGAACGGCGAGGCGACCTTGTCGCGCATCTCGGTGAAGTTCTCCAGCGCCATCCGTGCGATGGCGTCGGCGTTGGCCTTGCGCCGATTCTCGTACAGCGGGAGGGCGAGTTCCCAGGTGTCGGCGGTTTCGGTGAGGCAGTGGTCGAGTTCTACGACGTCCTCGAAGGCGCAGTTCGCGCCCTGCCCGTAGAACGGGACGATCGCGTGGGCGGCGTCGCCGATCAGCGCCGTCCGTCCGCCCGGCACGTGCCATGTGTCGCACCGGACGGTGCCGAGCCTGCCGATGGGATTGCCGAGATAGTCGTCCACCAGGCCGGGAGAGAGCGGCGGCAGGTCCGGGTAGTGGGCTTCGAAATGCTCCTGCACGGCGGACGGGCTGTCGAACGCCGCGAATCCCGATGGGCCATCTCCGGGCCAGAACAGCGTGCAGGTGAACGACCGGTCGGGGTTCGGGAGGGCGATCATCATCGCGTTCCCGCGCGGCCAGATGTGCAGCGCTTCGGGGTTCAGTGCGAACTCGCCGTCCACCGCGGGAATGGTCAGTTCCTTGTATCCGTGGTCGAGGAATTCGACGTCCTCCCGGATCACGCCTGCCGCCACCAGTTGTGCGCGGGCGGCCGATCCGGCGCCGTCGGCGCCGAGCACGACCGACGCGGTGACGCGCACCGCGCCTTCGGGGGTCTCGAATTCGAGTGAACGCGTGGCGGGGTCGAGGGCGGTGAGGCGGTGGCCGAAGTGCAGCGTCACGCCGTCCGCGGCCTCGGCGGCGTCGATCAGCGCGTTGTTGAGCGCGCCCCGGCTGATCGAGTTGATCGCCTTGTCGCCGTCCCGGCTGTACGGCTGGAAGTCCCGGGGACCGGCCACCGGGTGGATCATCCGGCCGCGCATCGGCAGGGCGTCCGCCATGACCCGCCGCTCCAGGCCGATGCGGCGGAGGGCGTCCAAGCCGCGTTCGGACAGGGCGAGGTTGATGGAGCGTCCGCGCTCGCCGTCGCCCGCGCGCGGGTCGGGCCTGCGCTCGTACACGGTGACCCGGTGGCCGCGCCCGGCGAGGTAGCAGGCGAGGAGGGAGCCGGTGAGGCCGGCTCCGACCACGGCGATGTCGACCTTCGTCATCCTCGGCTCTCCTACATGTAGGTGCGGGCGGACCACAGTTCCGGGAAGACCTCCCTGGCCATGCTGCGCTGGAGCCAGTGGAGCCCGTTCGAGCCGCCGGTGCCCGCCTTGGCGCCCATCGAGCGGCGGACGGACATCAGATGCTGGTAGCGCCAGTCGCCGAACCGCTCGGCGACGTCGGTCAGCGCCTCGCCGAGCATGCGGAGATGGTTGTCGGGGCCGGTGTCGGTGTAGACCTCCACCCAGGCGGCCTCGACCGCCGAGTGCGGCTGGTGTTCCAGGGAGAGGTCCCGGCCGAGCAGGTCGGCCGGGATGTCGTGGCCCTTCCGGGCGAGCAGGGCGATGGCGTCGTCCCAGAGGCTGGGCGCGCGCAGCGCCTCCGCCAGTTCCGCGTGGACGTCGGGCTGCCGCCGGAACGGCCGGACGAGCGACGCCGTCTTGAGCCCCAGCAGGAACTCCAGGTGCCGGTACATCGCGGACTGGAATCCCGAGCCCTCGCCCAGCTTGTCGCGGAAGCGGTTGAAGTCGGTCGGCGTCATCCAGCGCAGGCCGCGCCAGCCGGCGTTGAGCCCCTCCAGGTGCAGGGACGCCCTGCGCAGCGGCGGCAGGGCGCCCCACACGTCGTCCTCCCTGATCAGGCGCTGCCCCTCGCGCAGCTCATGGCGGACGAGCCCGAAGTACAGCTCCATCACCTGGCTGATCACCAGGAACGACATCTCTCCGGGGTCGTCGCTCAACGTCTGCTGCAGGGTGTGCAGCGTGCTGGCGTGGACGTAGGCGTCGTACGGCACGCGGCCGGTGAACGCCAGCGTGGGCTCTCCCCCGCCGGCGGCGGCGCGGTCGGCGCGCTCCCGCTCCGTCACCGGGCAGATCGACGGTTCGAGGTCGGTGTTCACCGGCGTCCTTTCTGCGAGTGTCATCGGTCAGCGACCTGGGCGGCGGCGGGCTGCGGGTCGCGCAGCGGGAAGTGGCACGCCGCCGTGTGGCCCGGGTCGAAGCCGCGCAGCACCGGTTCCTCCGCGGCGCACAGGGCCTGCGCGCGGGGGCAGCGGGTGCGGAAGCGGCAGCCGGACGGCGGGTCGAACGGGCTGGGCATCTCGGCGTCCATGCCGTCCTGGTCGCCGGGCGGCCCGGCGGCCGGGTCCGGCTCGGGGATCGCGGCGATCAGCCCGGCGGTGTACGGGTGCGCGGCGCGCAGGTAGATGTCGTCCGGGGAGCCGACCTCGACCAGCTTGCCCAGGTACATCACCCCGACCGTGTCCGCCAGGTAGCGGACGACGGTCAGGTCGTGGGAGATCACCACGTAGGTGAGCCCGTGCTTGGCCTGGAGCCGCCTCATCAGGTTGAGCACCTGCGAGCGGATCGAGACGTCGAGGGCGCTCACCGGCTCGTCGGCCACGATCACGTGCGGGTTGAGCGCCAGTGCGCGGGCCAGCGCGATGCGCTGCCGCTGGCCGCCGGAGAACTCGTGCGGGTAGCGCTCCAGCACGCTGTGCGGCAGGCCGACCTCGTCGAGGAGGCCGCGGATCGCGTCCAGCTGCTCCTTCGCCGACCCGATCCCCTGCGCGGCGAACGGCTCGCGCAGGATGGCGCCGATCCGCATGCGAGGGTCGAGCGCGTCGAACGGGTCCTGGAACATCATCTGGAGGTCGCGGCGGTGGCGGCGCAACTCCCGTCCGCGCAGCCCGCCGAGTTCGGCGCCGAGGGCGGTGACGCCGCCGGACGACGGCTTCTCCAGTGCGACGATCATCCGCGCGAGGGTGCTCTTGCCGCAGCCCGACTCCCCGACCAGGCCGAACGTCCGGCCCTGCGCGACCTCGAACGACACCCCGGACACGGCCTTGACGCCGCGCCGCCCGCCGCGCAGCGGCGACCTGCCCGCCGCGTACTCCCTGGCCAGGTCGCGGACGGCGAGCACCGGCCCGGCCGCCCGTTCCGGCGGCTCCGGCGCGGCCGGATCGGCCGCGGCGGCCGGGGCGGCCGGGGCCGGCGGCGCGGTCGCGGCGAGCGGGCCGTCGACCGGGTTCCAGCAGGCCAGCGTGTGCCCCGGCCGGTCCTCGGCGAGCACCGGCTCCTCGCTGCGGCAGCGGTCGGTGGCGTGCGCGCACCGGGCGGCGAAGCGGCAGCCCGCGGGCGGGCGGGCCAGGTCGGGCGGGGAGCCGGGAATGGAGTAGAGGGCCTGCCCGCGCGGCTGGGTCAGCCGCGGCGTGCAGGCGAGCAGGGCCTGCGCGTACGGGTGCCGCATGCCCGTGAACAGGTCGCCGGTGCGGGCGCTCTCGACGATGCCGCCGGCGTACATGACGCTGACCCGGTCGGCCCACTGCGCGATCACGCCCATGTCGTGGGTGATCAGCAGCATGGCCATGCCGAGCCGGTCCTTGAGGTCGTGCAGCAGCCGGAGGACCTGGGCCTGGACGGTCACGTCGAGCGCCGTCGTCGGCTCGTCCGCGATCAGCACCTTCGGCTCGCAGGACAGCGCCATCGCGATCATGACCCGCTGGCGCAGGCCGCCGGACAGCTCGTGCGGGTACTGGCCGAGCCGTTCGGCGGGCCGGGCGATGCCGACCAGCGCGAGCATCTCCGACGCCCGGTCGCGGGCCTCCTTCGGGCTCGCGCCGCGGTGCAGCCGGACCGGCTCGGCGACCTGGTCGCCGATGGTCTTGGTGGGGTTCAGCGACGTCATCGGGTCCTGGAAGACCATGGCGATCTCGTTGCCGCGGATCCGCTGGTAGTGCTTCTCCGGGAGGCCGACCAGCTCCCGTCCGGCGAGCTTGACCGACCCGGCCGTGACGCGTCCGCCGGGCGGGAGCAGGCCCATGACCGAGAGCCCGGTCATCGACTTCCCGCACCCGGACTCCCCCACCAGCCCGAGGGTCTCGCCCCGGCGCAGGCGCAGGTCGACGCCGCCGACCACGCCCGCGTCCGACTTGCGGAGCCGGATGCCGACGGACAGGCCCTCGATCGCCAGGACGCTGTCGTCGTCCGGTGCCGGGTGGGCGTCGGGGTTCATGTGCGACCTTCCTGCGCGGGCGGGCATCAGCGCCGCCTCAGCCGTACGTCGATCGAGTCGCGCAGCGCGTCCCCGACGAAGTTGAACGCCATGACCACCAGGACCAGGCAGCCGCCGACCGGGTAGATCAGCCACCAGGAGCCCGCCAGCAGGTAGGACACCCCCGCCGACAGCTGCGTCCCCCACTCGACGTCCGGGTAGTTGAGCCCGAAGCCGAGGAAGCCCAGCAGCGACACCGCGATGATCGCGTCGGCGACCTGGAAGGTGATGTTGACGATCACCACGCCGAGCGCGTTCGGGATCAGGTGCCGGGCGACGATCCGCGCCTTGGTCGCCCCCATCACCGTCGCCGCCGCGACGAACCCGCGCGAGCGCAGCGTCAGCACCTCGGCCCGGACGAGGCGGGCCGGCGCGAGCCACGAGAACGCGCCCAGGATCAGGCTCAGCGACAGCACCGTGGAGCTGAACCGGGTGGCGACGATCAGCACGATGAACAGGAACGGGATCGACAGCAGCGTGTCGACCACGCGCATCATGAACCCGTCCACCGCACCGCCGGCGAGACCGGCGACGGTGCCGTACAGGGTGCCGATCCCGGTGGCGATCAGCGCCGCGAACAGCCCGATCTGGAGCGACGCCCGGCCGCCCAGCATGATCCGGCCGAGCACGTCGAAGCCCTGCGCGTCGGTGCCGAGCGGGTGCCCGCCGCCGGGCGCCAGGAGGCTGCTCACGGGGTCGACGGTCACCTGGTCGGTCGCGTACAGGTACGGCCCGGCGAAGCAGAACAGGACGAAGAAGACGATGATGCCGAGGCCGACGACGGCGAGCCGGTTCTGGACGAACTCCCGCGCGGTGAGCCGCCATCCGCTCATGGTGTCCGGCAGGCGGACGCCGCGGACGTCCGGCGCGGTCAGCGTCGCCGCCCCGCCGGCCTTGCCGGTCCTGTCGGGCTTGTCGGTCGGGGATTCGGTCATGCGCGCCGCGTCCTCGGGTCGGTGGCCGCCACGAGCACGTCCGCCACGAGGTTCCCGAGGACGGTCAGCGTCGCGGCGACCAGCGTGTAGCCCAGCAGGACGGGATAGTCCTGGTTGTTCAGGCCGTTGAAGAAGAGCAGCCCCAGCCCCGGGTAGTTGAAGACGGACTCGACCACCAGGTTCCCCGCCAGCAGGAGCGGGATCGACATGCCGATCAGGGTCACCAGCGGCACGCAGGCGTTGCGCAGCAGGTGCCGGGTGAGCACCAGGCGCATGGACAGGCCCTTCGCCCGCGCCACCCTGATGTAGTCCTGCGCGAGCTGGTCGAGCGCCGCGGACCGCTGGTATCTGGAGTACATCGCGACCGTGACCCCGGTCAGCGTCAGCACCGGGAGCAGCATGGCGCGCGGCTCGGTGAAGACGACGAAGTCGGAACTGGACTGCGCCGCCTGCGCGGGCAGCACGCCCAGCCCCATCGCGAAGAACTGGATCAGCAGCATCGCGAGCAGGAACACGGGCATCGAGTAGGTGACGAAGGTGAGCGCGGTCAGCACGTTGTCGCCGACGCTGTTGCGCCGCACCGCCTGGAACACCCCGAGCGGGACGGCCACGGCGATCGCGAGGACGAGCGCGACCGCCGACAGCATCGCCGTCCGGCCCGCGTTCTCCGCCAGCAGCGCGTTCACGCTCTGGTTCAGCTTGTAGGAGTGGCCGAGGTCGCCGTGGAGCAACCCGCCCAGGTAGTCGAGGTACTGGACGACGAGCGACCGGTCGTAGCCGTGCTCCCGGTCGAAGGCGGCCACCGCCTCCGCGCTCGCCTGGACGCCGAGGATCGCCCGGCCCGGGGACCCGGACATCCCGTGCAGCAGCAGGAAGGTGATCAGTGAGACGCCCAGGATCACGATCGCCGACGTTCCCAGCCGCCGCAGCACATACTGGACCACGCCCTGCCTCCTTTCGTTTCGACGGCCGTCTCCGGCTCCGGCGGGCCCGGTTACTTCAGGTACCAGTACTCGGGGGTGAGCACGCTGGCCGGCAGGTTGGCGAAGGAGTCCGGCGGGCCGGACACGGTGTCCTTCCAGGCCCAGATGGTGTGCGCGTTCGGCAGCCAGAGCACGGGCAGGCCGGTCCGCAGATGCTCGATCTCCGCCTGGACGGCCTTGCGGTCGGCGCCGTGCACCGAGGCCCGGATCAGTTCGTCGGTCTCGGGGTCGCTGTAGGCGCCGACGTTGCCCGAGCCCTTGGTGTCGAAGACGCCCGACATCGTCGGGTAGGGCTTCGTGCTGAAGCCGCCCCAGGTCGACATGGCCCACTCGCCGGCCTTCGAGGGCGCCGCGGGCACGTTGAAGTTCTGGATCAGGAAGCTGAACGTCTTCGGCGCGACCGTGACCGTCACGCCCAGCTTGCGGGCCGCCGAGGCGAACGCGGTGCTCACCGCGCTGTGCAGCTGCGGCTCGCTGCGGTAGAAGAGGTTGAACTTCATCGTCTGCCCCTGCGGGATCCCGGCCCCGCACTGCGACGGCCCGGTGCCGGGGCGCTCGCAGGTCGTGGCGCCGTCCGGCACCACCTTCCAGCCGTGGTCCTCCAGCAGCTTCCGGGCGGCGGCCGGATCGTAGGGGTACGGCGCGGTGGCGACGTTCCCTGACACGTACGGCGAACTCGCCGGGGCCGGGCCGTAGCTCTCGACGGCCGCGCCGTTGTACATCCCCTTGCTGGCGATGTAGCCGGGCTGGTCGATCAGATGCTGCAGCGCCTGCCGGATGTAGTGCTGGGCGTAGAGCTTGTCGACGTTGCCGGTCGTGTCCTTGAAGTTGAGCATGATGAAGCTGAAGCCCAGCCTGGGCGCGCCGTAGACGTGGTAGCCCGCGGCCTTGAGCGCCGCCACCTGCCCCACGTTGTTCTGGTCGACCGTGGCCGCGGTCAGCTTGCCGCTGAGGAGCTGGTTGAACTTGGCCGTCTCGGACGTGAACGGCCGGAAGTTCAGCGTCTTGATGTGCGGCTTCTGCGGCCCGGCGTACGCCTCGTTCGCGGTCATCGTGTACGCGTTCGTGGTGACGTCGAAGCTGCTCAGCCGGTACGGGCCGTTCACCGTCCGCCAGAGCGGGTCCGTCGCGAACGTGGCCGGGTCCCGGGACGCCTTGTCGAGGTAGGCGTAGATCGCCTTGGCGTTCTCGGGCGAGGAGTGGTCGACGATCGGGCCGCCGGCCGACGTGCGGGACCACTGGTCGGCCGGGAGCGGGATGACGGAGGTCAGCTGGTTGGCGGTGAACCACTCCGGGTTGTACGCCTCCTTGAGCCTCAGCGTCACCGTGCTCTTCGAGGTGGCCTCCACCCCGGCGATGCTGTCGGGGAACTGGCCCGGGGTGTAGTCGGCCCAGTTGGCCGGGCTCTTCTTGAGCGCCGCCTTCACCAGGTCGATGAAGAAGACCACGTCATCGGCCTCGACGGGGTTGCCGTCGGACCACTTGTAGCCCTCCCGCAGCTTGATGGTCACGGTCTTGTTGCCGTCGGAGAACTCCGGCAGGGCGGCCAGGCTGAGCGACTCGTCGACCTTGTGGCTCGCGCCCTGCGGGAACCAGTAGAGCGGCCGGTACATGAGCCGCTGGAACTGGTAGGTCACGAACGTCGAGTTGAACGCGCCGGGCACGACCGGCAGCATGTAGAACGGCCCGGCGCCCGGCTGCTGGCCGATGTCGATGGCGCCGCCGTCCTTGGGCGTGCCCGTCTGCGCGGGCAGCGACCCGAACGTCATGGCCCCGGGCTTCGCCGCGGTGGACGCCGCGCCGCCGCCGCTGCACGCCGCGAGCGGCAGGAGCGCGGCCAGCGCCCCGGCGAGGAGCGGGAGGCGCCGCACGGCCCCGCCTTTCGTGAACAGTGTCATCGGCCCCAGACCGCCTTCGCGTAGTTGTGAAAGTTCAGGCCGAGGATCTTCTCGATCCGGCTCGCGGAGTAGCCGCGCTCCGCCAGCAGCCGCGCCAGCTCCCGGAACTGGCCGACGCCGCGCAGGTCGACGACGAACGGGTAGGTGTCGCTCCGCTCGCCGGCCGCGGACGCGCCGGCCGCCCGGCGCCGCGCGACCTGCTCGGCGAGCCGGTCGCGGTAGGCGTCCAGGTCGTCGACGGCGGTGATCGTCCCGTCGGTGCCGATGCCGACGTGGTCCTCGCCGCAGACGTCGACGGCGTGCACGATGTGCTCCACCACGTCCGCGGCGGTGGCGTGCCCGGACGCGTTGAGGAACGGCATGAAGTAGATGCCGACGAAGCCGCCCCGCGAGGCGACCAGCCGCAGTTCCTCGTCGGTCTTGTTGCGCGGCAGGTCGACGAGCGCGCGGCAGCCCGTGTGGTTGATGGAGACGGGCTGCGCGGAGATCCGCGCCGCCTCCAGGCACGTCCGCTCGCCGCTGTGCGAGAGGTCGACCATGACGCGGTGCTCGTTGAGGGCCGCCACGACCTCGCGTCCGAGCGGCGTCAGCCCGCGGTTCTCCGGCGCCATCGAGCCGTCGCCGATCTGGTTCGCCTGGTTGTAGGTCAGCTGGATCACCCGGACGCCCAGCTCCGCGAACGTGCCGATCCGTCCGGCGTCGTCGTCGACCGCGGCGGCGTTCTGGAAGCCGTAGACGATGCCGATCCTGCCCAGCCGCTTCGCCTCCGCGAAGTCCGCGGCCGTGTCGATCCGCATCAGGTCTTCCGGGTGCGCGGCGATGATCGCGTCCCAGGTGCGGATCTCGTGCAGCGTGTGCTCGTAGGGCGGGAGGTCGCCCATCGTGTAGCCGAGCGTCACGTTGATCGCCGTCACGCCGGAGGCGTGCGCGTCCGCCAGCGTGCGCGCGTCGACGGTCAGCTGCTCGCTGGTCTGGACGAGCGCGCCGGAGGCGGTCAGCGACGCCGGGGCGTTCGGGTTGTCCAGCCCGCCCAGCGCGTTGACGACGATGAAGTCCGCGATGTCGACGCTCACTCCCGCGCCCCCTCTTCGATGGTCGCCCCGGCCCCGGTGGCGGACGCCCGGTGGTGGTCGGGCCGGTGGTGGTCGGCCCGGTGGTGGTCGGGCCGGTCGTAGTCGGCCCGGTCGTGGCGCCGCCCGCGCTTGACCGTCGTGATGATGTTCCGGAGATGGCCGATGTCGTCGTGCGGGTCGTCGGCGACGACCAGGAGGTTGGCGAGCATGCCGGGGCGGACGGCGCCCATCACGCCCTCCTGCCCGGCGGCGGCCGCTCCCGCGAGCGTGGCCGCGCGGATCACCTCGCGCGGCGGCATGCCCATCGCCTCGACCAGGAAGCGGAGCTCGTCGTGGAGCGACGGGTACGGGTCGCCCTGCGGCGACTCGTAGTCGGTGCCGGTGCAGATCGTGACGCCCGCCGCCCGCGCGCGGCCGATCAGCCGCCGCATGACGTCCGGCGCGAGTCCGGCCGCGCCCGGCGCGCTGGTCGGGATCCTGGCCGTGAGGCTCGCGGTGGCGTCGAGGATCGTGCCGCGGCGCCGCATGTCGTCCAGCAGCCCGTCGACGGCGTCCTCCGGCGCGGCCAGGAAGCGCTCGTAGGCGTCCGCGAGGTGCTCGCGCTGCTGCCGGTACGCCACCGGCCGGTCGCCGGCGAGGTCGTAGGCGAGGTAGTGGGCGTGCGACACGACGTCGACTCCGGCCGCGACGACGTCGCGGGGCATCGCGGGGAAGACCGCCGCGTGCGCCCACACCCGCATGCCCTGCCGGTGCGCCTCCTCGGTGACGCGGGCGACCAGGGACGGCTCGAGGTCGGCGTAGACCTTGACGGCCGTCGCGCCGGTGCCGCGGGCCATCGCGACGGCCAGCCGGAGGTCGGTCCCGTCGTCGACCGCCTGCATCCAGGCCGTGGCGCCGGGGACCGCCCCCTGCGACACCTGCCAGGTGCGGGGGTCGTCGAAGAAGCCGGGGCCCGCCATCAGCGCCGCGTTGTGGACGTCCGGGCCGGGGATCTCGCCGACCAGCGCGGCGCGCGCGAGGTCGGCCATCTGCCGCAGGTCGCCGGCCATCTCGCGGACCGCGGTGACGCCGCCGTACAGCTGCCGCCGCATCAGCTCCTCGGCCTGCGCGCGGTTCGGCGGCGTCGACAGGTGCTGGTGGGTGTCGATCAGGCCGGGCAGCAGGAACGCGCCGCGCAGGTCGACGGTCTCGGCGCCGGGCAGGCCCGGGGTGCGGAGCTCGTCCTCGGGCGCGACCGCCGTGATCGTCGGGCCGTCCGTCACCACCGCCATGCCGTGCCGCGCGGGGGCGCCGGTCCCGTCGATCAGCGAGACGCCGCGGTAGATCACGACCTGCCCCGGTTCGGCGGCGGCGAAGGGGGCGGGAGCCGGGTCGTTGCCGGCGATCGGTCGTTCGTCTCTGTCCACCATGGCGATCGCCCTGTCTCCGTTCTCGAGCCTCGCGAGGTGAGGGGGGTGGATCCTCAATGTGTTACGTACACCGTAACAACTGTTACAACATTAGCAACGTCTGATAATGTGCGTCAAGCATCGGAAGCGCGCTCAACGCCAGTGGAGGGAAGTTGCCCAGACCGGCCAGCTCTGCCGTGGACAAGGCCCTGGACCTCATCGAGACCGTCGTCCGGGCCGACCGCCCGCTTCGACTCAGCGAGCTGGCGAACGAGGCGGGGATGCACCGCGCCACCGCCTACCGCATCCTCCTCGAGCTGGTGCGGCGCGGCTGGATCATGCGCAGCGAGGACCGCTACCTGCCGGGGCCCGTCGTGCTCCAGTTCTCCCAGGCGGCGGCCGCGAACTCACTGGTGGTGCTGAGTCGGCCGGTGCTCCAGGCGCTGTCCGACCGGACCGCGATGATGGTGAACCTGCAAGTGCTCGAACCGGACGGCGGCCGGGTGATCGACGTCGTCCGGCCGCCGCGGCTCGCGATGATCACCGACCTGCTGGGCGAGCTGCTGCCGATCCACAAGTTCGCGGGCCCGCTCGCCCTGGTCTCCGCGCTGGACGAGGCCGCCCGCGTCCCCTACCTGCGCGCCGCGGAGGAGCAGGGGCACCCGGCGGCCGCCAGGGCCGACCTGCTGAAGGAGATCGACCGGACCCGGCGCACCGGCTTCGCGCTGGAGCGCGGACGCAACGAGGAGGTCATCGCCTCGGTCAGCCGCGCGGTGCCCGCCGCAGGCGGACGGCCCATCTGCGCCGTCACGATCGTCGGCCTGGACAGCGAGTTCGACGACGCCACCCTCGGGAAGCTGCAGGACGCCCTCGCGTCCGCCACGGCCGAGCTGGAGAACGCGCTGAGCGGCACGGGCGAGGCGGCAGGCGATGACTGACCCCGCGGGCGGCGGAGTCCTCGTCCTCGACCGGGAGCAGACCAGGGCGGCGTGCCCGCCGGACGCGGTGCTGGCGGCGGTGCGCACCGCGCTCGTCGCCGTCAGCCGCGGCGTCGTCTCCGCCCCGGCGCGCGTCGCGGCCCGCTCGGCCCACGGGCTGCTCGGCGCGATGCCCGGCTACGTCCCGCGACTGGGCCTGGCGGCCAAGCTCGTGTCGGTCTTCTCCGCGGGCGGCCGCGGCTCCCACCGCGGCATCGTCGCCCATTTCGACGCGGAGACCGGCCGCCCGCTGGCGATCATGGACGCCGAGGCGATCACCGCGGTGCGCACCGCGGCCACCGCGACCGCCGCCATGCTGGCCCTCGCCCCGCCCGGCGCCACCCGGTTCGCCGTGATCGGCGCCGGCGCGCAGGCGCGGGCCCAGCTCGCCGTCCTCGCCGCGCTGGACTCGGCGGAGGTGACGGTCGGCGCGCGCGACCTGGAGAGGGCCGAGCGGCTCGTCGCGGGCCTGCCCGCCTGCTCCGCCGCCGGCATCGAGGCCGCGGTCAAGACGGCCGAGGTCGTCCTCTGCTGCACGTCCAGCCGGGAGCCCGTGGTGCGCCGGTCCTGGCTCGCCGACGGAGCGCACCTCAGCTCGGTCGGCGGCTCCGACGGCCCGGAGTTCGACGCCGAGACCCTGGCGTCGTCGTCGCTGTTCGTGGAATGGCCGGGCGCCGTGACCGAGCCGCCGCCGGCCGGCGCCTGGGAGCTGCAGGGCGCCGACCCGTCCGCGGCGACCCTCATCGGCGCCGTCCTCGACGGCCGGCACCCCGGGCGCCGTTCGGCCGCGGAACCGACCCTCTTCAAGTCGACCGGCCACGCCGCGCTCGACGTCGCGGCCGCCTCGGTCGCCTACCGGGAGGCCCGCGCCCGCGGCCTCGGCGTCACCGTCGACCTCTGACCCCGTCGACCTCTGACCACCGCCGACCTCCGACCCCACCGGCTTCTGACACCGTCGGCCTCTGACCCGCCGGGCGGCCGGTCCCGCCGAGCCACGAATTACTTCCCTCCGGGCGATGAGTTCGGGGACCCGCGGCGGTCTGCCTCTGCGGCTCGTGAAGGGAGGATGCGGTGTCGCGTCGGTCACATCCGGTTGACCTCGACTGTGGTCGAGGTCTCAGCCTGGAGGCGGGCGAGCTGGGCGGATCTGTCGGACCCCGCTGGAATACTCCCGGAGCGCGCGAAGTTTAACGGTTCGCGAAAGTGTCAGTCGCTGCAGTATTTTTGCGACTCACCCCCTGAAGACTTGCCGATGGTCCCTGCGTGCCCGCGTGCGGGGTCCCTGACGATTGGATGAGAGTTGACCGCTCCCGCGTCTCAAGCGACGGCGGATGGCCCACTGAAGGAACCCGACGCCGGCGGCGGTCTCGATCGCGGAGTGCTCGCGGTGGCCATGGTCGTCGTCCTCGGGGCGATCATGTCGATCCTGGACGTGACCGTCGTCAACGTGGCCATCAACGACCTGGCCAAGGAGTTCGACACCTCGCTCGCGACGATCCAGTGGGTCGCGACGGGCTACACGCTGGCATTGGCCACGGTGATCCCGATCACCGGCTGGGCTTCGGCGCGGTTCGGCACCAAGCGCCTGTACATGATCTCGATCGGGCTGTTCGTGCTCGGGTCGATGCTGGCGGGAGTCGCCTGGTCGGCCGAGTCGTTGATCGTCTTCCGGGTGCTGCAGGGCCTCGGCGGCGGCATGATCATGCCGGCGGGGATGACCATCCTGACCCAGGCGGCGGGGCCGCAGCGGGTCGGGCAGGTGATGAGCATCGTCGGCGTGCCGATGCTGCTCGGCCCGATCCTCGGCCCGATCATCGGCGGCTACCTGGTCGACGACGTGTCCTGGCGGTGGATCTTCTTCATCAACCTGCCGATCGGCATCGTCGCGCTGTTCCTGGCGGCGAGGATCCTCAAGCGGGACGAGCCGAAGAAGACCGAGCGGCTCGACTTCATCGGGCTGCTCCTGCTGTCCCCCGGCCTGGCCTCGCTGATCTACGGCGTCGCCAAGGGCGCCGAAGGGGCCGACTTCCTGAAGACCGAGCCGCTGGTCTTCACGGCCGCCGGCGCCGTCCTGGTCCTCGGGTTCGTGTTCCGCGCGCTGAGCGCCCGGAACCCGCTGATCGACCTGCGGCTGCTGAAGCGCCGCTCGGTCGCGGCCGCGTCCGGCACGATGGTGCTGTTCATGGTCGCGTTCATGGGCGCGATGCTGCTGCTGCCGCTGTACTACCAGACGGTCCGCGGCGAGGGCGCCCTGGCGTCGGGCCTGCTGCTGGCCCCGCAGGGCCTCGGCGCGATGCTCACGATGCCGATCGGCGGCAAGCTGACCGACCGCATCGGCCCCGGGCGGGTCGTGGTGGGCGGCATGGTCGTCGTGGTGGCGTCGATGGCGGGCTTCGCCGCGATCCTGGAGGCCGACACGTCCTACTGGGCGCTCGGCGCGGCGCTGTTCGTGATGGGTCTCGGCATGGGCATGACCATGATGCCGACCATGGCGGCGGCGATCCAGACGCTCGGCCACGACGACGTGCCGCGCGCCAGCACGATGCTGAACATCATCCAGCAGGTGTCGGCGTCCATCGGCACCGCGATGATCTCGGTGCTGCTGGCCAACCAGCTCACGTCCAAGCTCGGCGGAGGCGCCGGCGGCGAGATCGGCAGCACCGAGAAGGTGCCGCCGGCGGTCATGGAGAAGATCGCCGGGCCGATGGCCGACGCGTTCCAGCACACCTACTGGTACGCGGCCGGGCTGCTGCTCCTGGCGTTCGTGCCGGCGCTGCTGCTGCCGCGCAAGAAGCCGGACACCAGCGCGGTCGACACCCCGATGCCGATGCACTAGGACGTCCCTGGCGCGTTCCAAACCCCGGCCGGGGCCCTCGACGGGCCCGGCCGGGGTTTCGCCGTCCAGGGCCTTCTCAGGCCGTCGCGGAGGGCTTCGCGGCCCAGTACTCGTCCTTCAGGAGCCGCTTGTAGAGCTTCCCGGTCGGGTGCCGGGGCAGCTCCCGACGGAAGTCGACCGACCGCGGGCACTTGTAGTGCGCGAGGTGGTCGCGGCAGTAGGCGATCAGCTCGGCCTCCAGCTCGGGACCGGCGTCGTCCACGGCCGCCGGCTGGACGACGGCCTTGACCGCCTCGCCCATCTCGGCGTCCGGGACGCCGAACACCGCGACGTCGGCGACCTTCGGGTGCACCGCGAGGACGTTCTCGGCCTCCTGCGGGTAGATGTTCACCCCGCCGCTGATGATCATGTAGGCGCGGCGGTCGGTGAGGTAGAGGAAGCCGTCCCCGTCCACGTAGCCGACGTCGCCGAGGGTCGTCCAGCCGCGGCCCTTCGGGTCGCGGGACGCGGCCGTCTTCTCCTCGTCGGCGTGGTACTCGAACTCGGGGCCGTTGCCGAAGTAGAGCGTTCCGGGCTCGCCGGCGGGCAGCTCGTCGCCGTCCTCGTCGCAGACGTGCACTTCGCCCAGGATGGGACGCCCGACGCTGCCCTTGTGGGCGAGCCAGTCCTCGGAGTTGGTGTAGACGAAGCAGTTGCCCTCGGTGCCCGCGTAGTACTCGTGCAGGATCGGGCCCCACCAGCCGATCATCCGCTCCTTGACCGGGACGGGGCACGGCGCGGCGGCGTGCACGGCGCAGGCCAGCGACGACAGGTCGTAGCGGGCCCGGGTCTCCGCGGGGAGCTTCAGCATCCGGATGAACATGGTCGGCACCCACTGGCTGTGGGTGACGCGGTGCTTCTCGATGGCGGCGAGGGCCTGCTCGGGGTCGAACTTCTCCATCACCACGACGGTGGCGCCGCACCGGTGGAAGATGAGCGAGTACCGCAGCGGCGCGGCGTGGTACAGCGGCGCCGGGGACAGGTAGACCGAGTCGGCGTCGGCCTGGAACAGATGCGTGATCAGCATGTAGAGCGGGCCGGGCTCGCCCATGGGCGCCTTGGACAGCGGCGGCTTCACCCCTTTGGGGCGGCCCGTCGTGCCGGACGAGTAGAGCATGTCCATGCCCTCGCACTCGTCCTCGATCGGCGTGGACGGGTACCGGGCGACGCGCTCCTCGTAGGACTCGTACCCGGGGGCCGTGCCGCCGAGCATGAGGCGCAGCGGCACGTCCGGCGGGTTCTGCGCGGCGGCCTCCAGCGACGCGCCGGTGATGAACGCCTTCGCCTCGCAGTTGCGCACGATGTAGGCGAGTTCCTCGGGCTGGAGCCGCGAGCTGATGGCGGTGTAGTAGAGCCCGGACCGCTGGGCGGCCCAGGCGACGGCCAGGAAGAGCGGGTGGTTCTCCAGCATGAACGCGATGTGGTCCCCCGGGCGCAGCCCCTCCGCGCGGAGCAGCTGCGCGAGCCGGTTGGACTCCTCGTTCAGTTCCCGGAAGGTGACGACCCGCCCGGAGCCCGCCATGATCACGGCGGGCTTGTCGGGCGTCTGAGCTGCGATCTGCCCCAGGTGCATGGCCGCAACCTACCGGGCCGCACGGCCGAATGGAATGCCGTTCGGTTTACCGGCCGGTCAGACGAGCATGTGGTCGAAGTCACCGTCCTTGGCTCCGCCCACGAAGGCCTCCACCTCCTCGCGCGTGTAGACGAGTATCGCCCCCTCGGGGTCCCGGGAGTTGCGTACGGCGATCTCCCCGTTGGGGAGTTCGGCCATCTCGACGCAGTTCCCGGACGGGTTGCTCCGCCGGCTCTTCTGCCAGACGAGCCCGCTGCGTCGGACGTCCGACATGTGGTGGCCGTCCATGTCTGCCCCCTCTAGGCGTCTTGGCCTCCCCGCGGGGAGACCGCGATCCCGCCCCACCCCACACGATGGTACGAGATGCACGTGCATTCGTTCTTGCATTCGTTCATGCAGACGGTCTTGCATCTGCACGGCTTGGGGAGCAAGATAGCGAACGCCCGCCGGTGACCACTCCGCACGCCTCTGAGGTTTGACCATGACCGTTGACCAGGCAGACGAAGTCGCAGCCCCCGCCGCCGTGGGGGGCGGCCGGCCGCGGCACGCCGCCGCGGTGCACGCGCCCTGGCCGGACGCGGCCCAGCCGCCGCCCGCGCCGAACGTCCCCGCGAACCCGCGCCCGAGCGTCCCGGCCGCCGTGCCCGGCCTCGCCGGGCTCTGGCCGGCCCCGCACGCCGGCACCCCGCGCACCGCGCGCCGGGTGCTCCCCGCGGAGATCACCGCGCCCCGCTCGGCGCGCGAGTTCACCCAGGCCACACTGGACGAATGGGGCCTTACCGGCGACGCCTGCGGGGACGTGGTCGTGGCGGTGTCGGAACTGGTGACCAACGCCCTGCGGCACGGCCTGGAGGGACTCCCCCAGCCGCTGCCGCTGTGCCCGATCCAGCTCGTGCTGGTCGGCCACCCGCGGCGGCTCGTCGTCTCGGTCACCGACCCGTCGGGCCGGGTGCCCGAGCCCGCGGCGAGCGACCCCGACCGGTTCGTCGAGGGCGGCCGCGGCCTCGTCGTCGTCGGCGCGATCAGCGACGCGTGGGGGTGGGCGCGGCTCGCCACCGGCGGGAAGGCCGTGTGGGCGGCCTTCGACCTGCGGCTCAGCCCTCCGGCGCCGCCGGAGCAGGCTCAGCAGGGCCGGACCGCTCCGGACGCTCCAGCTCGCTGAGGAACGACTGGGCCCAGCGGTCCACGTCGTTCTCGATCACGCGGCGGCGCATCGAGCGCATCCGCCGCGCCTGGTCGGCCGGCTCGGCCTCCAGCGCCGCCAGCAGCGTGTCCTTGAGCCCGTCGATGTCGTACGGGTTGACCTGGAACGCGCCCCGCTTCAGCTCGGCCGCGGCGCCGGTGAACTCGCTCAGCACCAGCGTGCCGCGCAGGTCCTTGCGGCAGGCCACGTACTCCTTCGCGACCAGGTTCATGCCGTCCCGCAGCGGGGTCACCACCATCACGTCCGCGGCCAGGTAGAGCGCGGTCAGCTCGGCGCGGTCATACGAACTGTGCAAATAGTGGATGACCGGAAACCCGATCTCGCCGTATTCCCCGTTGATCCGCCCGACCTGCTGCTCGATCTCCTCGCGGAGCAGCTGGTACTGCTCGACGCGCTCCCGGCTCGGCGTGGCGATCTGCACGAACACCGCCTGGCCCGGCTTGAGCCGGTCGTCCTCGAACAGCTCCCCGAACGCCTGCAGCCGCTGCGTGATGCCCTTGGTGTAGTCGAGCCGGTCCACGCCGAGCAGGATGGTGGCGTCGCCCAGGTCGGCCCGGATCTCCTGCGCCCGCTCCTGCACGTCCGGGCGTCCGACCAGGTCGTTCAGCTCGCCGACGTCCACGGAGATGGGGAACGCGCGGGCCCGGACGACGCGGTCGTCCCAGTAGACGTCCTGCTTGACGTAGCGGGCGTCCAGCAGCCGCCGGCAGAGCCGCACGAAGTTGGCCGCCGCGCCGGGCAGCTGGAACCCGACCAGGTCGGCGCCCAGCAGCCCCTCCAGGATCCGCCGCCGCCACGGCAGCTGCCAGAACAGCTCCACCGGCGGGAACGGGATGTGCAGGAAGAAGCCGATGCGCAGGTCGGGGCGCAGCTCGCGCAGCATCGACGGGACGAGCTGGAGCTGGTAGTCCTGCACCCAGACGATCGCGTTCTTCGACGCGACCTTCGCCGCCGCCTCCGCGAACCTCCTGTTGACGCGGACGTAGGCGTCCCACATCGCCCGGTCGTAGACGGGCGGGGCGACGACGTCGTGGTACAGCGGCCACAGCGTCGCGTTGGAGAAGCCCTCGTAGTAGAGCTCGACCTCCCGCGCGGACTGCGCGATGGGGTGGAGCGACATGCCGTCCTCCTCGAACGGCTCGATCTCCTCGTCCGGCGCGCCGGTCCAGCCGATCCAGGTGCCCTGCCGCCGCCGCATGACCGGGGCGATCGCGCTCACCAGCCCGCCGGGACTCCGCCTCCAGCGGGGGACGCCGTCCGTCCCGACGTTCCGGTCGACCGGAAGTCGATTGGCCACCACTAGGAACTCACTACCGCGCGACACCTGCGACCCGCCTCTCCAGAAACCCTCAGCGATCACTCATGCCCAAAAACGGTCATCAGGAACATCTTGTCACTTCGACGCTAAGGAGCAGGAGGCTGAAAAGGCGGATGTCAGGGGGCCGGGGGAACGTTCCCGGGCGATTGGAGCGGGCCATATTCCTTTCCGCCCCAGGTGACCGGTCCTGACGCGACGGTCACGGCACCCCGGCCCGCGGCGGAAATGTTGCCCAGATCACACCCGCCCCGCGGGCGGGGTCCGGGCCGATCGCCGGGACCTGGCAGAACGCCGGCACAGTGATTCAAATTCATACCAACTAGGATCACCGCATGGACGAAGCGGGGGACGCGCTGGAACCACGCGAACTGCGCGCCTGGACGGCCTTCCTCGCCGCGGGCCATCTGGTCGACCACGAGGTCGAGCGGCAGCTCAAGCACGACGGCGGGCTGTCGCACGCCGAGTTCGAGGTGCTCGTCAGGCTGCGGACCGCGGCGGACCGCCGGCTCCGCATGTCCGACCTGGCGCGGGAGGTGATGGTGTCGAAGAGCCGCCTCACCTACCAGGTCACCCAGTTGGAGCGGGCCGGGCTCGTCGAGCGGACGGGCTGCGCGGCGGACCGGCGCTCGGTGTGGGCGGAGCTGACCGACGAGGGCGCCGCCGCCCTCGACCGCGTCCGCCCTGGGCACCGCCGCGTCGTCCGCGAGGCGCTCATCGACGTGCTGACGCCGGACGAGATCGACCTGCTCGGCGACGCCCTCGGCCGCGTGGCCGACCGCCTGCGCGACCGCTAGCCGCCCCGCCAGCTAACGTGGTCGGGGGCACCGTCCACCGGCCTGGGGGGCATGAGCATGCGCGACTTCGGGGGAATCGTCGAGCGGTCGCCCGCGCGCGACGTCCGGCCCGCCTCGGCGCGGGAGGTCGTCTCCGCCGTCCGCGAGGCCGCCGCGCAGGGCCTGGACGCCGTCCCGCGCGGCGCCGGGCACTCCGCGGGCGGCCAGTCGCTGACCACCGGCGTCTCGCTCGACCTGCGCGGGCTCGCGGGCGTCACCGAGGTCGGCGAGCGGCACGCGGCCGCCGGCGCGGGGACGACCTGGCGCGAGGTCCTCGCCGCGACGCTGCCGCTCGGGCTGACGCCGCCCGTCCTGACCGACTACCTGGACGTGACGGTCGGCGGGACGGTCTCCACCGGCGGCGTCGGCGGGACGTCCCTCCTGCACGGGACGCAGGCCGACAACGTCCTCGCCCTGGACGTGGTCGCCGGCGGGGAGCTCGTGACCTGCTCCCCCGCCGTCCGGCCCGGCCTCTTCGACGCCGTCCGCGGCGGGCTGGGCGGGCACGGCGTCATCACGGGCGCGACGCTGCGGCTCGTCCCCGCCCCGGAGCGGGTACTGGCCTGCACGGTCCCGTGCCGGGACGCGGCGGACCTGCTCCGCGTCCTGCGCGGGGTGCGCGCCGAGTACGCCGCTGGCCAGGTCGTGCCCGCGGACGGCGGCTGGAGGTTCGAGGCCAAGGCCGTCCTGTACGGGGACGAGGGCGAGCCGCCGCCCGGCACCGCGGAGACCGAGCGCCTCGGCTACCTCGACTTCGCCGACCGGATGCGTCCCGACGTGGCGGAACTGATCGCCGCCGGCGAGTGGGCGCGCCCGCATCCGTGGGGGACGGTCTTCCTGCCCGCGTCCCGCGCCGCCGCCGTGATCGAGTCGACGCTCGCCGGGATGACCGCGGCCGACCTGGGCCTCAGCGGCGTCATCGTGGTCAAGCCGCTGCGGGCCGGGCCCCTCCCCAGGCCGCCCCTGCCGGACGACCCGGTCCTGTTCGGCGTCCTGCGGACCGCCTCGCCGGGCTGCGCGACCGTCCCGGAGATGCTCGCCGCCAACCGCGCCTTGCTCGACCGCGCCCGCGCCGCCGGCGGGACCCGCTACCCCATCGACTCGACCGGGTAGGCGGACTGGAGGGCGAGCCGCCGGGCCCCGTGAGGATCTCCGGGTCTCACAGGGCGAGGGCGATGACCTCGGCGTCCGGGAGGGCCGTGAGTGCCTTGCCGGGCAGGAGGATCTTCGACCTGCGCAGGCCGCTGCCGATGACGACGTGCGCCGCCGCGGCGACGGACTCGTCCACCAGGATCGGCCAGCCGCCGGGCAGGCCGACCGGGGTGATGCCGCCGTACTCCATGCCGGTGAGGGACGTGGCCTCGGCCATCGGCGCGAACGACGCCTTGCGGGCGCCGAGGTGCTTGCGGACGACGCCGTTCACGTCCGCGCGGCCGTTGGCGAGGATCATGCAGGCGGCGTAGGCGACCCGGCCGCCGCGCTTGGCGGCGACGACCACGCAGTTGGCGCTGGCGTCGAGGGGGACGCCGTAGCGCTCGCAGAACGCGGCGGTGTCGGCCAGTTCCGGGTCGATCGGGGCGGCCTCGGCGTCCGGCAGGGCGCCGATCGCGGCGGCGACGGGGTCCGCAAGGAGGTCGCGCCGTGCGTTCGCCGGTTCCCAGTCGAGCGTGCCGAGCATGGTCGTCCCCTCTCGCGTCTTCCCGGTCCTCCAGCCTGCCACGGTCTTGACGCCGATTCGCAGTTCGTGGTCCAGTGGCTGAGCCACTAGACCTCTGGAGGTGCCCGGTGCCGTCCTCGCCGATCCCCCGCGACACCGTCGTCGACTCGCTCGTCGGCCGGCTGCGCGACGACGTGCTGAGCGGCCGCTACCCGCCCGGCTCCTACCTGCCGCCCGAGCGGGAGCTGGCCGCCGGCTACGAGGTCACCCGGACGTCGCTGAAGCACGCGATCGTCCGGCTCGCGCAGCTGGGGCTCCTGGAGACGCGGCACGGGGTGGGGACGCGGGTCCGCGACTACGAGCGGCTCGGCGGGCCGGAGCTGCTGCCGATGCTGGTCGGCACGGTCGGGCAGGCCTGGATGGCGGAGATCTTCGAGGTGCGGCGCGAGGTCGGCGCGCAGGTCGCGGCCAAGGCGGCGGCGAACGCGACGGACGCGCAGCGGGCGCGGCTGCGGGAGCTGGCCGCGCAGGTGCGGGACGCGGCGGACGGGGACGCGGCGCAGCTCGCCGAGTGCGAGGTGCACCGCGTCATCGCGGCCGCCACCGGCAACCGCGTGTACGGCTTCATGGTCAACGCGCTGCTGAACGCCTACATGACCGTCCGCGAGGGCTTCTCGCACGCGTTCGCCGACCCGGCCGCCGCGGCGGACCGCCTCGCCCCGCTGATCAGCGCGCTGTGCGACGGCGGCGCGGAGCGGGCGCGCGCCGCAGCGACCGCCTACTTCGCCAAGACCGAGGCGATCATGCTGGACGTCCGGTGAGCGCGCGGCGGACGGTGTTCCGGGAGGTCATGGAGGGCACGCTCCGGCTCGCCGGGGAGGGCGGGGAGCGCCCGGTGCGGCTGGAGCTGACCGCCTGCCTGCCGGGCGTCCTGCGTCCCTGGGGCGACGTGGAGGGCGAGCTGAGCGGGCGCGTCCAGGTGCCCGGCTGGGCGGACGGCCCGGCCGCCGGGCGGCTGCGGGTGGCCCCGGTCGCGGCGCGGCGGATCAGGTACACGCTGGACTTCGCCGCCGGCGACGGGCGCCGGCTCCGCCTGGACGGGTGGAAGACCGTCAGGGCGGCGCGCCCCGTCCGGTCCATGACGGTCCTGCCGCTCACGGTGACGGACGCGGACGGCTCCGTGGTCGGCGAGGCCCGGCTGCGCTTCGACGTGCGGCGCGACCTGCTCGGCTTCCTCGGCGGCTTCCGGTTCCCGGGGGCCGATCCGATGTGGTCGCGGTGGCGGGGGCAGGCCGGGCGGCTGGAGGTCTGGTACACGACGCTGACCGACCCGGCGACCGGCGCCGGCGTGTGGCTCCACCACGAGCTGGTCGCGCCCGCGGGCGGCGGGGTCCGCGCGCACGGGTGGGCCGCCGTGTTCCCGCCCGGCGAGCGCCCGGTCCTCGCGCGGTTCGGCCCGTACGGATGGGAGCCTCCCGAGGACGCCGCGTTCACCGCCGGGCCCGTCGCCCGGACCGGCGACCGGCTCACCGGCACGGCCGGGACGATCAGCTGGGACCTGCGCGAGTCGGGCGGCGGGCGGCCGATGCACACGTTCCCGCGCTGGGCCTGGGAGCGGGAGCTGCTGCCGGCGGCGCAGATCGTCCCGAAACCGGCGGCGGCGTACGACGGCGCGGTGCGCTTCGGCGACCGGGTGCTGGAGCTCGCGGGCGCGCCGGGCGCGTCCGCCCGGATCTACGGCCACGGGAACGCGCGGCGGTGGGCGTGGCTGCACGCCGATCTCGGCGGCGGGGACGTCTGCGAGATCGTGGCGGCCGTGTCGACGCGGCCGGGGCTGGACCGGCTGCCGCCGCTCCCGTTCGTCCGGCTGCGGGTGGGCGGCCGGGACCTGCCGTCCGGCGATCCGCTGCTCGCGGCGCCGCGCCTGCGCGCCGACATCGGCCTCCCGACCTGGACCGTCCGGGGCCGGATCGGCGACCGGGGGCTGCTCGTCGAGGTGACGCAGCGGCCGGAGGAGTCCGTCGCGGGCGGCAACGCCGACCCCCACCGCGCCGACAGCGCCGCCCTCGACTCCCGCGGCACCGACCTCACCGAGGCCTCCGCCCTCGCCCGCACCCTCCCCGCCGCCTGACCGCCCCGCCCCGGGGGAGCCCCGCGGCCGGCGGGCAGGCCCGGCGCCGGGGGAGCGAGGCCGGGGGGCCGGGGCCTCCGCCGCGCCGC
>NZ_JBGNUS010000002.1:304510-930719 GCF_041951365.1 Actinomadura sp. GTD37
GGATCGGCGACGGGGGGGTGCTCGTCGTGGGGACGCTGCGGCGGGAGGAGTCCGTCGCGGTCGGCTACGCCGACCCCGACGGCGCTCCGGCGGTCTGCCACAACTCCGAGCGCGCGGACGTGCGGATCGTCCTGGCGCGCCGCGCGGGACGCTCCTGGGAGACCGAGCGCGAGTGGCGGCTGGACGGCACCGGCCACGCGGAGGTGGGGCTGCGGTGAGCGCCATGACGGGGACGATCTCGGTGCTGCTCGGCATCGAGGACGCGGGCGAGCTGGCCCGCGTCGCCGCGGGCGCCGAGGCCATCGCGCGGACGCTGCCCGGCCCGGCGCGGCTCGGGCTGGCCGCCGGCGCCGGCACGCTGGACGCCCTGTCGCGCGTCGCCACCGGGCACCCCCTGGACCGGCTGGACGCGCACCGCAGGGACGCGCTCTGCACGCTGCTGGCGTCGCGCGCGTCCACCGCCCGGATCGTCGAGACGTTGAAGATCCCGCTGCTGCTGGCCGCCGGGACCGGGCTGCTGCCGGGCCCGCCGGAGCCGGGCGGGCTCGTGCGCCCGGACGCCGCGCTGGACTGCGTGCCGTCCGCCGGGTGGCCCGCCTGCGCGACCGCCGACGCCGTCGTGGTCGGGTCCGGCGCGGGCGGCGCGATGGCGGCGCGGACCCTCGCCCGGCGCGGCATGTCGGTGGTGGTCCTGGAGGAGGGGCGGCGGTTCACGGCCGCCGAGTTCCGGGAGCGCCCGCCGCTCGACCGGTTCCTCGACCTGTACCGGGACGGCGGCACGGCGGTGGCGCTCGGCCGCCCGCCCGTGCTGCTGCCCGAGGGCCGCGCGGTCGGCGGGACGACCGTCGTCAACAGCGGCACCTGCTACCGGACGCCCGGCCGCGTGCTCCGGCGCTGGGCGTCCCTCGGCGTCCCGGTGGAGGACTTCGGCGAGCGGCTGGACGAGGTCGAGGCCACGCTCCGCGTCGCGCGGCAGCCGGTCGCGCCGCTCGGCCGCAACGGGCTGCTCGCCCTCGCGGGCGCGGAGCGGCTCGGTTGGCGGGCCGCGCCGCTGCGCCGCAACGCCCCGGGCTGCAAGGGCAGCGCGCAGTGCGCCGTGGGGTGCCCCCACAACGCCAAGTACGGCGTCCACCTGAACGCGCTGCCGCAGGCGTGCGAGGCGGGAGCGCGCATCGTCACCCATGCGCGGGCCGAACGGATCCTGGTCGAACGCGGGACCGCCGCGGGCGTGCGCGCGCGCCGCCCGGACGGCACGTCCTTCGAGATCCTCGCTCCCCGTGTCGTCGTGGCGGCGGGCGCCACGCAGACGCCCCTGCTGCTCCGGCGCTCCGCTCTCGGCGGGCATCCGGAACTGGGCCGGGGGATGGCCGTCCATCCGGCGACGAACATGGCGGGACGGTTCGCCGAGCCGGTGGAGTCGTGGGCCGGCGTGATGCAGAGCGTCGGCATCGAGGAACTGCACGGCGACGGGATCCTCATCGAGGCGACGGCGACGCCGCCGGGCATGACCTCGCTCCCGCTGCCCGGCATCGGGCGGGGGCTGCGCGCCGAACTGGACGGCGCCCGCCACCTCGCCGTGCTCGGCGCGATGATCGCCGACGCGCCGTCCGGCCGCGTGCACGGCGCCGGGCACCGCGCGCTGCTCCGCTACGACCTGACCCGGGAGGACGCCGGGCGGCTCCGGCGCGCGATGGCCGCGATGGGGCGGGTCCTGTTCGCCGCCGGAGCCGGGGAGGTGCTGACCGGGCTGGCCCGCGACCCCGTCGTCCGGGACGAGGACGAGCTGACCCGGGCCGTCGCGGCGGCGTCGCGCGCCGACCTGCACCTGGCCGGCTTCCACCCGACCGGGACGGCGCGGCTCGGCGCGGACGGGGCCGCCGCTCCCGTCGACCCGTCCGGGCGGCTGCGGGGCGTGCGCGGCGTGCACGTCGCGGACGCGTCCGTCCTGCCGACGTGCCCCGAGGTGAACCCGCAGCTCACCATCATGGCGATGGCGCTGCGGATCGCCGAGGGCATCGGGTGACGGGCCCGCGGACGGGCGCGCCGGCGGCCCGCCCGCGCCCCGCCGTCAGGCCGCCCCCGCCAGCACGCCGTGCGGGTCGAGGATGTACTTGCGCGCCGCGCCCCGGTCGAACTCGGCGTACCCCTCGGGCGCCTGGTCGAGGGGGATGACGGACGCGTTGACGTTCCGCGCGATCTGCGCCCGGTCGTACAGGATCGCCATCATCAGCTGCCGGTTGTAGCTCATCACCGGGCACTGGCCCGTCACGAAGTACAGCGACTTGGCCCAGCCGAGGCCGAGGCGCAGCCCGAGCTGCCCGACCTTGGCGTTCTCGTCCGAGGCGCCCGGGTCGCCGGTCACGTACAGGCCCGGGATGCCGAGCCCGCCCGCGGCGCGGGTGATGTCCATCAGCGTGTTGAGGACGGTCGCGGGCTGCTCCGTCCGCGCCCCCTCGTGCCCCTGGCCGCGCGCCTCGAACCCGACGCAGTCGACGGCCGCGTCCACCTCGGGGACGCCGAGGATCTGCTCGATCTGCTCCGGCACGTCGCCGTGCCGGGACAGGTCGATCGTCTCGCAGCCGAAGCCGCGGGCCTGCTCCAGCCGCCGCGCGTTCATGTCGCCGACGATCACGACGGCGGCGCCGAGCAGCAGGCACGCGGTCGCGCACGCGAGACCGACCGGCCCCGCGCCCGCCACGTACACGGTCGAACCCGTCGTGACGCCCGCGGTGTAGGCGCCGTGGTAGCCGGTCGGGAAGATGTCCGACAGCATCGCGAGGTCGGGCAGCTTCGCCATCACCGTGTCGCGGTCGCCGGGGAACTTCAGCAGGTTGAAGTCGGCGTACGGGACGACCGCGTAGCCGGCCTGGCCGCCGTGCCAGCCGCCCATGTCGACGTACCCGTAGGCGGCGCCGGGCCGTTCCCGGTTGACGTTCTCGCACACGCCGGTATGGCGTTCCTTGCAGTTGCGGCAGCGGCCGCACGCGATGTTGAACGGGACGCTGACGAGATCGCCCGCCTTGACGAACTCGACGTCCCGGCCGGTCTCGATCACCTCGCCGGTGATCTCGTGGCCGAGCGTCAGCCCGGCGGGCGCGGTCGTCCGGCCGCGCACCATGTGCTGGTCGGACCCGCAGATGTTGGTGGCCAGGACCTTGAGGATCACCCCGTGCTGGAGCTTGCGGCCGTTCTGCTCGGCCAGTTCGAGCTTGGGGAAGTCCAGGTCCTCGACCGTGACCTTGCCCGGCGCCTGGTAGACGACGCCTCGGTTGGTGTCCGCCACGATCTCTCCCTCCGCGTTGAGGATCGGTCCCGGACCCATACCCGCTTTATTCCTGTTAGTCCGTTTTTCGGGTCGGCGGTCGGCCGATTTCCGGGCGGGCGGGTTCAGGTCCCGAGATAGCGGAGGACGGCGAGGACCCGGCGGCTGTACCCGGCGGCGCGCGACAGGTCGAGCTTGTCGAAGATCGCGTTGACGTGCTTCTCGACCGCGCTCTGCGAGATGTGGAGGCCCGCGGCGATGGACGCGTTGGTGCGCCCCTGGGCCATATGGTCCAGGACGTCCCGCTCGCGCGGGGTGAGCCGGGCCAGCGGATCGGCGTGCGCGCTGTGCGCCAGCAGCCGCCGGACCACCTCGGGGTCGAAGGCCGCGCCGCCCGAGCCGACCCGGTCCAGGGCGTCGAGGAACTCGTCGACCTGCGCGACGCGGTCCTTCAGGAGGTAGCCGACGCCGGCGGTGTCCGCGGTGATCAGCTCGGCGGCGTACCGCTTCTCCACGTACTGGGACAGGACGAGGACCCCGACGCCCGGCCAGCGCCGCCGGATCTCCAGCGCGGCGCGCAGGCCCTCGTCGGTGTGGGTCGGCGGCATCCGGACGTCCACCACCACGACGTCGGGCGTGCCCCGCCCGTCCGACGCCGCCACCGCGGCGATCAGCGCGTCGCCGTCGCCGACCGCGGCGACGACCTCGTGGCCCTCCTCGGCGAGCAGCCGCACCAGGCCCTCCCGGAGCAGCGTCGAGTCCTCCGCCAGCATCACCCGCACGGCAGCTCCGCGGTGATCACGGTCGGGCCGCCGGGCGGGCTGTGCACGCCGAACGTCCCGTCCAGCGCGGCCACCCGGCGGGCCAGCCCCGCCAGCCCGCCGCCGCCCGGATCCGCTCCCCCCGCCCCGTCGTCCTCGATGCGCACGCTGATCATTGTCGCGGATCCCGCGACGGCGACCCGCACGGACGCGGCGCCGGAGTGCTTCGCCGCGTTCGTGACGGCCTCGCAGACCACGAAGTACGCGGCGGTCTCCACCGCGTGCGGCGGGCGGCCCGGCACGTCGTACCCGATCGCCACGGGGACGGCCGACCGCTCCGCCACCGTCTCCAGCGCCGCGCGCAGGCCCTCCCCGTCCAGCGCGGCCGGGTACACCCGCCAGGTGACCTCCCGCAGGTCCTCAAGGGCCCGCTGCGACTCCTCGTGCGCCTGCCTCAGCAGGTCCGCCGCCCGCTCGCGGTCGCCGGCCCGGCGGGCCCGGCCGATCAGCATGCCCAGCGCGACGAGCCGCTGCTGGACGCCGTCGTGCAGGTCGCGCTCGATGCGGCGGCGCTCGTCGTCCACCGCGTCCACCACCTGCGCGCGGGTGACCGACAGCTGCGCGATGCGGCGCTCGTACTCCTCCAGCGGGCTCGGCCCGAGGCAGCGGCGCGCCACCGCCCGCTCCAGCGCCACCACCCCCGCCAGCCCCTGCACGGCGAGGAAGAGCAGCACCGCGCCCGCCGCGGCGGTGTAGAGGACGATCCACCAGGAGGGCGGGATGCCGTCGAGGTGGTCGCCGGTGATCCACCAGCCGGCCGCCAGCCGGACCGCGACCGCCGCCCCGTAGCCGACCAGCAGCAGGATCAGGCCGCCGAGCAGCCCGACCGGAACCCGCAGGACGAGGTAGGCGAGCGCCCGCAGCGGCCCGTACCGGACGGCCCGGTCCTCGCCGAGGAACGCGCGGAGCCGCCGCCGTTCCAGCTCGGTCAGGAACTCCGCGCCGTCCGCGACGGCCGCCGGGACCGTCCGCCGCCCGCGCGAGAACGCCAGCGAGTACGCCATCAGGAGCGCCGCCGCCGCCAGCAGGACCAGCTCCGCGCCGGCGGAGACCGCGCCCAGCACCAGCCCCGCCGCGGCGCGCACGACCGTCGCGGGGGCGCGCCGCACGACGTCAGAAGACTCGGTCGCGTTCACGTTCCCCTGTCTCCGCCCGGTGCGCCCCTGCCGGGCGCTGGTCCTTGGCCTGCAGCGCCTTCACGATACGCACGGCGAGGAACGCGACGGCCGCCAGTCCGACCACGGCGACCACCGCCTTGGAGTAGACGCCGACGTACTCCTCGACCGTCCGCCAGTTGTCGCCGAGCCCGTACCCGGCCAGCACGAACGCGGTGTTCCACAGCAGGCTGCCGAGCGCCGTGTAGAGGAGGAACACCGCCATCCGCATGCGCTCCACCCCGGCCGGGACGGAGACGAGGCTCCGGAAGATCGGGATCATGCGGCCGAAGAACACCGCCTTCGCGCCGTGCCGGGCGAACCACGCCTCCGTCCGGTCCAGGTCGCCGAGCTTGACCAGCGGCAGCCGGGCCACGATCGCGCGGACCCGGTCGCGTCCGATCAGCGCCCCGATCCCGTAGAGCGCGAGCGCGCCCGCGACGCTCCCGGCCGTCGTCCACAGGAGCGCCGCCACCAGGCTCATCCTGCCCTGCGCGGCGGTGAACCCGGCGAGCGGGAGGATCACCTCGCTCGGCAGCGGCGGGAACAGGTTCTCCAGCGCGATCGCCAGCCCGGCGCCGGGCGCGCCGAGCCGGTCCATCAGGTCGGTCGCCCACCCGGCGACGCCGCCGGCGGGGCCGGTTCCGGACACCGCGTTCATCATTCCGATCATGCTGACGACGCTAGGAACCCGCCGGGCCCGCCACCATGGTGGACGCCGCCGACCCGTCCGGCCGATCCCCGCACCCCCGCCCTGCGGAAAACCGCACCCCCGGCGGAGCCCGAGAAAGCATGGCTCGCGGAAGACGCCCGGATCGTCTACTGCCTCGCGGACGCCCACCGTCCCGAACTCGCCGCCGCGGCGGAAGTCCTGCACAGCCGGTGGGATGCCGTCGCGCCCCTGCGGAGCACCGTCTCCGCCGGTCCTCTCGGTGACCCGCTCCCCGAAGGCCGGCGCCTTCGCGGCCGTGAACGCGGGGCGCGGTGGATGGGGTGAAAGGCCCGCCGGGGGCGGGGATCCGGCTTAGGGTTGGGGGCTCAGGTCCGTCCGGCGCCGGTGGCGCGGGCGAAGCACGGAAGGAGCCGCGCGCGTGGCCGACGATCTCCCCGAGAGCGCGCCCCCGGGCATCGACCCCTCCACGCCGACGTTCGCGCGGGTGTACGACTACTTCCTCGGCGGCAAGGACAACTTCGCCGCCGACCGCGAGGTGGCCGACATGGTGATGCAGCTCGTGCCGGAGGCTCCGGTGGTGGCGCGGGGCAACCGGGTCGCCATCGAGCGGGCGGTGACCTACCTGGCCGGCGACCTCGGCATCGACCAGTTCGTCGACATCGGGTCCGGGCTGCCGACCTCGTCCAACGTGCACCAGTTCGCACGGTCGGCGAACCCCGCGGCGAAGGTCGTCTACGTCGACAACGATCCGATCGTCCTGGCGCACGGGCGGGCGCTGCTCACCGAGAACGGCATCGCGACGTTCATCCAGGGCGACCTGTACGAGCCGGGGAAGATCTTCGACGATCCGGCGCTGACCCGGCTGCTGGACCTGTCCCGCCCGGTGGGCGTCATCCTGGCCGCGATCATCCACCACGTCCCGGACGAGCGCGACCCGGCGGGCGTCGTGCGGGAGCTGCACTCGTTCCTGCCGTCCGGCAGCCACGTGGTGCTCACCCACCTGCACGACTCGGGGGACGACCCGCGCGTCGAGGAGGCCAAGCGGATCCTGCAGTCGGGCCTGGGCGGCTCCTACTTCCGCCACTCGTCGGAGATCGAGCGGTTCATGGAGGGGCTCACGATCCTGGAGCCGGGCGTGGCGCACGTCACCGAGTGGCGTCCGGACGGGCCGGCGGGTCCGCTGGAGCACCCGCTGCACACCCAGATGGTGGCCGTGCTCGGCCGCAAGGACTGACTCCGGGAAAACACGGATTCAGCGGAGAGTGAAACCGGGCCGCCGGGCGGGGGCCGTCCAGGAGCCTCGGAGGGTCCGGTTCCCGCAGGCAGCGCGGTTGCGGACACAGTGACCGCCCGGTTCCGGACACCAGGTCAGGTAATGATCTAGTAAAGGATCTTTCTGATCGACTTTTCCGTTGTCAACCCTTTCTTGTAGCGTTCGCACCGTTTTGTGAAGTGGATTCATGATCGGACTTTCCCGCCGCAAGATCATGTGAGGACGCCGCGATGCCCCTGGCGACAGGCCTGGCCGCGGCCGCGCTCCTGGGCCTGCTGACGCTCCTGGCCACCGCGCGGCACGGCAGGCGCCGACAGCGCTCGGAGAACGAGCACCCCGAGTCCCTGACGACCGTCCTCGGGCCGGGGGACGAGGAGTACCTCGCGTGGCTGGCCGACCACCACTGGCCCCGGGACGAGTACCTCGACCTGGAGCACGACTGGCTGGACGAACTCGCCTTCGGCGAGCCGGCGGGGCGGTACGAGGCGCCGCTGTGCCCGCGGTGCGACCTGCGCCGCGAGGACGTGTGGCCGTGCCCGACGTGCGGCCGGCTCCTGCACTCCTCCTGCGGCCACGGGATGCGCCGCCGCGCGGTCGACCGCCCGTACCGGACGCACGCGACCAATTCCGAGGCCGTCATCGCCGAGTGGATCTGCACGGGCTGCGCGTCCGTCGTCGGCCTGGACGTGGACCACGGCGACGAGCCCGACGGCGGAATCTTGAGATGAAACGTCCCGGATTGCCCGATCTTGTCGTCCTTCACACGTGATGAACGGTAAAGAATTCGCCATCCACTTGCATATTTCGGACGCACAGCGGCAGGCTGTTTTATGTCCTTAATCACAGGGACACCGTGGAGGGACACCGTGACCGCTCAGCATGACACCAGCTGCACGCACGATCCGGCGTGTCCGGCGCCGGACGACCTCGACCGCGAGGCGGCGCGCACCATCGCCAACCACCCGGAGCAGGGGTGGAGCCTGCTCTGCAACGGCATCGTCGTCTTCGAGGACACGGGCGAACTGCTGCCCGACGGCCGGGTGATCGCCCCGCACCGTCCCATCGCGACCGCCTGAGGCCGCACGGTCATCTGATCACGTGCCCGTCGTAGCCGAGCCGGGCGAGCTCCTCGTACGCCGCCCAGACCGGCGCCGGGACGGGCATCGGCACCTGGAAGCCCCGTTCCGCGTACACGACCATCCGCTGCAGGTCCCCCACCATCAGCTCGATGGACCGGCGCTCGCCGCCGTACGCGTCGAACCCCAGCTCCGGCGCGGACGCCGACCAGCCGACGCCGGGCCACTGCCGCCGCGCCGTCGCGAGCGCCCGCCGCGTCATGTAGGGCTTGGCCGCGAGGATCCCGCGCCGCACCGCGATCCCCCGCTCGTCCACCAGCCGCCTTGACGCGGTGATGTTCTCCCCCGTATTGGCCGCCGTCTCCTCCAGTAGAAGGGCGTCCTCGGGGACGCCGTGCTCGCGCGCGACCCGGCCGAACACCCGCGCCTCCGTCTCGTCCCACCCTGAAGTGATCTTCCCGCGCCCGCCCGAGACGATCACCAGCGGCGCCCAACCCGCGTGCCAAAGCCTCGCCGCGTGCGCCGCCACCCGCGTGTCGTGGCACCCCAGCGCGAGGATCACGTCAGCCTGGGAGAGGGGGCCGGACAGGACGAGGTGGTCCCAGACGATCCTCGCCAGCTCGCGCGCACGCGCGTCCACAGGAGACTCCACGGGGTCATTGTCCCCGCCGGCCCGCATGTCGGACTGCCATCCGGCGGGCCGTCCCGATAACGTTCAACTGTTTTGCTACTTACGTAAGAATCATGTCGAACTCGACCGCGAAAGGACGGTGTGGTGTGATCACAGTCCTGGTCCTCGTGTCCCTGCTCGCCATGTTCGGCCTCTGCCTGCCCAACCTGCTCCGCCCGATGCAGCCGGGCCCCGCTCCCGACCCGCCGCCCGCCGGGGACGCGCACCCGGAGTCCATGACCGCCGAACTCGAGGCCGGCGAGGAGGAGTACCTCGCCGGCCTCGCGGACGAGCTCTGGCCCGAGGACGAGTACCTCGAAATGGAGCACACCACCGACGGCGAAGAGGAGTCCGGCGGCAGCGGCATGCTCCTGTAACCCCACTCCGCTCCCGCGAGCTGGACCCGACCCGCCGCCGACCCGTTCCAGCAGGCCCGGAACGCGGAGCTGCGGCAGTGGCTGGAGCGGGTCGCGCGCGGTCATCTGCTGGAGTACGCCGAGGTGCCGGAGGCCGCGGAGTTCCGGGCGAGCCGGGGGTAGGTCAGGGGGATTCGAAGAGGGCGCTCACGGATTCGCCGTTGTGGATGCGGCGGACGGCCTCGGCCAGGGCCGGGGCGATGGACAGGACGCGGAGCTTGTCGCCGCGGTCGCCGTCCGGGACGGGGACCGTGTTCGTGCAGACGATCTCCAGGACGTCGGGTTCGGCGGTCAGGCGCTGGAGGGCGCCGGCGGCGAACAGGCCGTGCGTGCAGGCGATGCGGATCGTGCGGGCGCCCAGCTCGCGGAGCCGGTCCAGGAGCTCCAGGACGGTGCTGCCCTTGGCGATCTCGTCGTCCAGGACGATGACGTCGCGGCCGGCGACCTCGCCGATGACGGAGCTGATCTTGACGCGGTCGTCGGCGAAGCGCTGCTTGGCGCCGGCCGCGACCTGCACGCCGAGCAGGCGCGCGAAGGCCGCGGCCTCCTTGGCGTTGCCGAGGTCGGGCGAGACGACGGTGGTGCGGGACAGGTCGTACCCGCTGAAGTGGTCCGCGAGCTCGCGCAGCGCGTGCAGGTGGTCGACGGGGACGGAGAAGAAGCCGTGCACCTGCGGGGAGTGCAGCGTCATGGCGAGGACGCGGCCCGCGCCCGAGGCGACGAGGAGGTCGGCGACCAGGCGCCCGCCGATCGAGATGCGGGGCGCGTCCTTCTTGTCCGACCGGGCGTAGGAGTAGTGCGGCATGACGACGGTGATCCGGCTCGCGGACGCGCCGCGGGCGGCGTCGCACATGAGGAGGAGCTCGACGAGGTGCTCCTGGACGGGGGCGACGAGCGGCTGGATCAGGAAGACGTCCCGCTCCCGGCAGTTGGCCTGCAGCTGCACTTCGAGGCAGTCGTTGGCGAACCGGTCGACGCGGGACGGGCTCAGCGGCACGCCGAGATGGGCGCAGACCTCGGCGGCCAGTTCCGGGTGGGCACTGCCGCTGAACACCGCGATCTCTCGCACGGACCGCTCCTCACATGATCGACCGCAGCTCATGCTAGAGGGCGGCCAGGTCAGCCGGCGGGGAGGGGCTCGCCGGTCTCCAGGAGGGTCTTCAGCCCGGACAGGACGTGCGGCCAGCCGTGCCGCGACATGCCGAGCAGCGCCTCGCCGGCCCGGTGGACGACCGTCAGCCTGACGGTTCCGCCCGCGGGTTCGATGGCGAAGGCCACCGTCGAGCGGGGCTCGGCCATGAGCGCGCGGCGCGTCTCCTCGTCCACGCCGACGCTCTTCGCCCACTCGGGCGTGAACGTGTGCCAGGTGTAGGAGAGGCGGCGGCCCGGCTCGGCCTCCAGGACGACCTGCTCGGGGTCGGCCGTCGTCGCGCCCTCCTCCTGCCAGGTCATGGCGGAGCCGGGCTGCCAGTCCGTCTCGAAGGAGACGCCCCAGTAGAGGCTGGTGAACGCGGGGCCGGTGAGGGCCCCCCAGAGGCGGTCCGGCGTTGCCTTGATGTAGGTGGTGTACACGAACTCGCCTGCGGTCATGGTTTGCGGCCCACCCCGCCGAACGCGTCGACCGCCTCCGGTTCGCCGGGGCCGTCCGGGCGCCAGTGCGTCACCGGGACGATCCCCGGCTCCAGCACCTCCAGTCCCTCGAAGAACCCCGCGATCTGCTCGGGCGTCCGCAGCACGAGCTCCGCGTTTCCGGCGGCGTTCCACACCTCGACGATCCGGTCGGACGCCTCGCCGTGGACGACGTTGGTCCCGTCGTACATGGCGAGGTGGCTGCCGGGGGTCACCGCGTCCATCAGCCGCCGCACGATCGAGTACGCCTGGTCGTCGTCGGGGACGAACTCCAGGACGCCCATCAGCGTGAACGCGATCGGGCGGCCGAAGTCGAGCGTCTCGGCGGCGCCCGCCAGGACGCCCTCGGGTTCCCGCAGGTCGGCGTTGATGTAGGCGGTGCTCCCCTCCGGGGTGCTGCTCAGCAGCGACTTCGCGTGCTCCAGGACCAGCGGGTCGTTGTCGACGTAGACGATCCTCGACGAGGGCGCGGCCCGCTGGGCGACCTCGTGGGTGTTGTCGACCGTGGGCAGGCCGGTCCCGATGTCGATGAACTGGCGGATGCCGGCCTCGGCGGCCAGGTGCCACACGGCCCGGTTCAGGAAGAGCCGGGACGCGCGCGCCAGCCTGGCCACGTCCGGCAGCATCCCGAGGATCTGGTCGCCGACCTCGCGGTCCACCGGGTAGTTGTCCTTGCCGCCCAGCCAGTAGTTCCAGATGCGCGCCACGTGCGAGACGCTGGTGTCGATTCCGGGGCCGGGTCTCTGTTCGCTCATGCGCACCTCCCCCGGCGTTCCTTCCCGGCCCCGCCGGTCGTCAGTCCTCGTCGATCCTCTTGTCGAGGACCTTTCCGGTCGCGGCGTCCACGGTGATCTCGTGCTCGGCGCCGTCCCGGCCGGTCACGCCGACCTCCCAGACGGCCTTGCCGTGCTCGTGCTCGAAGTCGGCGGACGTGACGCGCCCCTGGACGGCCTTCAGCGCGGCGTCCGCCGCGGCGGGCGCGGTCACCTTCGCCTTGCGGAGCACGGCGGGGTCGCCGTCGTCATCGTCGCCATCGCGATCGTCCGCGCGGTTGGTCAGGACCTTGCCGGTGCCCGAGTCGACGGTCACGTCGCGCCGGTCCCCGTTGCCGGCGAGGACGTCGACCTCCCAGGCCGTCCCGCCGTCCTCGTCGTCGAGTTCGATCTCCGCGACCGTGCCGGGCACCGCCTTCAGCGCCGCGTCCGCGGCCTGCGCGATCGACACCGCCGTCTTCGGGGCCTCGCCCTCCGGCCGGTCGCCGGACGGGGCCGCGCTCCGGCCCGGCCCGTCGTCGTGCGCGGCGGCCACCGCGGCCGTGGTCCCCCCGCCGGCCAGGACGCCCGCGGCGACCACCGTCACCAGCAGCCCGCGTCCCCGGAACATGCGCCGTGCGTCGATCTTCATCGGACTTCCCGCCCTCCGTGTCGTCTGCGTTGCGGTACCGACGATGCCGCGGGTTCCTGTAGCGCGCCTGAAGCAACCTGAAGCCGCCTTCAGGCGGGGTTTGGCAGGCTGAGGGCATGCGCCTGCTGATCGTGGAGGACGAGAAGCGCCTGGCCACGTCCCTCGCGCGGGGGCTGACGGCCGAGGGCTTCGTGGTGGAGGCCGTCCACGACGGCGCGGAGGGCCTGCACCGGGCGCTCGGCGGCGGCTACGACCTGATCGTCCTCGACATCATGCTGCCCGGGATGAACGGCTACCGGGTGTGCGCGGCGCTGCGGGCGGCGGGCGACGAGACGCCGATCCTGATGCTGACCGCCAAGGACGGCGAGTACGACGAGGCCGAGGGCTTGGACACGGGCGCTGACGACTACCTCACCAAGCCGTTCTCGTACGTGGTGCTGGTGGCGCGCGTCCGTGCGCTGCTGCGCCGCCGGACGCGGGGCGCCGCGCCCGCCATCGTGCTCGGCGACCTCACCGTGGACCCGGCCGCGCGGCGGGTGTTCCGGGGGGACGCCGAGGTGGAACTGACCGCCAAGGAGTTCGCCGTGCTGGAGCATCTCGCGGCGAACGCGGGCCGGGTGGTGTCGAAGGCGCAGATCATGGAGGCGGTCTGGGACTTCGCCTACGACGGCGACCCCAACATCGTCGAGGTGTACGTGAGCGCGCTGCGCCGCAAGCTCGACGTCCCGTTCGGGCGCCGGTCGATCACGACGGTGCGCGGCGCCGGGTACCGGCTGGCCCGGGACGGGGGCTCCTGAGATGGCGCGCCTCCTGGGGTCGGTCCGGGCCCGGACGACCGTCGGCGCGACGGCCGTGGTGGCGGGCGCGCTGGTCGCCGCCGGGCTCGCGGTCGTGCTGCTGCTGCGCGGGAACCTGGCCGGGCAGGCGGACCTGCGGGCCGAGGTGGCGGCGCGGGAGGTCGCGGCGCAGCTCGCGACGGGGACGTCCTACGGGGGCCTCGACCTGCCGGACGGCGAGGACCATCCGGTGCAGGTCGTCGGGGAGGACGGCCGGGTGCGGGCGGTGAGCGAGGACTTGCAGGCCGTCCGGGGGACCGGTTCCCCGGACGTCCGGCCGGGCGGGTCCGGGCGCGGCGGCGGCGATGACGAGGACGACCGCGACGACGATCCCCGGCGCGGCGAGGTGTCGGACGACGACCCGAGGCTCAGCACCGGCACCGCGACCGTGGACGGCCGGACCGCCGGCTACCGGTTCGCGGCGGTCGAGGTGACGACCCCGCGGGACGAGACCGTCACCGTGTACGCGGGCGCCGACCTGGCCGCCGCCCGCGACGCGGTCGGCACGGTCACCCGCGCGATGCTCGCCGGGCTGCCGCCGCTCCTCGCCGTGGTCGCGGGCGTGACCTGGCTGGTCACCCGGCGGGCGCTGCGCCCGGTCGAGGCCGTCCGGGCGGAGCTCGCGGAGATCACCGCGTCCGGCGACCTGGCCCGGCGGGTGCCCGTGCCGGGCGCGCGGGACGAGATCGCGAGGCTCGCCGCCACGACGAACGAGACGCTCGCCGCGCTGGAGGAGTCGGTGGCGCGGCAGCGCGGCTTCGTCGCGGACGCCTCGCACGAGCTGCGCAGCCCGATCGCGTCGCTGCGCACGCAGCTGGAGGTCGCCGCCGCGCATCCGGAGCTGCTGGACGTGGACGGCCTCGTCGAGGACGTCGTCCGGCTCCAGCATCTCGCCGCCGACCTGCTGCTCCTCGCCCGCATCGACGCCGGCGACCGGCCGCCGGCCCGGCCGGTCGCGTTCGGCCGGCTGGTCCGGGACGAGCTGGACCGCCGCGCGCCGCGCGACCGGATCGCCGTGCGGCCGTCGATCGAGGCGGACCCGCAGGTCATGGGCGTTCCGGGACGTCTGGCGCGGGTGGTCGGCAACCTGCTCGACAACGCCGAACGGCACGCGGACGGGGCCGTCGGGCTGTCGCTGCGGGCGGAGGCGGGCACGGCGGTGCTGCGGGTCGCCGACGACGGTCCGGGCGTCCCGGCCGCCGACCGCGAGCGGATCTTCGAGCGGTTCGTGCGGCTGGACGACGCCCGCAGCCGGGACGAGGGCGGCGCCGGGCTCGGCCTCGCGATCGCCCGGGACCTGGTGCTCGCGCACGGCGGGAGCCTCACGGTCGGCGAGGCCCCCGGCGGTGGCGCGCTCTTCGAGGTGCGGCTGCCGGCTACTTGAGGAGTTGGCGGGCCATGACCATGCGCTGGATCTGGTTGGTGCCCTCGTAGATCTGCGTGATCTTGGCGTCGCGCATCATCCGCTCCACCGGGAAATCACGCGTATACCCGTAACCCCCCAGCAACTGGACGGCGTCGGTGGTCACGTCCATCGCCACATCCGAGGCCAGCGCCTTGCACGCCGACGACACGAACGTCAGATCCGCGACCTTCTCCCCCTGCATCGCCCGCTCCGACTTGACCGCCGCGTGATAGGTCAACTGCCGGGCACCCTCCAGGCGCATCGCCATGTCCGCCAACATGAACTGCACACCCTGGAAATCAGCGATCTGCTTGCCGAACTGCCGCCGCTCCCTCACATACCCCAACGCGAAGTCCAACGCCCCCTGCGCGATCCCCAGCGCCTGCGCCGCGATCGTGATCCGCGTGTGGTCCAACGTCGCCAACGCCGTCTTGAACCCCGTCCCCTCCGCACCGATGATCCGATCGGCGGGAATGCGGGCGCCCTCGAAGATCACCTGCCGCGTCGGCGACCCCTTGATCCCGAGCTTGCGCTCCTTGGGACCGAACGACACCCCCGCATCCGACTTCTCCACCACGAACGCCGAAATCCCCCGCGCACCCGCACCCGGATCGGTCACCGCCATCACCGTGTAGAACTCCGACACCCCCGCATTGGTGATCCACATCTTCGCGCCGTCCAACACCCACGCATCACCATCACGCACCGCACGCGTCTTCATCGCCGCCGCGTCCGACCCCGCCTCGGCCTCCGACAACGCATACGAGAACATCCCCTCACCACGCGCCACCGGCCCCAGGTACCTGCGCTTGAGCTCCTCCGACCCGGCCAGCAGCACCGGCACCGTCCCCAGCTTGTTCACCGCCGGAATCAACGACGACGACCCGCACGCCCGCGCCACCTCCTCGATCACGATCACCGTGGCCAGCGCGTCCGCCCCACCACCCCCGTACGATTCGGGCACGTGCACCGCATGCAGACCACTGCCCACCAACGCATCAAGGGCCTCCTGCGGGAACCGCGACTCCTCGTCCACCACCGCCGCGAAAGGAGCGATCTTGGCATCGGCCAGCTCACGCACCGTACGCCGCAACAGCTCATGCTCCTCCGACGGCGCATACGCAGGAAAGTCGCTCATCGTGCCTCCACTCGCCGACCGGTAGCCCCGGCGATACTTTGACGACAAATATTTGAACGACAAATTAATTGACGTCCCGCGGTCCGGTCAAGGCGCGTCAGAGGTGCCGGAGCAGCTTGCCGAGCGCGGGGTTGTCGTTGCTCCGCCGCCAGGCCAGGCTCAGCTCGACGGGGTCCGGGCCGGCGACGTCGACCGGACGGAACGTCAGCCCCGCGTAGCGGAGCCGGGACGCGGCCGCCGGCACCAGCGCGACGCCCCAGCCGCAGCCGACCAGCGCGAGGATGCTGTGCACCTGGCTGAGGTACTGCGCGTACACGGGTGAGACGCCGGCCTGCCGGAACAGGCTGATCACCAGTTCGTGGAAGTAGCGCGCCTCGACGGGCGAGTACATGATGAACGGCAGGCCGTGGAAGTCGGCCGGCCGGACCGGCCCGTCCCCCTCGGCCAGCGGGTGGCCGTCCGGGATCGCGGCGAGCAGCGCCTCCCGGTCGGCGGGGCGCTCCGCCAGGTCCGGGTCGGTGACCGGCGGCCTGACCAGCCCGAGGTCGAGGCTCCCCTCGGCGAGGGCGCGCATCTGGTCGCGGGTCACCATCTCCCGCAGCACGATCCCGACGTCCGGCAGCGCCGCCCGCGCGACCTCCAGCAGCCGGCCGAGCGTGGCGTAGGCGCTCGCCGCGGTGAAGCCGACCGCGATGCTCCCGGCCTCCCCCGCCGACACCTGCCGGACGGACGTCGCGGCGTGGTCGGCCTGCTGGAGCAGCCGGCGCGCCTCGACGAGGAACGCCCGCCCGGCCGGGGTGAGGCGGACCGACCGGTTCGTCCGGTCGAACAGCCGCACCTTCAGCTCGTTCTCCAGCAGCTGGATCTGCCGGCTGAGCGGCGGCTGCGTCATCCGGAGCCGCTCGGCGGCGCGGCCGAAGTGCAGTTCCTCGGCGACGGCCACGAAGTTCGTGAGCTGGGTGAGCGTGAACATCGATTCCCTGCGGGTATCAGTGGATGCCTTTTTCGTGTTGGACCTGGATCAATCGGCCATCCTAGCCTCGGGGCATGCAGCAGACTGCGCCCGAAGAGCTCGCCGCGCGGCTCGGGTCCGGGCTCCTCTCGTTCCCCGTCACCCACTTCCGCGACGACCTGTCCTTCGACGAGCCCGCCTACCGGGAGAACATCGCACGGCTCGGCGGATACGAGGTCGCCGGCCTCTTCGCGGCGGGCGGCACGGGCGAGTTCTTCTCGCTCACCCCCGAGGAGGCCGGCCGGGTGGTGCGGGCGGCCGTCGCCGAGGCGCCGGACGGCCTCCCGGTCGTCGCGCCCGCCGGGTACGGGACGGCGGCGGCCGCGCGGATGGCCCGCGACGCCGAGGAGGCCGGCGCCGACGGGGTGCTGCTGTTCCCGCCCTACCTGACCGAGTCCTCGCAGGACGGCCTCGCCGCGCACGTCCGGGCGGTCTGCGCGGCGACCCGGCTCGGCGTGACGGTCTACAGCCGGGCGAACGCCGTCTACCGGGACGCGACGGTCGCCGCGCTGGCCGAGAGCTGCCCCAACCTCGTCGGGTTCAAGGACGGCGTCGGCGACCTGGAGCTGATGACGCGGATCAGGTCCCGGCTGGGCGACCGGCTCGTCTACATCGGCGGGCTGCCCACGGCCGAGACGTTCGCGCTCCCCTACCTGGAGATGGGCGTCACGACCTACTCGTCGGCCGTCTTCAACTTCGTCCCGGAGTTCGCGCTCGCGTTCTTCGCGGCCGTCCGCGCCCGCGACCGGGACGGGGTGGCGCGGCGGCTCGCGGAGTTCGTCCTGCCGTACTGCGACATCCGCAACCGCCGCAAGGGCTACGCGGTGAGCATCGTCAAGGCGGGCATGCGGGTCACCGGGCGGCCCGCCGGCCCGGTCCGGCCGCCGCTGACGGACCTCACCGCCGACGAGACCGCCGAGCTGGCCGGACTCGTGGAACGGGCGCGCTGACATGGCGGCCGCGCCCGCCGGAGAGGCGGCCCCCGACCGGATCGCCTGGATCGAGCTGTCGTCGGTCACGCTGCCGCTCGCCGTCCCGGTCAGCGACGCCAAGGTGCTGACCGGCCGGCAGCGGCCGATGACCGAGGTCGTGTTCCTGTTCGCCGAGATCGGCAGCGCGGACGGCCACGAGGGCATCGGGTTCGGCTACGCCAAGCGCGCCGGCGGGCCCGGCCAGTTCGCCCACGCCGCCGAGATCGCGCCCGTCCTCATCGGCGAGGACCCGAGCGACATCGGGAGGATCTGGACCAAGCTGGCGTGGGCGGGCGCCTCCGCCGGTCGCAGCGGGCTCGCGACGCAGGCGATCGCCGCGATCGACATCGCGCTGTGGGACCTGAAGGCCAGGCGGGCGGGGCTGCCGCTCGCCAAGCTCCTCGGCGCGCACCGCGACTCCGTCCGCTGCTACGACACCTCGGGCGGCTTCCTGAACGCGCCGCTGGAGGAGGTGCTGGAGAACGCGGAGGCGTCCGCCGCCGCCGGGATCGGCGGCGTCAAGATCAAGGTCGGGCATCCCGACCACGCCGCGGACCTGCGCCGCGTCACCGCCGTCCGGGAGCGGCTCGGCGACGCGTTCCCGCTGATGGTGGACGCGAACCAGCAGTGGGACCGGCCCGCCGCGCTGCGCATGGGCCGCGCGCTGGAGGCGTTCGGCCTGACCTGGATCGAGGAGCCCCTGGACGCCTACGACGCCGCGGGCCACGCCGCGCTCGCCGCCGCGCTCGACACGCCCGTCGCGACCGGCGAAATGCTAACCAGCGTCGCCGAGCACTGCGAACTCATCGACGGGCGCGCCGCCGACATCGTCCAGCCGGACGCCCCGCGCATCGGCGGCATCACCAATTTCCTCAAGGTCGCGGCACTCGCCGACCATCACCACCTGCGACTCGCGCCGCATTTCGCGATGGAGATCCACCTGCATCTGGCCGCGGCCTATCCGAGCGAGCCGTGGGTGGAGCATTTCGATTGGCTCGACCCGCTGTTCGAAGAACGGCCGACGATCGAGGACGGCCGGATGCTCGTCCCCGCCCGCCCCGGCCTCGGCATCACGCTCACCGACCGGGCCCGCGCCTGGACGACGGCCCGCACCCGCATCGACGCGCGCTCCTGACAGGTGCCCCCGGGCGGGCGGTGGCGTCCGCCCGCCGCGGGGCACGTGCAGAACCGGCCGGGGGTCTTTACTCCCGCCGGTCCAGTCCAGAGCCGCAACCGAGAATCGAACTCGGTTCTCCTGATTGGAAGCCAGGCGCCTCACCGTTTAGGCCTCTGCGGCAGCACGGCGGAACGGAAGGGGACTCCGCCGAGTGGATCGGGCCGGACTCGAACCGGCAACCTCCCGCTTGCAGGGCGGGCGCTCTTCCCATTGAGCTACAGACCCTTGACGTGCATGAATTCGTTTCTCATAGGGTGCGGGACGCCGTCCGGGAGCGCAAAGCATTTTTTACGCCCGAACGCCCCGGGCCAGCCGAAGTGAATGGCCCGGGGCGTTCGCGTTCGCCGCCGTTTACCGGCGGGCGCGGGTCGTGCGGCCGCGCGAGGGGGTCAGCAGCCGCTGCAGAACCCGGAACGGGAGTGTCACGATGGTGACGATCGTGCCGATGACGGCGCTGAGCGCTGCACTGATGCGGCGCATCTGATTTCACTCCTTCAGGTCGTCCTAAGCGACCCGTACCCCGCTGCCGGGTTTTACACAGGTTTTGCCCCGACGATGACGGTGGCGTAGAACTCCTCGGACGCCGCGACGGCGGCGGCCAGCCCGCCCCGCTCGACGGCGGCGACCGCGTCCCGGACCTGCCGCTCACTCGTCTCGAACAGCAGGTGGCCGCCCGGGACGAGCCACCGCGACGCCTCGGCGGTGACGCGGCGCAGGACGTCCAGGCCGTCCGGGCCGCCGTCGAGCGCCGCCCGGGGCTCGTGGTCGCGCGCCTCCGCGGGCATCAGCGCGACGTCGCCCGACGGCACGTACGGGACGTTGGCGAGCAGCACGTCGACGCGCCCGCGCAGCGCGTCCGGCAGCGGCGCGAACAGGTCGCCCTCGTAGGCGTGGCCGCCGTACGGCGCGATGTTGCGGCGGGCGCAGCGCACCGCGGCGGGCTCGACGTCGGCGGCGTGCAGAGCGTACTCGTTCGGCTCGCCCAACTCGCTCAGCCCGGCGACGAGCGCGGCGCCCAGCGCGCCGGAGCCGCAGCACAGGTCGACGACGACGGGACGCGGCGGGGCGAGTTCGGCGGCCCGCCGGACGAGGAACTCGGTGCGGCGGCGGGGCACGAACACCCCGGGCTCGACGGCGATCCGCAGGCCGCAGAACTCCGCCCAGCCGAGGACGTGTTCGAGCGGCAGCCCGGCGGCGCGCCGGTCCACCATGCCGGACGCGTCGTCCGGCGTGCGGGCGGTGGCGAGGATCAGCCGGGCCTCGTCCTCGGCGAACACGCAGCCGGCGGCGCGCAGCCTGGAGACGATGGCGGACTCGGTCATGGGTGTCGGCATGGGCGTTTCCGGACTGTATCCCACCGCGTCCGTCCGGAGCACGGGCGGCGTGGCGCGACAATGGACCGTTGTCCATGGACGGGGGGCGGATGCCGGAGAGGGCCGAGCTGAGGGCCGACTGCGCGAACTGCTCCGGCCTGTGCTGCGTCGCGCTGCCCTTCACCAGGTCGGCCGACTTCGCGATGGACAAGGACGCGGGCGAGCCGTGCCGCAACCTCCTGGCCGACTCCCGCTGCGGCATCCACGCCGACCTGCGGCGGCGCGGCTTCCAGGGCTGCACGGTCTTCGACTGCTTCGGCGCCGGTCAGAAGGTGACGCGGGAGACCTTCGCCGGCCGCGACTGGCGCGACGGCCCGGACGTCGCGCACGGGATGTTCCAGGCGTTCTCCGTCATGCGGCGGCTCCACGAACTGCTCTGGTACCTGGAGGAGGCGGTCGAGCTGCCTGCCGCCGGGCCGGTGCGCGGCGAGCTGCGGCGGGCCGCCGACGACGTCGGCCGCCTGACCCGGGGCGGCCCCGGCGAACTCGCGGAGGTGGACGTCCGGGCAGTCCGCGAGAAGGTGGACGTGCTGCTCCTGCGCGCCGGCGAGCTGGCCAGGGCCGGCGTCCCGGGCCGCCGGGAGGACCGGCGGGGCGCCGACCTCATCGGGGCGAAGCTGAAGGGCGCCGACCTGCGCGGCGCCTGCCTGCGCGGCGCGTACCTGATCGCGGCCGACCTGCGCGGCGCCGACCTCCGCTCGGCCGATCTGATCGGGGCGGACCTGCGGGACGCCGACCTGCGCGGCGCCGACCTCACCGGCTGCCTCTTCCTCACCCGCGCGCAGGCGAACTCGGCCCGCGGCGACGCCGCCACGCGGTTGCCCGCGGCGGTCGAACGGCCCGCTCACTGGCGGCCCGCGCGCCCCGAGCCTGTTTAGGGCGGTTGTCAAGGGGCATTTCCGCAGCGCACGTCATCGGGGGGTCACGTGGCGCGGGTGAGATGGTGGGGCACGGGGCTCGTGGCCCTCGTGCTGTTCGTCCTCGGCGCCGGGCTCCCCCTGATCGACACGGCCCTCGGCAGCGGCGCGAAGCCCCTCATGGCGGGGACGGTCCTGTCGGTGGGGACGCGGCGCGACGGCGTCCGGCCGGTGGCGTTCGCGGTCCCGTCCCGGGGCTGGTCCCTCGACCGGGCGCGCACGTCGCTGGCCAGCAACATCGAACTGTCCAACGCCGAGGTCGGCTTCTCGGTGAGCATCGTCGTGCCGCTGGCGCCGGTGGACGCCCGCGACCTGTGGGACGGCCTCGGCCGGATCGTCGCCGTCGGCGGGCGTTCGCGGCTGCACGCGCAGCCCGTCCCGATCACGACCGCGCACGGGCTGACCGGGCTGACCGGGCGGCTCGCCGGGCGGGAGCGCGCCGGCGTGGCCACCGTGTTCGCGACGCGGACGCTCGGCGCGACCGTGACCGCGTCGGGCCCGCCGGGCGCCTACCGGAGGCTGGCCGCGGAGGTCGAGGCCATGGTGCGGACCATCACGATCTCGGCGCCGTCATGACGCGGCGGCCGGCGTTCTGGCTGTGGGCGGCCGCGTGCCTGCTGGGCGTCTGGATCGCCTTCCGCGGGATCGGCGCGGGGGTCGCGGCGTTCCCGGCCGGCGCGATCATCGGGTTCGCGCTGCTGACGCCGACGCTGCTCGTGGGCGTCTGGGTGCTGCGGCGGCTGCACCCGGTCCGGCCGCGTCCGCTCGGCTACGCGCTGATCGCGGTCGCGTGGGGCGGGCTCGCCGCGTTCGGCCTGGCGCTGCCCGCGAACTCGGCGTTCCAGGCGATCCTCGGCAAGACGGCGGGCCCGGCGTTCAGCTCGGTGTGGGGCGCGTCGATCGCCGCGCCGGTCGACGAGGAGATCCTGAAGCTGCTCGGCGTCGCGCTCCTGGCGCTGATGGCGCCGACCGCGGTCCGCGGCCCGCTGGACGGCTGGGGCTACGGCGCGCTCGCGGGGCTGGGCTTCCAGTTCGCGGAGAACTTCCTGTACGTCCTGAACACGATCGTGCTGACGGGCGCCACGCAGGACGCCAACGCGGCGTTCTTCTCCTTCGGCAGCCGAGTGGTCGGCGGGGCCTGGTGGAGCCACTGGGCGATGACGGCGGTCGGCGGCGCGGGGCTCGGCTGCCTGCTCGGCCGGGCGTCCCGGACGAGCCTGGCCGTGGCGGCCGGGGCGCTCCTGCTGGCGATGGCGCTGCACTCGTGGTGGGACGCGCCGGTCCTGTCCGGGGTGCTGATGCTGCCGGTGAAGGGCGCGCCGATCCTGCTCGCGGCGGTCCTCGCCTACCGGCTCGCGCGGCGCCGCTACCTGTCGCACTTCCGCCGGACGGTGCACGCGGAGACCGCGAAGGGCGTCCTCGTGCCGGGCGAGGGGCACGTGCTCGCGTTCCGCAAGTGGCGCAAGAAGGAGCGGTGGGACGTGCCGGCCGGGGAGCCGCGCCGGCTGCTCGCGCGGCTCCGCGCCGACCAGCTCGAACTGATCGAGGACGGCCTCGGCGGCCTGGAGCCGGACCCGCTGGCCGCCGACCGCCTGCGCGCCGACATCCAGATCGTCCGGCACCGCCTCAACTCCGCCGGGGATACGCGCGTGGCCTGACCCGCAGGACGGCGGCGCAGACCGCGGCGCAGACCCCCGCCGCGATGAACAGGGCGACGGCCGGGTCCCCGCCGGAACCGGCGGACGCGAACGCGCCCATGACGGCGACGCCGAGCGTGGCGCCGAACTGCCGGGCGGCGTTGAGCAGGCCGCCCGCCGCGCCGGCCGTCCCGTGCGGAGCCGCGGTCACCACCAGGGTCGCGAGCGCGGGCAGCGCGAACGAGACGCCGAAGCCGGTGCAGAGCAGTCCCGCGACCAGCGGCGGATAGCCGGCGCCGTACAGCAGGACCAGGCCGGTCAGCACTCCCCCGGCGGTCAGCAGGGCCAGCCCGGCGAGGACGGGGCGGCGCGGCCCGCCGCGCGCGACGATCCGGCCGGTGAGCAGCGGGTTGACCGCGCACGGCAGCGTCATCGGCAGGAACGCGAGCCCGGTCCGCAGCGGCGTCAGCCCGAGGCTCCCCTGGAACACCAGCGGCAGCACGAACAGCACGCCCGTCAGCACGAAGTTCACGGCCGCACCGGCCAGCAGCGCGGAGCCCATCCCCGGCGCCCGCAGGACGGCCGGCGTCAGGACCGGCGCCGCGCTGCGCCGCTCCCGCAGTGCGAACAGCGCGCCGGCCGCGCCCGCACCGGCCGCCGAGCAGGACGCGTGGACGCCCGCCCCGGAGCCGACCGCGATGAGCGCGTCGGTCAGCAGGCCGAGCGCCGCGCACGCGAGGAGCTGCGCCGGCCAGTCGATGAGGCGGGAGCCGGACGGGCACCGCATCCGGCGCCCGCCCACGAGGACGAGGACGGCGGCGGCGAGCGGCACGTTGATCAGGAAGATGGCGCGCCAGCCGGCGAGGCCGACCAGCGCGCCGCCCGCGACCGGCCCGGCCGCGAGCGCCGTGCCGCTCGTCGCCGCCCAGGCCGCGACGGCGCGGGCGCGTTCGGCGGGCGCCGGGTAGAGCCGGGCGATCAGCGCCATGGAGGCGGGCACGCAGGCCGCGGCGGCGGCGCCGAGCACCGCGCGGAGCGCGACGAGCGTCCACAGGTCCGGCGCGGCGGCGCTGAGCAGCGACCCGGCGCCGAAGACGGCGATGCCGGCGCGGAACACGCGGTGCGCGCCGTACCGGTCGGCGACCGCGCCCGCCGACAGCAGCAGCGCGCCGAACACGACCGTGTACCCGGTGACGGCCCACTGGAGCTGGGCGACGGTCCCGTGCAGGGAGCGGGCCAGGTCGGGTTCGGCCACCGACAGGACGGTCGTGTCGAGCAGGACCATGAAGTAGCCGAGGGAGATGCCCAGCAGGGCGGGACGCCGCCTCGCGGCGGTTCCCACCGGCGTTGGGGAGAGGACTGCGCTCATGGCCGTCCAGTCTGCGAACCCGGGACGGCGGGCTCCACCGGCGGCGCCGCACGGGCCGTTCGGAATATCCGAACGGCGCGCGCGGGTTGCCACCCGCATGGAACTGCGCCAGCTGCGGACGTTCGAGGCCGTCGTCGCCCACCGGACCGTCACCGACGCCGCCGGCGCGCTCGGCCTCGCGCCGTCGTCGGTGTCGGAGCAGATCCGGTCGCTGGAGGCGTCGCTGGGCGTGGCGCTGTTCGACCGCGGCCCGAAGGGGATGCGGCTCACCCCGGCGGGCGAGCGGATGCGGGAGTGGGCCGGCCGGCTGCTGCGGCAGGCCGAGCAGGCCCGCCGCGACGTGGCCGGGGAGCGGCCGGTGCTCCGGCTGGGCGCGCTGGAGTCGATCGCCGCGACGCACGTCCCCGGCGTCCTCGCCCGGCTCGCCGCGCGCCGGCCGGGGCTGCGGGTGGACGTCCGGACGGACGCGGCCCGCGACCAGCTCCTCGGCGCCGTCGCCGCGGGGGATCTGGAGGCCGCGCTGCTGCTGGACTCCGGCGGCGGCGTGGGCGGGCTCGGCTTCGCGGCGCCCGCCGCGCCGCTGGACTTCCTCGACCTGGAGCCCGTGCCGCTCGCGCTGATCGCCGCGCCGGACCACCCGCTCGCCGGGGCGCCCCGCGTCACCGCCGCCGACCTGGGCGGCGAGCGGCTGCTGGTGAACGTCCCGGCCTGCTCGTTCTGGCTGGCGGGCGAGCGGCTGCTCGGCGACACGGTGGAGCGCGTCCGGGCGGGGAGCGTGACGGTGATGAGCTCCTGGGCGCAGCGGGGGCTCGGCGTCGCGCTCGTCCCCGCGTTCGCCGTCCGGGACCGGCTCGACTCCGGGGCCCTCGCCCGGCTCCCGCTCGACGTCCCGGACCTCAGCCTGCGGCTGGTCTGGCGCGCCGACCGCGAGGCGCTGCCCGGCCTGCGCGAGGTGCTCTACGCGGCCGCGTCCTGAGTGCCGGAGACCGCCGCCGCGCGGGCGCCGCAGGTGCCCGCGCGGCGGCGTTTGCGGTGATCGGGCCCGGGTACCCGCCCAGCGGAGAGCGGTGCTCGGCCTGGGGAGAAGCGCGATGGCGGGACGGAAGGGACGGTCGGGGCCGCAGCGGCTGGGGAGCCTCGTCGAAGGGGTGAACGACCGGCTCGGCGCCACGTCGTTCCTGGACCGGAACATCAAGAAGGCGTTCCCCAAGCACTGGTCGTTCCTGCTCGGCGAGATCGCGCTCTACTCGTTCGTCATCCTGGTCGTCACGGGCGTCTTCCTCACGCTGTTCTTCAAGCCGAGCGGCACGACGCTCGTCTACGACGGCTCGTACGCGCCGCTGAAGGGCGTGCGGATGAGCGAGGCGTACTCCTCCACCCTCGACATCACCTTCGACGTCCGGGGCGGGCTGCTGATGCGGCAGATCCACCACTGGGCGGCGAACGTCTTCCTCGCGGCGATCGTCGTCCACCTGATGCGGATCTTCTTCACCGGGGCGTTCCGCAAGCCGCGCGAGATCAACTGGGTGATCGGCGTGACGATGTTCGTGCTGGCGCTCGCCGAGGGGTTCGCCGGCTACTCGCTCCCGGACGACCTGCTGTCCGGCACGGGCCTGCGGATCGCCCAGGGCATCATGCTGTCGATCCCGGTCGTCGGGACGTACGTGAGCATGTGGGCCTTCGGCGGCGAGTTCCCGGCGAGCGAGGACTTCATCCCGCGGCTGTTCACCGTGCACATCCTGCTCGTCCCCGGGATCCTGATCGCGCTCGTCACCGCGCACCTGATGATCCTGTGGCACCAGACCCACACCACCTGGCCGGGCAAGGGCCGGCGGGAGATGTCGGTGAACGGCGAGAAGACGTTCCCGCACTTCGCCACGCAGAGCGCCGCGTACTTCCTGTTCACGTTCGGCGTCCTGGCCCTGATGGCGACGTTGTTCCAGATCAACCCGGTCTGGCTCTACGGGCCGTTCGCGCCGGACCAGATCTCGTCCGGTTCGCAGCCCGACTGGTACGTCGGCTTCCTCGAGGGCTCGCTGCGCATCATGGGGCCGCTGTCGACGACCGTCGGCGGGCACACGGTCTCGTGGAACGTGCTGCTGCCCGCCGTCGTCCTGCCCGGCGTCTTCTTCACGCTCATCGGGCTGTACCCGTTCGCGGAGCGCTGGGCCACGGGGGACGAGCGCGTCCACCACCTGCTGGACCGGCCGCGCAACGCCCCGACCAGGACCGCCATCGGCGCCGCGGCCGTCGTCTGGTACATCGACCTGCTGGCGGCGGGCGGCAACGACATCCTCTCCGACACCTTCAAGATCCCGCTCTTCTGGACGACCTGGCTGTTCCGCGTCGGGTTCTTCGTCGGGCCGGTCGCGGCGTTCGTCATCGCCCGGCGCGTCTGCCTGAGCCTGCAGCGCCGCGACCTCCGGATCCGCGAGGAGGGCGTGGAGAGCGGCCTGATCTCGCTGAGCCCGGCCGGAGGCTTCGCGGAGCGGCACGAGCAGCCGTCCGAGGACAGGGAGGCCGTCCTGCGGACCCGGCGGCCGGACGAGCTGGTCGCCCCCTACCCGGACCACCTCATCCCGCTGCCGACCCCGGACCGCGCCCGCACGCAGGTGCGGACCCGCGCCAACCGCTTCTACCTGGACTACCAGTCCGAGTCGTACGGCGGCGGCCAGGGCGACCTGAAGCGGGGCCCGGCCGAGAACGGCGGGGACGGCGGGGACGGCTGACGGGGGGCTCAGGACTCCCTGGGCGGCGGCAGCGCCGGCTCGGCCTCCTGCGGCGGCTCCAGCGGCGGGTGGTGCAGGTCGAACGCGGGACGCACGGAACGGATCCGGGGCATGGACGTGAAGTTGTGCCGGGGCGGCGGGCAGGACGTCGCCCACTCCAGCGAGCCGCCGGCGCCCCACGGGTCGTCCACCTCGACCTTCTCACCGCGCCGCCAGGTCCGCAGGACGTTCCACAGGAACGCGAACGTCGAGGCGCCGAGGATGAACGCGCCGATGGACGAGATGAAGTTCAGCGTGGCGAACTGGTCGGGGTAGTCGGCGTAGCGGCGCGGCATGCCCTCGGCGCCGAGCCAGTGCTGGACGAGGAACGTCAGGTGGAACCCGACGAACAGCGACCAGAAGTGGACCTTGCCCCAGCCCTCGTGGAGCATCCGGCCCGTCATCTTCGGCCACCAGAAGTAGAAGCCGCCGAACGTGGCGAAGATGATGGTGCCGAAGAGGACGTAGTGCAGGTGGCCGACGACGAAGAACGAGTCGGTGAGGTGGAAGTCGAGGGCGGGCGAGGCGAGGATCACCCCGGTCAGCCCGCCGAACAGGAACGTGACGAGGAACCCGAGCGCGAACAGCATCGGGGTCTCGAACGTCAGCTGCCCCTTCCACAGCGTGCCGACCCAGTTGAAGAACTTGATGCCCGTCGGGACGGCGATCATGAACGAGGTGATGGAGAAGAACGGCAGCAGGACGCCGCCGGTGGCGAACATGTGGTGCGCCCAGACCGTCATCGACAGCCCGGTGATCGAGATGGTGGCCGCCACCATGCCGAGGTAGCCGAACAGCGGCTTGCGGGCGAACACCGGGATGATCTCGGTGACGATGCCGAAGAACGGCAGCGCGACGATGTAGACCTCGGGATGGCCGAAGAACCAGAACAGGTGCTGCCAGATCAGCGCGCCGTGGTGCGAGGCGTCGTAGATGTGCGCGCCGAGCTTGCGGTCGGCCTCCAGCGCGAACAGCGCGGCGGTCAGCACGGGGAACGCGAGGAGCACCATCAGGCTGGTCAGCAGCGCGTTCCAGGTGAAGATCGGCATCCGGAACATCACCATGCCGGGGGCGCGCATCGCGATGATCGTGGTGGTGATGTTCACCGCGGTCAGGATCGTCCCGAAGCCGGAGAGGATCAGCCCCATGATCCACATGTCGGGTCCGAGGCCCGGCGAGAACGTCTGCGACGTCAGCGGGGCGTAGGCGAACCACCCGTAGGCGGCGGCGCCGCCCGGCATCAGGAACGCCCCGAGCACCATGAGCCCGCCGAACAGGAACAGGTAGTAGGTGAGCGCGTTCATCCGGGGGAACGCCACGTCCGGGGCGCCGATCTGGAGCGGGACGATCACGTTGGCGAACCCGAGGAACGTGGGGGTCGCGAACAGCAGCATCATGATCGTGCCGTGCATGGTGAACAGCTCGTTGTAGGCGTGGTTGCCCATCACCTGCTTGCCCGGCTCCATGAGCTCGGCCCGCATGAGCATGGCCATGATCCCGGCCGCGAGGAAGAACATGAACGACGTCGAGAGGTACAGGTAGCCGACCATCTTGTGGTCGGTGGTGGCCAGGACGTGGCCGACCCTGGTGCCCTTGCGGTGCCGCGCGAGCGCGTCGGCGACGCTGGTGTCGTCCCTGCCCTGCACGGCCGTCATCTACGGCCCTCCCTCCCGCGTCCGGCCCCAACGGGGCACTTGCCGCGCCGGCGTCGTTCAAACGCGGTGGGAACCGGCGCCCGCCCTCGTCCGGGGCCGGGCGTCACACTTCGTCGTCGCGGTCGAGTTCGTCCTCGACCGGCGAGCGCTCGGTGTGCCGCATGCGCTCGCCGAGACCGGGCTTCTCGTGGTGCCGGCGCTGGTGGTCGCGCTCGGACGGGGTGCGCCCGGGGTCCGGGTCGAGCGGGACGGACCGCACCACCTCGGCCACGCTGTCGTAGGTGCCGAGCGGCAGCGCCAGCAGCGCCCGCTCCGCCTCCCCCTCCGGCCGCCTCTCGTGCGCGTGCTCGACGATCCGCTCCTTGCTCGCCGGGAACGCCAGGTCCCCGAGCAGCTTCTCGATCTCCCGCGTGTCGGCGAGTCCCATGACGTGCTCCCCCCAGAGCTCGCTGCGCCCGTGGCCCGGCGCCGTCCTGCCGCGGAACTGCCCGCCGCGCCGCCCGGCAAACCGGGCCGCGGCGCGGGCGGACGACGGCGCGCAGATCACCGTGTGTCAGGTGACGGCGCGCAGCCACGCGCCCCGCAGGGTCTTGGGACGCTGCTCGGGGAACAGCTCGGGCGGGCGCCCCTCCGCCAGCTCGCTCAGCCGGTGCAGGAAGATGCCCTCGCGGAGCGCCCACGGGCAGATGTCGAGGCGGTCGAGCCCGAGGACGTCCATCACGCCTTCGGCCACGATCGCGCCCGCGAGGATCTGGTGGGCGCGCGACGCCTTGACCCCGCGCAGCCCGGCCCGCTCCTCGTCCGGCAGCTTCGCCAGCTTCGGGATCCAGCCGTGCAGGTCGCTCCGGCGGAGGCGCCGTTCCCGGTAGGGGCCGGCCTTCGCCTTGGGCGCGCCGCACAGCCGGGCGAGCTGGGCGAAGGTCTTGGACGTCGCCACGGCCCGGACCGGCGCCGGCCGCCCCGCGATCCCGGTGGACGCCTCCCCGAGCACCGACCGGACGTGCGCGCGCATCGCCCTGCGGGTCCGCTTCGGGACGGGCGGGCGCGGCGGCAGGTGGTGCCGGGTGAGGCGGCCCGCGCCGAGCGGCAGCGACAGCGCGATCTCCGCGTCCCGCCCGGCGCCGTAGGCGAGTTCCGTGGAGCCGCCGCCGATGTCGGCGAGCAGCATCGGCCCGGCCGACCACCCGTACCAGCCGCGGGCGGCGAGGAACGTCAGCCGCGCCTCCCGCTCGCCGGTGAGGAACCCCAGTTCCACTCCGGTGGCGGCGCGGACCTCCGCGGCGACGTCGTCGCGGTTGGCGGCGTCGCGCAGCGCGGACGTCGCGTAGGGGACCAGTTCGGCGACGTCGAGGGCCGCGGCGGCGGCCACCGACTCCCGCACCGCGGCGATCAGCCGCCCGACGGCGGGCCGCCCGATGACGCCGTGCCGGTCGGTGGCCTCGGCCAGCCGGACGGCGCTCTTCACCGAGCGGACGGGCACGGGCGGGAAGCCGGGGTCGAGGTCGGCGACCCGCAGGTGCGCCGAGTTGGAGCCGATGTCGAGCACGCCGAGGCGCAGGGGGGCGTCGTTCATGGGCCTGCTCTACCCTCCGTTCGCGTTCTCAGTCCGGACCGGCGAGCGGGACGCCCCGGCATCGCGGTAGAAGGCGGGAACTTCGGGAAGGCCGCTGGAGGACCGCACTTCCGAAGGAGCTCCCCCGGTGTCGCACGACATGGACGCGCGGAACGGCGACCCGCGCGGCGTGGACGGGCCGGACTCCGGCGAGCGGGCCGGGATCGCGGCCGCCCGCGACGAGGCCGCCCGCGCCATCGACCGGCTCGACGCGGCGCGCCGGCGGACCCCCGCCGACCAGGTGCAGGAGCGGCGCCTCGCCGAGGCGGCGCGCGCCCTGTCCGACGCCGCCCGCGAGCTGACCCGGCTCGTCCGCGACTACGGCCGGGGGCCCGCGGCGCGCTCCCCCGGCCCCCGCTCCGCGGCACCGCGAACCGCACCAACGCGAACAGCACCGCGGCCCGCCGACGGCGGGCCGCTCGTGACGCTCGACCTCGCGCACCGCGTCGCCCCCGGCTGGCGGCTGTGCCAGTTCACCCTCGCCGACCTGGACGCGCACCGCTGGCATCTGCGGCACGAGGGCCACGCCGCCGGGACCGTGACGCACGCCCTCGGCCTGCGCGGGCGCCGCACCGGCTGGGAGGCGTACGACGCGCGCGGGTACCGGCTCCGCCCGGGGCCCGGTCCGGACGCGTACCGGCTCGCCGCGCCCCACCTCTGGGCCACGCGGACCGCCGCCGTCCGCGCGGTGGCGCACGCCCACCGCTGCCCGTGACGAACGTTTCGCCCGGCGCGTCGGGGTAGGGCCGCCTGGGAACAGGCCGTCCGTCCCGCGTCCGAGGAGGAGCACGATGAAGGCTGTCACCTGGCACGGCAAGCGCGACGTCCGCGTCGACACCGTGCCCGACCCGAAGATCAAGGAACCGGACGACGCGATCATCAGGGTGACCTCGTCCGGCATCTGCGGGTCGGACCTGCACCTGTACGAGGTGCTCGGGCCGTTCCTCGGCGAGGGCGATATCCTCGGCCACGAGCCGATGGGCGTCGTCGAGGAGACCGGCCCGGACGTCGCGCACGTCAAGCCCGGCGACCGCGTGGTCATCCCGTTCAACATCTCGTGCGGACACTGCCACATGTGCGACCTGCAGCTGTACGCGCAGTGCGAGACGACGCAGGTCCGCGAGCACGGCTCGGGGGCGGCGCTGTTCGGCTACACGAAGCTGTACGGGCAGGTGCCCGGCGCGCAGGCCGAGTACCTGCGGGTGCCGCAGGCGCACTTCGGGCCGATCAAGGTGCCGGAGGGCCCGCCGGACGAGCGGTTCGTCTACCTGTCGGACGTGCTGCCGACCGCGCGGCAGGCCGTGGACTGGGCGGACGTCCCCGAGGGCGGGACGGTCACCGTACTCGGCCTCGGCCCGATCGGGCAGATGTGCGCGCGGATCGCCCGCCACCTCGGCCACCGGGTGATCGGGGTGGACCTCGTGCCCGAGCGGCTGGAGATGGCGCGGCGGCACGGCGTCGAGGTGATCGACTCCGACGACGCCGACGACGTCCCGGACGCGGTCCGCCAGCTCACCGGCGGCCGCGGCACCGACTCGGTGATCGAGGCGGTCGGCATGGAGGCGCACGGCTCGCCGGGCGCCAAGCTGGCGCAGACCCTCACCGGGCTGATGCCGGGCAACTCGGCCGCGCCGGTCATGCAGCGCGTCGGGGTGGACCGCCTCGCCGCGCTGAACACGGCGATCGAGACCGTCCGCCGGGGCGGGACGATCTCCGTCATCGGCGTGTACGGCGGTATGACGGACCCGCTGCCGATGCTCAAGATGTTCGACAAGGGCATCGCGCTCCGGATGGGCCAGGCGCACGTCAAGAAGTGGATCGACGAGCTGATGCCGCTGGTCGCCGACGACTCCGACCCGCTCGGGGTGATGGACCTCGCCACGCACCGCTGGCCGCTGGAGAAGGCGCCGCGGGCCTACGAGATGTTCCAGAAGAAGGAGGACGGCGCGATCAAGGTGCTGCTGCAGCCCGGCGTGTGACGACGCCCGCCCGGTGATCGCCGCCGGGCCCCGCTCCTCTAGGCTTTCGCCACGTCCCCACGGGGCGTGGCGATGACCCGAGCCTGGAGGTGGGCCCCGATGCACCCGTTCCGCGCGGCCATTGAGAAGGGCGACATCGACGCCCTCCCGGCGCTCCTGGCCGACGACGTCACGTTCCTCAGCCCGGTCGCGTTCGCGCCGTACGAGGGACGGGCCGCGGTCACCGCGATCCTGCGCGCGGTCACCCGGGTGTTCACCGGCTTCCGCTACGTCCGCGAGATCAGCGACGGCCGCGACCACGCGCTCGTCTTCAAGGCCCGGGTCGGCGACCGCGAGGTGCACGGCTGCGACTTCCTGCACCACGACGAGACCGGGCTCATCGACGAGTTCTGCGTGATGGTCCGGCCGCTGTCGGGCGCCCGCGCGCTGGCCGACGCGATGGCGGTGGAGTTCGAGAACGTCCGGCGGGAGATGGGACTGGCCTGAGCGCCCGTCACCGGGCGAGACCGAGCGCGAGGTGGCTCGCGAAGGCCAGCGGCGGGTAGAGGACGGCCGCCGGGCGCGGCCACCGCGTCCGGCCCCGCGCGAAGCTCCGCGCGGCGAGGGCGGGGACGGCGAGCGGGGCGGCCGCGACGGCCGTCCACCAGCCCGGCCGCGCGGCGGCGACGAGCAACCCCGCCGACAGCACCGCCGCGGCCAGGGCGAGGGACGCCCGGGTCCGGGCGAAGAGGGTGCCGCCGTGCCACGCCTCCCGGCTGAACCGGGCGTCGGACAGGACCGTCCGGACGTCGGCGTGCCGGGTGACGAGCAGCGCCTCGCGGCCCGCCGCCACGACCGGCACGAGCGGCCGCTCGCGGAGGCGCCGCAGGTGGCCCGCGTCCGGCGGGACGTCCGGGCGGTGCGGCAGGGGGAAGTCCATCGGTCTCCTTCAGGCGCTCAGCGGCGGGGGCAGCGAGGTCTCCTCGGCGCGGCGGCCGTCGCGTTCCGGTCCGGTCAGCCGCGCCGAGGTGAGGGCGGCGCGGAACAGCTGGATGCCGCGCGCGGAGCTGGGGTCGACGCCGGACAGGTCCCGGATGCGGTCCAGCCGGTAGTGCAGCGTGCGGCGGTGGATCCACAGCTCCCGGGCGGCGCGCTCGCGGTCGAGGTTGCAGGCGAGCAGCACCTCCAGCGTCCGGCGCAGGTCGGTGCCGGCGTCCAGCGGCTTCAGCACGGCGGCGAGCCGGCCGCGGATCGCGGGCTGCTCCAGGATCGCCAGCTCGACCAGCAGCTCGTCCGCCCGGTAGGGGCGGTCCTCGGCGTCCGGGACGGCCTTGACGACGGTCAGCACGCGGGACGCCTCCTCCAGCGCGTCGGGGATGTCGGCGAGGCCGCGGCTCAGCGCCTCGGCGGCGTGCACCGGGCCGCGCGTCCGGGCGACGAGGAAGGCGGTGAACTCGGCGGCCCGGCTCTCGGCGCGCGGCGGGTCGGCCGCCGGGAGCAGCGCGACGAGGCCGGACAGGTCGCCGGAGTACAGGACGCCGTCCCACCGGTCCAGGCGCTCGCTCGCCCGCTCCCAGCAGGAGGCCGCGGCGGGCGCCTCGCACAGCAGCACGAGGTAGGCGGGCGCCAGCCGGACCCCGGCCGCCTCGGCGATGACGCCCGCGGGCGCGCCGTCGATCAGGGTCTCGGCGAGCAGCCGGCGCAGCGGCCGCGACCTGCTCCCCTCGCGGGGCGCCTCCGCGTAGCCCTGGATGCACGCCTCCCGCGCGCCGATGGCGAGCCGCGCCGCGTGCGCGGTCAGCTCGGCCATCTCGGCGAAGCGGCCGGCGGGCGCGACCGTCCAGCAGGTGCGGGCGGCGGCGGCGAGCGCGAGGTCCCACACCTCCGACAGCACCGGCAGCGGGATCGCCTGCCGGGCCGCGAGGACGCCGAGGTCGCGGAAGCGCCCCAGGTCGTCCTCCGGCAGCGGCTCGCCGGTGAGGACGACCGCGATGAGGCGCGCGCACGTCTCCGCGCGCCCGCCGAACATCGGGCCGGCGGCGCGCCGGATCGGCAGGTAGGCGGGGTGGCCGTGCAGGGCCTCGCCGATCGCGGCGGCGACGTGCGGGCCGTGCGAGACGAGGACGTCGGAGAGTCCGCCGGGAGCGGGAGCGGTCATCGGCGTCCTCTCCCTACGCCACGGCCAGGCGGGACCCGGGCATGCGGCCGGCGGTCTCGTCGACCAGCGCGTGCAGCTCCCGGACGCAGCCCGGTTCGCCGCCGAGGAGGTCGAGAACGGCATGCGCCCGCTCGATGAGCGGCGCGACGGAGGCGGCGCAGGCGCCGGTGATCTCGTCGTCGAGCATCCGCGCGGTCAGCTCGGCCCGCGCGGACGCCGAGTGCCGTGCGGCGGCGTGCAGCGCGAGCGCCTCCCGGCGGCGCGCGGCGGGCAGCGCGGCCAGCAGCTGGACGAGCAGGTAGGTCGCGGTGCCGTTGGCGAGGTCCTCGTGCCGCCCGGACGCGAGGTCGCGCCGGTCGTTGACGAGCTGGCGCAGCACGCCGAGCGCCCGCCCGAACGCCCGCCACCGGGCGGCCCGGCCCGGGTCGGCGCCGGCCAGCCGGGCGGCCGCCGCGGCGGCCATCGCGTAGGGCGCGCCGGTCCTGCCCTCGTAGCTGCGCAGCACGGACTCCGGCGTGGCCGCCGCCGGGCGCGCGGCGAGGTCGCGGAGCTGGCCGTCCACGGCGTCCAGCCAGCAGCGCGACAGCTCCTCGCCGAGCGCGGCGCGGGTCGCGGCGGTGACCGGCAGGCCGGCGAGGAGCCGGGCGGGCACCTCCCGGCCGGCCTGGCGCGCGGCGACCGTCCAGGCCCGGTTCCGGCCGGGGACGGGGCGGCAGGACAGCGTCGTCCCGCGGTCCAGCTCGCAGAACCGGGTGAAGTCGAGGCCGGCGACGACCCGCCCCGGCCGCCGGCCGCGCGAGCGCAGCCCGTCGGCGCGGGCGGCCAGCTCCAGCAGGCCGCTGAACAGCAGCATCCCCGGCACATGGTCGAGCGGACGGTCGAAGTAGCAGGAATCCGACTCGTCGACGACCAGCTCGCGGAATCGCTCGATAACGGACGCGGTCATGCGCCATCCCTCCAATTACCGACCCCTGCCTCGTCGGCTCCGCCTACCGAAAACGGCGCTGGACGCCCTTCCCGGTAACGGCGGATAAGCCGACCGGACGGCCGTCATCTTGCTACAGAAATGCGCACGGCTGAACTGCACTGCTGAGCAGTCCGGGCGGCGGCGGGCTGCCCGGTCAGGCAACCGGGCGTCCCCCGGACGCGCCCGGAGCCGGGCGGCCGCGGGCCGGAAACCGCATGTCAGCGTCCACTTGCACGGCGCGGCGGGGCCGCCGCGCGGGCCGACCGCGCACGTCACCCGGCCGCAATGCGGTTCGATAGCGGCGTGTTTCGCCGCGTCCTCCGCGGCGATTTACCGCGCGAGTCGCACAAGATTTATTTTCAGATTCTCTTTCACCTCGGCACGGATACATCCCGGCCTGTGAGGTTGCCCACAATCAATTGGCAGAATGCGGCCATGCGGCGGGCCCGGCCCGGCGGTCCGCGATGCGTCCGCCGGACCGGGCCCCGTCCCCCGGTCCGCCCCCGGCTCCGGCGGGGGCGCCGGCCGTCAGGCCGGCACCTGCGCCTTGTCGCGCGTCCAGTGCCGGTGCGCCTTGACCGCGTCGACCAGCGCGGCCGGGAACTCGCCGGACGCCCCCTCGGCGGTGACGACGCCGGCGTCGCTCACCGTGTTCCCGTCGGCGAACCGCACCCCGGTGATCCCGGCGCGTTCCAGCAGCCCGATGCCGGCGTCGTGGGCGCCCACCGCCTTGCAGTGCACGAACGCCTCGGCGACGAAGTGCACGGCGTCGCCGTCCTGCGCGAGCGTCCGGACGCTCTCCTCGCCGCCCGGCACGAAGACCGCGTCGTAGAGGACGGACGCGACGGTCGGCATGGCCCGGGTGACCTCGACCCGGCCGCCGTCGGCCGCCTGGACGTGGCCGTCCTCGGCGGCGAGCACCTCGCAGACCGCGCCCGCCCCGGTGAACGCGTCCCCGACCGCGGTGACGGCGCCCGAGTCGACGCCGTCCGCCACCAGGATCGCGATCTTGCGTCCCCGCACCGAGTCCGCGGGCGTGTTCGCCTGGCTCAGCGCGGGCGAGCTGCGCCCGTGGTTGGCGGCCGCGGGCGACGCGGGCGGCGCCACGCCGATGCCCTGGGCGACCCGGACGGCGAGGTCGTGGTCGACGTGGTTGAGGTGCCCGACGACGGCCTCCCGGATGTGCATGTGGTCGCACTTGCCGAGCTCGAACCGGAACGCGCCGACGATGTGCTCCTTCTCCCAGTCGGTCATGCTGTTCCAGAACAGCGTCGCCTGGGAGTAGTGGTCGGCGAAGCTCTCGCTCCGCTTGCGGATCTTGGTGCCGTCCACCCGCTCCTGGTAGTGGCTGAACGAGCCCTCGCCGCCGACCGCCGGGCAGCCGCCCGACAGCGAGTTCTTGTGGTAGGCGGCCTGCGCCGGGTGGACGTCCATCTGGTGGTAGCCGTCGCGGTGATGGTTGTGCACCGGCGCGATCGGCCGGTTCACCGGGATCTGCGGGAAGTTCGGCCCGCCGAGCCGGATCAGCTGCGTGTCCAGGTAGGAGAACAGCCGCGCCTGCAGCAGCGGGTCGTTGGTGAAGTCGATGCCGGGCACGACGTTGCCGAGGTGGAAGGCGACCTGCTCGGTCTCGGCGAAGAAGTTCTGCGGGTTGCGGTTCAGCACCAGCGTGCCGACCGGCCGCACCGGGACCTCCTCCTCCGGAATGATCTTGGTGGCGTCGAGCAGGTCGAACCCGAACCTGTGCTCGTCCTCCTCCGGCACGAGCTGGACGCCGAACTCGTACTCGGGGAAGTCGCCGGCCTCGATGCGGTCCCACAGGTCGCGCCGGTTGAAGTCGGGGTCCTTGCCGCCGATCTTCTGGGTCTCGTCCCAGGCGAGCGAGTGGGTGCCGAGCTTCGGCCTCCAGTGGAACTTCACGAACGTCCCCCGGCCCTGCGCGTTCACCAGCCGGAACGTGTGGACGCCGAACCCCTGCATCATCGCGTAGCTGCGCGGGATCGCCCGGTCCGACATCAGCCACATCATCATGTGCATGGTCTCGGGCTGGAGCTGGACGAAGTCCCACAGCGTGTCGTGCGCCGACTGCGCCTGCGGGATCTCGTTCATCGGCTCGGGCTTCACCGCGTGCACGAAGTCGGGGAACTTGATGCCGTCCTGGATGAAGAACACCGGCATGTTGTTGCCGACGAGGTCGACGTTCCCCTGCCGCGTGTAGAACTTCGTCGCGAAGCCGCGGACGTCCCGGACGGTGTCGGCCGAGCCGCGCGACCCGGCGACGGTGGAGAACCGCACGAACACCGGCGTCGTCAGCGACGTGTCGGTGAGGAACTCGGCGGTGGTGTACTCCGCGAGCGACTCGTGCAGCGTGAATTGGCCGTACGCGCCCGCGCCGCGCGCGTGCACGACCCGCTCGGGAATCCGCTCGTGGTCGAAATGCGTGATCTTCTCACGCATATGGAAGTCGTCCATCAAGGACGGGCCGCGCTCGCCCGCGGAAAGCGTGTTGTCGGTGTCGTCGACCCGGATCCCCTGATCGGTGGTGAGCTCCGCACCCTCAGGGCTCACCCGCCGGAGGTCCATCTGCTCCTGTTTCCGGTCCGCCCGGTCGGCGGGGTCAGCCATAGTCCAGCTCCCTCAATGGTGAATGGGCATGTCGGGGCGGCTACCCCCCGCACCGTGCGGCATGCGCGTTTTGACCGGAACTTGGCTGCGGTCCGGCGCAGCCGTTCCGCGGCGGATCCGGGGGCTTGTCAACGGGCTGACAAACCTGCCCCCGCACGGTGAGGGCCGCTGAGTGTCGCGGACCACGCCGCGTGCCTAGGTTTGGGACGAACGGGGCGCAGGCCGCCCGGAAACAGCGCTTTCGCAGAAAGTGAGCGGGAGGTGGCAGCGTGACCGCGACGTACGAGAACGCGCACTCCGGATCACCGGTCCTGGAGGGCCTGACCGAGGAGCCCTGGCGGGACGTGCCCGCGGAGGAGGCGCGCTGGATGCGGCCCCACCTCCCGGCCCTGCTCGCCGTGATGGTCGAGGGCGTGCTGCGGCACGTCCCCGAGTACGACCGGCCGGGGGACGCGGGCTACTGGCGGGTGGCCGAGGCCGCCGTCGCCCACGCGATGGAGCACTTCGTGCAGATGATCGCCGACCCGGACTCCTCGTGGAAGGAGGTGTACCAGGTCTTCTTCGACGTCGGCTACGGCGAGGCCGTCGAGGGACGCAGCCTGGAGCACCTGCAGAACGCGATGCGCGTCGGGTCGCGGATCGCCTGGCGGCACCTCGCCGTCGAGGCCGAGCGGCTCGGCCGCCCGCGCGCGCTGGTCAGCCTGCTCGCCGAGGCGAACTTCGCCTACCTGGACGCGCTGGCGTCCGCCGCCGCGCACGGCTACGCCCGCGCCCGGGAGAAGGCGGCCGGGGAGCGCGAGCAGCGCCGCGGCCGCCTGCTGACCCTGCTGCTGTCGGACCCGCCCGTGCCGCCGGAGGTCGCCCGCGAGCAGTCGGCCCGGGCCGGCTGGCCGCTGCCGCGGCGGCTGGCGGTGATCGTGCTGCGGCCGCGGCCGGGCAGCGGCGGCGAGGGCCCGGCCGGGCTGCCGCCGTCCCTGCTGACCGGCCTGGACCACGGCCGGCCCTGCCTGATCATGCCCGACCCGGACGGCCCCGGCCGGATCGACGAGCTCACCGCGACGCTCGCCGGCTGGACGGGCGCGATCGGTCCCTCGGTCCCGGTGGAGCACGCCGGGACGTCCCTGCTGTGGGCGCGGCGCGCGCTGGACCTCGCGCCGGCCGCCGCGCGGCGCCCGGCGCGGCCCGCGCCCTCCGGCGGCCGGGCCGGTCGGCGCGGCGGGGTGCTCGTCCGGGCCGAGGAGCACCTGCCGAGCCTGCTGCTGCGCGAGGGCGGCACGCTCGCCGCGATCGTGGCGTCCCGGCGGCTGGCCCCGCTGGACGAGGCCGGGGCGCGGCAGGGCCTGCGGCTCGCCGTGACGCTGCTGGAGTGCATGAAGCACGGCTTCAACGCCACCGGCGCCGCCGAGGTCCTGTGCGTGCACCCGCAGACCGTCCGGTACCGGCTGGCGCAGCTCCACGAGATGTTCGACTTCGACATCGAGGACCCGGAGATCCGGCTGGAGATGATGCTCCTCCTGCACACCTGGATCCAGCGCCACGACGGCTGATCCGCGCCCCCTCGCCCGCCCTCCCCGCCCGTGTCCCGTCCAAGGTCACCCCGGAATCCGCTACGGTCGGGGACGCCGCGTAGGCGAGGGGAAGGAAGACACAGAGCACATGGCCGAGAAGGTCATTCGCGTGGACGACATCGACGGCTCCGAAGGCGACGACGTCGGAAAGCGAGACTTCGAAGTCTTGGGTCGGACGTTCACGATCGACTTGAGCGATGACAACTACAAGCGGCTGAACGAGATGCTGGACGCGCTCGCGCCCTTCATCGAGAACGCCGCGGAGGTGAAGCCCGCGGGGAAGGGCCGCAAGTCCCGCGTCGCGAAGATCAAGGGCTACACGAACGGCGATGTCCGCGACTGGGCATTGCGTCAGGACATCGAAGTCTCCGAACGTGGCAAGATATCGGATGAGGTCTATGCTGCATTCATCGAGGCACATCCGGACGCCAAGCCGGACGCATAGCTAGAGGGAGTCCCCGCATGGCACAGAAGGTCGAAGTCCTTCTCGTGGACGACATCGACGGTGGAGAGGCTGACGAGACCGTCAGCTTTTCCCTCGATGGCACCACTTACGAGATCGACCTGAGCAAGAAGAACGCCGCCAAGCTGCGCAACGGCCTTGAGCCGTTCGTGGCCAGCGCCCGCAAGGCGCGCCGGACCACCGCCCGCGCCGGCCGCGGGTCGCGCACCGCGGGCAGCCGTGAGCGCTCCGCCGAGATTCGCGAGTGGGCGAAGAACCACGGCATCAAGGTCAATGAGCGGGGCCGCATCCCCGCCAATGTGATCGAGCAGTACGAGGCCGCGCACTAGCGGTCGCGCGGCCGGCGGCGTTCCGGCACGGCACCGAGGGGCCGGGGTGGAATTCTCACACCCCGGCCTCTTCCGTGCGCATCGGGCAAATCGCTATTAGCGAGAGAATGTCGGAAATAGTGTGAGTCATCGCAATAGGCTGGCGGCCGGCAACGGCTGGAGGGGGCGGACCGGTTGGCACCTGTGACGCGGCGGGAGCGGGTCCGGTACTGGTTCGACCGGACGATGTCGAAGGGGACGCCCGCGCTCATCGGCTGGCTCGGCCTCGCCTCGGCGGCGCTGGTGCTCGTGGTGGCGAGCGCGGCCGTCGTCCTGGCCCCCCGCGACAGCGAGGAGAACGGGCACTGGACCGGCATGATCTGGCGCAGCCTGCTGCGCACGCTCGACCCGGGGACGATGGGCGACGACACCGGCACGGGCCCGTTCCTGGCGCTGATGCTGGTCTCCACCGTCGGCGGGATCTTCATCGTCAGCGCGCTGATCGGCGTGCTCACCACCGGGCTCGAAGCGAAGATCGGCGAGCTGCGCAAGGGCCGGTCGCGGATCGTCGAGCAGGGCCACACCGTCCTGCTCGGCTGGTCGGACCAGGTGTTCACCGTGGTCGCCGAGCTGGTGGAGGCCAACCAGAGCAAGCGCAGGTCGTGCGTGGCCATCCTCGCCGACCGCGACAAGGTCGAGATGGAGGACGCGATCCGCGCCCGGGTCGGCGACCTCGGCCGCACCCGGATCGTGTGCCGCACCGGCGACCCGCTGAAGGTCGCCGACGTGGAGCTCGTCAGCCCCGGCACCGCGCGGTCCATCCTCATCGTCACCCCCGAGGTCGCGGACGCCGACACCCGCGTCATCAAGGTGCTGCTGACGCTCGGCGCCCGCACCTGGGGCCGGCACCGCCCGCACGTCGTCGCCGCCGTGCACGACTCGGCGAACCTGCCCGCCGCACGGCTCGCCGGCGGCGACCGCGCGCACGTCATCGACGCCGACGACGTCGCGATCCGGCTCATCGTGCAGTCGCACCGCCAGTCCGGCCTGTCGCAGGTCTGCACCGAGCTGCTCGACTTCGCCGGCCACGAGTTCTACATGCGGCCCGAGCCGTCCCTCGCGGGCGTGCCGTTCGGCGAGTCGCTGGCGGCCTACGACCTCGGCGTCCCCGCCGGCCTGCGGCGCGGCGACGGGACCGTGCTGCTCAACCCGCCGATGGACACCGTGATCCAGGCCGACGACGAGATCATCATCCTGGCCGAGGACGACCTGCTGATCCGCCTCGCCGCCGGGCCGCCCCCGGCCGTCCGGGAGGAGGCGCTGAGCACGGCCACCGCGCGGGACCCGGTGCCCGAGCGGACCCTCATGCTCGGCTGGAACCACCGCGCTCCGAAGATCATCGAGCTGCTGGACGAGTTCCTCGCCCCGGCGTCGGAACTGGTCGTGGCCGCACCGCGCGAGGACCCCACCGGCGCGCTGCCGCCGGCCGCCAACCTCAAGATCGACTTCATCCGGGCGGAGCCGACCGAGCGGCCCTCCCTGGAGTCCCTCGACGTCGGCTCGTTCCAGAAGGTCATCGTCCTGTCGGACGCCGGCCACGACCCCGACCACGCCGACGCCCGCACCCTCGTCACGCTCCTGCACCTGCGCGACATGGAGGACGCACTGGGCACCCCGCCCCCAACCGAAGAGCCGACCCCCCACACCCCCCACGCCCCCCGGAACGACCCTGCCCCCGGTGGGGGGGCGACCCCCCACGCCCCCCGCAACGACCCTTTTGCCATCGTCAGCGAAATCAACGACGACGCCAACCGAGAGATCGCGCAGGTCACCAAGGCCGACGACTTCGTCGTCAGCGAGAAGCTCATCAGCCTGATGCTGACCCAGCTCAGCGAGAACCGGCACCTGTACGACGTCTTCGTCGACCTGCTCGACCCCGCCGGCTCGGAGATCTACCTCAAGCCCGCCTGCGACTACCTCGTGCCGGGCGCGGAGGCGAACTTCGCGACGCTGATCGAGTCGGCGCGGCGGCGCGGCGAGGTCGCGCTCGGCTACCGGGTGACCGCGCGGTTCCACGAGCCGCCCGGCTACGGCGTGAAGCTCAACCCGGACAAGGCGGCGCCGCTCACCCTCGCCGCCGACGACCGCGTCATCGTCCTCGCCGAGGACTGATCCCGGGGCCCGCGGGAGGCAGGGCCAGTTCGAGGCCCGCGCGCAGCGCGCCGGCGACGCGCTCGCGCAGCGCCGCCTCGGCCCGCCGGGCGTCCTCGGCCATGCCGCGGATCTCCGCGCCCGCCGTCTCGTCCCGGGCGGTGCTCGCCAGCAGGTCCCGGTAGCGGGCGTTCTGCTCCGGCAGCCCCTGCAGGACCCGCGACTCGTGGTAGGCGTCGTCGGCCTCCCCGGCGCGGCGCGCGTACGCCTCCAGCGCCTCGATCCGCCCGGTGACCGAGCGGACCGACAGCTCCAGGGCGCGGTCCTGCGGCTCCAGCAGCGCCCGGACCCGCGGGGAGAGCCGCTCGGGCTGCTGGGCGAGGCGTTCGCGGCGCAGCCGGGTGTGCTCGGCGAGCGCGCCCGCGACGGCCCACTCCTGCCGGGGCAGCACGACCGCGTTGTTGACGTCGTCCAGCAGCCCGGCGCAGTGCGCCCGCGACCCGAGGACGGCGTCGACGGCCCGCTGGGCGCGGACGAGCAGCCGCGCGGCGGGCCCGTCGAAGTCGGCGGGCAGCAGGTAGGAGCCGTGGTGCTCGCGCGCGGCGCGGGACGCGGCCGGCTCCCGCACGTGCCGCAGCGCGCCGGCCGCCCAGCCGGTGAACCCGGCGGCCGCGAGGACGGCGGCGGCCTCCAGCTGGCCGAGCAGCAGCAGGACGACCTGCACCGCCGGGGTGAGCATCATCGCGAGGACGGGCAGCCGCCCCCAGCGCATCGCGCCGCCCAGCAGCTCGTCGTCGTCCGGCGAGGCGAGGAAGCAGACGCGCAGCCATCCGCCGGGCAGGACGCCGTAGAAGACGGCGAACGCCGGGATCCACACGAGCCGCCCCGCGACCGTGGCGGCGCGCAGCCGCGGGGGCGGCGGCGCCGGCCGGCAGGCCGCGACGAGCCGTTCGGGCGCCGCGGCGAGCACCGCGCGGGCCTCGGCGCCGAGGTCCGGGTCGAACACCGGGCGGGGACGGTCTTCTCCGGTCATCGCCACTCCCCTCGGTCGCCGGGGGTCCGGTGCCCGCGGACGGGATCGATCCTCTCCCGCTTCCCCGTCCCGGTCCGGATTGTCACGAGATTCGGACATCGCACGGCCGCCGCCCGGTCAGTCCTGGAGTTCCGCCCAGACCTCCCGGTCGCGTTCCGCCGTCCAGATCCGGGGGCGCTCGACGCCGTCCAGCTCGTCCCAGAGCCGGGACACGTCGAACGGCAGGCAGTGCTCGAAGATCGGCCAGCCGCCGTAGGCGGGCGCGAGGGCCGCGTGCACGGCGGTGAACGCGTCCCTGAGCGTGCCGCCGTCGCGCCGGACCCGACCCGCCTCGCCGGTCATCGTGGTGAGGAAGTCGCGGGTCTGCGCGACCGCGGCGCGGGCGGCGTCCCGGCCGTGCGCGACGGCGCCGCGCCCCCCGACGAGGATCTCGGCGCCGAACGAGTTCACGTGGTCGAGCGTGCCGGACGCCCACTCGCGGTGGAACGCGTCGCCGGTGTAGAGCGCCGCCCGCGTCTCGACGAGGTCGCCGGCGAACAGGATGCGGTGCCGGGGCAGCCACGCCACGATGTCGCCCTCGGTGTGGCCGCGCCCGCAGTACGCCAGGTCGAGGTCGCCGCGGTCGCCGCCGAGGTCGATGGTCAGCGTCCCGGCGAACGTCACCGACGGCCAGGTGAGCCCGGGGACGCCGTCCGGGTCCTTGAACAGCCGGGGCATCCGGCCGAGTTCGGACTCCCAGTCCTGCTCGCCGCGCTCGGCGATCAGCGCGCGGGTCAGGTCGTGCGCGACGACCACCGGGGCGCCGAACGCGCTCGCGCCGAGCGTCCGGACGGCGTGGTAGTGCGACAGGACCAGGTAGCGGATCGGCTTGTCTGTGTGGGCGCGCAGCACGGTGAGCCAGTCGCGGGCCGCCGCCGGCGTGGCGAGCGCGTCGAAGCAGACCAGGAAGTCCTCGCCCTCGACGGCGGCCACGTTCGGGTCGCCCTCGGCCGTCAGCGCGTACACCCCGTCGGCCAGGATCTCCAGCGTCGGCGTCCTGTCGCCCAGATCTGCGGACGACGCGAACGGTCTGGGCATCGGCGCCCCCTCGCACTCGTGGCCCGGCTCCTGCTCGCACGGGTTCTGCTCGTCCGGGTTCTGCTCGTGCAAGGGGTTCATTCCACGCGGAGCGGTCGATAACCGTCCCGGAATCGGGAGAGACACCGTCCCGCCGGGGTAGGGAAGATCGTGGACGGCGGCGCCGGCGGGCGGCGCGGCGGAGGGAGGCCTGGGTGAACGGCGCGCTCGGGCTGCTGGCCGTGCTGGTGCTGACGGCCGCGACCGGCTACTTCGTGGCGCAGGAGTTCGCGTTCGTCACCGCGGACCGGCCGGCGCTCGACCAGCGGGCGGCGGAGGGCGACCGGGCGTCCGCGCGGGCGCTGCGGGTGATGGGCCGGCTGTCGTTCATGCTCTCCGGCGCGCAGCTCGGCATCACGGTGACCGCGCTGGTCGTGGGGTTCATCGCCAAGCCCGCGCTGGCCGACCTGCTCGACCCGGCGCTGCGCGCGAGCGGGGTGCCGGACGCGGCGGCCGGCGGCGTGGCGGTGGCGCTCGGCTTCGTCCTGGCCACCGTGGTGCAGATGGTGCTGGGCGAGCTGTTCCCGAAGAACCTGGCGCTGGCGCGGGCCGAGCCGCTGGCCCGCGCGCTCGCCGCGTCCACGCTCGTCTACCTGACGGTGGCGGGGCCGCTGATCAGGCTGTTCGACGCGTCCGCGAACCGGCTCGTGCGCGCGATCGGCATCGAGCCGGTGGAGGAGCTGCACCACGGCGCGACGCTGGAGGAGCTCGGGCACATCATCGGCGAGTCCGGCGGGCAGCTGCCCGAGGGGCAGGTCGACCTGCTGGAGCGCGCCCTGGTCTTCTCCGAGCGCGACGCCGAGGAGGTCATGGTGCCGCGGGTGGACGTGATCACCGTGCCGGCGTCCGCGCGCGCCGCCGAGCTGAGCGACGTGATCTCCGCGAGCGGGCGCACCCGCTACCCCGTCCTCGGCGACGGCGTGGACGACGTCGTCGGCGTCGTCGGGCTGGAGGAGCTGATCACGCTCGGCCCGGACGAGGCGGCGCGCACCGCCGTCGGGGAGATCGCCAGGGCGCCGCTGCTGCTGCCGTCCTCGCTGCCGCTGCCGGACGTGGTGCTGCGGCTGCAGGGCGCGGCCGAGCCGATGGCCTGCGTGGTGGACGAGTACGGGGGCTTCGCCGGCATCGTCACCTGGGAGGACGTCGCCGAGGAGCTGGTCGGGGAGATCGCCGACGAGAACGAGCCGGGCGAGGACCTCGCGATCCGGACCGGCGAGTGGTGGACGACCGACGCCGGCCTGCGGATGGACGAGGTCGCCCACGAGACCGGCATCGCGCTGCCGGAGGGCGACTACGAGACCGTCGCGGGCCTGCTGCTGAAACGGCTCGGGCGCGTCGCGGTGCCCGGCGACGTCGTCAGCGTCGACCTCCCGCCGGACCGGCTGGACGAGCCGCCCCGCACGGCCGTGGTGGAGGTCCTGACGATCCACCGGCACGTGCCCGAGCTGATCCGCGTCCGCACCGTCGAGACCGCCCGGGAGGACCGGTGAACCTCGCCCTCGGCGCGCCCGTCACGCTGGCGCTGCTGGCCGGCAACGGGTTCTTCGTCGCCACCGAGTTCGCGCTGGTGGCGGCGCGGCGGCCGCGGCTGGAGCGGGCCGCGGCGCGCGGCGGCCGCGCGGCGGGCGCCGCCGTCGCCGGGATCGACGAGCTGTCGCTGACGCTCGCGGGCGCGCAGCTCGGCATCACGATGTGCTCGCTCGGCCTCGGCCTCGTGTCCGAGCCGGTGTTCGCGGGGGCGCTCACCCCGCTGTTCCACTCCGCCGGGCTGCCCGGCGGGGCCGCGCACGCGGTCGCGTTCGTGCTGGCCCTGGCGCTGGTGACGTTCCTGCACATGGTCGTCGGCGAGATGGCGCCGAAGTCGTGGGCGATCGCCGACCCGGAGCGGTCCGCGACGGTGCTGGCCCTGCCGTTCCGCGCGTTCACGACCGGCGCCCGCCCGGTGCTGGCGGCCCTGAACGGCACGACGAACCTGCTGCTGCGCGCGGCCGGCGTCCGGCCCGCCGACTCGCGCGAGGTGTCGCGCACGCCGGAGCAGCTGCGCAGCATCGCGCAGGAGTCGCGGCGGCTCGGGCTGATCGAGGAGGGCGAGCTGACGCTGCTCACCACCGCGCTGGACGCGCCGCGCGCCCCGCTCGCCGACCTCGTCGTCCCGGTCTCCGCGATCGTGTCGGTGCCGGCGACGGCGTCCCCGCAGGAGGTCGTCGACGCCGCCGTCCGCACCGGCCACACGCGGCTCATGCTGCGCGGGCCGGGCCGGCCGGGCGCCGCCCGGATGGTGCACGTCCGCGACGCCTACCTGGCCCGCGCGCGGGGCGCCGCGACGCCGGCCGGGGAGCTGGCGCACCCGGTCCCGGCGATGCCGGTCGGCACCCCGGTCGGCGAGGCCGTCGCCGTCCTGAGGTCACGGCACAGCCATCTCGGCCTCGCCGTCGCCCCGGACGGCGGCGTCGCCGGCCTGGTCAGCCTGGACGATCTGCTCACGACGCTGCTGACGGTCCGCTGAACTCACGGACGTTCGTCAACGTCGGTTGACATGGCCGCGATGTCAACTTACATTGACAACATGAGCGACGGAGATGGCGTGACGCTCGCCCGGGAGGCGAGCAGCCGCGACCCGGCGGTGGGCCTGCGGGCCGTGCGGGCACTGCGCGAGCTGGCCGAGCGGCTGGAGGCGCTGCAGGTCGCCAGCGCCCGCGACCAGGGCTGGTCCTGGCAGGAGATCGCGGTCTGCCTCGGCGTGAGCAGGCAGGCCGTCCACAAGAAGCACGGCGGCGGGCGCCGCCTCTCACTCCCGACGAAGCCGGGCGGGGGACGCGGAGCGTCGCCCTCCCCCGGAACCACGCAGAAGAAGGAGCAGTAAGGCGATGTTCGAGCGTTTCACCAAGGGAGCGCGGCAGGCCGTGATGGGCGCCCAGGCGGAGGCGCGGGCCATGCACGACCACCACATCGGCACCGAGCACGTCCTGCTCTCCCTGCTGACCGCCGACGACCCCGTCGCACGCGTCCTCCGCGAGGCCGGCCTGGACGCGGACGACCTGCGCGCGCGGATCGCCCGGATCAACCGGTCCGGCGGGGACGTCCTCGACTCCGACGCGCTGCGGAGCATCGGGATCGACCTCGACGCCGTCCGGGAGGCGACCGAGGAGAGCTTCGGCGAAGGCGCGCTCGACGTGCCCGCGGGCAGGCTCCACCGCTACGGCCGGGGCCACATCCCGTTCACGCCGAAGGCGAAGAAGGCCCTGGAGCTGAGCCTGCGGCACGCCCTCCGGCTCAAGCAGAAGGAGATCCGCAGCGGCCACATCCTGCTCGGCGTCCTGCACGACGGCGACTTCCTGTCGGCGCGGCTCGCGACGGAGGCGGGCGCGGACGTCGGGGCGCTGCGCGCCGGCGTCGAGCGGCTGCTCACGGCCGAGGCCGCCTGACAGGGTTGCCTGCTGGGGCCGCCTGGCCGGCTCAGCCGCGCGCGGCCTGCCAGCCCCGGACGGCGGCGGCGACGCAGTACCTCTTGCGGAGCGGGTCGTCCGGGAAGCGGCGGCGGCACTCCGAGGCGAGCCAGGACGGCGGCGCGGGACGCGCGGCACGCTTCTTGTGCTTCACGGCCGGGCGTGGACGCGACCTGTGCGGTCCGGCGGTGCGGCGCGGTGCGGCCGGCGAGCGGGGCGCGGACCTCGGGGCCGGGCGCCCGCGGTGGCGAGCCGGTTCGCGCGACGGCGCGGCGGGCGCGGCGGCCCTGGGCTCGGACGGCGCCGCGGGCGGCGCGGGCCGCTTCGCGGGCGGGGACTGCGTGGCGGCGTCCGGCGTCACCGTACGGGCCGCCGTCCGCAGCTCCGCGTAGCCGGCCGCGATCAGGCCGGCGCCGAGGACGAGCACGACGGCGGCGACCAGCGGCCACGCCGCGCGGAGCGCCCGCCGGCGGGCGGGCGGGCTCGGCTCGGCCCGGGTGAATCCGGCGGGCGGGAGACTGGAGGAAAGGCGCACCTCCCGATAATCACGCTGAGTGCCTGTCCGGACACGCAGAATCGCCGCGACCGTTGCCAGCTTGATACACGATGCGGTGGTCACCGGCCGGTCAGCGTCCGGCGAGCAGCTCCACCACGGGCGCGAACTCCTCGACGAACGCGGACGAGACCGACACGTACGACACGCCCAGCTCGTCGCGCCGCCGGGCGAGCGTGTCGGCCATCTCGCGCGGCGTCCCCGACAGCTTCGCGATGGCGTCGGAGTCCGCCATGGCGACCGGGTCCACGCCCATCCGGCCGCTCAGCCACGCGGGCACCTCGTCGCCGACCACGTGCACCTGGGTGCACAGCTCCAGGTCGTCGAACCGCTCCCCCGCCGCCTTCCGGACGATGCCGACGTACCCGGCGAGTTCCGCGTCGCCGGTCAGCGGCGGGACGCCGAACGCGACCGTGTCGGCCCGCCGCGCCGCCAGTTCGAGCATCCGGGGCCGGGACGCTGCGACGACGACGCGCGGCGGGCGGCCCGTCCCGGCGTACAGCCCTTCCGGCGGGCGGGCGACCGCGTCGAGCACCCGCTCCACCTGGGCGATCCGCTCGGCGGGCCCGCCGTAGGGGACGCCGAAGAGGGCCGCGTCGTCCTCGCCGCCCGGACGGCCCGCGCCGATGCCCAGCTCGAAGCGGTCGCCGGTGGCGAAGGCCATCGACGCGGCCTCCCAGGCGATCATGTGCGCGGGCCGCGTCGCCGCGGACAGCACGAACGTGCCGACCCGCAGCGTCGTGGTCGCGCCCGCCGCCGCGGCGAGAGACGCCGCCGGCATCGCCGTGCCGGACGTGTCGGGCGTCAGCAGCGTCGCGTAGCCCAGCTCCTCCGCGCGGCGCGCCTGCGCCGCCCAGTGCGCGCCGTCCCGCGCCCATGCCGTCATCACTCCGAACCTGAACAGCCGCTCCGCCATCGCCGTGCCTCCCGTGCCGTGGTGGTCTCCCCCCAGTTTGAGTGGGTGCTCACTCAAAGGTCAAGCCGCAGCGGCGAGACCGGCGGATTTCCGCGGGTCGCCCGGCGGGCCGGGCTACTCGGCTTGGGCGACCGTGAAGCGGCGCAGGCGGAGCGCCGGGTTCCTCTTCCGGACGGCGGCGACCCGCTCGGGCGAGACCTCGCCGGACACGACGCCCGGCCCGTCCCCGAGACCCGCGACGACCACGCCCATCGGGTCGACGATCATGCTGTTGCCCGCCCCCGTCGGCGCGCACTGGTCGGCGGCCGCCACGTAGATCGTGTTCTCGATCGCGCGGGCGCGGACCAGCGTCCGCCAGTGGTCCTCCTTCAGCGGGCCCGGCACCCACTCGGCGGGCAGCGCCAGGACGTCGGCGCCCGCGTCCACGATCCGCCGCGTCACCTCCGGGAACCGGACGTCGTAGCAGGTCTGCATGCCGAACCTGACCCCGCCTGCGGTGAACGTCTCCGGGACGCCGATCTCGCCGGGCCGGACCAGCGCCGACTCCTCGTACCCGAACGCGTCGTACAGGTGGAGCTTGCGGTACTCGGCGACGACGTCCCCGCCCGGACCGACGGCGATCAGCGTGTTGGAGATGAGGCCGGGGTCGTCCAGCCGCTCGTTCACGCCCGCGACGAGGTGCACGCCGTACCGCCGGGCCAGGTCGCCGAGGCCGCCCGCGAACGGGCCGTCCAGCGGCTCGGCGGAGTCGACGAACCGGCCGTCCAGCTTCGGCGCGGTGAACATCGCGAACTCGGGGAACACCACGACCTTCGCGCCGCGCCCGGCCGCCTCGCCCGCGAGCGTCCCGATCGCCGCCAGGTTCTCGTCCTTGTCGACCCCGGGCGCGAACTGCGCCACCGCGACCTGCACCATCGTTCCTCCTACATCCTGGAGACGCCGGTCACCCGGATCACGGCCTCGCCCTCCTGGTCCGAGCCCGCGAGGTCGACCTCGGCGGTGACGCCCCAGTCGTGATGCCCCTCCGGGTCGTCGAACACCTGCCGGACCCGCCACAGCGCGTCCTCCGGGACCTCCTCGATCTGCAGCAGCTTCGGCCCGCGCGCGTCGGGGCCGGTGAGCAGCTCGTCGTGCTCGGCGAAGTACCCGTCCATGGCGTCCGCCCACGCGTCCGCGCCGAAGTCGGGGTCCAGCCCGCCGAGGTCGCCGTACCGCTCCAGCGCGGCCAGCTCCACCCGCCGGAACATCGCGTTGCGGACCAGCACCCGGAACGCCCGCGTGTTCGCGGTCACCCGGGTGACGCGCTCCTCGATCGGCCCCTGCACGTCCTCGTCGGACGGGTTCGCGAGCTGCTCCCACTCGTCCAGCAGGCTGGAGTCGACCTGCCGGACCAGCTCGCCCAGCCACTCGATCAGGTCGATCAGGTCATCGGTCTTGATCGACTCCGGGACGGTCTGCTGCAGCGCCTTGTACGCCCCCGACAGGTAGCGCAGGACGAGGCCCTCCGTCCGCGCCAGCTCGTAGTAGCCGATGTACTCGGTGAACGTCATCGCCCGCTCGTACATGTCGCGCACGACCGACTTGGGCGCCAGCGGATGGTCGCCGACCCACGGGTGCCCGGCCCGGTAGATCTCGTACGCGGCGTCGAGCTCGTCCTCCAGCGGCTTCGGGTGGTCGACGTCCTGGAGCAGCTCCATCCGCTCCTCGTACTCGATGCCCTCGGCCTTCATCTCCTGGACGGCCTCGCCCCGCGCCTTGTTGACCTGCGCCGCGATGATCTGCCGCGGGTCCTCCAGGGTCGCCTCGATCACCGACAGGACGTCCAGCGCGTACGACGGCGACGCCGGGTCGAGCACCTCGAACGCCGCGAGCGCGAACGTCGACAGCGCCTGGTTGAGCGCGAAGTCCTCCTGGAGGTCGACGGTGATGCGCGCGTACCGCCCGGCGTCGTCGGGCTCGGGCAGCACCTCCACGACGCCTCCGGCCAGCAGCGACCGGTAGATGGCGATCGCCCGGGAGATGTGCCGCCTGCGCGCCGCCGGCTCCTCGTGGTTGTCGGTGAGCAGCCGCTTCATCGCCTGGAACGCGTTGCCCGGCCGCGCGATCACCGACAGCAGCATCGCGTGGCTGACCTGGAACCGGGACCGGAGCAGCTCCGGCTCGGCCTCCTGGAGCTTCGCGAAGACCTCCTCGTCCCAGCCGACGAACCCCTCGGGCGGCTTCTTGCGCTGCACCTTCCGGCGCTTCTTCGGGTCGTCGCCCGCCTTGGCGAGGGCCTTCTCGTTCTCGACGACGTGCTCGGGGGCCTGCGCCACGACGAACCCGACCGTGTCGAACCCGGCGCGGCCCGCCCGTCCGGCGATCTGGTGGAACTCCCGCGCCCGCAGCCGCCGGACCCGGTGCCCGTCGTACTTGCTCAGCGCGGTGAAGACGACCGTCCTGATCGGGACGTTCACGCCCACGCCCAAGGTGTCCGTCCCGCAGATGACCTTGAGCAGCCCGGCCTGCGCGAGCCGCTCCACCAGCCGCCGGTACTTGGGCAGCATCCCCGCGTGGTGCACCCCGATCCCGTGCCGGACGAACCGCGACAGGTTCCGCCCGAACTTCGTGGTGAACCGGAAGTTGCCGATCAGCTCCGCGATCCGGGCCTTCTCCGCCTTGGTGCACACGTTGACGCTCATCAGCGACTGCGCCCGCTCGATCGCCGCCGCCTGCGTGAAGTGCACCAGGTAGATCGGCGCCTTCTGCTCGGCCAGCAGCTCCTCGATCGTCTCGTGCAGCGGCGTCACCCGGTAGTCGTAGATCAGCGGGACGGGCCGCTCCGCCGACGTCACCAGCGCCGTCGGCCGCCCCGTCCGCCGCGTCAGGTCCTTCTGGAAGAACGCGACGTCCCCCAGCGTGGCCGACATCAGCAGGAACTGGACGTGCGGCAGCTCCAGCAGCGGGATCTGCCACGCCCACCCCCGCTCGGGCTCGGCGTAGAAATGGAACTCGTCCATCACCACGACGCCGATGTCGGCGTCGGCCCCGTCCCTGAGCGCGATGTTGGCGAGCACCTCCGCCGTACAGCAGACGATCGGCGCGTCGGCGTTCACGCTCGCGTCGCCGGTCATCATCCCGACGTTCTCGCGCCCGAACATCTCGCACAGGTCGAAGAACTTCTCCGACACCAGGGCCTTGATCGGCGCGGTGTAGAAGCCGACCTGGTCCTTGCCGAGCGCCGCGAACAGCGCCCCGGCCGCGACCAGGCTCTTCCCCGAGCCGGTCGGCGTCGAGAGGATCACGTTCACCCCCGACACCACCTCGATGAGCGCCTCCTCCTGGGCGGGGTAGAGCGTGATCCCGCGCCCCGACACCCACCGCTCGAACGCCTCGAACAGCGAATCGGCGTCTGCGTCGTTTCCAGAGGGAAGCTCATCGATAAGACTCACCCCTCCATCCTGCCCCCGATCCCCCACTGCCCGCGTCACCGCGAGGCTCCCGCCCAGCGAGGGCCGCCGCCGCGCCGATACCGGCGGCCGCGGCATCGGGCCCTCCGCCGATCACCGGTGCCGGCTCCACGATCGCCCGCATGCCCCCTGGCGCCCGTCCGTCCGGATCGATCGGACCGGTGCGTTCGCCCTCCCCGTGCGCGGCCGTGCGATTTCGCCCGCACTCCCGCGCATCACGCCCGCGACCTGGGCCTCTTCGCCTGGCGGCGCACGCGGGCGCACACCCGGCGTCACACCAGGGCGTGCCCGTGCTCGGCCGCCAGGGGCGTGAGATCCGGCTCGCCGAAGACCGCGCGCATCGCCTCGAAGGCCGCGGCCTTCTCCGCACCGAACCGCCGGACATGGACGGCATAGGTCTCCGCGGTCACGAATGTGGGCGGATTGGTCTTGCTGTGGAATTTGTCGGCGTACATGACGAGCCTCTCCTCGCGGCTTTCGGCCACGTAGTCGCCCGGCGGCACGGGAAGCCCCTGCCGGACGATGTCGTCCCGCGTCAGTCCCATCCCGGTGTGGCAGGAGCAGAACCGGCAGATCGCCTCGGAGAACCCTTCGTCCGCGAGCAGCTCATGCCCGAGCACCCCGTGCCGGACGTACTGCGCGTGATCGAATCTCCCGTCGGCGTCGTACAGCCGGTAGACCCCCACGTCATGCAGCAGGCACCCGGCCCGCACAAGGTCCGCGCCCGCCCCGGGCCCGGCGCGCCCCATGAGCTGCTCGGCGATCTCACAGACGATCACGCAGTGCGTCCAGACGAGCTCGAACGCCTCCCGCCCCGGCGCCCACCTCTTATGCAGCGCCCGGATCTCGTCGTCTCCCGGAATCCGCATCCCGCCAACCCTACGGTCCACGGGTGTGGGCGCTCCTGTGCGGCAACAAAGGGCCGGACGGAACGAGCCGCGGAGACAGGGGGGCGACAAAGGATCGCCTACCGACCCTGGACCCGATCACGCCCCCGGAGAAGCACTCCGGGGGCATGGTCCCGTCCGAGCTGCTACCGCACCACGCCTTCGGACCTGGCGACCAGGCGGGCCAGGGTCCCGGCCATCTCCTCCTGGCGAGCGGACATCTTGCCCAGCTCACCCATGATCAGGTTCACGGCCGAACCCAGCTCCTGACGGAGCTCCTGCTTGGTCGCGAGCAGCTGCTCATCGAGGTAGTCCTTGGTGACGAGGTCCTTGAGGTCGTCCTTGGTGGCCAGGTCAGCGAGGGTGACCTGTTCGAGGGGCTTGCGCGCCATGACGGGCATGCTATCTCTCCTTCGAGTCTCGTGTCCGTCGGGACCGACACCACAATCTGGCACGCACGGGGGACTCTCGGTGGTCGGCAGATCACGTTTAGGCACAATGGATCACCTGCGAATCACCCCCGCCTCCGGTCGTCTTCCCTTGGGGCGACCCAAGGCGTCCCCTATGCGGATGTCTCAGTTCGGTCGGCGCCCCAGAGGGTGTGGAAGGAGCCTTCCCGGTCGACGCGTCGGTAGGTGTGGGCGCCGAAGAAGTCGCGCTGGCCCTGGGTGAGGGCGGCGGGCAGGCGGGCGGCGCGCAGCGAGTCGTAGTAGGCGAGGGCCGTGGAGAAGCCGGGCGCCGGGATGCCGAGGCGGGCGGCGGTGCCGACGACGTCGCGCCAGGCGTCCTGGGCGTCGCCCACGGCCTCGGCGAAGTGGGCGTCGGTCAGCAGGGTGGGCGTGGCAGGGTCGGCCTCGTAGGCGGCGCGGATGCGGTCGAGGAAGCGGGCGCGGATGATGCAGCCGCCCCGCCAGATGGTGGCCATCGCGCCGAGGTCGATGTTCCAGCCGTACTCGGCGCTGCCCGCCTGGATCTCGTGGAAGCCCTGCGCGTACGCGACGATCTTGGACGCGTAGAGGGCCTTCTCGACCGCGTCGGCGAAGCCCGGGCCGACGCCGGCCCCGGCTCCGGACGGGCCCGGCAGGCTCCGCGCGGCCTCGCGGAGGGCGGCGTGCCCGGAGACGGAGCGGGCGAAGACGGCCTCGGCGATGCCGCCGACGGGGACGCCCAGGTCGAGCGCGGTCTGCACGGTCCAGCGGCCGGTGCCCTTCTGCTCGGCCTGGTCGAGGACGACGTCCACGAACGGCCGGCCGGTGGACGCGTCGGTGTGCGCGAGGACCTCGGCGGTGATCTCGATGAGGTAGGACTCCAGCCGGCCGGTGTTCCAGGTGCGGAACACCTCGGCGATCTCGGCGGGGGCGAGGCCGGCGGCGTGCCGGAGCAGGTCGTAGGCCTCGGCGATCAGCTGCATGTCGGCGTACTCGATGCCGTTGTGCACCATCTTCACGAAGTGCCCGGCGCCGTCGGGGCCGACGTGGACGCAGCAGGGCGTCCCGTCGACCTTGGCGGAGATGTCCTCCAGCAGCGGGCCGAGCGCGGCGTAGGACTCGGCGGAGCCGCCCGGCATGATGCTCGGGCCGTGCAGCGCGCCCTCCTCGCCGCCGGAGATGCCGGTGCCGACGAAGTGCAGGCCGCGTTCGCGGAGCGCGGACTCGCGGCGGCGGGTGTCGGCGAAGTTGGCGTTGCCGCCGTCCACGATCATGTCGCCGGGCTCCAGCAGCGGGGCGAACTCGTCGATGACGGCGTCGGTCGGCCCGCCCGCCTTCACCATGACGACCAAACGCCGGGGCCGCTCCAGGGACGCCACGAACTGCTCCGGCGTCTCGGCCGGCAGGAACGTCCCCTCGTCGCCGAACTCCTCGACCAGCGCCTTGGTCCGGCTGGAGGTGCGGTTGTGGACGGCGACGGGATGCCCGTGCCGGGCGAGGTTGCGGGCCAGGTTCCGACCCATCACCGCCAGCCCGGTGACGCCGATTCGCGCCTTCTGCATTGGCTCACTCCTCCTCGTGTGCGACCCTGGCCAAGGGGTTGTACGCGGAGCGTGACCCCCTCGTTCGAGCGTCCGGGCGGCATGCCCGCGCTCGATCCGGGGAACGGGTCGCGCGTACCGATCAAAATTGGCCTTCACCGTGATGGTGACATTCCAGGGGGTGCGGATGCTGGGACTGCCGGACGAGGCCGCGGCGTGTCTCTTCGATCTCGACGGGGTGCTGACCCGGACGGCGTCCGTCCACGCCGCGGCGTGGAAGGAGATGTTCGACGGCTACCTGCGGGAACGTTCCCGGCGGACGGGCGAGCCGTGCACGGAGTTCGACCCCGTGGCCGACTACGGCCGGTACGTCGACGGCAAGAAGCGCGAGGACGGGACGCGCTCGTTCCTGGAGTCGCGCGGCATCACCCTGCCGGAGGGCGAGCCGGACGACCCGCCGGAGCGCGAGACGATCCGCGGCCTCGGCAACCGGAAGAACGCCCTGGTGCTGAAGCTCATCGAGGAGAAGGGCGTGGAGACGTTCGACGGCTCGATCGACTACGTCCGCGCGGCGCGGGCGGCGGGGCTGCGGACGGCGGTGGTGTCGTCCAGCGCCAACACCGTCCAGGTGCTGCGGACGGTCGGCATCACCGGCCTGTTCGACGCGCGGGTGGACGGCGTCGTCGCGGCCGACCGCCACCTGCCCGGCAAGCCGGCCCCGGACATGTTCCTCGCGGGCGCGCAGGAGCTGGACGTGCCGGCGGCGAAGGCGGTGGTGTTCGAGGACGCGCTCGCCGGCGTCCAGGCGGGCCGGGCGGGCGGGTTCGCGTACGTGGTGGGCGTCGACCGGGTCGGCGGGGACCACGCGAAGGCACTGGCCGAGCACGGCGCGGACGTGGTGGTCGGCGACCTGTCCGAGCTGCTGGGGGACGCGTGAGGGGGCGGGAGGGGCGGAGCGCCGCGGACCGCCCGGTGTTCACCGTGGAGCCCTGGTGCGTGCGGGAGCCCGAGCTCCGGCTGGACCGGCTGGCGCAGAGCGAGTCGGTGTTCGCGCTGTCCAACGGGCATCTCGGCATGCGCGCCAACCTCGACGAGGGCGAACCGCACGGGCTGCCCGGCACGTATCTGAACTCGTTCTACGAGCAGCGTCCGCTGCCGCACGCCGAGACCGCCTACGGGTATCCCGAGTCGGGGCAGACGGTCATCAACGTCACCAACGGCAAGGTGATCCGGCTGCTGGTGGACGATGAGCCGCTCGACGTCCGGTACGGCCGGGTCCACCACCACGAGCGGATCCTGGACATGCAGGCGGGCACGCTGACCCGGCACGTCGAGTGGACGTCCCCCGCCGACAAGACGATCAAGGTCACGTCGGTGCGGATGGTGTCGCTGACGCAGCGCGCCGTCGCGGCGATCTGCTACGAGGTCGAGCCGGTGGACAGCGCGGTCCGGCTGGTCGCCCAGTCCGAGCTGGTGGCCAACGAGGCGCTGCCCGGCGGCGGCAAGGACCCGCGCGCCTCCGCCATCCTGGACTGCCCCCTCGTCAGCGAGGAGCACTTCGCCAACGGCACCAAGGTGCTGCTGCTGCACCGGACGCGGCACAGCGGCCTGCGGATGGGCGCCGGCATGTCGCACGACATCGAGGGCCCCGAGTCGATGCAGGTGGAGACCGAGAGCGCCCCGGACGTGGGGCGGCTGACGGTCGCGACGCGGCTGGAGCCGGGGCAGAAGCTCCGAATCGTCAAGTACATCGCCTACGGGTGGTCGAGCCGGCGGTCCCGGCCCGCGCTGCACGACCAGGTGGTCGGGGCGCTGGCGGGCGCGCGGCAGACCGGCTGGGACGGCCTGCTGGCCGAGCAGCGCGCGTACCTCGACGACTTCTGGGAGGGCGCGGACGTCGAGGTCGAGGGCGACGCGGAGATCCAGCAGGCGGTCAGGTTCGGGCTGTTCCACGTGCTGCAGGCGGGCGCGCGGGCGGAACGCCGCATGATCCCGGCGAAGGGGCTGACGGGTCCCGGCTACGACGGGCACACGTTCTGGGACACCGAGACGTTCGTCCTGCCCGTGCTGACCTACACGTCCCCCGGCGCGGCGGCGGACGCGCTCGCCTGGCGGCACATGACGCTGCCGCTGGCGTGCGAGCGCGCCCGGCAGCTCGGCCTGCACGGCGCCACGTTCCCGTGGCGGACGATCCGCGGCCAGGAATGCTCGGGCTACTGGCCCGCCGGGACGGCGGCGTTCCACATCAACGCCGACATCTCGGACGCCGTCGTCCGCTATCTCGACGCGACGCAGGACGAGCAGTTCGAGCGGGAGATCGGCATCGACATCCTGGTGCAGACCGCGCGGCTGTGGCGGAGCCTCGGCCACCACGACGTGGGCGGCGTGTTCCGCATCGACGGCGTCACCGGGCCGGACGAGTACAGCGCGATCGTCGACAACAACGTCTACACCAACCTCATGGCGCGCCGGAACCTCCAGGAGGCCGCCGAGATGGCGATGCGCCATCCGGACGTGGCGAACCGGCTCGGGGTGAACGCCGAGGAGGCGGCGTCGTGGCGGGACGCGGCGGCGGCCATGCTGATCCCCTACGACGACCGGCTCGGCGTCCATCCGCAGAGCGAGAGCTTCACCAACCACGCCCGCTGGGACTTCGCGACGACCAAGCCCGACCACTACCCCCTGCTGCTGAACTTCCCGTACTTCGACCTCTACCGGAAGCAGGTCGTCAAGCAGGCGGACCTCGTCCTCGCCCTGCACCTGTGCGGCGAGGCGTTCACCAGCGAGCAGAAGGAGCGCGACTTCGCCTACTACGAGGGGCTGACCGTCCGGGACTCCTCCCTCTCGGCGCAGACGCAGGCGGTCGTCGCGGCCGAGGTCGGCCAGCTGGAGCTGGCGCACGACTACCTGGGCGAGACCGCCCTGATGGACCTGCACGACCTGAACCGCAACACCCGCGACGGGCTGCACATCGCGTCGATGGCGGGGGCGTGGAGCGGGCTCGTCGCCGGGTTCGGCGGGATGCGGGCCCGTCGGGGCGAGGTGCGGTTCGCGCCGCGGCTGCCGGGCGGGATCAGCCGGCTGACGTTCCGGATGCGCTACCGGGGCTGCCTGATCAAGGTCGGGGTGACCGCGGAGGAGGCCCGCTACGAGCTGCTGGACGGCCCGGGCCTCCCGCTGCTGCACCACGGTGACAGGTTCACGCTCGGCGACGAGCCGGTGGAGCTGCCGATCGAGCAGGTGCCGGCGCGTCAGGCGCCGGCCCAGCCGGCCGGGCGCGAACCGGCGCCGCGCCGCTTCGACCCGCACGTCCGCACGCCGCAGCGCCGCTAACCGGGCCGGCGGCCGGCCCGGTTAGCGGCCGGGCCGGCGGCCGGCCGGTCCCCCCGTGGTGCAGGGATCGGCGCATTCCGGAGGCGCGGCGACGGCCGCCGCCTCCCGCCCGCCCGGCCGGCTCGGCGCCGCACGGTCGACGAGGAGCCTGCGCGGCCCCGGGCCCTCGTCGCCGAGCCGGTCGTAGGGGTTGGCCAGAGCGCACTTGTTGATCGACAGGCAGCCGCAGCCGATGCAGTCGGTGAGGTCGTCGCGCAGCCGCTCCAGCTGCCGGATGCGGTCGTCGAGGTCGCCGCGCCACGTCTCGGACAGGCGCGCCCAGTCCGCGACCGTGGGGGTGCGCTCCTCGGGGAGGGTGGCGAGCGCGTCGCGGATGTCGCCGAGCGGGATCCCGACGCGCTGCGACACCTTGATGAAGGAGACCCGGCGGAGCGTGTCGCGGCTGAACCGGCGCTGGTTGCCGGCCGTCCGGCGGCTGCTGATCAGCCCTTTGGACTCGTAGAAGTGCAGCGCCGAGACGGCCACGCCGCTCCGCTCGGCGAGTTGCCCGACGGTCAGTTCGTGCACCCGGTGCTCAAGCCGCGTCATGGAACCGCATCCTATGCGGCCTCAACCGTTGTTGAGGTTCCGGAGGGCGGTCCAAGACGCCTGGGAGGGGCGGCCTAGGAGGGGGCGGCGGGGCTCGTCCGGCCGTGCCGTTCGGCCCGGCGTCCGAGCCGGCGCAGCCGGAACGCGGCGCCGAGCATGGCGGCGCCGCTCAGGATCGCGAGCAGCCCGATCAGCCAGACGATCGCGATGGCGCCGGAGACCGGCCAGGCGAACAGCAGGATCCCGAACAGCACCGAGATCGCGCCGGTCAGCACGTACGCCCATTCGCCGCGCAGTTCCCGGTGCATGGCGACGGCCACGACGATCTCCAGCACGCCGGTCGCGACGGCCCACGCGGCGATGAGCATCAGCAGGACGAACGCGGTGATGCCCGGCCACACGAGCGCCGCGATGCCGAGCGCGATGCCGGCGATGCCGACCAGCATGAGCAGGGCCCGCGACGCGCCGGTCGCCCCGCGGAACGCGTGCGCCACCGCGATCACCCCGTCCGCGAGGGCGTACGCGCCGAACAGCAGGACCAGCGCCCACACGGTGATGCCGGGCCAGGCCCAGGCGACGATGCCGAACAGGATCGCGAACGCGCCGCGGAGCGCGAGCACCCACCAGTGGCGGGTCATCAGGTCGAACATCCGGGCCTCCCTGGACGGGGACTTCTCCAAATGCTGCCCCCGCGTCCCACGGGAAAGGCCAAAGGCCGGTCGCGGACTCGGCAAAGTCCGCGACCGGCCCGTGGCTCACGCCGGCGGCCGGCCGGCCCGGGCGATCAGTGCTCCAGGCGGCGCACCAGGTCGTGGTACTCGTCCCACAGCGCCTTCGGCGTGCGGTCGCCGAACTTCTCGAAGAACTCCGGCACGAGCGCGGCCTCCTGCTTCCACACCTCGGTGTCGACCGACAGGAGCGTCTCCAGGTCGGCGTCGTCGATGGTGAGGCCGTCGGTGTCGAGCGCCTCCCGCGTCGGGAGGTGCCCGATCGGGGACTTGGCGGCGTCGGCCTTGCCGTTCAGCCGCTCGACGATCCACTTCAGGACGCGGCTGTTCTCGCCGAAGCCGGGCCAGATGAACTTGCCGTCGGCGTTCTTGCGGAACCAGTTGACGTAGTAGATCCGCGGGAGCTTCTCGGCGTCGGTGGCCTTGCCGATGTCGAGCCAGTGGCCGAAGTAGTCGCCCATGTTGTAGCCGCAGAACGGCAGCATCGCGAACGGGTCGCGGCGCAGCTCGCCGACGGCGCCCTCGGCGGCGGCGGTCTTCTCGGACGCGATGTTGGCGCCGAGGAACACGCCCTGCTGCCAGTCGAACGACTCGGTCACCAGCGGGACGGCGGAGGCGCGCCGGCCGCCGAACAGGATCGCCGAGATCGGGACGCCCGCCGGGTCCTCCCACTCGTCGGCGACGATCGGGCACTGCCCGGCCGGGGTGGTGAAGCGGGCGTTCGGGTGGGCGGCCGGGGTCTCGGACCCCGGCGTCCAGTCGTTGCCCTTCCAGTCGGTGAGGTGCGCGGGCGGCTCGTCGGTGAGGCCCTCCCACCACACGTCGCCGTCGTCGGTGAGCGCGACGTTGGTGAAGATGCTGTTGCCCCACAGCGTCTTCACGGCGTTGGCGTTGGTGCTCTCGCCGGTACCGGGCGCGACGCCGAAGAACCCGGCCTCCGGGTTGATCGCGTAGAGGCGGCCGTCGTCGCCGAACCGCATCCAGGCGATGTCGTCGCCGATGGTCTCGACCTTCCAGCCCGGGATGGTCGGCTCCAGCATGGCGAGGTTGGTCTTGCCGCACGCGGACGGGAACGCGGCGGCGACGTAGCGGGTCTCACCGGCCGGCGGCGTCAGCTTCAGGACGAGCATGTGCTCGGCCATCCAGCCCTCGTCGCGGGCCATCGTGGAGGCGATCCGCAGCGCGTAGCACTTCTTGCCCAGCAGGGCGTTGCCGCCGTAGCCGGACCCGTACGACCAGATCTCCCGGGTCTCGGGGAAGTGGGTGATGTACTTGGTGGAGTTGCAGGGCCACGTGGCGTCCGCCTGGCCGGGCTCCAGCGGGGCGCCGACGGAGTGGACGGCCTTGACGAACGAGCCGCGCTCCTCGATGAGCCGCAGCGCGCCCGCGCCCATCCGCGTCATGATCTTCATGGACACGGCGACGTAGGCGGAGTCGGTGATCTCGACGCCCAGCTGGGAGATGTTGCCGCCGAGCGGGCCCATGCAGAACGGCACCACGTACATGGTGCGGCCCTTCATGCAGCCGTCGAAGAGACCGCTCAGGGTCTCCTTCATCTCGGCGGGCGCCACCCAGTTGTTGGTGGGACCGGCGTCCGCCTCCTTCTCGGAGCAGATGAACGTGCGGTCCTCGACACGGGCGACGTCGGTGGGGTCGGACGCGGCGTGGAAGCTGTTCGGCCGTTTGGCCGGGTCGAGCCGCGTGAGGGTGCCCTGCTCGACGAGGAGGCCGGTCAGCCGCTCCCACTCCTCGTCCGAGCCGTCGCACCACTGGACGCGGTCCGGCTTGGTCAGCTCGGCGATCCCGCGTACCCACTCAATCAGTTCGGTGTGGCCGGTAGGGGCCTGGTCGAGGCCGGGGACCTGGATGGACACGGGCAACTCCTTCAGCTGTTCGCAGGATGTTTGCATGATGAACAAGACCCGTCGTTTTTGCCATTTGGTCTGGACCAATCCCGTCCGTATTTGTGGGCCTATGCCCTCTTTGTGATTGTTATCACTCGGCGCGGGACGTGACGGACGCCACCCCGCAACCGCCCCGCGCGGACGTACCTAAGCTGGGTAAACGTGCGTCTCGGTGGCCTTGACCGCCGCCCACACCGCGCTGCCCTCGGACAATTGAAGCTCGGCCACGGCGGCCGGAGTCACGTCCGCGACGGCGTCGAAAGGCGGCCCGGACAGCCGCACCCGGACGCGGTCCCCGTGCCGTTCGACCGCCGCCACGCGGGCGCGCCACAGGTTGCGGGGGCTGCCGTCCGGACGGGACCGGTACAGCGCCACCGAGGACGGAGCGAAGGCTATGAAGACCTCACCCTCGGGCGAGTCGACCGTGTCGAGGGTCCCCTCGCCGTCGCCGATCACCACGGTGCCGCCGCCCTCGGCCCGGCCCCGGTACAGGTTCAGCCCGACGAGCCGCGCCACGTAGTCGGTGCGGGGACGGCGGGCGACGTCCGCGGGCGTCCCCTCCTGGACGAGGCGCCCGCCCTCGATCACCACGATGCGGTCGGCCAGCACCATCGCGTCCAGCGGGTCGTGGGTGACGAGCACGGCCGCGCCCGCGAACCCGGCGAGGTGGCGGCGCAGCGCGGCCCGGATCTCCAGCCGCGTGTGCGCGTCGAGGGCGGCGAGCGGCTCGTCCAGCAGGAGCAGGCCCGGGTCGACGGCCAGCGCGCGGGCGAGCGCGACGCGCTGCGCCTGCCCGCCCGACAGCGCCCGCGGACGGACCGGCGCGTACTCCGCCAGCCCCACCCGGTCCAGCCACTCGGCGGCGGCGCGGCGGCCGGCGCGGCGGCCGGCGCCCCGGCAGCGCGGCCCGAACGCGACGTTCTCCAGCGCGCTGAGGTGCGGGAACAGCAGGTAGTCCTGGAAGACCATGCCGATGCGGCGGCGGTCGGGCGGCAGCGGGCGCAGGTCCTCGCCGTCCACCCGGACGTGCCCGCCCGCCATCGCGACGAGCCCGGCCAGCGCGCGCAGCGCGGTGCTCTTGCCCGCGCCGTTCGGGCCGAGCAGCGCGACGACCTCGCCCGGCGCGGCGGCGAGCGACAGGTCGAGGTCGAACGCGGCGCGCCGCACGACGAGCCGCGCGTCCAGCCCCGGGCGGCTCATGCGCCGCTCACCCACCGGTCCCGGAGGGCGGCCAGGACGACGACGGAGACGAAGAGCAGCACGAGGCTGAGCACGATCGCGGCCTGCGGGTCGGTCTCCAGCGCCAGGTAGACCGCGAGCGGCATCGTCTGCGTCCGGCCCGGGAAGTTGCCCGCGAAGGTGATCGTCGCGCCGAACTCGCCCAGCGCCCGCGCCCAGCACAGCACGGCGCCGGCCGCGACGCCGGGCGCGACGAGCGGCAGCGTGACCCGGCGGAAGATCGTCCAGCGGCCGGCGCCGAGGGTGGCGGCGGCCTCCTCGTAGCGCAGGTCGGCGGCGTGCAGCGCGCCCTCCACGCTGATCACCAGGAACGGCATCGCGACGAACGCCTCGGCCAGCACGACACCGGCGGTGGTGAACGGGAGGGTGATCCCGAACGCGGCGTCCAGCCGGGCCCCGATCAGGCCGCGCCGCCCGAGCACGAGCAGCAGCGCGACGCCGCCGACGACCGGCGGCAGCACGAGCGGCACCGTCACCAGCGCCCGGACGAGCCGGACGCCGGGGAACCGGACCCGCGCCATCGTCCAGGCCAGCGGGACGCCGAGCAGCACGCACAGGCAGGTGGCGAGGGTGGCGCTGAGCAGCGACAGGCGCAGCGCGTCCAGCACCTGCGGCTGCGCGAGCCGGGTGCCGAGCGTCGACCACGGCGCCCGGACGAGCAGCCCGAGCAGCGGCAGCACGAGGAACGCCAGCCCGGCGAGCGCGGGCACCAGGAGGACCCACGGCGGCCGCCCCGGCAGCCGGTCGGCCTCCCCCGCCCGCCTCACGGCGCCTCGAAGCCCGCCCGGGCCAGCACCGCTCTGCCCCGCTCGCCGAGCACGAGTCCGATGAACTCCCCGGCGAGCGCGCCGTTCGGGGCCTTGGCGACCTCGACGATCGGGTAGTCGTTGACGGCCTTCGCCGCCTCGGCGAACTCGATGGCCGTGACCTTGCCGTCCGCGGCCTGGGCGTCGGTGCGGTAGACGAGCCCGGCGTCCGCCTCCCCCAGGCCGACCTTGGTGAGGACGGCCTTGACGTCCTTCTCCCGCGACGCGGGCTCCACCTCGGTTCCGGCCGCGTCGAGCGCGGTCCTCGCGGCGGCCCCGCAGGGCACCTGGACGGCGCACAGGATCACCTTCAGCCCCGGCCGGGACAGGTCGCGCACCGTGGCCACCTTGCCGGGATTGTCCTTGGGGACGGCGATGACCAGGCGGTTCTTGGTGAACACCTGCGGCTGCCCGGACGCGTCGCCCGCATCGGTCACCGTCTTCATCGTGGCCGGGCTCGCGGACGCGAACACGTCCGCCGGGGCGCCCTGGGTGATCTGCTGCGCGAGCGTCGAGCTGCCGCCGAAGTTGAACCTGACCTTCACGCCGGGGTGGGAGCCCTCGAACGTCTTCCCGAGCGCGGTGAACGTCTCGGTCAGCGAGGCCGCCGCGAAGACCGTCAGCGCCTTGCCGCCGCCGCCGTCGCCTCCGCCCGTCCCGGACGAGGCGGCGCCGACGTCGCCGCAGCCGGTCGCGGCCGTGGTCAGGAGTACCGCCGCCGCCGCGATGCGCTTGATCATGATGCTCCCGGTTCCGCGACCTCGACCACGACGTTCGTCGACTTCACGACCGCCTCGGCGACCACGCCCACCTGGAGGCCGAGGTCGTCGGCGGCCTCCCGGCTCATCAGCGACACGACCCGGAACGGGCCCGCCTGGATCTCCACCTGCGCCATCACGCCGTCCCGGACGACGTCGGTCACGATGCCGCGCAGCCGGTTGCGCGCCGAGGAGAACCGCTCGGACTGATCGGGCGGCCCGGCTCCGCGCGCCTGCTCGCGCACGAACGCGGCCAGTTCGGCGCCCGGCACGCGCCGGTGGCCGTGCTCGTCGCGGGACGCCGGGAGCCGCCCGCCGTCCACCCAGCGGCGGACGGTGTCCGCGCTGACGCCGAGCAGGGCCGCCGCCTCACTGATCCTGAACGTGGTCACCGGCAAATCCTAGCCCATCGCAGATACAAGGGTCAGCATGCTGATGCTCAGTGAAATGCGAGCCGATACGGATTCTGAGCTTGCAGATGCGGTCAGCGACCACCCAACGACACCTCGGCGATCATCCCCGGGTTCGCCCAGATGGCACTTTTCATGGAAATGCTCCCTTTTTGGCCATGTATGGGGCGTGCGGCCGCGTAGACCGGCCGCGTCCGGGTAAACGGTGCATCAAAACAGAATCAGACCGCCCGGTCAGGAGGATTGATCATGACTGGGACCATGAGAGCACCACGCACCCGGGGCGTCCTCAGCGGAGTCCTGCTGATCCTGCTGGGGCTGTGGGGCGGCCTGCTGCCCTTCGCCGGCCCCTACTTCGGCTTCGGCTTCGCGCCGGACGACACCTGGGTCTACAACACCGACCGGCTGGAGCTGAGCATCGCCCCCGCCGCCGCGGCCGTGCTGGGCGGGCTCATCCTGCTGTTCAGCGCCAACCGCGCGGTCGCGATGCTCGGCGGCTGGCTGGCCGCGCTGGGCGGCGCCTGGTTCGCCGTCGGCCCACTCCTCGCCACCCTGTGGGACGTGCAAGGGATCGGCGCCCCGCTCGGCACCGGCGAAGGCAAGGCCGTCGCCGAGCAGCTGTCCGGGTTCACCGGGCTCGGCGTCGTGATCGTGTTCCTCGCCGCGTTCGCGCTCGGCCGCTTCGCCGTCATCGGCGCGCGGGAGCGGGCCAGGGCGGACGCGCCGGGACCGGCGGCGGGCGCGACCGCCACCCAGCCGATCGTGCACGGACGCTACGCGCGGGAGAACCAGCCGGGGCCCGCTCCATCGCCCAGGCCGGGCGACCAGCACGTGGCGGGAGACACGCGCCACGACCGCTAGGGGCGGCGGACGTCAGCGGTTGCGGTGGCGCATGTTGCGGACCGACTTGGTGGTCTCGTAGCTGCGCTCGTCGTCCGTCCGCACGTCGTCGCGGTCGGTGAACATGGCGACGAAGGCGATCAGCAGACCGACACCGCCGATCCACGGCTCCCGCCAGGCGAAGCTGAGCGCCACGCAGACGGCAGCAACGGAGATGAGCAGCAGCAGCTTCACGTTCCACCCCTCGACGCGCCCTGGTGTCCGGCAGACCGGGTCTGGCGGACGGCAACCGGTGCCGGTCACGAGATCCCCGAGTAATGGAAGACTTACTCGCGGCCCGTAGAGTGCATCCTGACATGCCGCGGCCCGTCCGGGAAAGATCCGGACGGGCCGCGGCACGATATTTCCGCTACTTCTTGCCCTTGCCGCGCTTCTCGCGGATCTTCATCGAGATGTCCAGCGGCGTCCCGTCGAAGCCGAACTCCTCGCGCAGCCGCCGCTCGATGAACCGCCGGTAGCCCTCCTCCAGGAACCCGGAGGTGAACAGCACGAACTTCGGCGGCCGCACCCCCGCCTGCGTCGCGAACAGCACGCGCGGCTGCTTCCCGCCCCGCACCGGGTGCGGATGCGAGTTCACCAGGTCGGCGAAGAACTGGTTCAGCTTGGACGTCGGGACGCGGGCGCCCCAGCCGTCCAGGGCCGTCTCGATGCCCGGCACCAGCTTCTCCATGTGCCGGCCGGTCTTCGCGGAGATGTTCACCCGCGGCGCCCACCGCGCGTTGTGCAGCTGCCGGTCGATCTCGCGGTCCAGGTAGTGGCGGCGCTCCTCGTCCAGCAGGTCCCACTTGTTGTAGGCGATCACCAGCGCGCGGCCCGAGTCGATCACCATCGAGATGATCCGCAGGTCCTGCTCGGCGAGCGGCTGGTCGGCGTCCACCAGCACGACCGCGACCTCGGCGCGCTCCAGCGCCGACTGCGTGCGCAGCGTCGCGTAGAAGTCGGCGCCCTGGTTCTCCCGGTGCCGCCGCCGGATCCCGGCCGTGTCGATGAAGCGCCAGGTCTTGCCGCCCAGCTCGATCAGCTCGTCGACCGGGTCGCGGGTCGTCCCCGCCACCGAGTCGACGACGGCGCGGTTCTCCCCCGCCAGCTTGTTCAGCAGGCTCGACTTGCCGACGTTCGGACGGCCCAGCAGCGCCACCCGGCGCGGCCCGCCCACCACGTCGAACGTCTCCGCCGGCGGCTCCTCGGGCAGCGCCTCCAGCACCGCGTCGAGCAGGTCGCCGCTGCCGCGCCCGTGCAGCGCGCTGACCGGGTGCGGCTCGCCGATGCCGAGCGACCACAGCAGCGCCGCGTCGGACTCGGCGCCGATGTCGTCGACCTTGTTGGCGACCAGCACCACCGGCTTGCCGGACCGGCGCAGGATCTCCACCACGGCCTCGTCGACGTCGGTGGCGCCCACGGTCGCGTCGACCACGAACATCACGACGTCCGCGAGTTCGACCGCCAGCCGGGCCTGCTCCGCGATCGCCGCGGCCAGGCCGGACGATTCGGGCAGCCAGCCGCCGGTGTCGACGACGGTGAACCGCCGCCCGCTCCAGGTCGCGTCATAGGCGACCCGGTCGCGGGTCACGCCCGGGACGTCCTCCACGACGGCCTCGCGGCGGCCGAGGATCCGGTTGACCAGGGTGGACTTGCCGACGTTCGGCCGCCCGACCACGGCCACGACCGGCGCCGGCCCCGCGTCGTCGGCGACGTCCTCGATGGCGCCGGCCGTTTCGATCTCGTAATCGCTCAATACCATGCTCACTCGTGCTCTTTGGCGAGGCGGACGACCGCCTCGATGACCTCGGCCAGGCCCAGCTCGGACGAGTCGATCTCGTGCGCGCCGGCCGCCCTCGTCAGCGGCGACGCCTTCCGGGTGGAGTCGAGCCGGTCCCGCCGCGCCTGCTCGGCACGCGTGACCGTCACCGACGCCCCCGGGTCTGCGACCAGGTCCTTCGCGCGGCGCGCCGCGCGCACCTCTTCGCTGGCCGTCAGATACACCTTCACGGGCGCGTCCGGCACGACGACCGTGCCGATGTCGCGGCCCTCCACCACGATGCCGCCGGCCCCGATGATCTCCCGCTGCAACTCCACCAGCCGGGCGCGGACCGCCGGGACGGCGCTGACCGCGCTGACCGCGTTCGTCACCGTGCGCTCGCGGATCGGGCCGGACACGTCCGCCCCGTCCACGGTGATGGCGGGCGCGTCCGGGTCAGTGCCGCAGGCGATCTCCGGCTCGGCCGCGCGGGCCGCCACCGCGACGCCGTCCTCGACCGGGACGCCGTTGTCCAGCATCCACCACGTCATCGCCCGGTACATGGCCCCCGTGTCGAGGTACCGCAGCCCGAGCGCGCGGGCGACGCCCTTGGACGCGCTGGACTTGCCCGAACCGGAGGGTCCGTCCATGGCGATGACGAGCGGCACGATCGCTCCCTCTCTTCTTCGGCGGAGCGCCCGCCGACCCCGGTCGGCAGACGAGACGGGCGGCGGTCGACGCCGCGCCGGCGCGGGCGTCCCCCCGGGACGGTCCCCGACGAACCAGGCTACCGGTCCCCGAACGCGGACGCGTCATCCCGGCGGACGGCCGCCGGGCCCGGTCAGCCCGGGACCGACCAGCCGCGGGCGCGCAGCTCGGCGGCGAGGCCGTCGGCGGCCTCCGGGACGACCGACAGCTCCAGCACGCCGAGCGGGCGGCCCGGCGAGTGCTCGATCGCCACGTCCTCGATGTTGACGCCCGCGATCCCCGCCGCCTGGAAGATCATCGCCAGCTCGCCGGGGCGGTCCGGGATGACCACCTGGACGGTCGTGTACGCGGGCTGGTCGCCGCCGTGCTTGCCGGGGATGCGGGACCGGCCCGCGTTCCCGCGCAGCAGCAGGTCGGCGACGTGCGCGGCGGCCTCCTCGCTGCCGTCGCGCAGCAGCGACGCGGCCACCGCGAGGTCGGTGGCGACGGCCTCCAGGACGTCCGCGACGGGCGCGGAGTTCGCCGACAGGATGCCGATCCACAGCCGCGGGTCGCTCGCCGCGATCCGCGTCACGTCCCGGACGCCCTGCCCGGCGAGGCCCAGCGCCACGTCGTCCGCGCCGGTCAGCCGGGCGGCGACGGCGGCCGACACCACGTGCGGGCCGTGCGAGACGAGCGCGACCGCCCGGTCGTGCTCGGCGGCGTCCACCTCGACCGGCATCGCCCCGCACGCCTTCGCCAGCCCCGTCACGGCCGCGACGGTCTCCGGCGTCGCCTCCGGCGGCGCGCACAGCGCCCACGGACGGCCGAGGAACAGGTCGGCGCGGGCGGCGCCCGGCCCCGACCGCTCGCTCCCGGCGAGCGGATGCCCCGCCACGAACGTCGTGAGGTCGCAGCCCAGCTCGGCCGCCTGCGCCAGCGGCAGCGCCTTCACGCTCGCCACATCGGTGTAGGCGACGGCGAGGCCGCGCTTCTGCGCGTCCAGCAGCGTCACGGCCACGGCGGCCGGCGGCACCGCGAGCACCGCCAGGTCGGCGGGCTCCTCGTGCGCCCCCTCCGGCAGCGCCGCGCCGGCGCCCAGCTCCACGGCGAGCGCCAGCGCCGCCGCGTCCCGGTCGGTCAGCAGCACCTCGGCGCCGCGCTCCCGCATCGCCAGGGCGATCGACGTGCCGATCAGCCCCGTCCCGACGACGACGATCCGCCGCGCCACCACGTCCTCGCTCACGCCCGTCACCCTACTGCGCCCCATCCACCGCTACCGCGCCCCGAACCCCGCTACTGCGCGATGTCCAGCCGGAGCGCGGTCGCACCGCGCAGGTAGACGTGCTGGACGTCCGAGCGGGCGCGGCCCGTCTCGATGTGCGCCATCAGCCGGATCACCCGCGGCAGCGCGCCCGGGACGCCGATCTCCGTCGCGCACAGCAGCGGCACCTCGTGGAAGCCGAGCTTGCGGGCGGCCAGCGCCGGGAACTCCGCCGTCAGGTCCGGCGTCACCGTGAAGATGACGCTGATCACGTCGTCGGTGCTCAGCTCGTTGCGGGACATCACCGCGGAGACGAGCTCCGTCGTCGCCTCCAGGATCTGGTCCCGGTCGTCGGCGTCGATCTGCGTCGCCCCACGGACCGCGCGTACCGCCACAGTCGTTCCTCCTCGTGTCCGATGTCGCTACAGCCCGACGGCCGCGTACAGCTCGCCGATCTCCCGGACGGTCAGCGCCCGCATCCCGCCCGGCTGCAACGACCCCAGCTTGATCGGCCCGAACTCTATGCGGGCGAGCTGCTGGACGGGGAACCCGACCTCCTTCAGCAGCCGCCGGACGATGTGCTTGCGCCCCTCGTGCAGGGTGATCTCCACCAGGACACGGCGTCCGACCTGGTCGAAGACGCGGAACCGGTCGGCCTTGGCGGGGCCGTCGTCCAGCGTCACCCCCGCCCTCAGCCGCTTGCCGAGGTCGCGCGGGATCGGGCCGTGGATCTCCGCCAGGTACGTCTTGTAGACCCCGTAGGACGGGTGGGTGAGCCGGTGCGACAGCTCCCCGTCGTTGGTGAGCAGGATCAGGCCCTCGGTGTCGGTGTCGAGCCGGCCGACGTGGAACAGCCGCTCCGGCACCTCCACGTAGTCGGCGAGGGACTTGCGGCCCCGCTCGTCCGACATCGTGGACACCACGCCGCGCGGCTTGTTGATCGCGTAGTACCGCATCTCGGAGCGGGTCTCGACCCGCTTGCCGTCCACGTGGATGACGGCGGTCTCCGGGTCGACGCGCTCGCCGAACCGGAACACCTTCTTGCCGTCCACGGTGACGCGGCCCTCGCCGATCAGCTCCTCGCAGTGGCGGCGGCTGCCGATCCCCGCCTCGGCCAGGACCTTCTGCAGCCGTACGCCCTCGTTGTCGCTCACGGAAACTTCAACCATCCACTATGTCGTCAGGCAGGTCATCGGGCAGGTAGGGGGCGAGCTCGGGCAGCTCGTCGAGGTCGCGCAGGCCGAGGCGCTCCAGGAAGTGCCCGGTCGTGCGGTACAGGTGCGCCTGCGACTCCGGGTCCTGCCCGGCGTCCTCGATCAGGCCGCGCAGCGTCAGCGTCCGCATGACGCCGTCGCTGTTGACGCCGCGGATCGCCGACACCCGGGCCCGGCTCACCGGCTGCCGGTAGGCGACCACCGCGAGCGTCTCCAGCGCGGCCTGCGTCAGCCGCGCCTGCTGCCCGTCGGTGACGAACCGCTCCACCACCGGGGCGCACACGTCCCGGGTGTAGAACCGCCAGCCGCCCGCGACCTCCCTGAGGTCGAACCCGCGGCCCTGCGCCGTGTATTCCGCGGCCAGCTCCCGCAGCGTGCCGGCGACCTCGTCGCGGGGGCGCTCCAGCAGCTGCGCCAGCGTCATCACGGTGACCGGCTCGTCCACCACCAGCAGGATCGCCTCGATCGAGGCGCGCGGCCCCGGAAGCTCCGGCGCCCCGGCGCCGGGTTCCTCAGTCATCGTCTTCCTCGTCCTTCTCCTGGGCGTCGTCCTTCTTGGGCGCGCCCTCGTAGTCGTCGCCGACCCGGACGTCGCCGTCGTCGGCGCCGGTCCAGGTCACGTGCAGCTCGCCGAGGGGCTCGTCCTGCTCGAACGTGACGGCCTGCTCCCGGTACAGCTCCAGCAGCGCCAGGAACCGGGCGACGACCTCGTAGGTGCCCTCGGCGTCGGCCGCGAGGACGCGGAACGTCGTGCGGCGCAGCCTGCGGAGCATCGCCACGACGATCGCGGCCTGCTCCTTGACGCTCGCCTTCGGCTGGTACATGTGCTCGACCGACACCGCGGGCGGCGCCTTCGGCGTGAGGGCCCGGGCGGCGAGCCGGGCGAACTCGTCCGGACCGAGGCCGAGCAGCACCTCCGGCAGCAGGTTCGCGAACCGCGGCTCCATCGGCACGAGGCGCGGGAAGCGGCGGCCCGCGTCGGCGATCCGGCCGGCGATCACCTGCGCGACCTCCTTGTAGGCGCGGTACTGCAGGAGCCGCGCGAACAGCAGGTCGCGGGCCTCCAGCAGCGCCAGGTCGTCCTCGTCGTCGACCTCGCCGGACGGCAGCAGCCGCGCGGCCTTCAGGTCCAGCAGGGTGGCGGCGACCAGCAGGAAGTGGCTGGCCTGGTCGAGGTCCCAGTCCCGGCCGTAGGAGCGGATGTGCGCGATGAAGTCGTCGGTGACCTTGTGCAGCGACACCTCGGTGATGTCGAGCTTGTGCTTGGAGATCAGGCCGAGCAGCAGGTCGAACGGGCCCTCGAAGTTGTCCAGGTGGACGCGGAAGCCCTGTTCCTGCTCGCCCTCCTGGCCACCCTCCCGCCCGGGCTCCGGCGACGTCTCGTCCACGTCGCTCACGGTAGCGGAGGACTCCTCCCGCGCTGTGCTCACCGGCCACATCGTCCCATGCCCGGCGCGCGGCTCGCACCACCGGCGATCACGAGCGGTGACGGGCCGTCCGGCGCCCGGAGGCTACTTTCCGATCATCCGGTGCACGAGGTTCTCGGTGTGGGCGCGGGTGAACGTGTCCGCGCCGCCGCTGATCTGCACTTCGCCGCCGGTGATGGGCTGCGTCACCTGCGCGGGCTCGGAGATGAGCAGCCCGCCGACCAGCATGCCCATCCGGCCGGCCGGCTCCTGTCGCGCGTACGCCTGCGCGGCCTTGCCGGTCAGGTCGGCGAACCCGGACGCGTCCGCCGAGGTCAGCGTCATCTGGACGCTCCAGCCGGTGCCGCCGCTCGCCGGGTCGGGCGCGGCGGCCTTGATCCTCTCCAGCCGGCGCACGGTCAGCTCGTCCGGGCCGAACGTGTAGCAGGACGCGTTGGCCCCGGCGGTGAGGGCGCCGGCCGCGCAGGGGTGCTCGGACACCTCGGCGACCAGCTTGAACGTCAGCGGCTCGGTCAGGTCGACCGGGCCGGACGCGGCGCGCGCCGCCGGGTCGTCCGCGCGGCCGATCACCGCGTACGCGACGACGCCCACGATCAGCACGACGACGGTGACGGCCGCCGCCGCGACGAGCACGAAGACCAGCGGCCCGGGCCCGCGGGACGGCGGGAGCCGCGGCGGGGTGCCGGGCGGCGGGCCAGGGGGCACTGGCGGGGGGTGGACCATGTGCTCATCCCGTCTCAGCGGCCGGCGGGCGGCCTCATTCGGTCTCGGCCCACCGGACGAGGACCTCGCGCGCGAGGCTCCGGTACGCGTTCGCGCCCATCGAGTTCGGATCGAAGAACGTGATCGGCTCCCCGGCGACGGTCGCGTCCGGGAAGCGCACCGTCCGGTTGATGACGGTATGGAACACCTTGTCGCCGAACGCCTCGACGATCCGGCCGAGGACCTCGCGGGTGTGCAGCGTCCGCGAGTCGTACATGGTGCCGAGGACGCCGTCGATGACCAGGTCGGGGTTGATCCGGCCCTGCACCTTCTCGATGGTCTCCATCAGCAGCGCGACCCCGCGCATCGCGAAGTACTCGCACTCCAGCGGGATCAGCACGCCCTCGCTCGCGGCCAGCGCGTTGATCGTCAGCAGGCCGAGCGACGGCTGGCAGTCGATGAGGATGTAGTCGTAGTGGTCGACGGCCGACTTCAGCGCGCCCTGCAGGATGTACTCGCGCCCGACCTCGTGGACGAGCTGGACCTCGGCGCCGGACAGGTCGATGTTGCTCGGCAGGAGGTCCATCCCGTCGACGCCCGTCTCGATGACGATGTCCTCCCACTCGGTGTCGCGCTCGAGCAGCATGTTGTGGATCGTCATGTCGAGCTGGCGCGGGTCGCCCTTGCCGAGGCCGACCGACAGGGCGCCCTGCGGGTCGAAGTCGACGAGCAGGATGCGGCGGCCGTACTCGGCGAGCGCCGCGCCCAGGTTGATCGTCGTGGTGGTCTTGCCGACGCCGCCCTTCTGGTTGCAGACGGCCACGATCCGCGCGGGCCCGTGCTCGGGCAGCGCCTCCGGCTCCGGGAACACCGGAACGGGTCGCTGAGTGGGCCCGAGGGCCCGGCTCGGATCGGTTTCGATGGTCGCGGAGGAAAGGTCTCCATCCGCACCCTTTGTGCTGGTCACAAGATCCCTCCCCGGCGGCCCGGAAATGCCATCCAGAACGGGGACTCTAGGGCCGCCGCCCCAGTCTCTCAAGCCGACGCGCGACGAACGTCGCGATTTGTCGATGTGCCGGTCCGTCCGGTTCGTCCCCCGGTACGCGCTCGCCGGCCCCCGCCCGCCGGCGCGCCGGCCGCCCCGGTCAGCTCCGCGCACGCGGATGCGACGTCGCGTACACCTCCCGCAGCAACTGCACCGTCACCAGCGTGTACACCTGCGTCGTCGTCACCGAGGCGTGGCCGAGCAGCTCCTGGACGACGCGGACGTCGGCTCCCCCGTCCAGCAGATGCGTCGCGAACGAGTGCCGCAGGGTGTGCGGGGACACCTCCGACAGCCGCGCCCGGTCGGCGGCCGCGCGCAGCACCATCCACGCGCCCTGCCGCGACAGCCGCCCGCCGCGCGCGTTCAGGAACAGCGCGGGGCCGCCGCGCCCGGCCCCGGCGAGCCGCGGCCGGGCCCGCACCAGGTAGGCGTCCACGGCCTCGCGGGCGTAGTCGCCGATGGGCACCACCCGGGCCTTGCCGCCCTTCCCGGCGACGCGGGCGAACCCGTCCCGCAGGTCGAGGTCGTCGACGTCCAGGCCGACGGCCTCGGAGATCCGCGCGCCCGACCCGTACAGCAGCTCCAGCAGCGCCCGGTCGCGCAGCCCGCGCGGGGTGCCCGCGTCGCCGGCGGTCGCGGCGAGCAGCCGCTCGACGTCGTCCAGCGAGATCGCCTTCGGCAGCCGGCGCGGCGGCGTCGGCGGCTTGACGCCGTGCGCGGGGTCGCCGGCGGCCAGGCCCTCGCGCAGCGCGAACCGGTGCAGCCCCCGCACCGCGACCAGCGCCCGCGCCGCCGAGCCCGCCGACAGCGGCGGATGCTCCGCGTCGCCCTCCCGCAGCCCCGCCAGGAACGCGCGGACGTCGTCCTCGGTGATCTCGCCGATCGCCGTGCGGCCCCGCGCGTCCTGCACCTCGGCGTAGCGGCGCAGGTCGCGGCGGTAGGAGCTGAGCGTGTTGGCGGCGAGGCCCCGCTCGACGGCCAGATGCCCCAGATACGTGCGCACGGCCGAGTCGAGCGCGGAACCCGCGTCCTGCGCGGCGCTCCGGGGGGGCGGGCTCGCGGACAGTGCGCCACCTCTTCCGGCCGGGGACTGCGGAGACCCGCCCATCATGCCCCCTCCGGCCGCCGCGGGGGGACCGCATCGGCTCAGTCCTCGGGCGCGCCCGCGGGACGCAGGTCCCGGAAACCGCCGTCGCGCGCCGCGCGGGCCGCGAGCACGCCCATGCAGGCGATCATGTTGTGCAGCTCGCCCGCCAGCACCTTGCGGACCGCCTCGTCCAGCGGCACCCACACGACCGGCATGTCGGCCTCCTCGTGGACGCGCTCGAAGTCGATCTGGTCGGCGGGCACCTCGGTCAGGCCGCGGGCCAGGAAGATCCGGACGCGCTCGTCGGCCATGCCGGGCGAGGTGTACACGTCGGCCAGCGTGTCCCAGCGCTCGGCGCGGTACCCGGCCTCCTCCAGCAGCTCCCGCTCGGCCAGCCTGTGCAGCGGCTCCCCGTCGACGTCCCGCAGGCCGGCGGGCGCCTCCCACAGCAGCCGCCCGACCGGATGCCGGTACTGGCGCAGCAGCAGCACCCGGTCGCGGTCGTCGAGGGCCAGGACGCCGACGGCGCCGATGTGCTCGACCACGTCGCGGCCGACGATCTCGGTGCCGTCGCCGGACGGCATCTCGACCCGGTCGCGGCGGACCCCGAACACCGGGCCCTGGAACGCCGCGGACGACTCCACGACGTTCCAGCGCTCCGGCACGTCGCGGACGTCGCCGACGCCGAGCTCCCCGCTCACGCGTCGCCCCCGCGCCGCTCGGCGTAGTCCAGTGCGGCCGCGATCAGGCCGGTGAACAGCGGGTGCGGGCGCGTCGGGCGGGACCGGAACTCCGGGTGCGCCTGGGTGCCGACGAAGAACGGGTGCCGCTCGCGGGGCAGCTCCACGTACTCGACGAGCCGGCCGTCCGGGGACAGCCCCGAGAACCGCAGCCCCGCCTCCTCCAACTGGTCGCGGTAGGCGTTGTTGACCTCGTAGCGGTGCCGGTGCCGCTCGGACACCTTCGCCTCCCCGTACAGCTCCCGCACGACCGATCCGTCGGCGAGGTCGGCCGGGTAGAGGCCGAGCCGCATCGTCCCGCCCATGTCGCGCTCCCCCGCGACGACGTCCAGCTGGTCGGACATCGTCGCGACGACCGGGTGGGCGGTGGTCGCGTCGAACTCGGCGCTGCCCGCGTCGGCGAGCCCGCCGAGCGTCCGCGCCGCCTCGATGACCATGCACTGCAGGCCCAGGCAGATGCCCAGCAGCGGGATCCGGTTCTCCCGCGAATACCGGACGGCGCCGAGCTTGCCCTCGATGCCGCGCACCCCGAACCCGCCGGGGACCAGCACGCCGTCGACGCCGCCCAGCTCCCGCTCGGCGCCCTCCGGCGTCTCGCAGTCGTCGCTCTTCACCCACCGGATGTGGACCTTGGCGTCATTGCCGAACCCGCCGTGCCGCAGCGCCTCGGTGACCGACAGGTACGCGTCCGGCAGATCGATGTACTTGCCGACCAGCGCGATCACGACCTCGCGGGCCGGCTTGTGGACGCGGCGGAGCAACTCGTCCCACGCGCCCCAGTCCACGTCGCGGAACGGCAGGTCGAGCCGCCGCACCACATAGGCGTCCAGCCCCTCCGAATGCAGCACCTTCGGGATGTCGTAGATGGACGCCGCGTCCACGGCCGACACGACGGCCTCCCGGTCCACGTCGCACATCAGGCTGATCTTGTGCTTGAGCCCGTCGGTGATCGGCCGGTCCGACCGGCACACGATCGCGTCGGGCTGGATGCCGATCGAGCGCAGCGCCGCCACCGAGTGCTGCGTCGGCTTCGTCTTCAACTCCCCGGACGGCCCGATGTACGGCAGCAGCGACACGTGCAGGAAGAAGCAGTTCTCGCGGCCGATCTCGTGCCGGATCTGCCGGACGGACTCAAGGAACGGCAGCGACTCGATGTCGCCGACCGTCCCGCCCACCTCGGTGATGACGATGTCGACGTCGCCGTCCTCGCCCATCCCGCGGATCCGGTCCTTGATCTCGTTGGTGATGTGCGGGATCACCTGGACGGTGTCGCCGAGGTACTCCCCGCGCCGCTCCTTGGCGATCACGTTCGAGTAGACCTGGCCGGTCGTCACGTTCGCCGACCCGTGCAACTCCGTGTCGAGGAACCGCTCGTAATGCCCGATGTCGAGGTCGGTCTCAGCACCGTCGTCGGTGACGAACACCTCGCCGTGCTGGAACGGGTTCATCGTGCCGGGATCGACGTTGAGGTAGGGGTCGAGCTTCTGCATGGTGACGCGGAGGCCGCGAAGCGCGAGGAGCCGACCCAGGCTGGACGCCGTCAGACCCTTGCCGAGGCTGGAGGCGACACCGCCGGTGACGAAGAGATGCTTGGTAGGACGTGACCTGCCATTGGCTGCCGAAGGCAAGAAGGCGCTCCCGTGGTCGTGATGAGGCGGACGAGTCTCAACGTCCACGGGCCACCAGGATAGCGTGCCTATTGCATTGACCTCGGCGTCGGGCCCCGGGGGCCCTCCTTCAACGGCCAAAGCGGCGATCGCTGCATCGCTCCGGCTCGCCCAGGGGCTCGCTGCGCGATCAGGTTTCTCGCAGGCTCGAAACCTGGCTTCGCACGCGATCGCGACGCCGAGGTCGTTGAGACTTCAGGTTAGGGACGACCAACCCTGATGTCCTCGCGTAGTGGCGGCCGGTGGACTTCGCCATGCTCACCTTGAGGTCCTCGCGTGGTGACGGCCCCTGGCATTCACCGTGCCCGCCCTGACGTCCTCGTGTGGTGGCGGTCGGTGGACTTCGCGGTGCTCGCCTTGAGGTCCTCGCGGGGTGACGGCCCCTGGCTTCACCTTGCTCGCCCTGACGTCGTCGTGGGGTGGCGGGTGGTGGACTTTGCGGTGTTCGCCTTGAGGTGGTCGCCGGGGTGGGCGGGTGGTGGAGAGCGGTCGGTCTGAGGGCCCGCTTGGGCGGGGTGGGGCGGACGTCCTGACCTTGTGGGTCAGGACGTCGGCTCTGTCCTCACAGGCGGGGCGTCGCCGCGCTCGGCATGATGGTGCGCAGCTGGCGGGTCAGTTCGTCGATCAGGGTGCGGGCCTGGTCGGCGGCCTGGCGGGCGGCGTCGCGCTCCTGGGAGAGCTCGGCGATCTGGGCGCGCTGCTCCGTGACGGCCTGGGCCAGCTGGTCGACCCACTGGTCGCGTTCGGCGAGCTTCTCGGCGATGGCGTCGCGTTCGGCGGCCATCTGCCGCATGCCGGTGACGGCCTTGTCGCGGTCGCGGCCGGCCTGGTCGGCGCGGCCCCGGGCGAGGGTCAGCTCGGACTCGGCGCGGGCCTGGGCCTGGACGGCGCCCTCGCGGGTCCGCTCGGCGGCCTCCCTGGACTTGGCGTTGGCGTCGCGTTCCCGTTCGGCCTTCTTGGCGGCCTCCAGGGACTGCGTGGCCGTGTCGAGGGCCTGCTGGCGCTCGGCCTCGGCGGCGTCGGCGCGGGCGGCGGCCTCCTGGACGCGGCGCTCGGCGTCCTGCGCGCGGCGCTCGGCGTCCTGGGCGCGGCGCTCGTTCTCCTGCGCGCGGCGCTCGGCGACCTCGGCGCGGCGCCGGGACTCGTCGACCTCCTTGCCGGCGCCGACGACGGCGTGCTGCAGGTTCTGCGCGGTCATCTCGGCGTCGGTGATCTTGGCGCGCAGCCCCGCCAGCTCGCCGTGCGCGGTCTCCAGCGCGCGGGACAGCTCGCCCGCCTGCTCGGCGACGCGGTCGCGCTCGGCCTCGGCGGAGCGGCGCCCGCCGGTGGCGTCCTCGACGGCGCGCAGGGCGTCGTCGCGGGCCTCGCTCATGGCGTCGCGCTGCTGGATCGCCTGGCGGACGGTGGCCTCGGCCTCGGCGACGCGCCGCTCGGCCTGCTCGACCTGGGCCTGCACCTGCTCCATCTGCGCGCGGGCCTGGTCGGCCTGGGCGCGGGCCTGGTCGGCCTGGACGCGCCCCTGCTGCGCCTGGTTCCAGGCGGCGGCGGCGTCGCGCTGCGCGTTCTCCTTCTCGGTCTGGAGCGCGGCGATCTGCGCGACGGCCTCGTTCTGGACCTCGGCGGCGCGGCGCTCGGCGTCGGCGAGCTGGCGCTCGGCCTCGACGGCGCGGCGGTCGGCCTGCTCGGCCTGGCCGCGGGCGCGCTGCACCTCGCCCCAGGCGGCGGCCGCGTCGCGCTGCGCCGACTCCTTCTCCTGCTGGACGGCCGCGACCTGCGCGGCGATCTCGTTCTGGGCCTCGCCGAGGCGGCGCTCGGCGTCCACGGCGCGGCGGTCGGCCTGCTCGGCCTGGCCGCGGGCGCGCTGCACCTCGCCCCAGGCGGCGGCCGCGTCGCGCTGCGCCGACTCCTTCTCCTGCTGGACGGCCGCGATCTGCGAGGCGGTCTCGGTCTGCGCCTCGTTGACCTTGCGCTCCCCGGCGGCGAGCGCGTCCCCGATGAGGTCGGCCATCTGGCGGAGCCGCTCGACGATGTCCCAGGGCTGGGCCTCGGACTGCTCGACGTCCGGCCGCACCATCTCGCCGGTCTGGCCGTGCCGCCCGGGCTGGCCCGGCTTCGCCATCTGGATCGGCTGCTGGGCGGGCGGCAGCGCGGGCGGCGGTGCGGCCTCGGGCGCGCGGCCCGGGTCGCGCCCCATGGCGGGCCAGGGCGCCGCCGCGTCCGGGACGCCGCGGTTGCCGCCCGATCCGTTCAGCTCGCTCACCGTTCTCCTCGCCTCACGGCCGGGAGCCCGGTGACCGGCATGGCGCCGCCCATCCTGCTCGCCGCTTTCCTCGGACGGCTCGTCACTTCGCTCACGTGTCTCCTCGCCCGGCGGCGCGCGGCCGCGTTCGCGGGGGTCGTTGTGCCCGTCTCGTTCGCTCCGCAGCCGGCCCCGTGGCTCCTCGCTTCGCTCACTGAAGGCACTCTAGTCCCGACCAGCGGAGCGTTTGCCCAGTTTGGGGTTTACCATCTCGGCGCCCGTCCGGCGTTCCCGCACGCAGGGCCCCTGATGGCGGCCGGGACGGGCCGCGCCACGGTGCCGCGGGTCACATCCGCCCGGCGGACGCGGCGGGTGGGACAATCGCGCCCCATGGAGCTTCGCACCCTGTATCCGCCGATCGAGCCGCACGAATCCGGGCTGCTCGACGTCGGCGACGGAGATCGGATCTATTGGGAGGTCTGCGGGAACCCCGAGGGCAAGCCCGCGGTGATGGTGCACGGCGGGCCGGGGGCCGGGTGCAGTCCGGCGCACCGCCGGCAGTTCGACCCGGAGTCCTACCGGATCGTCCTGTTCGACCAGCGCAACTGCGGGCGCAGCCTGCCGCACGCGAAGGACCCGGAGGTGTCGCTGGAGGCGAACACCACCTGGAACCTCGTCGCGGACATGGAGCGGCTGCGCGAGCACCTCGGCATCGACCGCTGGCTGGTGTTCGGCGGGAGCTGGGGCAGCGCCCTGTCGCTGGCCTACGCGCAGACCCACCCGGACCGGGTGAGCGAGCTGGTGCTGCGCGGCATCTTCACGCTGCGGCCGTTCGAGCTGTACTGGTTCTACCAGGAGGGGGCGTCGCTGCTGTTCCCCGACCTGTGGGAGAAGTACGTCGAGCCGATCCCCGAGGACGAGCGGGAGGACCTCGTCTCGGCGTTCCACGAGCGGCTCAACTCCGCGGACCGGGACGTGCGGGTCGCGGCGGCGAAGGCGTGGGCGACCTGGGAGGGCTCGACGATCACGCTGCGGCCGGACGCGGAGCTGGCGGAGGGATTCGGCGAGCCGGACTACGCGGTGGCGTTCGCCCGCATCGAGAACCACTACTTCATGAACGAGGGGTTCTTCGAGGACGAGCAGCTCATCCGGGACGTGGACAGGATCCGCCATATTCCGGCGGTGATCGTCCAGGGCCGCTACGACGTCTGCACCCCGGTGGCGACGGCGTGGGATCTGCACCGCGCGTGGCCGGAGGCGGATCTCCACATCGTGGACGACGCGGGGCACGCGTTCAGCGAGCCGGGCATTCTGCACCGGCTGATCGAGGCGACCGACCGCTTCGCCGCGACCCGCTGACCCGATTCCGGGCGGTCGTGTTCCGGTAAAGCGGCACTCAAAAGGCCCCGAAGAATCGGCCGCACCCGAAGGGGGGCCGCCGTCCGGGCCGTAACGTGGCCGGGGTCCGGCGCCGACGGCGGGCCCCGGCCGTCCGGAATTCTCATTTTCTTACCCGCTGGCAACCAACGCCTTACCTCGACGCCAGTGCTCCCGCCCCTTGCAGGCAAGCGGATACGGCCTCCCGAGGCGCGCGTGAACGCCGTGGCCCCATCCGCCCCAGACCGCCCGCGACCGGACGACCTCGCGCGATGCGACGTGACGCCCGCCGCACCGATGCCGTTGACACCGAATCCTAGTGACTTACCTCACACAACCGATACCCGGAAGCGCTCCCCGGGCGGCACCAGAACATTAAGCTGACGTTCAGGAAGCGTCCCGGCGGCCACTCCGGCGCCCTCGGCAGTACCTCCTGCGTATCAACGGGAAAAGCGGATTCTCGACGCTCCGAAACTCATTCAAATTGCACCGAATTCGGCAAAGCCCTTAACCCTACCCAGTGCGCAGCAGGGCTAAACATCTCGCAGATAACATCTATCTGCGATCACGGGCCGAGATTCGCTAAGTTGCCTGGACATGGCAGCGCAACCCCTGGAATCACCGACCCGACGCCCCGACCCGGACGTGACGAACGCGGAAGTGCAACTCCAGGAGCCGAGCCTCTCCGATGGCCCAGGGCTGTGGCGGCTCGCCCGGGACTCACGCGTTCTGGACGTCAACTCGCCGTACAGCTACACGCTTTGGTGCCGCGATTTCGGGGACACTTCCGTCGTGGCGCGCGACAGCGCCGGCCCGTGCGGTTTCATCACCGGCTACGTCCGCCCGGCCCGGCCGGACACGTTCTTCGTCTGGCAGGTGGCGGTCGACCGCGACCACCGCGGCCAGGGCCTCGCCCGCCGCATGCTCGACCGCCTCGCCGACCGGCTCGCACCCCGCGGGCACCGGTACATGGAGGCCACGGTCACGCCGGACAACACCGCTTCCACCGCGATGTTCGAATCGTTCGCCCGGGACCGCGGGTGCGAGCTCGCCCGCAGCGCGCTGTTCGGCGCGGAGCACTTCCCCGAGGGGGGACACGAGCCCGAGGTGCTCTTCAGGATCGGCCCGATCGCCGCGAACTGACCCACTCCACTCCCCACCCGCTCCCCCACCCCGACCTGCCTGGAGGCAGAAATGGACGTTTTCGCCCGCCTGGAATCGGAAGTCCGCGGCTACTGCCGAGGGTGGCCCGCGGTGTTCACCACCGCGCAGGGCAGCCACATGACCGACGAGAACGGTAAAACGTATCTCGATTTCTTCGCCGGCGCGGGGACGCTCAACTACGGGCACAACAACCCGCAGCTGAAACGCCGGCTGCTGGACTATCTCGCCGGCGACGCGGTCGTGCACAGCCTCGACATGTACACGACCGCCAAGCGAGACTTCCTGGAACGCTTCAACGAGTACGTCCTGGAGCCGCGGGGGCTCGACTACAAGGTCCAGTTCCCCGGGCCCGCGGGCAACAACTCGGTCGAGGCCGCGCTGAAACTCGCGCGGAAGTACACCGGCCGCGAGACCGTCGTCAGCTTCACCAACGCCTTCCACGGGATGACGCTCGGCGCGCTCGCCGTGACCGGCAATTCGATGAAGCGCACCGGCGCCGGCGTGCCGCTCGGCCACGGCGTCGCGATGCCCTACGACAACTACCTCGACGGCCGGACGCCCGACTTCCTGCTGTTCGACACGATGCTGGACGACAGCGGCAGCGGCCTGGACAAGCCCGCGGCCGTCATCGTGGAGACCGTGCAGGGCGAGGGCGGCATCAACGTCGCCACGGCCGAGTGGCTGCGCGGCCTGCAGGACCTGTGCCACCGGCACGACATCCTCCTCATCGTCGACGACGTGCAGATGGGCTGCGGCCGCACCGGCCCGTTCTTCAGCTTCGAGGAGGCCGGGATCACCCCGGACATCGTCTGCCTGTCCAAGTCCCTCAGCGGCTACGGGCTGCCGTTCGCGATCACGCTGATGAAGCGCGAGCTGGACGTGTGGGACCCGGGAGAGCACAACGGCACCTTCCGCGGCTTCAACCCCGCGTTCGTCACCGCCGTCGCCGCCCTGGAGGACTACTGGACGGGCGACGACATGGAGAAGCAGACCCTCGCCAAGGGCCAGCAGGTCCAGCAGGCGCTGGAGGAGATCACCCTGGCGCACGCCGGCGCGATCGACTCCGTCCGCGGCCGGGGCCTCGCCTGGGGCCTCGTGATGAAGGACCCCGAGACGGCGCCGAAGGTGTGCGGCGAGGCGTTCGCGCGCGGGCTGCTGATGGAGACCTCCGGCCCCGAGGGCGAGGTCGTCAAGCTGCTGCCGCCGCTCACCACGACGGACGCCGACCTGGCCCGCGGTCTGGAGATCATCGCGGACTCGGTCGAGGCCGTCCGCCAGAAGGTCACGGTCTGAGCCGCCCCCGCACCCCACCGGAAAGAGGAGATTCATGATCGTTCGTTCCCTTGACGAGATCGTCGGCACCGAGCGCGACGTGCAGGCGCCGACCTGGTGCAGCCGGCGGTTCGTGCTCGCCAAGGAGGGCGTCGGATTCTCGCTGCACGAGACGATTCTGTACGCGGGAACCGAGACGAGGATGTGGTACGCGAACCACATCGAGGCCGTCTACTGCATCGAGGGCCAAGGCGAGCTCACCAACGACGAGACCGGTGAGAAGCACGACATCCGGCCGGGCGTGATGTACCTGCTGGACGGCCACGAGCACCACACCCTGCGCGCGCACACGGACGTCAAGACCGTCTGCGTCTTCAATCCGCCCTGCACGGGCCGGGAGGTCCATGACGAGAACGGTGTCTACCCCCTGCTGACTGAGGAGGACGCATGAGCATCATCGAGTCCCATCCGACCATCGACGACGCCTACCCCACCCGGAAGGCCGCCGAGGCGGCGCTGCTGTACCGGCAGGACCCGGTCGTGCGCGGCGGCCCGCAGGACGGGCCGATCGACGGTGCCACCCTCGACTCGTTCGAGGCCAACGGATTCCTGTCCGTCGACCAGCTGCTCGCGCCGGAGGAGGTCGAGGACTACCGCGCCGAGCTGCGCCGGCTGTCGTCCGACCCGGAGGTCCTGGCCGACGAGCGCACGGTCACCGAGCGCGGCTCGAACGAGGTCCGCTCCATCTTCGAGGTCCACCGGATCAGCGAGGTCTTCGGCGCCCTTGTCCGCGACCCGCGCGTCGTCGGCCGGGCCCGGCAGATCCTCGGCTCGGACGTCTACGTGCACCAGAGCCGGGTGAACTACAAGCCGGGGTTCACCGGCAAGGACTTCTACTGGCACTCCGACTTCGAGACCTGGCACGCCGAGGACGGCATGCCGCGGATGCGCGCGGTGAGCATATCCATAGCGCTCACCGAGAATTTCGTGCACAATGGCGGGCTAATGATTATGCCTGGCTCGCACAAGACCTTCGTGGCCTGTGTCGGGGAGACCCCGGACGACCACTACAAGGAGTCCCTGCGCGGTCAGGAGATCGGCACGCCCGATCCGAACAGCCTCTCGATACTCGCCGACAAGCACGGGATCGAGCTGTTCACGGGCCAGGCGGGCTCCGCCACCATGTTCGACTGCAACTGCATGCACGGGTCGAACGGCAACATCACCCCCTTCCCGCGCTCCAACGTGTTCGTCGTGTTCAACAGCGTCGAGAACACGTGCGTGGAGCCGTTCTCGGCGCCCGCTCCCCGTCCGACGTTCATCGGCGCACGCGATTTCACGCCAGTGCGCGACTGATCGGAAGACAACAATTCGATAACCCCGACCGTTCGCCCCGCGCACGCGGGGGGCCGTACGCGGCCCCCCGCGTGCGCGTGGGACCACCCGACAGGAGTTCAACGATGACTTCTTCGAGAAGAGACTTCCTCCGTACCGCCGTGCTGCTGTCCGCCGCGGTGCCGCTTGCCGCGGCGGGCTGCTCCACGACGGATCCGGAGGAGGAGAAGGCGGGCGGCGGCACGCTGCAGAAGGCCAAGGACTCCGGCACCATCACCGTGGGCTTCGCGAACGAGGCGCCCTACGGCTACACCGACAAGTCCGGCAAGCTGACGGGTGAGGCGCCGGAACTGGCCCGCGCGATCTTCAAGAGCCTCGGCATCGACGAGATCAAGGGCGTCCAGGTCGACTTCAGCGGCCTCATCGCGGGCCTCAACGCCAAGCGCTTCGACGCGATCGCCGCCGGCATGTTCATCACGCCGGAGCGGTGCGCCTCGGCGGCGTTCGCCAACCCCGAGTACGTCGCGAAGAGCGCCTTCATGGTCAAGGAGGGCAACCCGAAGGGCCTGAAGGGCCAGAAGGACCCGGGCGCGAAGGGCGCCAGGGTCGGCGTCCTCACCGGCGCCGTCGAGGCCGGCTACGCCGAGAAGACCGGAGTGAAGAAGGGCGACATCCAGACGTTCGCCGACCAGGCGAGCGCCTACGAGGGCCTCAAGGCCGGGCGCATCGACTGCATCTGGCTGACCCGCATCTCGCTGGCCGACCTGCTGACCAAGCACCAGGGCGAGGGCTTCGAGGTCACCGAGCCGTTCACGCCCGTCATCGACGGCAAGGAGCAGCTCGGCGCCGGCGCGTTCGCGTTCCGCAAGGCCGACTCCGACCTCGTCACCGCCTGGAACGGCGAGCTGGACAAGCTCAAGCAGCAGAAGACGCTCCTGCCGATCCTGCAGCCCTTCGGGTTCACGCAGGAGGACATGCCGACCGCCGAGGACACGGCGGCCAAGTTCTGCAAGGGCTGATCGCCGGTGTCCGACGTCCTCGACAGCTACCCGCAGTGGCTGGACGGCGCGTGGGTCACGGTCCGCCTCACCCTGCTCGGCGGCGCGCTGGCACTGGTGCTCGCCCTGCTCTTCGGCATGGCGGGCACCTCGCGCCACGCCTGGGTGCGCGTGCTGAACCGCGTGTACGTGGAGTTCTTCCGCGGGAACGCGACCCTGGTGCTGCTGTTCTGGTTCTTCTACGCGCTGCCGCTGATCGGGCTGCGGTTCAGCACCATCTTCGCGGCGGTGCTGGCGCTCGGCCTGAACGTCGGCGCCTACGGCGCGGAGGTGGTCCGCGGCTCGATCAACGCGGTGCCCAAGGCGCAGTACGAGGCGACGGTGGCGCTGAACTTCACCCCGTTCCAGCGGATGCGGCGGGTGCTGCTCCCCCAGGCGTTCGCGCTGATGCTGCCGCCGTTCGGCAACCTGATCATCGAGCTGATGAAGGGCACCGCCATCGTGTCGCTGGTGACCCTGGTCGACCTGACCCGCGTGTCCAAGAACATCCAGGGCAGCACGGGCGAGACCGTCGCCGCGTTCTCGGTGGCGCTGGTCCTGTACTTCATCATCGCGCAGGTCCTGCAGCTGTTCGTCCGCTACGCCGAGCGCCGCGTGGACCGCATGCTCGGCCGCCGGCCGTCGCGTGAACCGTCCCTCGGGACGGTGGCGGCGGGCGCTCCCGGGGCGGGGGTCGGCTGATGGACTGGGACTGGAAGTACGCCGGGGACATCCTCCCCGACCTGCTCGACGGGCTGCGCTACACCGTCATCGCGACGCTGGCCGGCTACGTCATCGCCCTGGTCCTCGGGCTGGTGTGGACGCTGCTGCGCCGCACGCCGAGCCGGGTCTTCAACCAGGCGATCCGGTGGATCACCGAGTTCATCCGGTCCACGCCGCTGATCCCGCAGCTGTACTTCGTCTTCTTCGTGCTGCCCGCCTGGGGCGTCACGATCGGGTCGCTGACGGCGGGGATCATCACGCTCGGGATCCACTACTCGACGTACACCGCCGAGGTGTACCGGGCGGGGATCGCCGACATCCCGCGCGGCCAGTGGGAGGCGTGCACCGCGCTCAACCTGCCGAGGTCGCGGGTGTGGCTGGACGTGATCCTGCCGCAGGCGATCCGCCGGGTGATCCCGACGCTGGGCAACTACCTGATCGCGATGTTCAAGGACTCCCCGATGCTGTTCGCGATCAACGTCGCGGAGCTGCTGTTCGCCGCCAACAAGGCGGGGTCGGTGAGCGGCGAGTTCCTGGAGCCGATGACCATGGTCGGCCTGTTGTTCGTCATCGTGAGCGTCATATCCTCGATACTCGTCCGCCGCTTGGAGAGGCGTTATGCCACCACCTAACACACCGGAAGTCCCGAAGGACGCCGCGGCGGAGCCCGCGCCCGCCGCCGGCGCCGACGAGGGCGTCTCCACGCAGAAGGACACCGCGCCCGGGGCCGGGCGCGCCGCGGACCTGCCGCACGGCGGCGCGCCGGGGATCCGCTTCGAGAAGGTGGTCAAGCGGTTCGGCTCCAACGCCGTCCTCCGCGAGCTCGACTTCACCGTGGCGCCCGGCGAGCGCGTGACGCTCATCGGGCCGAGCGGGTCGGGCAAGACCACGATCCTGCGGCTGCTCATGACGCTGGAGACGCTGGACGAGGGCGTCATCTGGATCGGCGACGAGACGCTGTGGCACATGGACCGGGGCGGCAAGCGCGTCCCGGCGAACCAGAAGCACCTGCACGAGATGCGCAAGCAGGTCGGCATGGTGTTCCAGCAGTTCAACCTGTTCCCCAACATGAACGTGCTGCGCAACCTCACGGAGGGGCCGGTTCGCGTGCTGGGGGTGCCGAAGGACGAGGCGGTCGAGCGCGCCAAGGGCCTGCTCGACCTCGTCGGCCTCTCCGACAAGGAGAACGCCCACCCGACCCAGCTGTCGGGCGGCCAGCAGCAGCGGGTGGCGATCGCGCGGGCGCTCGCCATGCAGCCGAAGGTGCTGCTGCTGGACGAGGTCACCTCCGCCCTGGACCCCGAGCTCGTCGTCGGCGTCCAGGACCTGCTGCGCGACATCGCCCGGCAGAGCGACCTCACCCTGCTGTGCGTCACCCACGAGATGGCCTTCGCCAAGGACATCTCCAACCGGGTCCTGATGTTCGACCAGGGCCAGATCGTCGAGGAGGGCCCGCCGGACCAGATCTTCGGCGAGCCGTCCGAGCAGCGCACCCGGGACTTCCTGCAGGCCGTCCTCGCGTCCTGAGCCGCGTCCGGGCCCACCGCCCGCGTCCCCGTCGCCCCGGGGACGCGGGCGGTACCCGTCTCAGCGGACGCCGGGCCAGGCGGCCGCGACGAGCGCCGCCCACTCGGGGGCGGGGTCGCCCACGCCGTGCTGCCGGGCGATCTCGGCCGGGAGGCTGCCGAACGGGGCCTTGGCGGGGTTCCGCGCGATCTGGCCGACGATGATCTCGGTGAGGCCGCAGCCCGGTGCGAGGCGAGGGAAGGCCGCGTGCGCCCGTTCGGCGATGCCGCCGGGGAGCGCCCGCGCGCCCGGGCCGGCGATGTCGGCGCTCGTCCCGGCGTGGGTGAGGGCGATCTCGGGCCCCATCCGGTGCGCGATTCCGCGGCTGGTGTGCAGCGCGACCGCCGCCCAGACGACCCGGGTCCGCTCGGCGTCCAGGCCGTTGCCGCTCACGAACTCGGCGGCGACGTCGGCGCCGTCCACCTCGAAGCGCTGGCGGCCGTCGCCCCGCTCGGTGAGACCCATGTCGTGCAGGACGCTCGCGAGGAACAGCACCTCGTCGTCGTAGTCGGCGCCCGGCCGCAGGCCCCGCGCCTCCCCCAGCGCGCGGCCGAACAGGTAGGTGCGGACGCTGTGGTTGGCGAGCGCGGCGGAGCCCGCGGCGAACACCAGGTCGTAGGCCTTGCGGGTCAGGCCGGTGTCGGGCAGGGAGAAGTCGGCGAAATGGTCGGGCATGGAGGCTCCTCGCAGTGGCTCTCTGGGAACGGTCTTGATCGTCCGATGCCGCCCGGCGCCCGGCCAGTGGCCGGATCGCCGATGTGCGCTACGTTCTGGCCATGCATGTGGTGGCAGTGCTCGCGCTGGACGGGGTCGTGCCGTTCGATCTCGCCGTCCCGGGCCAGGTGTTCGGCGTGATGACCACGTCCGAGGGCGTCCCGCTGTACGAGCCGCGGGTGTGCACGCCGCCGGGCGGAGCGGAGACGTCCGGAGTGCTGGGGCGGATGCGGGTGGAGTCCCCGTACGGTCTGGACGCGCTGGCCGCCGCCGACACGGTCGTCGTCCCCGGGCACGAGGACGTCCGGTCCGACCCGCCCCCCGAGGTCCTGGACGGGCTGCGCGGCGCGGCGGAGCGCGGGGCGAGGATCGCCTCGATCTGCGTCGGCGCCTTCGCCCTGGCCGCGGCCGGGCTGCTGGACGGCCGGCGGGCCACCACGCACTGGCGGTACGCGAAGGCGCTGGCCAGGCGTTTCCCGGAGGTCGAGGTCGACCCGTCGGTGCTGTACGTCGACGGCGGGCAGGTCCTCACCTCGGCGGGCGTCGCGGCGGGGATCGACCTGTGCCTGCATCTCGTCCGGCGCGACCACGGTTCGGCGGCGGCGGCGCGCACCGCCCGGCGGATCGTGATGCCGCCGCAGCGGGACGGCGGCCAGGCGCAGTTCATCCGCCACGAGGACCCGCCGGACGGCGGCACCGCCCTCCAGCCGACGCTGGCCTGGCTTGAGGCCAACCTGCACCGGCCCCTGACGCTGGACGACATCGCGCGGCAGGCTTCGGTGAGCGTCCGCACGCTGACCCGGCGGTTCGGCGAACAGGCGGGGACGACCCCGCGGCGCTGGCTCGCGCGTGCCCGCGTGCACCGGGCGCAGCAGCTGCTGGAGAGCACGGACCTGCCGGTCGAGCGGGTCGCCGACGAGGCGGGGTTCGGCTCGCCGGTGACGCTGCGCGCCCATTTCGCCCGGCATGTCGGCGCGTCCCCGCTGGCCTACCGGAGTGCCTTCCGCGCCCGCTCCTGATCACCCCGCCCGGCCGTGTACCGAATGTCGTTCTGTACCGTGGCTGCCACGAACGAGGAGAGCGAGGCGATGGGCACTTCGAGGGGCACTTCGATCGTGGGGCTCGGGATGACCGAGCTCGGCAGGGTGTACGGGCGGAGCCCGCGGCGGCTCGCCGCGGACGCGGTCCGGCTCGCCGCCGCGGACGCCGGCCTGGCGCTCGGCGACCTGGACGGGCTGCTGGTCAGCCACGGGATGGGCGGCTCCCCCGGCATCGAGCTGGCCGGCACGCTGGGGCTGCGCGACCTGCGGCTGCTGTCGCAGGTCAACTCGTTCGGCGCGACGGCCGGGGCGATGGTGTCCTACGCGGCGATGTCGGTGCTGAGCGGGGCCGCGACCACCGTGGCCTGCGTGTTCGCGGACGCGCCGCTCAAGCCGAAGCAGTCGGCGGGCTCGGCCTACAACCGGGACGCCCGCGAATGGTACGGATTCGGCGGGATGACGGCGGCGCTCGGGCTGCGCAGCGTCAACTCGTTCTACGCGCTCGCCGCCCAGCGGCACATGGCCCGGTACGGGACGACGAGCGAGCAGCTCGGCGCGATCGCGGTGGCGACCCGGGAGTGGGCGTCGCGCAACCCGCTCGCGCAGATGCGCGACCCGATCACCCTGGACGACCACCAGAACTCCCGCTGGGTGTCCGAGCCGCTGCACCTGCTGGACTGCTGCCTCGTCTCCAACGGCGCCGTCGCGGTCATCGTGACGAGCGACGACCGCGCCCGCGGCCTGGCCCGCCCGCCCGTCCACCTGTGGGGATGGGGGCAGGGCCATCCCGGGCACCGCAAGGAGCGCGGCAGCGACTTCGGTCTGACGACCGGCGCCGCGTCGTCGGGCGCGACGGCGATGAAGATGGCCGGGGTCACCCCGTCCGACGTCGACGTGTGCGAGCTGTACGACTGCTACACCTACACGGTCCTGGTGTCGCTGGAGGACTACGGGTTCTGCGCCAAGGGCGAGGGCGGCGCGTTCGCCGCGTCCGGCGCGCTCGGGCCGGGCGGGTCGCTGCCGACCAACACCGGCGGCGGGCAGCTGTCGGCGTACTACATGTGGGGCATGACACCGCTGTCGGAGGCCGTGATCCAGGCGCGCGGGGACGGCGGGGAGCGGCAGGCGCCGTCCAACGACGTGATCCTCGTGAGCGGGAACGGCGGCATCCTCGACCACCACTCCACGCTCATCGTCAGCCCGAACCGGAAGGGGGCCTAGCCCATGGAGATCGGCGTGCTGCGGCGGGACGGCCGCACCGACCCCTTCTTCGACGGCGCCGCGGCCGGCCGCCTCGTGATCAGGCGCTGCGAGGCGTGCGACCGGTGGTTCGCGCCGGACGCGTCCGGCTGCCCGGACTGCGGCGAGGAGGACCTCGGGTGGGCGGAGGCGAGCGGCGAGGCGGCGCTCGTGACCTGGACCGTCCTGCCCAAGGACCCGCCCGCGTACCTGGCGCTGGTCGAGCTGGCCGAGGGGCCGTGGCTGCACGCCCGGCTGGACGGCGTGACCGGCGGCGTCCTCCGCGAGGGCCTGCCCCTGCGCGCGGTGTTCGAGCACCCGGACGAGGGCGAGTCCTACGTCCTCTTCCGCCCCTAGACCGAATGTCATTCGGTCCGTTAGCGTCGAGGCCATGAACACCGAGGTCTGCACGCGATTCGGCATCGAGTTCCCGCTCTTCGCCTTCAGCCACTGCCGCGACGTCGTCGCCGCCGTCACCAACGCCGGCGGCTTCGGCGTCCTCGGGGCCGTCGCCTACACCCCCGACCGGCTCGAAGAGGAGCTGCGCTGGATCGACGACCACGTCGGCGGCCGCCCCTACGGCGTCGACGTGCTCGTCCCCGGCAAGATCGACAAGTCGGCGGAGGGCGGCGGCCTCGACGCCATGCTCGCCGCCATCCCGGACGAGCACTGGACGTTCCTCACCGGCCTGTTCGCCAAGTACGACGTCCCGCTGCCCGACTTCGAGAAGGCCAAGCGGTCCAACGCGCGGGGCGGCACGCAGGTCACCAAGGAGGGCGCGACCGAGCTGATCGACGTGTCGCTCGCGCACCCCATCGGGCTCATCGCCAGCGCCCTCGGCACCCCGCCGCCGCTCATGGTGGAGAAGGCCCGCGAGGCCGGCGTCCCCGTCGCCGCGCTCGTCGGCACGTCCGAGCACGCCCGCCGCCAGGTCGCCGCGGGCGCCGACCTGATCATCGCGCAGGGCGGCGAGGCCGGCGGGCACACCGGCGAGATCTCCACGATGGTCCTCGTCCCCGAGGTCGTCGACACGGTCGCGCCGGCGCCCGTCCTCGCCGCGGGCGGCATCGCCACGGGACGCCAGATGGCCGCGGCCCTGGCCCTCGGCGCGTCCGGCGTCTGGTGCGGCTCGGTGTGGCTCACCACGGAGGAGGCGGAGACGTCCCCGGCCGTGAAGGAGAAGATGCTGGCCGCCACGTCCCGCGACACGATCCGCTCGCGGTCCCGCACCGGCAAGCCCGCCCGCCAGCTCCGGTCCGCCTGGACGGAGGAGTGGGAGGGCCCGGCGAGCCCCGGCCCGCTCGGCATGCCGCTGCAGATGATCGTCGCCGAGGGTGCGATGCGGCAGATCACCAAGGTGGCCGAGTCCGGCAATCCCGGCGCGCAGGCGCTCGCCAACTACTTCGTCGGCCAGTGCGTCGGTCTCATGAACACCGTCAAGCCCGCCCGCCAGGTCGTCTACGACATGGTCGAGGACTTCGCGAACGCCGTGGAGCGCCTCAACGCCATCACGCGCGAGGACTGAACGACCGAAAGCGGACATCATCGGACGGTGATCCGGTCGTCACCTTATGACGCCCGAACGCCCGCGGCCCTACGCTTCCCGGAGCACTGATCCACATTCCGGAAGGCTGAGCCGTGGGCGACCCCCGACCTTCCGAGTCCGGTCGCGGACTCCTCGCCTTATTCGACTGGATGTCCGGGCGGCTGCCGTGGCGGCTGGACTCCCGCCCGTACCCGGTCATCGTCCTGGAACCGGACGACGACCCGGACGCGCCCGGCCGGCACCTCGACGAGTTGAAGCGCCTCGCCGCCGAGATGGGCCTGCCGGCGATCGCCCCCGACCTCTCGGCCGACCCCGCCCCCGGCGACGGCGACGAGACCGCCGCGATCGCGCTGGCCGACACGATCTCCCAGCCGCTGACATGGACGCACACCCGGTCGCCGTTCGGCCGGCTGCGCTTCCCGCGCTCCGACCTCGTCCGGACGATCCAGGCCGCGGCCGCCGAACCCGGCCCGGACGGATTCCCCGCGCCGCCCCCGTACCGCCGCTCCCCCGTCGCCGCCGTCGACCGCTGGAACGAGCGGGCCCGGCTGTTCCGCTGGCAGAACGGGCCGCTGCGCGCCCCCGGCTGGTGGACCACCGTCGGCGGGTCCCTGGTCGCCATGATCGCCGTGCTGGCCGGCGGCATCGCCGAGCAGACGCCGAGCCTCATCCTGCTCACCGCCGCCGGGGGCCTCGCCGTCGTGCTGCTGGTCGTCGCCGGGCTGTCGACCCGGCGGATCTGGCTGCCCCTGCTGTCCCGCCTCGGCCTCGGCGGCCGGTACCGCTGGTTCGCCCGGACGTCCTTCTTCGCCGTCCTCGGCGACGGCGACGACGGCGGCGACGACCTCGGCTTCGAGGGCCGCCTGCACCGGGTGTGCGAGCGCCTCACCCGGCCGGACGCGGCCCGGTTCCTGCTCCAGATCAAGACGTTCGCGCTGCTGGAGGACCTGCGCGACCAGTACCGGCGGCTCGCGCCCGACCTTCGCGGCCTCAAGCGCCCGGCCCCGCCCGCGGTGTTCCTGTCCGGCGTCGGGCGCGGCAACGGCGGCCTCGCGCTGCTGTCGGCGATCAGCGACATCCGCGCCCGGCGCAGCGAGTTCCACCCGCTGATCGTCATCGGCTCCATCGACGCCGCCACCCGCGACGCGTTCGGCGGGCCCGCGCCGGGCGGCGACCCGCGCGACCGGTACGAGGAGTGGCGGTCGTCGCTCGGCACCGCGCAGGGGCCCAGCGAATCGGTCCCGCTGCCCTACCTGCTGCGCATCCCGGTGACCGGCGACCCCGCCGCCGGACGCCCCGACGCCTTCGCGGTCCGCCGCCGTCCCCGCTGGACGTGGCTGTGGTCGTGGCGCAGCCTGCTCGCCGCCGCCCTGGTGCTCGCGCTCGCCCTGCTCTACGTGCAGGCCCATCTGCGCTCCACGTACTGCAGCGTCGGGTTCCCGGTCGGCTGGAACGGCGACACGCGGCTGCAGACCAACCGGGACGGCAGCCGCGAATGCGTCGGCGTGTCCACGCACGGCGTCCGGTTCGAGCGCGACCACGACAGCATCGGCCTGGACGGGGAGAAGCGCGCCCCGTCCCGCCGCAACACCGGCTCCCACCTCACCCTCGCCGACCTCCAGCGCCGCATCCAGGAGGAGAACGACGCCGTCCTCGCCTCCCGCGACCGCTACGTCACCGCCGTCTACGCGGGCGTGTTCACCGCCAGCCCCGGGCAGAGCGACCTGACCGTCAGCAGCATCCGCGAACTCGCCGGCGTCTACCTCGCCCAGATGCGCAACAACGGCTCCGGCCGGCCAGGCCAGGTCAACAACCCCCTCAAGCTGCGCATCCTGCCCGCGAACACCGGGCAGAACATGGTCTACTCCCAGGAGACCGCCGACCGCATCCTCGACCTCGCCCACCGCGACCCCACCGTCGTCGGCGTCGTCGGGTTCGGCCGCAACACCGAGAACTCCCAGGCCGCCATCAAGCAGCTGATCGCCGCCGGGCTGCCGGTCGTCAACACCGTCAACTCCTCCGACCGGCTCCCCGCGCTGCCGCACTACTACGGCCTCGCCTCCACCGACTTCGACGAGGCCGCCGCGATCCGCGCCGCCGTCCGCGCCGAGTCGCACGGCCGGCCGCTCTCCCGCCTGATGCTCGTCCACCGCGCCCCGGGCCCGTCCAAGGACGCCTACAGCCGCGAGATCGCCGACGACGTCGCCGACGCGCTCGCGCCCCGCACCGTCGACCGCGTCACCTACACCGGCACGAGCGACATCTCCAGCAACGTGAAGGCGGCCTGCGAGGACGCGCCCGCCCCGTTCGTCTACTTCGCCGGCCGCTCCGAGGACCTTCCCGGCCTGATGAACGGGCTCGACGGCGGCGGCTGCACCGAGCACCGCCTCGTCCTGCTGGCCGGCGACGACGTCACCAAGACCCGGTTCGGCACCGGCCCGCACGAGGTCCCGATGCCGCCGAACACCGTCATCTACCACACGGCGTTCGTCCACCTGCCGTTCCTCATCGCCGGCGACGCCGACCAGACCAACGGGTTCTTCACTCTCGCCCGCAACCTGCTCGGCATCGGCGCGCCCCGCGTCCGTCCCGGCGAGCCGCTCCTCGTGGACGGCCAGATGGCCCTCACCTACGACGCCACCGTCGCCCTCGGCCAGGCCGCGCAGAACGCCTACACGGACCTCGGCCTCACCGCCGCCGGACCGGGCATCGTGCCGGGCAGCCGCTCGGTGACGCCCGGCGCCGTCCTGCTGGAGCTGCGCCGCCTGCACGTCCGCAACGCCGCGACGGGCGACATCGACTTCCGCGGCGACCAGCACAAAGTGAACGGCCCCGGCGACCGCAACCTGACCCTGATCAAGGTCACGCTGAAGGGCGGCGCCCCGGTCTCCACCCCGATCTGCGGCCGCCTGAACGGCGGCATCCCCGTACCCGGCCTGAAACCCTGCCCCCGCTGAGGACGCCCCCGATGTCCTCCCCGCCGGCTCTCAGCGGCCGTAGTCCTGCGCCCGGTTGGACTGGAGGATGATCTGAGAGGCGTTCCAGGCGATCCACATGAGGCCGAGGGACGCCGCGAACATCCAGTCATCGACGGCGCCGGTCGTGACCGGGGCCAGGTTCACCGGCTTGCCCAGGGCGCCGAAGGCGATCACCGGCCACAGCACCGCCGCGAAGCCTTCGAGGACCACGGCCGTCCTGAGCAGCGCCTCACGTGACGCGGGGGACGGCATCCGGGCGGTCAGCGGCCTGTTCACCCCCGCGAACGCGAACATGAGCGCGACCGCGCCCGCCAGCCAGCCGAAGGCCATGCCGTAGCCGACGTCCGCGCTGCCGAGGTACGGCATGCCCGCCGCGATCGAGAGCCGCCCCACCGGTGCGGCCAGGAGGGCCGCCAAGTCGACGACGATCACGACGGCGAGAGCGAGCACCGGCCGGTGGGTGAGGCTCCACTGCCACACCGAAAGGACGATCAGTAGTACGAGCACCCCCATCAGCCAGGACGGACCCTCGTCCAGGACGATCTTCAGTCCTATCGAATCGCCGAACTGGAACGGCAGCAGGAGGGTGCCGGCGACGGCGATCCAGGCGCCGGCGAGAGCGCCCCGCACGGCGACCGGATGGTCGCGCTCCCCGCCGGGGCCAGGCGGGGGGTCGATGCGGGTCGCGGGCCCGGGTGGTCGTTGCTCGCCGTGGGCCGCGGCCTGGAGCAGTTCGCGGGCCTGTGCCGGAGAGGGCCGTCCGGCGGGATCCTTGCGCAGCAGGCCGTCCAGCAGTCGCGCCAGCGGCCCGCCGCACCGCGGTCGGGGCGGCTCCTTGGTCGCGATGGCGATGAACAGGCCCCCATGCGTGGGCGCGGTGAACGGCGGACGGCCCTCCACCGCCGCGTACAGGGTCGCGCCCAGCGCCCACAGATCCGAAGCAGGAGTGGCGGCCTCAGCGTGCACCTGCTCAGGCGACATGTACGCGGGCGTCCCCAGCACCGCGCCCGACCCCGTCAGAGTGGCATCGCCCTCCACCGCGGCGATCCCGAAGTCGGTGAGGACGACCCGGTCGCCCTCCAGCAGCACGTTGGCCGGTTTGACGTCGCGGTGCACGACGCCCTGCGCGTGCGCGGCCGACAGCGCGTCCAGCATCGCCAGCCCGACCCCGGCGACCCGCCCGGCGGGCAGCGGCCCCCGCTCGGCCAGCAACTGCCCCAGCGACATCCCCCGGATCAGTTCCATCACGATCCACGGACGGCCGTCCTCACCCATCACCCGGTCGTAGACGGTGACGATGCCCGGATGCCTCAACCGCGCCGCGGCCCGCGCCTCCCGCTCCATCCGCGCAAACCACACCGACCGCTCCCGTTCGGTGACCTGCTCGGGAACCCGCAGTTCCTTGATGGCGACCTCACGGTCCAGGTCGGCGTCATGGGCCCGCCACACCGACCCCATCCCGCCCTGCCCGATCCGCCCCAGATTCCGGTACCGGCCCGCCAGCACGCCCTCACCGTCCCAGCTCACGATCAGAATTTACTCGTCAAGGAGAATCCGGAGAAGGCGATCAGAACAACCGGCGGACGAACCCCGTTTCGGTGTTCATCGCCGTTCGCTCTGCGGTCAGAGATTCACAGCACGGCGAAGGGCCGTCGAGATAGCGTCTGGTGGCGAGGTCCCGCGAGCGAGGAGAGCCATGGCCGGCGACGAGGAGCGGTGGGGCGGGGAGTTGTGGGCGGCGGCCGATCTGGTCACTCCGATGGCGATCCGGGTGGCGGCGACGCTGCGGCTGGCCGATCACATCGCGGCCGGGCGGCGGACGGCCGAGGCGCTGGCCGGCGCGGTGGACGCCGAGCCGGACGCGCTCGGGCGGTTGATGGGGCACCTGGTGACCGCCGGTGTGCTGTCTCGCGAGGAGGACGGCGCCTACGGCCTGACCGGCATGGGTGAGCGGCTTCGGGACGACGCTCCGGGAGGAGTGCGGGCCACGCTCGACCTGGAGGGTGCGATCGGGCACGCGGATCTGTGCTTCGTCGAGTTGCTGCACACTGTGCGCACCGGTGAGCCCGCGTTTCCGCGCCGGTACGGCCGGACGTTCTGGGCGGACCTGTCCGCCGACTCCGAGCGCGGGGCGTCGTTCGACTCTCTGATGGGAGGCCGATTGGCGGCGGAGGCTCCCGCTGTGGCCGCCGCCTATCCCTGGGGCGAGCTGGGCCGGGTGGTCGACGCGGGAGGCGGCGACGGGAGCCTGCTGATCGCCATTCTCCGCGCTCACGAAGAGCTGCGCGGGACGGTGGTCGACCTGGCCGGACCGGTCGCGAGAGCCGAGGCCGCCATCGCGAGGGCCGGCCTGGGCGAACGGGCCGACGCGCGGGCGGGCAGCTTCTTCGACGCTCTTCCCGCCGGGGCGGGCGGGTACGTGCTCTCGGGCGTCCTCCACGACTGGGACGACGACGACGCCCGCCGCATCCTGCGGCGGTGCGCCGACGCCGCCTCGGAGACCGGCAGGGTGCTCGTCGTGGACCACATCGCCGATGTCCGCGGCTACGCGCCGGACACCGAGGGCGACCTGCGCATGCTCTGCTATGTCCGCGGCCGGGAGCGCACGCTCGGCCAGCTCGCCGGGCTGGCCGGGTCGGCGGGGCTGCGGCTCGGCTCGGTCACGCCGGGCGGCTCGCGTTCGATCGTCGAGCTGCGCACGGCCCGCTGACCAGGACGTCAGGGCGACCTGACGAGCGGGCGTGATCATCAGTGTGGGACGATGACGCGGTGCCCTCTCCCCTGCCCGTCACAGCCGACCCGCCGGGCGCGGTCAGCCGGCCGTGGCTCACGCAGTGGTGGCTCGACCTGGCGTTCGTCCACTGGGCCGTCGAGCCGCGGGATGTGGCGCCGCTACTGCCGAAGGACGTCGTTCCCGACACGCTGGACGGTGTCACCTATGTCGGCCTCGTCGCGTTCTGGATGCACCGGGTCGGGTGGCTCGGCCTGCCGGGAGTGCCCTACCTGGGGACGTTCCCGGAGACGAACGTGCGGCTCTACTCGGTGGACGGGCAGGGGCGGCGCGGCGTCGTGTTCCGGTCGCTGGACGCGTCGCGGCTGCTGCCCGTGGCGATCGCGCGGGCGGGGTTCGGGATGCCCTACCAGTGGTCGCGCATGTCCGTCCGCGCCCGGAAGGACGTCATCAGCTACACCAGTTCACGGCGGTGGCCGGGGCCGCGCGGCGCTTACAGCCGCATCGATGTGCGGATCGGCGAACGGGTGGACGAGCCGTCCGAGCTGGAGCACTTCCTCACCGCGCGCTGGGGGATGCACAACGAGGTCCTCGGGCGGGTGCGGTTCCTGCCGAACGTCCATCCGCGGTGGCCGCTGCACCGGGCGACGCTGCTGCGCTGCGAGGAGGACCTGGTGGCGGCGGCGGGCCTGCCGGGGCCGCTCGGGGAGCCGGTGAGCGTGCTGTACTCGCCGGGCGTGCCGGTGCGGTTCGGGCGGCCGGACGCCTGATCACCCGACGGGGCGCCCGGGGTAGCGCATCACCGGGTTGGTGCGTCCGGCCAGCAGGAGGACGAGCGCGATCCCGGCGGCGGCCCAGACGGCCAGCACGACCAGGGGGCGGGTCAGGGCGTGGCCGTCGAAGTAGACGGCGTTCCGCACGGCCTCCGTCGCGGCCCAGTTGGGCAGCCACGGGCCGACCTCCCGCCAGAACGGCGGCAGGAGCGGCAACGGCCACGGACCGCCCGCCGAGGGGTTCCCGAGCACGACGAACACGAGGATCGTCAGCGCCGTCCCGATGATCCCGAGGAGGCTCTCGACGGCCGCGGTCGCCACCGCCACGGCGAACACGCAGAAGGCGCCGATGCCGGTGAGCAGCCAGGGGCTGCCCGGCAGGTAGCCGTAGCCGGTCTCCACGATCAGCGTCCCGGCCGCGCCGATGGCCGCCGCGAACACGGCGAAGGCGAGCAGTCGGGCGGCCCCGTCGCGCAGCGTCACGGCGGCCATGCCGCGGTAGAGGCCGATGATCGCGGCGACCAGGTAGCCGCTGACGATCCACCCGATCACCAGGTAGAAGGGGACGAGCCCCTCCGGGTCGCCGGGATCGGCGGGCACCACGTCCTGCACGGTGAGGGTCCGCCCGTCCGCCGCCGACACCTCGGCGAAGGTGCTGCGCAGGAGCCCGCTGGCGGTCGCGCCGAAGGCCGTCGTGACGAGGAGGCGGCCCTGCCGCGGCAGGTAGGCGCCGTAGACGTCCCGCTCCCGGATCGCCCGGCTCGCGGCCGCGGCGGTCGGATAGGTGCGCACGTCGAACGCGTCGCCCTTGCCGCGCAGGGCGGCGTCGACCTTCGCGGCGGCGCTCGCCGGACCGACCACCGCGACCGGCATCCGGTGCGGATGCGGCCCGTGGATCCCGCCCACGTAGGAGGCGATGAACGCCGCGCCCAGGAAGAAGACGGCCACCATGAGCAGCGCGGCGACGGGATAGGACACGCCTTGGTCCGGACGGGCGGAGCTTGCCATTGCCGATAGCTACCCGCCGGACACGCTCGGTAACTCCTCTTGCCTTCGGAACGCCGCGATGGTTATATAAATGCCTGTTCATTTATTAATGGAGGGGCGATGGCGGGGCGGCCGCGCGGGGTGGACGATTCGGCGATCCTGCGTGCGGCGGTCGACGTGGTCGGACGGGTCGGACCGGCCGGGCTCACGCTCGCGGCGGTGGCCCGCGAGGTCGGGCTGGTGCCGGGCACGCTCGTCCAGCGGTTCGGGTCCAAGCGCGGGCTGCTGGCCGCGCTGGCCGCGCAGGCCGTCCGGGAACCCGAGGAGCTGCACAGGGCGGCGAGGGCGGGGCACGCGTCGGCGCTGGCGGCGCTCAGGGCGTTCGCCGTCGACTCGATGTCCGACATGTCGACACCGGAGCGGTACGCCAACCACCTGGCGTTCCTGTGCATGGACCTCACCGATCCGGAGCTTCACGAGCACGCGCTGGCCGTCCACCGGGCGAACGGGCAGGTCGCCGAGACGCTGCTCGCCGAGGCCGTGTCCGCCGGTGAACTGCGGGCCGGAACGGACGCCGGGGCGCTCGCCCGCACGGTCGTCGCGGTCATCGCGGGCGCCGGGCTGTCCTGGGCCCTCGACCGCGAGGGGACGCTGCCGGAGCGGCTCCGGCGGGAGATCGGCGCCGTCCTCGCACCGCACGTCCAGGAGGGGAAGTCATGGGAGCACTGACCGATCGGGTCGCGCTGGTCGCCGGAGGCACCCGCGGCGGCGGACGGGGCATCGCCGTCCAGCTCGGCGCCGCCGGGGCGACCGTCTACGTGACCGGGCGCAGCAGCGGCTCGGACCGCTCCGACCTCGACCGCCCGGAGACGATCGAGGAGACCGCGCGGCGGGTCACGGCGGCCGGCGGCACCGGCATCCCGGTGCGCGTCGATCACAGCCGCCCGGACGAGGTGCGGGCGCTGGCCGAACGCATCGCGGCCGAGCAGGACGGGCGCCTCGATGTGCTCGTCAACTCGGTGTGGGGCGGCGACCCGCTCACCGACTGGGAGCACCCCCTGTGGGAGCAGGACCTCGACACGGGCCTGCGGCTGCTCCGGCAGGCGGTCGAGACCCATGTGATCACCAGCCGGTTCGCGCTTCCGCTCATGGTCGCCCAGGGCCGCGGCCTCGTGCTGGAGGTGACCGACGGCAACACCGCGCGGTACCGCGGCTCCGTCTTCTACGATCTCGCCAAGTCGGCGGTGATCCGGCTGGCCGTCGCGCAGGCGGCCGAGCTCGAACCGCACGGGGTCGCGGCCGTCGCCATCACGCCCGGTTTCCTGCGCTCGGAGGCCGTCCTGGACCACTTCGGCGTCACCGAGGACACCTGGCGGGACGCCGTGGCCCAGGACCCGCACTTCGCGTACTCCGAGTCCCCCGCCTACCTCGGACGGGCGGTCGCCGCCCTGGCCGCCGACCCGAACATCATGGACAAGACCGGGCGGGCGCTCGCGACCTGGGGCCTGTACGAGGAGTACGGGTTCACCGACGCCGACGGCACGCGACCCGACTTCGCCGCCCACTGGGCCGACGCGCTCGTCGACGAGTACGGGCCGCTCGGCGACCCGCTATAGCGGCGCGTCGACGGCCACGCGGCCGCGCTCGACGGTGACGTCCGTCCCGAAGAGGCGGCAGGCCGTGCTGAACCGCTCGATGATCCAGGCACGGTCGGCGCCCTCGGCGCACCGGGTGTGCGCGAAGTCGAGCCGGAGGGGAACCGCCTCTATCCGGGACGGGCCGCCGCCGTCCACGGTGACCAGGAACAGCAGGCCCAGGTCGTTGCGGAGCATCTCGTCGACGATGTAGTCGTCGATGAAGTCGCCCATGTCGAACATGACCGGCCAGGCCACCCCGTGGAACACGTGCGCGGAACTGCCCGCGACGAGCGACGCCCCGGCGTCCACGAGGGCCCTGGCCGCCCGCCGGACGTAACCCAGCGGCTCCCGGGTCATGTTCGGACCCCAGTGCGGCATCACGACCACGATGCCGGCCTCATCCCGCAGTTCGCGGATCCGCCGCGCCAGGTCGTCCGGGACGCCGTGCCGGAGGTCGGCGTAGGCGACGCCGGGACGGCCCGGCCCGGCGGCGAAGTCCGCCGGGTGATCGGTCACGCCCACCACCGCGATCCGCGCGCCCCCCGCCTCCAGGACGGCGGGTTCGCGCGCCTCCGCGAGATCTGCTCCCGCGCCGACCGTGCGGATGCCCGCCCGTCCCAGGAGGCCGAGGGTGTCCGCCAGCGCCTCCGCGCCGAAGTCGAGGGCGTGGTTGTTGGCGAGCGTCACGCAGTCGACACCGAGATCGACGAGGGCTTCGACAGCGGCCGGAGGCGCCCGGAAATGGAAGGGTTTGCCGGGCGCGTCCCAGGGCCGCCCGCGCTCGGACACGCAGCATTCCAGGTTCAGCAGCGCCAGATCGGCCTCGGCGAAGACCTCCCGGACGCCGTCCGAGAAGAGCGCGTGCGGGCCGGACTCTGCGATCTCCCGCGCCACGCCACGGCCGAGCATGGTGTCCCCGGCGAGCGCGACCGTGATGGCCATCGGGTCCCCCAATCGACGGGCCGTCTCCTCCAGCCTACGAAGTGCGGGATTCCGCGCCGTCCCGCTAGGAGAGGGGGCGGCCGGGGCCCTTCTTGATCTGGGCGATGAACAGCTGGGCCAGGGCGTGCTGCCCGGCGACCGTCGGATGGTAGCTGCGCGGCTCGGCTTCGAGTGCCGCCAGGTTCAGCGCCAGGCCGTTCATGTACGCGTTCGGGCTGCCGACCTCGTGCCCGGCGAACGCGCTGTAGGCGTCGACGAACTCGACGCTGCCGCGGCCGCGCGTGGCGGCCTTGCGCGCGTCCGCCTCCGCGACGGACTGGCGGACCAGCTGCCCGAGGTCGTAGGCGCGGGCGTTCAGCCAGCGCTGGTCCGACACCGTGATGTTGTCCCCGTCCACGCCGCTGACCTCGGAGAACGCCTTCGGGTAGCCCATCACGACCACCCGCGCGTACGGCGCCCTGGTGGTGATCTTCGTGAGCAGGGCCGGGAGGCTCTGCCGCAGTTCGGCCATCTTCCCGGCGATCTCCGCGCCCTGCCCGGTGCAGCCCTTGCTCCACGGCAGCCGGACGACGCACCCCGCCAGCACCTTGGAGAACCCGACGTCGTTGCCGCCGATGCTGATCGTGACCAGGCTGGTGTCGCGTCCGATGCGCCCGAGTTGGGGAGGTTCGCCGCCCCGCCCGTCCAGGACGTCGCCCGTGGTGGCGCCCGAGCAGGCCCAGAACGAGGTGCCCTTCGCGAACTGGAACGCGCGGGCGACCTCGTGGTAGTACGCCTTGGACGTCCGGTGGCAGCGCGCGAGCGGGTTGTGGTCGGCCGGCGTCGCCTCCGCGCCCACCCCCGCCGAGTACGAGTCCCCCAGCGCGACGTAGGAACCGCGCGTGGCGGCTTCGAGCGGCGTCGGCGCCCGCTCGGCCGCGACCGGGTCGGCGCGCTGCTCGGGGACGGGCGTCCGGCATCCGGCGCCGAAGACCTCGCAGCGCGCCGCCGGCAGCGCCACCAGCGGGACGACGGCCAGCAGGAGCAGCGCCACCAGAAGGACGAGCGCGGCCCTTCGCTCACCGAGGCGGTCCCGCACCCATGACACCGGGCTGATCATCGTCCTCCTTCGCGTCCATGGGCCAGACGTCCGCGGGCCGCTCCGGGTTCCCGCCTTTACATTGTAGATCTTTTGGTGGAACGCGGGCCGGGGGCGGCGCGTCCAAAAGACCAACGATAAGTCAGCGGGAGGGACGCATGCTCGCGGCACTGACCGGTCTCGGCCTCTCCGCGGCCGCCGGTCTCAACGCCTACATCCCGATGCTCGCCGTCGGGCTCATCGCCCGGCACAGCGAGCTGATTGCGCTGCCCGCCGAGTTCGGCTGGCTGACCGACGGGTGGGTCCTCGCCGGGCTGGCCGTCCTCCTCGCCGCGGAGGTCGTCCTCGACAAGGTGCCGGTCGTGGACAGCGCCAACGACGCCGTGCAGACGTTCGTCCGCCCGGCCGCCGGCGGCGCGGTGTTCGCGGCCGCGGACGCCGCCGGGAAGCTCGACTCCTCCGCGTTCATGCGGGACCACGCGTGGATCGGCTGGGGCCTCGGCATCGTCGTGGCGCTGATCGTCCACACGGCGAAGGCCTCGGTGCGGCCCGTGGCGAACGCGGGGACGCTGGGCGCCGGGGCGCCCGTCCTGAGCACCCTCGAGGACGCCGCGTCCCTGGTCATGAGCGTGCTGGCGATCCTCGTCCCGGTCGCCGGGCTCATCGCCGTCCTGCTGCTCGGCTACGCGGGCCTGCGCCTCCATCGCCGCAGGCGACGGAGGCGGGCCGCTACCCGGTCGGCGCCCACATGACGAGGCGCGGCCCGAGGCCGTGCAGCCCGGCCTTGATCTCGGCGTCCCAGTAGGACCTGATCCCGCTCCCCCACCGCTCCTCGGGCAGCTCCGCGAACCCGTGCCGGGCGTACCAGGGGCCGTTCCACGGGACGTCCCGGAACGTCAGCAGGCTGACGCCCGGCGACCCGGCCGCCGCCGCCCGCGCCCTGACCTCGTCCAGCAGCGCGGCGCCGATCCCCCGTCCCACCAGATCGCCGCGCACCGAGATCTGCTCCAGATGCGCGGCCCCGTCGACCTCCTCGACCGCCGCGAACCCCACCGGCGGGTCCCCGGCCACCAGGATCTCCGCGTCCGTGCCGGCCAGCTGCTCGACCACGGTCGGACCGGGCGGGAACACGATCCCGATCTCCCTGAACATCGGGTCGCCCGAGTTCTCGATCGCCGCCAGACCGGGCAGCTCCTCGACCCGCGCGAGCCGGACCTCGTACTCCATCCCGCGATCGTAGGCCGCGACCCCGCCCGCCGGCCTCCCGTTTACGTCCGGGCGGCGGGCTAGGGTGCCCCCATGACCGCCTCCGACGATCTGCTGCGCCGGATCGAGACCGAGCCGGAACTCGCCGGCCCGCTGGCCTGGCCGGGCGACTTCGACATCGGGCGGCGCGACCCGGTGGAGCGGAGGAGGCGCTCGGCCGGCTGACGGCGAGCGCCGCGCGGACCGTCCCCGACTTCGTGCCCCTCGCCCGCCACAAGGAGGGCGGGTCGTCCTACGAGGTCATGTTCTGACCCCGCGCCGACCGGATCCGCGGGTGCCGCCGGGATCGCGCATGCTGCCGCTTTCCGGCCCGCCCGCCGCGCGGACTCCCGGCGGAAATCGGGATGCGGACGGCCCGGATGCGGATGCATGCTCGGGTATGGGCTGGACACTCACCGACGATCTTGAAGGTTTCCTCGCTCGGGCGGGCGGTTTCCTGCGGAGCGACCCCGTTGCGAACAGCGTGGCGCTGACCGTGACCGGCTCCATGCGGTCCCGGGGCGGCGCTCTCCAGCGGGACGCGCTGCTCGGGTGGTGGACGGCGGACGCGCGGGTCGCGGGCGCGTGCCTGTGGACCGGCGCGTACCGGCCGGCGCCCGGCGCGTACCCGCCGATGCTGAGCGCGATGCCCGGGGCGGCCGCCGCCGAGCTGGCGGACGCGCTGGCCCGGCGGGACGCGAAGGTCCCCGGGGTCAACGGCCCGCCCGAGGCGGCCGGGGCGTTCGCGGACGCCTGGACGGGCAGGACGGGGGCGGCGAGCACCGTCGCGATGCGGCAGCGGCTCTACCGGCTCGGCCGGCTGGACGCCCCCGATCCACCGCCGGAGGGCGCCGCGCGCGTGGCCGGCGACGACGACCGGGAGCTGGTGCTGGACTGGTTCACGGTCTTCCACCGGGACACCGGGCAGCCCAGGCGGGCGGACCCGGCGCTGGTCGACGAGAGGCTCGCGGAGGGCCGCCTCCTGCTCTGGGAGGCCGGCGGCCGACCGGTGGCGATGGCGGCGCGGACGGCGATCGTCGCGGGGACGGCGCGGGTGGCGCCCGTGTACACGCCCGCCGAGCACCGCCGGCGCGGCTACGGGGCCGCCGTCACCGCCGCCGTCACGCGGAGCGCCCTGGACGCGGGCGCCGGCGACGTCGTGCTGTTCACCGACCTCGCCAACCCGACGAGCAACGGCGTGTACCAGCGGCTCGGCTACCGGCCCGTCGAGGACCGGGTCGTCCTCGCCTTCGCCTAGCCGCCCCCTCCGGTACCGCCCGGCCGGGGGACGGCGGGGTCAGCTGACGCCGGCCTCCTTCATGTCGCGGAGTTCGCGCTTGAGTTCCTTGATCTCGTCGCGGAGGCGGGCGGCGAGCTCGAACTGGAGGTCGGTGGCGGCCTGGTGCATCTGGTCGGTCATCTGCTCGATCAGGGCCTCCAGCTCCTCGCGGGGGCGCTCGCCGACCAGGTCGGCGGCGTGCCGGCCGACCTCTCTCGTCCTGGACGCGAGGCCCGGGACGGGGGCCTTGCCGCGCGACTGCTGGCGTCCGCCGCCGCCGATGAGGGTCTCGGTGTCGGCGTCCTCGCGGACGAGGGAGTCGAGGATGTCGGCGATCCGCTTGCGCAGCGCCGTGGGCTCGATGCCGTGCTCGGTGTTGTAGGCCTGCTGCTTGGCGCGGCGCCGGCTGGTCTCGTCGATCGCCCGCTCCATCGACGGGGTGACCGTGTCGGCGTACATGTGGACCTGTCCGGACACGTTGCGGGCCGCGCGGCCGATCGTCTGGATGAGGGACGTCTCGGAGCGCAGGAAGCCCTCCTTGTCGGCGTCCAGGATCGCGACGAGGGAGACCTCGGGCAGGTCGAGGCCCTCGCGGAGCAGGTTGATGCCGACCAGGACGTCGAACTCGCCGGCGCGCAGCTCGCGCAGCAGCTCGATGCGGCGCAGCGTGTCGACCTCGCTGTGCAGGTAGCGGACCTGGATGCCGAGTTCGAGGAGGTAGTCGGTGAGGTCCTCGGACATCTTCTTGGTGAGGGTGGTGACGAGGACGCGCTCGTTCCGCTCGGTGCGCTCGCGGATCTCGTGGATGAGGTCGTCGATCTGGCCCTTGGTGGGCTTCACGACGATCTCGGGGTCGATGAGGCCGGTCGGGCGGATGACCTGCTCGACGACGTCGCCCTTGACCCGGTTCATCTCGTAGGTGCCGGGCGTCGCCGACAGGTAGACGGTCTGGCCGATGCGGTCGAGGAACTCCTCCCACTTCAGCGGCCGGTTGTCCATGGCGGACGGGAGCCGGAACCCGTGCTCGACCAGCATCCGCTTGCGGGACGCGTCGCCCTCGTACATGGCGCCGATCTGCGGGACGGTCTGGTGGGACTCGTCGACGACGAGGAGGAAGTCCTCCGGGAAGTAGTCGAGGAGGGTGTTGGGGGCGGTGCCGGGGCCGCGGCCGTCGATGTGGCGGGAGTAGTTCTCGATGCCGGAGCAGGTGCCGACCTGCCGCATCATCTCGATGTCGTAGGCGGTGCGCATGCGCAGCCGCTGCGCCTCCAGCATCTTGCCCTGCCGGTCCATCACGGCGAGGGTCTCCTCCAGCTCGGCCTCGATGGCGCGGATGGCGCGCTCCATGCGCTCGGGGCCGGCGACGTAGTGGGAGGCGGGGAAGACGTAGAGCTCGTCGTCCTCGGTGATCAGTTCGCCGGTGAGCGGGTGCAGGGTGGCGAGCTTCTCGATCTCGTCGCCGAACATCTCGATGCGGACGGCGAGCTCCTCGTACTGCGGGATGATCTCGATGGTGTCGCCGCGGACGCGGAACGTGCCGCGGGTGAACGCGAGGTCGTTGCGCGTGTACTGCATGCCGACGAGCTGGCGGAGCAGGTCGTCGCGGTCGATCTCCTGGCCGACGTGCAGCCGGACCATCCGGTCGACGTACTCCTGCGGGGTGCCGAGGCCGTAGATGCAGGACACGGACGCGACGACGACGGTGTCGCGGCGGGTCAGCAGCGAGTTGGTCGCCGAGTGCCGGAGCCGGTCGACCTCGTCGTTGATCGAGGAGTCCTTCTCGATGTAGGTGTCGGTCTGCGGGATGTACGCCTCGGGCTGGTAGTAGTCGTAGTACGACACGAAGTACTCGACGGCGTTGTGCGGCATCATCTCGCGCAGCTCGTTGGCGAACTGGGCGGCGAGCGTCTTGTTCGGCTGCATGACGAGGACGGGCCGTTGCAGCTTCTCCACCAGCCACGCGATCGTGGCGGTCTTGCCGGTGCCGGTCGCGCCGAGGAGCACGGCGTCCCGGTCGCCGCCCTCGATGCGGGTGGTCAGCTCGGCGATCGCCTGCGGCTGGTCGCCCGACGGCGTCATCTCGGTGACGACCTCGAACGGCGCGACGCGGCGCCGCAGGTCGGTGACTGGGCGCATCGGCTCTCCCCTGCTCCGGCGTACTCCTGCTTCCCCACAACTGTATTCAGGGGGTGCGACATTCCACGTCCGCGCAGGCCGGGCCGCGATCGGGGGGAGCGTTCAGGAGGCGGGCAGCGGGAGCCTGGCCCGGACGGCGTAGCCGCCGCCGCGCGGGCCCGCCTCGAAGCTGCCGCCGAGGGCGGTGACCCGCTCGCGGAGGCCGACCAGGCCGTTGCCGCCGCTCGGCAGGCGGTGCTCGGGCCGGGCGCTGGGCGGGGCGTTGACGATCTCCACCTCGATGGCCTCGGGCAGCAGCCCGAGGGCGACGCGGGTGTCGGCGGCCCCGGCGTGCTTGTGGACGTTGGTGAGGGCCTCCTGGACGAGGCGGTAGACCGTCCGTCCCACGGCGGAGGGCATCGGGCGCTCGTCGCCCCGGACCGCGAGGTCGACGCGGAGGCCCGCCGCCCCGGACTGGCCGACGAGCTCGCGGACGTGGGCGAGCGTCACGGCCTCCTGGGGAAGGGCCTCCTCGCCCTGGCGCAGGACCCCGATGACGTGGCGCAGCTCCTCCAGCGCCTGGCGGCCCATGTCCCCGATGACGGTGGCGGTCTCGGCGGCGCGGACGGGGTCGCGGGCGGCGATCGCCTTCAGGGCGCCCGCGTGCACGACCATGACGCTGACCCGGTTGGCGACCACGTCGTGCATCTCCCGCGCGATGCGGGTGCGCTCCTCGCCCCGCGCGCGCTCCGCGAGGAGGTGCTGCTCGCGTTCGAGCCTCGCGGCGCGCTCCTGGAGCGACGCCAGCAGCTGCTTGCGCGCCCCCATGTAAAGGCCGAGCAGGACGGGGACGGCGGTGAACGCGATGCCGAAGATGGCCCGCGCCGCGAAGTTCTCGGTCGCCGCCGTCGGGGACGGGAAGGCCAGCCCGGCGGCGTAGGCGGCGAAGGCGATCGTCAGCACCGTCCGGCGGGACGCGGTGTACGCGGCGAGCGAGTAGAGCACGACCAGGGCGGCGAAGACGCCCGCTCCGGTGACCGTCCCGAACACCATCGAGAAGACGGCGAGGCCGACCGGCCGCACGCGACGCGCGACCAGCGCGAGGCCGAGAACGACGCTGCACGCCGACACCACGGACGGCGGGAGCCAGAACCGCTGGTCGGCGAACCACAGGAAGACGCCGTCTCCGGCGGCCAGGGACACGGCGAGGAAGACGTCGAGCGCACGGGAGCGACGGGTGGGCCACGCCCCCGTCCACGCTCTCGCCCACCGTCCCCGCACACGCATGCGCCGAGTCTATGGCGAGCGGAAGGAGACCCGGTCGCGCAAGTGACCGAAGCCCCTACCTGCGGAGCTTTTCCGCAGTCCAGGCCCTGTGGTTACGATGACGGCGCCGGCCGTGCCGTTCGATGGGGACGACCCCGCATCCCCGTGAACGTCTCCGGCGCCGACTAGGACGGACGGGGTGCCCGCAGAACATGACCCGCTTCACCAACTGGTTCGGGAAGAACGCCGACGCGGTGATCGCGCTGGTGCTGGCGATCGCCGTCGCGGTCCTGGGGCTGGGGGTGAACCTCCCGAACGAGGACGAGATCACCAACAGCGGGATCCTCGCGGTGATCGGCCTGCTCGCGACGTCGGTGCTGCGCGACCGGGGACGGCGCCTCCCGGTCGAGGCGGAGGTCCGCGACACGCTGCGGTCGTCGTCGGCCACCCTCGACGAGCTGAGCGGCAAGCTGACCCGCATCGAGGGGTTCGAGCACGTCCTGTCCGACACCAAGCGCGCGCTGGACGAGACCACGGTCGTCCGGGTCATCGGCGGGGCGCAGGTCGCGCACGTCCTGGAGGAGGCCCGCCGCGACACCGACCGGTGGTTCTTCAAGGGCGGGACGGGCACCTACATCCGCGCGCGGACGCTGCCCGAGTGCGTGGCGGCGGCGCGCAGGGAGCGGCGCACGCTGCTGTTCCGGCTGGAGATCCTCGACCCCACGAACGTGGAGGTGTGCGAGGCGTACGCGCGCCACCGCCGCTCGGTGTCGGACGGCCCGGACGCGACGGGCGAGCCGTGGACGCTGGAGCGCACCCGCAAGGAGGCGTACGCGACGATCCTGGCGGCGTGCTGGCACAAGCAGCGGTTCGCCATGCTCGACATCGACATCGGCCTGTCCCGGACCATGACGACGCTGCGCTACGACCTCGCCGCGTCCCGCCTGGTGGTGACCCGCGACGATCCGCGCGGCGAGGCGCTGGTCGTCGACAGCGCGAAGTTCTACTACAGCTGGGTGAGCGCGGAGCTGCAGACCAGCCTGGACCAGGCGCGCCGCGTCCCCGTCGAGCAGGCGAGGCTGGCGCCGCTGGACGAGGAGCCGACCGTCGAGGAGGTCCGCAAGCTCTTCGACGTGATCGGCATCGACCTCGCGCACGGCTACACCGACCGGGACGTCATCGAGATCATCCGCAAGGCGCTGCGTGCCAAGGACCCTTACGAGTGAGGTACCGGGAGATCCGCGAGGAGATCCGCGCCGGGACCGCGGCGCGGACGCTGCCGCCGTGGGCGGGCGGCGTCCTCGGCGGGATCCTGGACGGCCTCGCGGCGGGCGCGCCGCCCGTCCCGGCGGTGCGCCACCCGCTGGGCTTCCTGTGCCTCCCGGTGGAGCGCAGCGGCGACCTCGGCGTCTGCCTGCACATCTGGACGCCGGAGGTGCGTCCGGCCCCGTCCACCACGTCGCCCGTGCACTGCCACAGCTGGGAACTGCTCAGCTTCGTCCTGTACGGGACGGTGCGGAACGTGCGGATGGACGTGGAGGAGACCGCCGAACGGGCGCCGCAGCAGGTGTTCGAGGTCGTCAGCCGCGGCGACGTCGACGAGCTGAGGGCGACCGGGCGGGCCGTCCGCTGCTCCCCCGGCCGTTCCACCGCGCACCGGACCGGCGAGTCGTACACTCTGCCGGCGGGCGTGTTCCACAGCACGCTGATCGAGGGCGGCAGCGACGCGGCCACGGTCGCCCTGGGCCGCCGGTCACCGGGCGGCGGCGACCTGTCGCTCGGCCCTCTGGACATGCCCACGCACCGCGTGCACCGCTCCCGTTCCGACCAAGCCGATACCGAGCGCGCCCTGCGGCGGTCCGCACGCAGGATCGCCGGCGCCCACTGCTCGGCGCGCCGGTAGGCCGCCGCGGACCCGACTGGAGAGGCCCGATGAGACCCACGACCACGCCGGGGGCCCCTCCGGTCGATCTCTCCGAGGCCCGCGGCGTGGCGGTGGACGCCGCCGAGGCGGCGGGCGCCCTGCTGAGCGCCGGCGTGGGCGGGCCCCTGGACGCCCGTCCGAAGGGCTCGGGCGGGGACGTGGTGACGGCGCTGGACACGGCCGCCGAGGAGCTGATCGTCGGGCGGCTGCGGGCCGCGTATCCGGGGCACCGGATCATCGCGGAGGAGTCCGGCGTCCTGGACGGGGCGCCCGGCGAGGAGATGGTGTGGCTCGTCGACCCGCTGGACGGCACCAACAACGTGGCGATCGGCATGCCCGTGTACGCGGTGGGGCTGGCGCTGTGCGCGCGGGCCGAGCCGGTCTTGGGCGTCGTCCACGACCCGGTGTCGGGCCGGACGTGGTCGGCGGTGCGCGGCAAGGGCACCCTCGGCCCCGAGGGCGGCCCGGTGAGGCTGCCCGGTCGTCCGCGGCCGGGCCGGGACGAGAACCCCGTCCTGGCGTGGACGCAAGGGCATCAGGTCACGTCGGACGATCTCGTCGCGTTCGCCCTGCGCACGGCCGTGGAGAAGCAGTGCGCGCGCATGCTGCAACTGTGGGCGCCGCTGGTGGCCTGGACGATGCTCGCGCGCGGCGACATCGACGGCATCGTGGGCTACCTGCCGGAGATCGTCGACCTGCCCGCCGGGGCGCTGGTGGCCGCCGAGGCGGGCGCGGAGCTGCGCCGCCTGGACGGCGCCCCCTACGAGATGGGCATCGACCGCCCGGCGTCGGAGCTGGGCTTCGTCGCCGCCCGCCCGGACCTCCTGGACCGCCTCCTGGAGACCACCACGCGGATAGCCCGCCCAGGCGGCCGCTTCCACGTCGCTTTCTAGACGCCCGGCCTCCAGGCGCCTGTCCCCTGGACGCCTAGCCGGTCGCCAGGAGCGCCCCGACGGAGGCCGCGCAACCCAGCACCGCCAGGACCGTCCCCGTGAGGACGAACTTGCGGATCGGGACGCGCACGTCCCACCGCCGGCACCACTCGAACCACAGCAGCGTGGCGAGCGACCCCCACGGGGTGATGACGGGCCCCACGTTCGTCCCCACGAGCAGTGAGAGCAGCTGGTCCTTGTTCGACACGGGTACGGCCGACTCCCCCGCCACGTACGCGGGGAGGTTGTTGAGGACGTTCGACAGGCCCGCCCCGGAGAACGCGGCCCGGACGGCCCCCGCGGCGTCCCCGTCATGGCCGACGAAGGCGCGCATCACGTCGTCCAGGCCGAACCGTTCGAGCGTGGGGACGACCAGGAACAGCCCGGTGACGAACACCATGAGCTGCCACGGGACGAGGCCGGGCCGCAGCACCGACCGGTCGCGCACGGCGAAGGCGGCCACCGCCACGACGGCGGCGACGCTCGCGGCGACACCGAGCTGCACACCGGTGTGCACGCCGGCGAGGATCGCGCCGATGAACAGCAGGCACGCGGCCCCCGTGGCGGAGAACAGCACCCGGTCGCGCACGGGGACGGGCTCGGGCGGGTCGTAGGCGTCCTCACCGCGCATGCGCCGGCGCCAGTAGAACACCCACAGCAGCGCCATGGTGACGGCCAGGACGGCCAGCTGCGGCAGCCACATGCGGGCCGCGAACGCGCGGGTCTCCAGGGCCACCCGGTCGGCGGCGAGCAGGTTGGTCAGGTTGGACACCGGCAGCAGCAGGCTCGCGGTGTTGGCCAGCCACACCGTCGTCATGGCGAGGGGCAGGGTCGCGATCCGCGCGCGCGCCGCCAGCGCCAGCATGACCGGGGTCAGCAGGACCGCCGTGGTGTCGAGATTGAGGAAGATCGTGGTGAGCGACGCGAACGCCACGCACAGCAGGAAGAGCGCCACGTAGTTGCCGCGCCCGGCCCGCGCCATCCGCTGCGCGATGGCGTCGAAGACGCCGGCCTCCTTGGTCAGCTCCGCCAGGATGATGACGCTGAAGAGGAACAGCAGCAGCGGCGCGATCCGTCCGACACTGGCCCGCGCCGTGCCGGCGGGCAGCACGCCCGTGGCGACGAACGCGAGGCCCAGCGCCAGGACCCCGATGCGGACCCAGTCGAGGACGCCCAGGGAGCCGGCGGCGCGGCGCAGGGTCTCCATCGAGGGCGGCACGGCCGCCATGATCCCATAGGCGGCGGACCATGATTTCGCCCGGCGGCCGCGCGATACTGGCGGCATGACACTCCCCGGCGGCCATCTCGGACAGGAGCGTCCGACCGACTTCTTCATCAGCTACTCCCCCGCGGACGAGCGGTGGGCGTCCTGGATCGCCTGGCAGCTGGAGGCCGCCGGGCACCGGACGATGATGCAGGCGTGGGACTTCGTGCCCGGGACCAACTTCATCGACTTCATGGACCGGGGCCTCTCGGAGGCCAAGGCCGTGGTGGCGGTGCTGTCGCGCAACTACCTGCGGTCCCGGTACGGGCGGCTGGAGTGGATGGCGGCGCTGCGGGCCGACCCCGACGACCCCGCCCGCAAGCTCGTCACGGTCCGCATCGAGGACTGCCCGATCGACGGGCTGCTGTCCACGATCACCTACGTCGACCTGGTGGGCATCGACGACCCCGACGAGGCGCGCGGGATGCTGATGCGGCGCATCCAGGAGGCCCTGGCTGGCCACGCGCGTCCCCTGAACGGCCCCGGATTCCCCGGCGGCGGCCCTCCCCTGCCGGACGGCGGCGGCGTGCTGCCGGGGCGTCTGGAGCCCGCTGAGGGACGGACGGACGGGAGCGCCGGCGGCGCGGAGGCGGCCGGGGAGCGGCCCGTCCGGCGGGCGCCCGTCGCCGCGCCCGCGTTCCCCGCGGCGGGCGGCGGCCACGAGCCCCGCGAGCGGATCAGCGTCCTGCACGTGTCGGGCCCCCGGTTCGGCCGGACGCTCGCCGAGCCCGGCGAGCCGACCACCGCCACCGAGCTGCAGGACCGCGTCTGGAGCGACGTGACGCGGCTCGCCGACTCCGGCGTGCCGCGCCCCGACCTGCTGATCGTCACCGGCAACATCACCCACTCGGGCAGCCGCAAGGAGTTCGCCGAGGCGCTGTCGTTCCTGACCAGCCTGCGGGCGCTGCTCGGGCTGGAGGCGCAGCGCGTCGTGGTCGTGCCCGGCACCCACGACGTCACCCGCGCCGCGTGCCAGGCGTACTTCTCCAGCTGCGAGGCCGACGACATCGAGCCCCAGCCGCCGTACTGGCCGAAATGGCGGCACTACGCGGGCCTGTTCAAGGAGTTCTACCAGGGCATCGACGCGCTGATCTTCGACAGCGCGCAGCCGTGGACGCTGTTCCCCGTCCCCGATCTCCGGGTCGTGGTCGCCGGCCTCAACTCGACCCTGCCGCAGACCCACCGCGAGGAGGACCGGTACGGCCGGATCGGGCGGGCGCAGGCCGCCTGGTTCAACGAGCGGCTGCGGCACTTCGAGGGCGAGGGGTGGCTGCGCCTCGGCGCCGTCGAGCACACGCCCATCGCCGGCGAGCCCGGGGCGCTGCGCGACCCCGAGACGGTGGAGACGCTGCTCGGCGGCCACGTCAACCTGTTCTTCCAGGGGACGGAGTCGGAGTTCGGCGCCGTCCCGCTGCTCGGCGGCGGGGCCCCCGCCGTCCCGGCGCTCGGCCCGGGGCGGCACCAGACCGTCGTCCTGAACCGGGACGGCCTGGAGCGGTGGATCCCCGAGGACGCCGCCCGGCGCGGCCCGGAGCGCCTCGACCGGACCTGGGCGAGCGTCCGGGGAACGTTCCCGGCCCCGCGCGCGGAGACGCCGCCCGCCCCGCCCGCCCCCGAACTCGGGCCCGCGGCGGACGGCGCCGCCGACCCCGTGCCCGATCCCGCGGCGCGGCTGCTCGACCGGCTGACCGAGGCGTGCGAGACGCGGTTCGAGCGCGCGACCATCCGGCGGGTCGTCCCGCCCGCGCGCGAGGAGGGCCGCTCCGACCCGCCGCACCTGCTCCTCACCCACCTGGAGGACGGCTTCGTCCGCCAGTACCGCATCGGCGCCCACGTCGGGCAGGTGACCGAGGCCGACGTGGACGCGTTCATCCGGCACGTGCACGCCGACGGCACCGACCACGGCTCCGAACTCGTGTACCTCGGCCCGGCCCCGCCCCGGTCGCTGCGCGAGGACGCGCTGCGGCGCGGCATCCGGGTGCGCAGCCTCACCGAGTTCCAGGGCCTCCTCGACCTGTCGGAGTACGTGACGGCGCAGACGGGCCGGCTGTCCGCCGACGGGCTGTACCCGCCGTCCCTGTACGTCCCGCAGCGCTTCCGGGAGCTCGACCGCCTCCAGACGCCCGAGGAGGGGACCCGCCTCGCCGGGGACGTCCGCCAGGACGTCGTCGGCGAGATGCTGCGGCTGCTGGCCGCCGACCACGGGCGGTTCCTGCTGCTGCTGGGCGACTTCGGGCGCGGCAAGACGTTCGCGCTGCGCGAGCTGGCCCGCCGCATCCCCGAGGAGCTGCCGCACGTCATCCCGATCCTCATCGAGCTGCGGGCGCTCGACAAGGCGCACTCGGTGGACGGCCTGGTCGCCGCGCACCTCGCCAACCACGGCGAGGAGCTGATCGACCTCAAGGCGTTCCACTACATGCTCCGCCAGGGCCGCATCGTCCTGCTCTTCGACGGGTTCGACGAGCTGGTGACGCGGATGACCTACGACCAGGCCGCCGACCACCTCGACACGCTGCTCCAGGCCGCCCGGGACAAGGCCAAGATCGTCGTGGCGAGCCGGACGCAGCACTTCAAGTCGCAGGCGCAGGTGCTGACCGCCCTCGGCGAGAGGGTCGGCGTCCTGCCGCACCGGCGCGTCCTCGGCCTGGAGGAGTTCGCGCCGCCGCAGGTCCGCTCCTACCTGGTGAACCGGTACGGGGACGAGGCGGCGGCCGAGGCGCGGCTGACCCTGCTCGCGGGGATCGAGGAGCTGCTCGCGCTGACGTCCAACCCGCGGATGCTGTCGTTCATCGCCGACCTCCCCGAGGACCGGCTGCGCGCGGTCGCGCAGGCCCGCCGCGCGGTGTCCCCCGCCGACCTGTACCACGAGATCCTGTCGTCCTGGCTGGCGTACGAGGCCGAGCGGGTCGGCGGCGCGGGCGGGCCGTCCGGGCTGAAGGCCGAGGACATGTGGGAGGCCGTGGGCACCCTCGCGCTGCGGCTGTGGGAGGGCAACGAGCAGTTCCTGAGCCTCGCCGAGATGGGCGACGTCGCCGACGCCCTCACCGGCCTCGCGGGCGGCCGGATGTCGCCGCACCAGGTGACGCACGCCGTCGGCGCGGGCAGCCTGCTCGTCCGCACCGACGAGGGCCTGTTCGGGTTCATCCACACCTCGGTGATGGAGTGGCTCGTCGCGCGGCACATCGCCGCCGAGTTCGCCCGGGGCGCGGCGCCCGCCGCGCTCGGCCACCGCGCGCTGACGCAGCTCACCGTCGACTTCCTGTGCGACCTCGCCGACCCGCGCGCCTGCCAGGACTGGGCGGCCGGCGTCCTCGCCGACCCCGGCGCCGACGACCTGGCCCGCGCCAACGCGATCCGCATCACGACCCGCCTGCGGACCCCGGCGCGCACCGACCTGCGCGGCGCCCGCCTCCAGGGCGAGGACCTGTCCTACCGCGACCTCCAGGAGGTCGACCTCACCGGCGCCGACCTCACCGACGCGCAGCTCGTCGGCGCGAACCTGTCCAGGGCCGTCCTGCGGGACGCGTCGCTGGCCGGCGCCCGGCTGGACGAGGCGCGCCTCACCGGCGCCGACCTGCGCGGCGCCGACCTGTCCCGGGCCCGCCTCGCCCGCGCCGACCTGCGCGACGTCGCCGTCGACGGCAGCCGCTGGACGCGCGCCGCCCTCGTCGACGCCGTCCTCCCCGACCGGATCGCCGCCGCGCCGGAGCTGCGCGAGGCCGCGATCGCGCCGGGGCGCCCGATCGACATCCAGATCGCGCCGCCCGCGGTGGGCGTCCCCTACGGCTTCCACTTCCAGACGAGCCGCCTCCCGCAGCCGCTCGCCTACAGCCCCGGCGGGTCCGTCCTGGCCGTCGGCAGCGAGGACGGCGGCGTCCTCGTGTGCGACGCCGTCACGGGCACTCCCCTGCGCACGCTCCAGGGCCACACCGACCGCGCCTACGCGGTGGCGTTCGACTCCGGCGGCAACCTCCTGGCGAGCGGGTCGGCGGACGGGACCGTCCGGCTGTGGGACCTCGCCACCGGGCACGCGGCGCACACCCTCGCCGTCCACCCCGAGGGCGTGTGGCCGGTCGTCGTCGGCGGCCGCGCCCCGTCGGGCGGCGACCTCGTCGCGGCGGGCGCCGCCGACGGGACCGTCCGCGTCTGGGACGCCGCCGGCGGCGCCCTCCTCCACGAGCTCTCCGGGCACACCGCGCCCGTCTACACCGCCGTGTTCGACCCCGCCGGGTCCCTCATGGTCACCGGCGACGCGGGCGGCACCCTCCGCGTCTGGGACCTCGCCACCGGCGCGCTGCGGCGCGAGCTGACCGGCCACCGGGGCGCGGTGTTCCGGGCCGTCTTCCACCCGGACGGCTCCCACCTCGCCGCCGGGGACGAGGCGGGCGTCGTCCGGCTCTGGGACATCCGCACCGGCGAGATCGGCCAGGAGCTCCTCGGCCACACCGGACGCGTCTACGCCATCGCCTTCCACCCCGGCGGGGACCTCCTCGTCACCGGCGACACCGACGGGTCCGTCCGCATCTGGGAGGACGGCCGGCACCGCAGCACCCTGTCCGGCCACGAGGGCGGCATCTACCAGGCGGCGTTCAGCCCGGACGGCGGCCGCCTCGCCACCGCCGACAGCGCCGGGTCCGTCCGGCTGTGGGATCCCGCGCGCGGGCGGCAGCGCCTCGAACTCGCCGGGCACCGCGGCGCCGTGTGGCCCTTCGCGTTCCGGCCCGACGGCGCCCAGCTCGCCACCAGCAGCAACGACGGCACCGCCCGCCTGTGGGACGCCGAGACCGGGCAGTGCCGCGTCGTGCTGCGCGGGCACGGCCGCCGCGTCACCGGCGTCGCGTTCAGCCCGGACGGCGGCATGCTCGCCGCCAGCGGCAACGACGGCCTCGTCCGGCTCTGGGAGCCGCGCTCCGGCCGGATGATCCGCGAGCTGCGCGGCGTCGCCGACAACCTCACCTCAGCCGCGTTCAGCACCCGCGACTCCCAGCTCGCCACCGCCACCAACGACGGCGGCGTCCACCTGTGGCAGGCCGGGACGGGCGCCTTCGAACGCGAGCTGAACGTCGAGACCGACCACGTGTGGGCGCAGGCGTTCGCGCCCGCCGGGGACGTCCTCGCCACCGCCAACGACGACGACTCCGTGCGCCTCTGGTACTGGACGACCGGCCGCGAGATCGTCAACCTCGCCGAGCACCGGGGCCGCGTCCGCTCCATCGACTTCCAGCCGGGCGGCGCGCTCCTCGCCACCGGATGCGACGACGGCCTCGTCCGCCTCTGGCATCCCCGCACGGGCGAGCTCACCGCGGCCCTGGAGGGGCACACCGACCGCGTCTACCGGGTGGTGTTCTCGCCGTCCGGCGAGACCCTCGCCAGCGCGAGCAACGACGGCACCGTCCGCCTGTGGGACCCGTCGACCGGGCGGGCGCTGCACACCCTCACCGGCCACGGCGGCCGCCTGTGGACGACCGCGTTCCACCCGTCCGGGGCCATGCTCGCCAGCGCGGGCGACGACATGGTGGTCCGCCTCTGGGACCCGTCCACCGGGCGGCTCCTGCACACCCTCACCGGCCACACCCGCCGCATCTGGTCGGCCGCGTTCAGCCCGGACGGCGCCCTCCTCGCCACCGCCGGCGACGACGGCGCCGTCATCCTCTGGGACGTCACCGACCGCGGCGCCCCCGCCCGCCGCGCGACCCTCCTCGGCCTCGCCGAGGGCTGGGCCGCCCTGGCCCCCGACGGCCGCTACAAGTGGGAGGGCAACGCCACCGCCGAATTCTGGTACTCCGTCGGCATGTGCCGCTTCGAGCCCGGCGAACTCGACCCCTACCTGGCCGAAGTCCACCGCCTGCCCCTCGACGCGCCGTTCTAGGGGGCGGCGCGGCGGGCCAGGGCCTCCCAGAGGGCGTCGACCTGGGCTTTCAGGTCGTCGAGGGTGCCGGAGTTGTCGATGACGTGGGTGGCGACGGCGCGGCGGTCTGCGCGGGACGCCTGGTTGGCCATGCGGGCGCGGGCGTCCTCCTCGGCCATGCCGCGGCGGGACGTCAGGCGGTCGAGCTGCGACTCCTCGGGGGCGTCCACGACGACGACCTCGTCGTACATGGGGGCCAGCCCGTTCTCCGCCAGGAGGGGGACGTCGTAGACGACGACGGCGCCGGCGGGCGCGGCGTCCATGAGCTCCCGCATCCGCTCGCCGACGAGGGGGTGGACGATCGCGTTCAGCGCGGCGAGCCGGCCGGCGTCGGCGAACACGACGCGGCCGACCTTCTCGCGGTCCAGGGCGCCGGACGGCAGCAGCACGTCCTCGCCGAACTCCGCCACGACGGCGGCGAGGCCCGGGGCGCCGACCTCCACGACCTCGCGGGCGATCTTGTCGGCGTCGATGACCACCGCGCCGCGCTCGTTCAGCCGCGCGGACACCTCGCTCTTGCCCGACCCGATACCGCCGGTGAGTCCCACTTTCAGCACGGGCCTCACCCTAGTGGCCGCGGAGCCCGGGGCCCCGCCCCGGGTGGCTACGCCGTTCCGGCGGGGACGAGGACTTTGCGCATGTGCACGAGGGTGAGGTGCGCGGCGACGCGCTCGCGGTGCGTCTCGGCGTAGCCGAGGCGGCGGTACAGGCGCAGGTTCGTCTCGCTGAGATGCCCGGTGAACAGCACGCACGCGTCCACGCGGCCCGCGACCGCGGCCTCCAGCTCGCCCAGCAGGCGCCGCCCGATGCCGCGGCCCTGCAGGTCGGGGACGACCACGAGCCGGCCGACCAGGCACGTGTGCTCGCTGAACTGGGCGCGGGCGGCGCCGACGAGGCGGCCGCCCAGCACCGCCTTCAGCACCACCGCGTCCGTCTCCAGCACCTTGCGGAGCTGCTCGACCGACTCGACCAGCGGCGGGAGGAACGGGTCGCCGTACAGCTGCGCCTCCGCGACGTAGGCGGCGCGCTGCACGGTCATCAGCTCCCCGGCGTCCCCGGGTCCCGCCCGCTCGATCACCACCGGCTCGCGCCCGATCACCACCGGCTCGCTCATGGCGCCGACCCTGGCGGGGCGGGCGCGCCCGCCCCGCTCACCGCCCGATCCGGACGGTCACCGCGACCGGATAGTGGTCGGACGCCTTCGACTTCGGCACCTCGTAGTCGGTGACGAGGATGCCGTCCGACCCGAAGATCCAGTCGTGCGTGGAGCCGTCCGGCCGGGTCGGGTACGGCTCGCCGCCGAGGGCGGCGCTGCGCAGGTCGGTGCCGTCGGTCATCGCGGCCAGCTCCGGGCTGCCCGCGTCGGTCTGGAAGTCCCCGCCGATCAGCGTGCGGGGCGCGCCGCCCCAGGCCCGCAGCAGCGCCGCGATCTCCCGGGCCCGCTCGGCGGCCTGGCCGTCGCCGCCCTCCAGGTGCGTCGACCACACGTCCATCGTGGTCTTCCCGACGGCGAGCCGCGCCCACACGTACCCGCGGATCTGCGACCAGTCGCCGCGCGGCATCCGGCCCGTCCCCGAGCTGCGCACCGGCAGCGACGTCAGGATCGCGTTGCCGAACTGGCCGTCGGCGGCCGGGCCCCAGATCAGCTTCATGCCGAGGCGCCGCGACAGCCACACGCCGACGTCGGTGGTGCCGGACAGCAGCGACCCGCGTCCGGCCTCCTGCAGCAGGACGACCTGCGCCCGCTGCCCCTCGATGACGCGGGCGATGCCCTCCGGGTCGAGCTGCCCGGACTGGTCGACCGCGTCGTGGATGTTGTAGCTGAGCACCCGCACCTGCCCGGACGCGGCCGCCGGCTGGGCCTCGCCGTCCGGCGCGGCCACGGTGAACACCAGCGTGCCGGCGAGCAGCACGAGGGCGGCGGCGCCGGCGGTGACGGCGCGCAGCGGGGCGCGGGCGGGCAGCGGGCCGCCGCGCGCGGCGGCGAACGCCGCGAGGGCGCCGAGCAGGATCCCGGCGAGGCCGGGCAGCAGGTTGTTCGGGAACGGCAGCGGCGACACCGCGCTGACCTGGTACGGGATCAGGATCGCGGCGACCAGCAGGCCGCCGAGCGCGGCGCCGGCGTCGATCCGCCAGACCGGCCCGCCGGTCCCGGCGCGGCGCAGCGGCGCCCGGCACGCCACGGCCAGCAGCCATGCCGCCATCACCTGCCCGACGATCACGATGGGGACGACCTCGATGCCGGAGACGGCGTACGTCCCGGCGACGGCGCCGATGCCCACGCCGAGGACGGTGCCGCCGAGCACGCACACGCCGCCCGGCACCGCCCGCACGGCGAGGCCGGAGGCGAGGAACGCGAGCGCGCACCCCTGCCCGATGACGATGGTGACGTGCGCGCCGGTCAGCGACTGCCAGCCGGACGACGCCACGAACGCGGGGCTGGCGAGGACGAGGATCTGCAGCGCGAGGAACGGCCCGAGCGCGGCGGCGCCGAGCGCGTCCCGCCAGGACACGCCGGGCGCGCCGACCGGGCCCGACACCAGTTCGCGGTAGAGGGCGACGGCGCCCGCGGCGACGAACGCCAGGCACGCCAGCCAGGGGCCGGGGCCGTCCCGCCAGACCGGGTCCCAGGTGGCGAAGCCCATCCGCACCGCGCTGTCGATGGCCAGGCCCGCGACCGCCGCGGTGGCGAAGCCGACGCCGGACAGGCCGCGGGCGCCCTCGTACAGCGCCGCGACGGCGATCATGCCGATCGCGGTGCCGGCGAACGCCAGCCAGGTCTGCGGGTCGATGGCCTGCGCGAGCAGCCGGACGGCGAACAGCCCGCCGATGCCGGCGAGCAGCAGGCCGCGCGGCCCGGCCGCGCGGCGGATCAGCGGGGCGGTGAACCCGGCGAGGTAGATGAGGAGCACGCCGAACGCGGCGACCGCGTTGCCGGTCCGGTCGGCGAAGTGGTCGAGTTGCGGCAGTGAGAACCGCAGGGTCTGCGCGAGCACCGCGACCGTGACCGCGATCAGCGCGAGCCGGGCGGGCCCCTGCGGGACGATCGAGGGGCCGGCCGCGGCGGGGCCGCCGGTCCTGGTGCCGGCGTCGGGTTCGGCGTCTGTCCTGGCCAATTGAACGAGTGCTCCCGGAGACGAGCGGACCTTCGGGGGGTGAGGTGAAGCGTCGGGGACGCTGCCCCCCGCCATCGTGGCGCAAGCGAAGCACGGCCGGAGGCCGATCCAGAAGATCGTCTCCGGCCGTGTTCGTGTTGTTCACCCGCGGGCCGCCGCGGCGGCGTGGCGCGGGCGAGCGGTCAGCGCGCTGTCACCGACCTCCGCTCCCCCGGCGTCCGGACGGGCCGTCCGCCGGGGAAGGGATGCGGCTCACTGACCGCCGGAGAGCTTCTCCCGCAGCGCGGCGAGCGCCTCGTCGGTGGCGAGGGCGCCACCGCCGGACTCGCTCTCGCCGCCGCCGGAGTAGGAGGTCTCGCCGCCGCCGCCGCTGGTGGTGCTGGTGCTGGTGCTCGCGGGCGCGGTGTCGGCCTCCGCCTCGGCCTTGCGGGCCTCCTCGATCTGCTTGCGGTGGGCGTCGAAGCGCGTGCGGGCCTCGGCGTACTGCCGCTCCCACGTCTCGCGCTGCTCGTCGAAGCCCTCCAGCCACTCGCCGGTGTCGGCGTCGAAGCCCTCGGGGTACTTGTAGTTCCCCTGGTCGTCGTACTCGGCGGGCATGCCGTACAGCGTGGGGTCGAAGTCCTCTTCCTCCATGCTGGCCGCGCCCTCGTTGGCCTGCTTGAGGGAGAGGCTGATCCGGCGCCGGTCGAGGTCGATGTCGATGATCTTCACGAAGATCTCGTCGCCGACCTGGACGACCTGCTCGGGGATCTCCACGTGGCGCTCGGCCAGCTCGGAGATGTGCACCAGGCCCTCGATGCCCTCCTCGACCCGGACGAACGCGCCGAACGGCACCAGCTTGGTGACGCGGCCGGGCACGACCTGGCCGATCTGGTGGGTGCGGGCGAACTGCTGCCACGGGTCTTCCTGGGTGGCCTTGAGCGACAGGGAGACGCGCTCGCGCTCCATGTCGACGTCCAGGACCTCGACCGTGACCTCCTGGCCGACTTCGACGACCTCGGACGGGTGGTCGATGTGCTTCCAGGACAGCTCGGAGACGTGCACCAGTCCGTCGACGCCGCCGAGGTCGACGAACGCGCCGAAGTTGACGATGCTCGACACGACGCCCTTGCGGACCTGGCCCTTCTGCAGCGTGTTGAGGAAGGTCTGGCGGACCTCGCTCTGCGTCTGCTCCAGCCAGGCGCGGCGGGACAGCACCACGTTGTTGCGGTTCTTGTCCAGCTCGATGATCTTGGCCTCGAGCTCGCGGCCCACGTAGGGCTGCAGGTCGCGGACCCGGCGCATCTCGACGAGCGACGCGGGCAGGAAGCCGCGCAGGCCGATGTCGAGGATGAGACCGCCCTTGACGACCTCGATGACGGTGCCGGTGACGATGCCGTCCTCGTCCTTGATCTTCTCGATCGTGCCCCAGGCGCGCTCGTACTGAGCGCGCTTCTTGGACAGGATCAGACGGCCTTCCTTGTCCTCCTTCTGAAGGACGAGGGCCTCGACGTGGTCTCCGACGGTGACGACCTCGTTGGGGTCGACGTCGTGCTTGATGGAGAGCTCACGCGAGGGAATGACGCCCTCGGTCTTGTAGCCGATGTCGAGGAGGACCTCGTCACGATCGACCTTGACGACAGTGCCTTCGACAATGTCGCCGTCGTTGAAGTACTTGATGGTCTCGTCGATCGCTGCGAGGAAGGCTTCCTCGGACCCGATGTCGTTGACCGCTACCTGCGGGGTGGTCGAGGTGGCCTCGGTGCTGCTCGTCATGTGTCGGCTGGCTCCGGTACGGACATGGAAGTCGTATGGGTTGTGCGCGGAGGGCCGTTATCCGCCCTGCCGAAGACCGGAATCGGACGCGGAACGTGCCGCGTCAGTGAACCGAACCGATGTCGCCGACCTGACCGAGCGCGAGCCTGCTCCGTCCGAAGCGCGCGCAGGCCCACAGCGCAGCGATCAGGATATGGGACCAATCACGCGTGGTCAATCCGGGCGGGGCGGCGATGATCAGTACGTCCGCGCGCGGGCCCTGTACTGCTTGGCGATCCGGTCCTCCGCGGCCTTCGGAAACGTCACGGTGTTCGGGTCTCCGTCAGATGTGTACCGCTCGTCGGGGTGCTTGTCCAGATAGTCCAGCCACGCGGTCGAGCAGTACCGCTTGCAGTCGTTCTCCTTGATCTTGCCCTCGGACCGGACGCGGTCGATCTTCCACCGGTCGAAGTCGCCGTCGAACGGGGACGTCGAGGGCCGCCAGCCGGCGAGGAACATCCCCTGGAAGCCGTACCGCCCGTCCTGCTTCTCGGCCCACTTCTCCTTCTTCGGGACGGAGCCGAACGGGTAGGCGAACGTGGTGGTGTGCGCGCCGGTGAGCTTGGCGATCCGGTCCTCCATGTCACCGATCTCCTTGCGCACCCCCTTTTCGGACATGCCCGCCAGGTTCGGGTGGGTCACGGTGTGGTTGCCGATCTCGAACCCGTGCTGCCGGAGCCACTTCAGCCCGGCCGCCGCCTGGACGTCGTCCATCCCGAACAGGTCCTTGTTCAGGTAGAACGTCGCCGTCGGCCGGAACCCCGGGTTCTCCCGCGCGACCTGCTCGATGACCGCGACCGCCGTGTCGGGCTTCGGGTTCCCCTGCGCGTCGAGCCCGAAGTGGCCCGGCGTGCTGTCGTCGAACGTCAGCACCACCGGATGCCCGCCGGCCGGCACGGTGAACCGCCCGCCGACGAACTCCGCCGCCGTGATCGGGTGGTAGCCGCCCTTGGCGAGCCGCGTCAGCTCGTCGTACAGCTCCTTGGTCGACCGGTCGAGCGACAGCTCGGGCTTCTTCAGGATCCGGTGGTACATGAGCACCGGCACCTGGCCCAGCTCGTTCGCCTTGGCCGCCGCGGCCGCGGGCGCCGCCGCCGCGATCGGCGCGGTCGCCGACGCGGTGGGGCTGGCCGTCCCCGATCCGCCCGGCGCGGGCGTCCGCCCCGCCTTGGCGGCCCGCGCCTCGGCCGGCGTCCGGGACGCCGCCCCGGCCCGCTCGGCCGCCTTCCCCTCGTCCCGCCCGCCGCCCCGCTCGCCGGGCAGTGCCAGCCCGAGGACCACGGCGCAGACGATCACGACTCCAGCGATCTTGTGAAGGAGCGGCACGATACCCCCGCCGGTAGACCCGAACAGGACCAGGGGGACAGCGTACGACCCCCTGGACATCTAGGACACCCACCGGCGTACCCGCAGGATCCCCACGCACCACCCGCCCCCGCCCCGCTTCCACCAAAATGTGCATTGCCGTTCTTATGCCAACGACCAAACCCCCAGAACAACCAGATTCGCCCGGCCGCGCCACCACACACGACGCCCGCTCCGAACCGCCCAGCGCCCGGATGGCACCGGCCCCCGCCGCCCCGCACCGAGCACCGGCCGTAGCGCCCCCAGGCGTCCATCCGAAGGCAAGCGAGCAACCTCCTTGCCCCGCCCCCCAGCGTGCGGCCCTCGGCCCGCCACAGCCGTCCTGTGACCGCCGAGCACGCCGACACCAACCGGCGGCTCAGCCAGTCGACGCCCGAGCCCAACCGTCCCGAAGCCCAGCCCCCAACGACCGAAACGTTGCGATCGCGTCCGAAGGCAGGTTTCGAGCCTGCGAGAAACCTGATCGCGCAGCGAGCCCCTGGGCGAGCCGGAGCGATGCAGCGATCGCACGTTCTTTCCGTTGAAGGAAGGCGCCCCAGCGCCTGACGCCGAGGAAAGAACAAAAAAACTAGTGCGCCGCGTCCTGCCAGGTTCTGCCGGTGCCCATGGAGACGCTGAGGGGGGCTCGTAGTTCGTAGGCGCCGGCCATCTGGGTGCTGACGAGGGTTTTGAGGGTGTCCAGTTCGCCGGGGGCGACTTCGAAGACGAGTTCGTCGTGGACCTGGAGGAGCATGCGGGAGGTGAGGCCGGCGTCGCGGAGGGCGCGGTCGACGTTGAGGCTGGCGACCTTGATGATGTCGGCGGCGGAGCCCTGGATGGGCGCGTTGAGGGCCATGCGCTCGGCCATCTCACGGCGCTGGCGGTTGTCGGAGTTGAGGTCGGGCAGGTAGCGGCGGCGGCCGAGGATGGTCTCGGTGTAGCCGTCCTGGCGGGCCTTGCCGACGATGTCGCGCAGGTAGTCGCGGACGCCGCCGAACTGCTCGAAGTACTCCTCCATGAGGCCGCGCGCCTCGTCGGGGGAGATCCGCAGCTGCTGGGAGAGGCCGTAGGCGGACAGGCCGTAGGCGAGGCCGTAGTTCATGGCCTTGATGCGGGCGCGGAGTTCGGAGTCGATCTGCTCGGGCGGGAGGCCGAAGACGCGGGACGCGGTGATGGTGTGGAAGTCGGCGCCGGAGCCGAACGCCTCCAGGAGGGCCTCGTCCTCGGAGAGGTGCGCCATGATGCGCAGTTCGATCTGCGAGTAGTCGGCGGTGAGGAGGGATTCGTAGTCGCCGCCGACGACGAAGGCCTCGCGGATCTGGCGGCCCTCGGCGGTGCGGATGGGGATGTTCTGCAGGTTCGGGTCGGTGGAGGAGAGCCGGCCGGTCGCGGCGATCATCTGGTTGAACGTGGTGTGGATGCGCCCGGCGTCGTCGAGCATCGGGATGAGGGAGTCGACGATGCTCTTGAGCTTGGCGACCTCCCGCCAGCGCAGGATGTGCTCCAGGACGGGGTGGCCGTCCTTCTCCAGGAGGGTGGTGAGGGCCTCGGAGTCGGTGGTGTAGCCCGTCTTGGTGCGCTTGGTCTTGGGGAGGTTCAGCTCGTCGAACAGGACCTGCTGGACCTGCTTGGGCGACCCGAGGTTGAAGTCGCGGCCGACGGCGTCGTGGGCCTGCTGCTCCTGCTCCTTGACCTGGCCGCCGAGGGACGCCGACAGGTGCGCGAGGTGGTCGGCGTCGACGGCGATGCCCGCGCGCTCCATGTCGGCGAGGACGCCGACGAGCGGCAGTTCGACCTCGCGCAGCAGGCGCGTGGCGCCGCGCTTGTCGAGGTCCTTGTCGAGGATGTCGGCGAGTTCGGTGACGGCGCGGGCGCGGACCGCGAGGGCCTCGGCCGCCTCCTCCTCGCCGGAGCCGTCCAGGGTCAGCTGGCCGGAGTCCTCGGTTTCGCTGCGCAGTTCGCGGTGCAGGTAGCGCAGGACGAGGTCGGCGAGGTCGAACGTCCGCTGCCCGGGCAGCGCGAGGTAGGCGGCGAGCGCGGTGTCGCTGGTGAGGCCGGCCAGGGTGACGCCGCGGGCGGCCAGGGCCAGCATGGGGCCCTTGGCCTCGTGGATCGCCTTGGGGCGGGCCGGGTCGGCGAGGTAGGCCGCGAGGGCGCGCTCGTCGTCCTCGATGAGCTCGGCCGGGTCGAGGTTGACGGCCGGGCCCTTCTTGGACGCGAGGGCCAGCGCGGTGATCTCGCCGGTGCCGCGCCCCCAGGCGCCGGTGACGGCGACGCCGAGCCGGTCGCCGGCGTTGGCCTCCAGCCAGGCGCCGAGCGCGCCGGGCTCCAGCGCGTCGAGTTCGACCTCGAAGCCCTCGTCGGCCTCGGGCTCGGCCGCCGACAGCGACGCGTACAGCCGCTCGCGCAGGACGCGGAACTGGAGCGAGTCGAACAGGGTGTGGATCTCGTCGCGGTCCCACTGGCCCATGGTCAGCTGCGGCGGGGTCAGCTCCAGGCCGACCTCGGTGTCGAGCTTGTTGAGCTGCTGGTTGCGCAGCACCCCCGCGAGGTGCTCGCGCAGGCTCTCGCCGGCCTTGCCCTTGATCTCGTCGACGCGGGCGACGAGGGTGTCGAGGTCGCCGTACTTGACCAGCCACTTCGCGGCGGTCTTCGGGCCGACGCCGGGCACGCCGGGCAGGTTGTCGCTGCTCTCGCCGACCAGCGCGGCGAGCTCCCGGTACCGCTCGGGCGGGACGCCGTACTTGGCCTCGACGGCGGCCGGGTCCATCCGGGCGAGTTCGGACACGCCGCGGACCGGGTACAGGATCGTGACGTGCTCGTCGACGAGCTGGAACGCGTCCCGGTCGCCGGTGACGATCAGGGTGTCGAGCCCGGCCTCGGTGGCCTGGACCGACAGCGTGGCGATGATGTCGTCGGCCTCGAAGCCGGCGACCGACATCCGCGGGATGCGCAGCGCGTCCAGCACCTCGAAGATCAGGCTGACCTGGCTGCGGAACTCGTCGGGGGTCTTCTGCCGGCCCGCCTTGTACTCCACGTACTGCTCGTGCCGGAACGTCGGCTCGGAGCGGTCGAACGCCACCGCGATGTGGGACGGCTGCTCGTCGCGCAGCACGTTGATGAGCATCGAGGTGAAGCCGTACACGGCGTTGGTCGGCTGCCCGTCGGTGGTGGAGAAGTTCTCCACCGGCAACGCGAAGAACGCCCGGTAGGCCAGGGAATGCCCGTCGAGCAGGAGGAGCCGGTCACGCTTGTCAGGGGTCGCTGGTGTCGTCGCCACACGAGGACTCTAGTCTGCGCGTACGACAGTTGTGTGGAGGCGTAAGTGACTGACACCGGCGGGACGTCCCCGCAGGAAGTGGCCGCGAAGATCGGTTCCGGCGAGGAGTTCGACGGGCGCGGCGACCTGGCCAGGGCCATGGGCGTCGAGTACCTGGAGGTGTCGGCCGAACGGGTCGTCGGGCGCATGCCGGTCAAGGGCAACACCCAGCCGTACGGGCTCCTGCACGGCGGCGCGTCCTGCGTGCTCGCCGAGACCCTCGGGTCCGCGGGGTCGGCGCTGCACGCCGGTCCGGGCCGCGTCGCGGTCGGCATCGAGATCAACGCCACCCACCACCGGTCCGCGACCGAGGGGTTCGTGACGGGCGTGGCGACCCGCGCGCACGGCGGGCGGACCCTCGCCACCTACGACATCGTGATCACCGACGAGCAGGACCGGCGGGTCTGCACCGCCCGGCTCACCTGCATGCTGCGGGACGCTCCGCCCGGAGCCTGACGCGGCGCCCGGCCCCGCGCCGGGCCCTCCGCGCCGGTCCGGCGCGATCCGCGCTTTCTTTGCGATGCGCGGCCCGGGGTCTGTAGCGTGGATCGGAACGGCCCGGGATCACCGAGTAGACAACGTACGCGCCCGGGGAAGGTTCGTACGGCCCCAAAGGTGATCCCGGGTCAACGCATGTCCGGGGACGGCCGCCGTCCCGGTTCGACACCGGCATGGGTCCGTCACCGGTTGCGGTTGGGTTGCGAAACGAGATCGCCGGGTTCAGCCCGTCCCCGATCCGCCGTACGTTCCGGACCATGCGCCACCTTCATCCGCGCACCCGTCCGGCCGCCGCGCTGGGCCTCGCCGCCGTCCTCCTGCTCGCGGGCTGCTCCGGCGGCGGCTCCGGCGGCGCCGCAGCGCTCCCCGACTACAAGATCCCCGCCGAGAAGGCCCGCGAGGGCGAGGCCGTCCCCCAGGGCAGGACCGGGCGGAGCGCCGACATGCGCTTCACCGTCGTCGGCTTCAGCACCGCCATGACCGACGTCATGGGCACCCACGCCGCGATGGACGCCAAGGGCGCCTTCACCCGCGTGCGCGTCCTCGCCGTCAACACCGGCCGCGACATCCAGGTCTTCGACACCTGGAAGCAGCGGCTCGTCACCGCCGACGGCCGGGCCCACTCCCCCGACGTCAACGCCACCATGATCAAACGGCAGCCCGAGCGGCTCTCCGTCGGCTCGTCCATGCGCGTCGAGTTCGACCTCTGGTTCGACATACCGCGCGGCGCGAAGGTGAAGACCCTCCGCCTCTACGGCTCCCCGCCCGTCGGCGCCGTGGGCGACCCCGCGCCCGCCGAGATCACGCTGCCCTGACCGGGCCCGGACACGCTCCCCCGGATGCGGCTGCGCCCGCCGGGCCGGCGAACCGGACCCGGCGGGCGCGTCCCGCGAAGCGCGATACCGCTACTTGGACTCCTCCGCGTCGTCCCCGGACCCGGCGGGCTCCGCCGGCCCGTCCGACTCGGCGGGCTCGGCGGGCTCGGCCGCGGACGCGGTCATCTCGCCGCCCAGGTAGGCGGCGCGGACCTGCGGATCGTCGAGCAGCTCGCCCGCCGGCGCGGCCTTCACCACGCGGCCCGTCTCCAGGACGTACGCGCGGCTCGCGATCTGCAGCGCCTGCTGGGCGTTCTGCTCCACCAGCAGCACCGTCGTGCCGCGCCGGTTGATCTCCTGGATGATCGAGAAGATCTGCTGGACCAGCATCGGCGCGAGCCCCATGGACGGCTCGTCCAGCAGCAGCACCTTCGGCTTGGCCATGAGCGCCCGCCCGATCGCGAGCATCTGCTGCTCGCCGCCGGACATCGTGCCGCCCGCCTGCGACTTGCGCTCGGCGAGCCGCGGGAACAGCTCGTAGGCCTCCGCCAGCTCCTTCGACGGGCTGTCCTTGCGGGCGTACGCGCCCATCAGGAGGTTCTCCTCCACGGTCATCCCGGGGAAGATCCCGCGCCCCTCCGGCGCCTGCCCGATCCCGGCCGACACCCGCTTGTGGCCCGCCAGCCTGCTGATGTCGCGGCCGTCGAACCGGATCGAGCCGGACGTCAGGTTCCGCAGGCCCGAGATCGTCTTCAGCGTCGTCGTCTTCCCGGCGCCGTTCGCGCCGATCAGCGTGACGATCTCGCCCTCGTCCACGGACACCGAGATGCCCTTGAGCGCTGCGATCTTTCCGTAGTGGACGTGAATGTCCTCGATCTCAAGAAGCATCGGCAGGAGCCCCCAGATACGCCTCGATCACCCGCGGGTCGTTCTGCACCTCGGCCGGGAGGCCGTCGGCGATCTTCTGCCCGAAGTCCAGCACCGCGACCCGGTCGCTGATCCCCATCACCAGGCTCATGTCGTGCTCGATGAGCAGGACGGTCACCCCGGTGTCGCGGATCCTGCGGATCAGGTCCTGCAGCGCCACCTTCTCCGCCGGGTTCATGCCCGCCGCCGGCTCGTCCAGCAGCAGCAGCTTCGGGTTCGTGCCCAGCGCCCGCGCGATCTCCAGCCGCCGCTGGTCGCCGTACGGCAGGTTCTTCGCGGCCTCCTCGCCCCGGTGCGGGATCCCCACCAGCTCCAGCAGCTCGCGGGCCCGCTCACGGCCCTGCCGCTCCTCGCGGTGGAACCACGGCAGCCCCAGCGCGGCGCCGGCGAGGCCCGTCCGGTGGTGGGCGTCCGTGCCCACCAGGACGTTCTCCAGCGCGGTCATGTTGTGGAACAGCCGCACGTTCTGGAACGTCCGGGCGATGCCGAGCTTCGTCACGACGTAGCGCTTCTTGCCGTCGATGCGCTTGCCGTCGAACACGACCGAGCCCTCGGTGGGCCGGTAGACGCCGGTGGTCACGTTGAACACCGTCGTCTTCCCCGCGCCGTTCGGGCCGATCAGCGCGAAGATCTCGCCCTCGCGGATGGTGATCTCCACCTTGTTCAGCGCCACGACGCCGCCGAACCGCATCACGACGTCGCGCAGCTCCAGCACCGGCCTGCGCTCGTCCGTCCCGCTCACTTGCCCACCTCCGCGGCCTCGGACTGGCCCGGGCCGGCGACCTCGGCGCCCAGACTGCCCATGCCGCCCGTTCCCTCCGCCAGCTCGGCCTTGCGCCGCCGGGACGGCCACAGCCCCTCCGGACGGAAGATCATCATCAGCACCAGCGCGCCGCCGAAGATCAGCATGCGGTACTCGTCCAGGAACCGGAACCGCTCGGGCAGCCACGCCACCACGAACGCGCCCAGGATCGCGCCCGGGATGTTCCCCGAGCCGCCCAGCACGACCGCCGCCAGGATCAGCGCCGACACGATGAACTCGAAGTTCGCCGGCAGGATCGACGTCTGCTTCGCCGCGAACACCACGCCGCCGCTGCCGCCGATGGCCGCGCCGATCGCGAACGCCGCCAGCTTGAACTTGAACGTCGGGACGCCCATCAGCTCCGCCGCGTCCTCGTCCTCGCGGATCGACGCCCACGCCCGGCCGACGCGCGAGGCGTCCAGCCGCCGGACGAAGATGATCGCGACGATGATGAACACGAGCAGCAGGTAGTAGTACGGCCGCGTGTCCAGCAGCCCGTACTTCAGCGGCTGCACGCCGAGGACCTCGAACTCCGACAGCGACGGCGGGTGGGGGATCCCCTGCACGCCGCGCGGGCCGTTCACGAACGAGCTGTTGTTCGCCGTCCGCTTGACGATCTCACCGAAGCCGAGCGTCACGATCGCCAGGTAGTCGCCCCGCAGCCGCAGCGTCGGCGCGCCCAGGATCACGCCCGCCAGCGCCGAGAACAGGATCGCCAGGACGAGCGTCTCCCAGAAGCTCCAGTGGTACCGCACCGCGAAGATCGCGATGGTGTAGCCGCCGACCGCGTAGAACGCCACGTAGCCGAGGTCCAGCAGGCCGGCCATGCCCACCACGACGTTCAGGCCCAGCGCCAGCAGCACGTAGATGGCGATCTGGTCGCTGAGCATCGACGGCCAGCTCGCGCCGCTCGGCGCCATGAAGCTGCCGATCGCCTCGCTCGGCAGGAACACCGCGCCGACGATGAGCAGGACGTAGACCGCCCAGCGCTGCCACCCGGGGGCGCCCGCCCACCAGTCCCGCAGCGGATCGAGGGAGAGGCCGGTACCGCGCCGGCCCGCCTTGCCGTTCTTCGTCTTCGAAAGGTTCATGCGCGCGCCTGCTGGAGGGACTCACCGAAGATGCCGGTGGGACGGAACATCAGGACCAGGATCAGCACGGTGAACGCGACCACGTCGCGCCACTGCGAACCGAACAGGCTCGAACCGTACATCTCGAGCAGCCCGAGGACGAACCCGCCGGCGAGGGCGCCGCGGATGTTGCCGATCCCGCCGAGGACCGCCGCCGTGAACGCCTTGATGCCGAGCAGGAACCCGACGAAGTAGTTCGTCTGCTCGAAGCGCAGGAAGTACAGCGCCGCCGCGACGCCCGCCATGACGCCGCCGATCACGAACGTCACCGACACGACGCGGTCGATGTTGACGCCCATCAGCACGGCCGTCTCCGGGTCCTGCGCCGTCGAGCGGATGCCGCGGCCGAGCTTCGTCCGGTTCACGAACTGGTCGAGCGCGACCATCATCAGCACCGCGCCGATGAAGATGATCAGCTTGTCGTTGCTGATCTGGATGGGGCCGAGGTCCACCGCGTTCGAGAGCTGCTTGAAGTGCTCGTCGACGGGCAGCCGGCCGCCCTCCTTCGACGTCCCGAACACCCGGTGCACGACGACCGTCGCGAACAGCTGCTGGATGAAGATCGACGCCCCGATGGCCGAGATCAGCGCGGCCAGCCGGGACGCGCCCCTTTTTCGGAGCGGCCGGTACGCCGTCACCTCCAGGAGCATCGCGCTGCCGGCGGTGACCACGCCCGCCACCACCGCGGTCAGCGCCACCACACCGATGAGGGCGATGCCGCCCACCGTCCCGACGCCGAGCGAACGGACCGTCCACAGGGCGGCGAAGGTACCGACCATGAAGATGTCGGCATGCGCGAAGTTGATCAGCCTCAGCACGCCGTAGACCATCGTGTAGCCCAGCGCCAGCAGCGCGTAGATCGCGCCGAGCGCCAGGCCGTCGATGGTCGACGGCCAGAATTGATTGATGAAGTCGTCGAGCACCTTGGGGTCGCCTTAATCAGAGAAGGAGCGGGAGCGCTGTAGCGCTCCCGCTCCCGCGCCATCAGGGGGGTCTCGTCAGGGGCGCTGGTGGCGCCTAGGAGACCTTCGCTTCGTTGCTCTTGCCGAGCAGCGGCAGCTGGTTGTCCTTCACCTCGTAGATGTAGATGTCCTGGGTGGCGAGCTCGCCGTTCTCGGCGAACTTGATGCTCTTGCCGACACCCTGGACGTCGACGGTCTTGAGGAACTCGTTGATCTGCTCCGGCTCGGTCTTGCCGGCCTTGACCGCCTCGATGAGCGCCGTCGCCGCGTCGAAGCCCTCGGTGGAGTAGATCGCGACGTCCGAGCCGAACTTCGCCTTGTAGTCGTCGGCGAACTTCTTGGCCTTCGGGTTCGTCTTGCCGGTCGGGTCGATGAGGCAGCCGCAGCTGATCAGCGTGCCCTGCGCGTTCTTCTGGCCGGTGCCCTCGATCAGGCCGGTGGCCAGCGAGCCGTCGCCCGACATCATCTTGCCCTTGTAGCCGCCCTCGCGCAGCTGCTTGAACAGCCGGCCCGCGACCGCGTAGTAGCCGCCGAAGTACACGAAGTCCGGCTTGAACTCGTTGATCTTGTTGACCGTCGAGGAGTAGTCGGTGCCCTTGTCGTCGACCGCGTCGCTCTGGGTCTGGGCGCCCTTGGCCTTGACGGCCTTCTCGATGGCGTCCGCGAGGCCCTTGCCGTAGTCCTGGTTGTCCGACACCAGGAAGACCTTCTTGGCGCCGGAGTTCATCACGAAGTCGGCGACGCCGGTGCTCTGCGCCGCGTCGTCGGCCACCACGCGGTGCCAGTACTTCCAGCTCTTCTCCGCGAGCGTGATGTTCGTCGCCGACGGCGACACGCTCGGGATCTTGGCCTCTTCGAGGATCGGGCCGACGCTCTGCGACTCACCGGAGAACGCCGGGCCGATCAGGCTCGCGATCTTGTCGTTCTTGACCGCGGCCAGCGCCAGCGAGGTCGCCTGCTCCGGCTTGCCCTGGCTGTCGTAGGTCTTGAGCTTGATCTTGACCTTCGGGTTCGTGGCGTTGTACTGCTCGATCGCCAGCTGCGCGCCCTGCTTGGGCGGGATCACCAGGCCCGAGTTCTCACCGGTCAGGTCGCCCATGAACCCGACCGTGACCTCGTTGCCGCTGCCACCGGAATCGCTATCGTCGCCACCACAGGCCACGGCGCTGAGCGCGAGCGCCGCGCTCACCGCCACCGCGCCGGTGATCCTCATCTTGTTGCGCCGCAAGGTGCCCAACCTTTCCATCCGGGAGGGGATCGGGTACGAGTCATGCCCCGACACCGGCCCTTCGGAAAGGAAAACGGTCAGTCGGGGACCAGCTATGTCGTACACCGTCGACCCACCCCAGAACAGGACCCCCGGATCGAAGGGTTACTCGTTCGTTACTCCCCCGTGCCATCCGATACCCGGCGTTGCCTGGGACGATTACAGAAGGTGACGATGGTGGGGCGAGCCAAAGCCGCTGGTTGGACCTTGGCAACCGCGCCGGAAGGCGGTAATGGCGCGCTCAGCCGGCGGCGGGCTGGTCCCGTCCGCCGGACGCGCCCGCGACGACCGCCTCCGCGACGGCCCGCATCGTGAGCCGCCGGTCCATCGAGGTCTTCTGGATCCAGCGGAACGCCTCGGCCTCGGACCAGCCGTGGGCCTGCTGCAGCAGGCCCTTCGCGCGGTCCACCACCTTGCGGGTCTCCAGCCGCTCCTGGAGCCCGGCGACCTCCGCCTCCAGCGCCCGCAGCTCGGTGTACCGGCTCACGGCCATCTCGATCGCGGGCGCGAGGTCGGTCTTGGTGAACGGCTTGACCAGGTACGCCATCGCCCCCGCGTCGGTCGCCCGCTGGACGAGCTCGCGCTGGGAGAAGGCGGTGAGGATCACCACCGGGGCGATCCGGTCGGCGGAGATCCGCTCGGCCGCCGAGATCCCGTCCAGCACCGGCATCTTGACGTCCAGGATCACGAGGTCCGGCTTCAGCTCACCGGCCAGCCGCACCGCGGTCTCGCCGTCTCCCGCCTCTCCGACGACCTCGTAGCCGTCCTCCTGAAGCATCTCCTTGAGGTCCAGCCGGATCAGGGCCTCGTCTTCCGCGATCACAACTCGCCGCGTGCTCTCCACGCGCACGAGCCTACCGAAACCCGCTACCCTGGTCCGAGGCAGGCCACCCGAAGCCCCCGCCAACTAAAAACGCGAGCTGAATGTCTAGTTTGCTCGGGTAAATGCCCCGGTACCCCAATCGGCACGAGGGAGCGGTCTCAAACACCGTACAGTGTGGGTTCGAGTCCCACCCGGGGCACTTTTCAGCTCAGCGTCTCCCATCCGGCTTCCGCCCACTCGCCATAGATGCCAGTGGACCCACCTGCCCCCGCGTAAGCCCACATGAGTTCTCGCCCTGGGTATTCGAACGGAAACTGTCGGTGGCGGGTGTGAGGGTGCGGGCATGTACGATCCGCGAAAACGTCCGCTGGCGTTACGCCTGCTGGCAGCTGGGTTCACGATCGCCGAGGTCCATCGGCAGACCGGCATCCCCACCTCCACGCTGGGCCACTGGAAGAAGCATCCCGAAAAGGCGGCGAACCACACTCCCCCGTCGTGCCCCCGCTGCCACGATCAGACGGTCGACAGGACGGCTTACTCGTATCTCCTCGGGCTCTACCTCGGCGATGGCCATCTCGCGCGCCAGCGCAACGGCGTCTACCGTCTGGAGATCGCATGTTCCGACTGCTGGCCGGGCTTGATAGAGGCCGCCGCCGAGGCCGTGGGCGCGCTTCTGGCGTCCCGAGTCGGGCGCCGCCAGAAGCCCGGCTGCACGATGGTGGGGTCCTACTCCAAGCATTGGCCATGCCTGCTCCCCCAGCATGGACCGGGAATGAAGCACACGCGGAAGATCGAGTTGGCCGGGTGGCAGCGGGAGATCGTGGACGAGTACACCGAGGAGTTCGTCCGCGGGCTGATCCACTCGGACGGGTGCCGGACGACGAACCGGGTGCGCAAGCGCCTCAAGGACGGGGATCGCTGGTACGAGTATCCGCGGTACAACTTCACCAACGTGTCGGCCGACATCCAGCGGCTCTTCACGGATGCGCTCGATCGGCTCGAGGTCGCGTGGACGCAGATGAACGCGAAGAACGTGTCGGTCGCGCGGCGGGAGGCCGTGGCGCGGCTGGACGAGTTCGTGGGGCCGAAGCACTGAACTCCGGCGGGCCCTGCGCCCCCCCACGCCGGGAAGCAGGCGAACTCACGCGACCTGGACGCCTCTGTGGGCGAAGACTGAATGTCACCCCAGCCCCGGCCCCGCGCTCGGCCTGGGCGCAGCCCTGTGCGGAGAGCAGGTGTGCTCACGCGACCCGGGTGGCTCTGAGGGCCGAAGTACTGGATGTCGGTCCAGGCGGCGGCCCTGGGCTCGGCCCGGGCGCAGCCTTGGGTGGGAGCAGGTGTGCTCGGTGGTGCGGGCTGGGTGAGGTTTGTGGGGACGGTAGGTGGGGCGTTCTGCGGGCTGTGGTCGGTTGGTTTCTCGGGTGGGCGGCTGGGTTGACCGGTTGTCCGGAGCGACGTGCAAATGAGACCGGCCGGTGATACCTGCACGGTGGGCAAACTTCGGCGGCGGACCGCGGAGGGGGGCCGGGCACCGCGCGGGGTGCGTGTCGCGCGGTGCCCGGCGTGGCGGGTGGCCGGTGGTCGTGAGCGCCGTGGTGCGTGAGCGCCCGGGGCGGGCGCCTCAGTGCTGGATACCGATGGCGTCGCCGATGCTGTGGACGCGGAGGGCGTTGGTGGAGCCCGGCGTGCCGGGGGGCGAGCCGGCGACGACGACGACCTTGTCGCCCTTCTGGCAGCGGCCGAGTTCGAGGAGGGCCTGCTCGACCTGGCCGAACATGGCGTCGGTGTGGTCGACCTGGGGGACGATGAAGGTCTCGACGCCCCAGACGTGGGCGAGGCGGCCGCGGACGGCGGGCACGGAGGTGAAGGCGAGGAGCGGGATGGGCGAGCGGTAGCGGGAGAGCCGGCGGGCGGTCTCGCCCGACATGGTGAACGCGGCGAGGGCCTCGGCGCCGACGATGGCGCCGACCTCGGCGGCGGCGCGGGCGATGGCGCCGCCGACGGTCTCCGGCATGCGCTCGAGGGTGTGGGTGGCGTGCAGGGCGGCCTGCTCGGCGGTCTGCACGATGCGGCTCATGGTGAGGACGGATTCGATCGGGTACTGGCCGACGCTCGTCTCGCCGGAGAGCATGACCGCGTCGGCGCCCTCGAAGACGGCGTTGGCGACGTCGGAGGTCTCGGCGCGGGTGGGCCGCGGCGCGGAGATCATGGATTCGAGCATCTGGGTGGCGACGATGACCGGGCGGGCCTTCTCCCGGCACAGCTCGATGGCGCGCTTCTGGACGATCGGCACCTGTTCGAGGGGCAGTTCGACGCCGAGGTCGCCGCGGGCGACCATGATGCCGTCGAAGGCGGCGACGATCTCGGGGAGGCGCTCGACCGCCTGCGGCTTCTCGATCTTGCCGATGAGGGGGACGCGGACGCCCTCCTCCTCCATGATCTGGTAGCAGATGTCGGCGTCGGCGGGGGTCCGCACGAAGGAGAGGGCGACGAGGTCGACGCCGAGGCGCAGGGCCCAGCGGAGGTCGCGCTCGTCCTTCTCGGTGAGGGCGGGGACGCTGACCGGGACGCCGGGCAGGTTCAGGCCCTTGTTGTCGGAGACCATGCCGCCGACGGTGACGGTGGTGCGCACGCGGGTGCCGTCGACGTCGACGACCTTGAGGGCGACGCGGCCGTCGTCGATGAGGACGGAGTCGCCGGGGCCGACGTCGCCGGGCAGGCCCTGGTAGGTGGTGGAGACCTCGCGGCGGGTGCCGGGGACGTCGTCGGTGGTGATGGTGAACTCGTCGCCGAGGGTGAGCCGCACGGGCCCGTCGGGGAAGCGCCCGATGCGGATCTTGGGGCCCTGCAGGTCCGCGAGGATGCCGACGCCGCGTCCGGTGGCGTCGGCGGCCGCCCTGAGGCGGTGGTAGACCTCCTCGTGGACGGCGTAGTCGCCGTGGCTCATGTTGAGCCGGGCGACGTCGATGCCGGCGTCGACGAGGGCGTTGATCTGCTCGGTGCTGGAGCAGGCGGGACCGATGGTGCTGACAATCTTCGCTCGACGGGTCACGTGCACAACCGTACTTAGTTACTTGCCGGTACCGATATTCGTGCAGGATATGGTCGCCCGCGGTTCACCGATTGGTCTAGGTCAGAGGTCTAGACCACATCCGGCCGGTCAGCGCTTGAACGCCTCCACCGCGGCCCGGCAGAACGCCTTGAGGTCGTCGGGCCTGCGGCTGCTGACGAGGACGTTGGGGCCGCCCTCGCATACCTTCACCTCCTCGTCCACCCAGGTGGCGCCCGCATTGCGCAGATCGGTCTGGAGGCTGGGCCAGGACGTCATGGTGCGTCCCCGGACGACGTCCGCCTCCACGAGGGTCCACGGTCCGTGGCAGATGACGGCGACGGGCTTGCCCGCGTCGAAGAAGGACCTGGCGAACGCGACCGCGCCCGGGTCGGTGCGCAGGAAGTCGGGATTGGCGACGCCGCCCGGCAGGACGAGCCCGTCGAACTCGGCGTGCTCGGAGACGTCGACCGTGGTGTCGACGGGGAAGGTGTCGGCCCTGTCCAGGTGGTCGAACGCCTGGAGGCGGCCGGACTGGGTGGACACCAGGCGCGGGTTGCCGCCCGCCTGCTCGACGGCCGTCCAGGGCTCGGTGAGCTCGACCTGCTCCGTGCCCTCGGGGGCGCAGAGGAAGGCGATGGCTTTTCCCTGAAGATCGTTCGACATGACTTCTCCCGTTTTAGCTGGCTTTCATGGCCCTTGCCCGATTGGTCGGGTGGTATGCAGGAGGGATGGGTCCGACCGTCCCCCAGCCCCCGCCCGCCGCCGGGCGCGCGACGAGCTCCGCTCGGCGCGCCTACCGGGAGTACGGGGCGCCGGGGCTGGCGTGCGCGTGGACGGCGGCGCTGCCGCTGGACGCCGAGCCGTTCGTGCAGCGCGTGGTGCCGGACGGCTGCGTCGACCTGATCTGGTCGGCCGCGGGCGTCCTCGTCGCGGGGCCCGACACCGGGCCGGTCCCGGCGGCGATGCGGCCCGGCGACGCGCTGGTCGCGGTGCGGTTCCGGCCGGGGACGGCGCCGCCGGTGCTGGGCGTCCCGGCGGACGCGGTCCGGGACGGGCGCGTCCCCCTGCGGGAGCTGTGGGGCGCGGAGGCGGACCGGCTGGCGGAGACCGTGGCGGAGGCGGGCGACCGGCGCGCCGCCCTGGTCGCGGCGGTGCGGGCGCGGATGGGCCCGCCGGATCCGCTGGTCCCGGCGGTGGTGGCGGCGCTCGCGCGGGGCTCGGTGCGGGACGCGGCGGACGGGCTCGGCGTCGGCGAGCGCCAGCTGCGGCGCCGCTCGATCGCGGCGTTCGGCTACGGGCCGAAGACGCTGCAGCGGGTGCTGCGCTTCCAGCGGGCGCTGGCGCTGGTGCGGGCGGGCGAGACGCGGGCGGCGGCGGCGTACGCGGCGGGCTACGCCGACCAGGCCCATTTCGCGCACGAGGTGCGGGACCTGGCGGGCGAGCCCGTCCGGAACCTGCTGTGAGTCAGGTCTCGAGCCGTCCGTAGGCGCGCAGGGTCAGCAGCCGTTCGACGGTGGTGAAGCCGCGCCATTCGGGGCGGGTGACGGGGGTCCAGCTGGGGAACGCGATGTCCCAGCCGCCGTCGTCGTCCTGGGCGCCGGCGAGGGCGTCGAGACCGGCCTCGATCACGTCGTCGGCGAAGAGGCGGCGCCCGTACCCGTCCGGGGCGGGGGCGAAGTCGAGGACTCCCTGGTGGTCGCTGCGGGCGGCGGCCGCGAGGACGTCCCGGACGCGGGCGAACGCCGCTTCGGCGCGGTCGCGGTCGGGGACGTGGTCGAGGAACGTCAGCACGGCGAGGACGTCGTAGGCGCCGGGTTCGGCGGTGAGTCCGTCCAGGTGGCGCCAGCAGAAGGCGGTGGCGGGGCCGAGCCAGGGGTGGCCGGAGCCGGCCCGGTGCAGCATTCCGGCGAGGGTGCCGGTGGGGTTGATGTTCCCGGGCGGGTCGTCGGGCGTCCGCCACCAGGGCGCGTGCGGGGTGCCGCGGACGCTCGGCAGCACGAACGGCACTCCCCCGTCCGCCCCGGTGACGGACGCCAGGTAGCCGCCCACGCGGGCGACGGCGGGGTCGTCGTCCGCGCCCGCCTCGTGCAGGATCTGGAGGGCGTGCTGGGCCGGGACGGGCTGGCTGCCCTCCCCGCGCAGGTCGGGTTCGAGGGCGTGGCCGTAGCCGCCGTCGGGGTTCTCGTAGGGCCTGAGCGCGGCGACGACGGGGGCGGCTGGGCCGCCGCCGAAGTGGAGCGCGAACCGGCGCCGGTCGATGAGGCGGCCGTTCAGCCGCATGAACTCCGCGGCGCGGGCCAGATCGGAGGCGTTCAGGACGTTCATGGGACCGACCCTAGGACGGCCGGATCCGGCCGGTCTTGTCGGAAACGGCCGTCCGGGGACGGGACGGCGCGGGACGCGGTGGGCCCGGCCACCCCAGCGGTGGGTGGCCGGGCCCCTGGTGTCCCGCGTCGCGGGGGTGCGGGCATGCGGTCCACGGCGGCGTGCCGGGACCGTGCCGTCCGGGCGCCGCGGGTGAACCCTGGCGGGACCGTAGCCGACCGTCCCGGAGACCACAAGGGCCCGGCGGAGCGGCGTCGCCGTGGCCGGGGCCGTTTCCGCGGGGCCTTCCGCTGTGATCTGCTGTCCGACATGAGCGATCCGCTTGACGAACGTGACAGGGCCGGGGAACCGCTCGCCGTGGTGGCGCGGGAGGCCGGGCCCTATCTGGCGAGCCTGCGGGAGCGTCTCGTCCACGACGGGGCGAAGGACGCGCTCCTGGACGAGCTGGACGGCCCGCTGCCCGCCGCGGGAGACGGCGCGGTGGCCGCGGTCGAGCGGCTGGTCCGGATCGGGACGGCGGCGGCGACGCACTCGTCCGGGCCGCGGTTCTTCCATTTCGTGGTGGGCGGGTCGACGCCGGCGGCGATGGCGGGCGACTGGACGGCGTCGCTGCTCGACCAGGCGGCCGGGCTGTGGCCGACGTCGCCGCTCGCGGCGCGGGCGGAGACCGTCGTGCTGCGCTGGCTGAAGGAGCTGTTCGGGCTGCCCGCGTCGTTCGGGGGCGTGCTGACGCCGAGCGCGACGCTCGCGCACGTGGCGGGCCTGGCGTGCGCGCGGTCCTGGTGGGCGGACGGGTACGGCGTGGACGTCACGTCGCGGGGCCTGGCGGGCCTGCCGGTCATGCCCGTGTTCAGCAGCGGGCTGGTGCACGTCAGCACCCGGAAGGCGCTGCAGACCCTGGGCTGCGGGCGGGACACGCTGCGCACGTTCTCCCGCGACGACGCCGGACGCGTCGATCTCGCGGCGATGGACGAGGCGCTCGCCCTGGCCGGCGGGCGGGCGGTGATCGTGGCGAACCTCGGCGAGGTCAACACCGGCGACTCCGACCCGATCGCGGACCTCGCCGACCTCGCGGAGCGGCACGGCGCCTGGCTCCACGTGGACGGCGCGTTCGGCCTGTTCGCCGCGCTGAGCCCCCGGACCGCGCCCCTCGCGCGCGGGGTGGAGCGGGCCGACTCGGTGACGGCGGACGGCCACAAGTGGCTGAACGTCCCGTACGAGAGCGGGTTCTCGTTCGTCCGGGACGCGGGGTGGCTGAGCCGCGCGTTCGGGGCGTGGGGCGCGGCGTACCTGCCGGAGGCCGACGACGAGCGGATCAACTACAACATGCTGGGCCCGGAGTCGTCGCGGCGGGCGCGGGCGCTGCCGATCTGGGCGACGCTGCGCGCCTACGGCCGGGACGGCTACCGGGAGATGGTGGAGCGCCACCTCGACGTCGCCGCCCACCTGGGCGGTCTCGTCGAGGCGGCGCCCGACCTGGAGCTGCTCGCGCCGGTGCGGCTGTGCGTCGCGTGCTTCCGGTACCGGCCGGAGGGCGTCCCCGTGGAGCGGCTCGACGGGCTGAACGCGCGGCTGGGCGAGGCGCTCCTCGCCGACGGCCGCGTCTACGCGGGGACGAGCACCTACCGGGGCATGACGGTGTTCCGCCCCGCACCGCTGAACTGGCGGACGACGAAGGCCGACGTGGAGCGGCTCGTGGACGTCCTCCGCGAACTCGGCCCCGCCGTCGAGGCGTGACGGCCGCGCCTCGGACCGCCTCGGGCGGGACGGTCGGCCGCGAGCCGAGCAGCGCCTCCAGGGACCGGTGCGCGGTCTCCGAGTCCGCGCAGGGCGCTCGTCGACGTCGCCGAAGCGGAGGCCCCGGGGCGGTCGCCGCCCCGGGGCCTCGCGCCGCTCCACGTTCCGGTCAGGCGATCGGGCGCGCCGTCGGCGGGATCGGGTACGGCAGGTCGGTGCGGCCGGTGAGGAAGGCGTCGACGCCGTGCGCGGCGGCGCGTCCCTCGGCGATCGCCCAGACGATCAGGGACTGGCCGCGGCCCATGTCGCCCGCGGCGTACACGCCGTCCGCGGACGTCCGGTAGTCGCCGTCGCGGACCACGTCGCCGCGCTGGTCCAGCTCGACGCCGAGCTGCTCCAGCAGGCCCTCGCGCTGCGGGCCGAGGAAGCCCATCGCCAGGGTGACCAGCTCGGCGGGGATCTCCCGCTCGGTGCCCTCGACCGGCGCGAACCGGGTCTCCGGGCCGCCGACCTCCACCAGCTTCAGCGCGCGGACGTTGCCGTCCGCGTCGCCCGCGAACCCGGTCGTGGACACGGCGTAGACGCGGTCGCCGCCCATGCCGGCGAGCTCCTCGTGGGCGCTCTCCACCTTGAACAGCACCGGGTACGTCGGCCACGGCTGGGCGTCCGGCCGGGACTCCGGCGGGCGCGGCATGATCTCCAGCTGGGTGACGGACGCGGCGCCCTGCCGGATCGCGGTGCCGATGCAGTCGGCGCCGGTGTCGCCGCCGCCGATGACGACGACGTGCTTGCCCTTCGCCGAGATCGGCGACTCCTCGTAGTCGCCCTCCTGCACCTTGTTGGACGGCGGCAGGTACTCCATCGCCTGGTGGACGCCCTTCAGCTCCCGGCCCGGGACGGGCAGGTCGCGCCAGGCGGTGGCGCCGCCGGCGAGGACGACGGCGTCGTGGGACGCGCGCAGCTCCTCGGCGGTGATGTCGACGCCGATGTTCACCGAGGTCTTGAAGGTCGTGCCCTCGGCGCGCATCTGGGCGAGGCGCCGGTCGAGGTGCCGCTTCTCCATCTTGAACTCGGGGATGCCGTAGCGCAGCAGGCCGCCGACGCGGTCGGCGCGCTCGTACACCGTGACGTCGTGGCCGGCGCGGGTGAGCTGCTGCGCGGCGGCGAGGCCCGCGGGCCCGGAGCCGACCACGGCGACCCTCCTGCCGGTCTTCACCGCGGGCGGCCGGGGGCGCACCCAGCCCTCCGCGAACGCCCGGTCGATGATCTCGACCTCGACCCGCTTGATCGCCACCGGGTCCTGGTTGATGCCGAGGACGCAGGCGCTCTCGCACGGGGCGGGGCACAGCCTCCCGGTGAACTCCGGGAAGTTGTTGGTGGCGTGCAGCCGCTCGACGGCCTCGTGCCAGTCCTTGCGGTAGACGAGGTCGTTCCACTCGGGGATGAGGTTGCCGAGCGGGCAGCCCTGGTGGCAGAACGGGATGCCGCAGTCCATGCAGCGGCTCGCCTGCTTCTCCAGGCGGTCCTTGCCGAAGTCCTCGTAGACCTCGGACCAGCTCTTGATCCGGACGTCGACCGGGCGGCGCTTCGGGAGCTCCCGCCGGACGGTGAGGAAACCCTTCGGGTCAGCCATGGAAGTCCCCCTCTCTCAGCTCTGCGCCGCGGCCATGACGGCCTCGTCGACGTCGCGCCCCTCGGCCTCGGCCTGGGCCATGGCGTCCAGGACGCGCCGGTAGTCGCGCGGCATGATCTTGGTGAAGCGGGCCGCGGCGGCGTCCCAGTCGTCCAGCAGCCGCCGGGCGACCTGCGAGCCGGTCTCGGCCAGGTGCCGCTCGACGAGCGCGCGGACGGACTCCGCGTCGCCGGGGTCGAGCGGTTCGAGGTCGACCATCTCGGCGTTGACGCGCTCGGGCACCAGGTCCAGGACGTAGGCGACGCCGCCGGACATGCCGGCCGCGACGTTGCGCCCCGTCCGGCCGAGGATGACGGCGCGGCCGCCGGTCATGTACTCGCAGGCGTGGTCGCCCACGCCCTCGACGACGGCGGTGGCGCCGGAGTTGCGGACGCAGAACCGCTCGCCGACGACCCCGCGCGCGAACAGCTCGCCGGAGGTGGCGCCGTACAGGATGACGTTCCCGCCGATGATCTGCTCCTCGGCCGCGAACGCGGCGTCCGCCGGGGGACGCAGCGTCACCCGCCCGCCGGACAGGCCCTTGCCGACGTAGTCGTTGGCGTCGCCGACGAGCCGCAGCGTGACGCCGCGCGGCACGAACGCGCCGAACGAGTTGCCCGCCGAGCCGGTGAAGGCGACGTCGATCGTGTCGTCGGGCAGGCCCGCGCCGCCCTGCTTCTTCGTCACCTCGTGGCCGAGCATGGTGCCGACCGTCCGGTTGACGTTGCGGATCGGCAGTTCCAGCTTCACCGCGTCGCCGAACGCGATCGCGCCCTCGGCGAGCTGGATCAGCGTGTTGTCGAGGGCCTTCTCCAGCCCGTGGTCCTGCTCGGCGGTGCGGCGCAGCGACGCGCCGTCCGCCAGCTCGGGGGCGTGCAGGATGGGGGCCAGGTCCAGGCCGGACGCCTTCCAGTGCTCGACGGCCTCGCGGGTGTCGATCATCTCGACGCGCCCGATCGCCTCGTCCAGCGTGCGGAACCCGAGGGCCGCCAGGTACTCGCGGACCTCCTCGGCGATGAACTCGAAGAAGTTGACGACGAACTCCGGCTTGCCGGAGAACCGCTGCCGCAGCACCGGGTTCTGGGTGGCGACGCCGACCGGGCAGGTGTCCAGGTGGCAGACCCGCATCATGACGCAGCCCGACACCACCAGCGGAGCGGTCGCGAAACCGTACTCCTCGGCGCCGAGCAGCGCCGCGACGACGACGTCCCGGCCGGTCTTCATCTGCCCGTCGGCCTGCACGACGATGCGGTCGCGCAGCCCGTTCAGCAGCAGCGTCTGCTGCGTCTCGGCGAGGCCCAGCTCCCAGGGCGCGCCGGCGTGCTTCAGCGACGTCAGCGGGGACGCGCCCGTCCCGCCGTCGTGCCCGGAGATGAGGACCACGTCGGCGTGCGCCTTGGACACCCCCGCCGCGACCGTGCCGACCCCGACCTCGGCGACGAGCTTGACGTGCACGCGCGCCGCAGGGTTGGCGTTCTTCAGGTCGTGGATGAGCTGCGCCAGGTCCTCGATGGAGTAGATGTCGTGGTGCGGCGGCGGCGAGATGAGGCCGACGCCCGGCGTGGAGTGCCGGGTCTTGGCGATCCACGGGTACACCTTGTGGCCGGGCAGCTGCCCGCCCTCGCCGGGCTTGGCGCCCTGCGCCATCTTGATCTGGATGTCGTCGGAGTTGGTGAGGTAGTCCGAGGTGACGCCGAACCGCCCGGACGCGACCTGCTTGATCGCGCTGCGCCGCAGGTCGCCGTTCTCGTCCGGGGTGAACCGGGACGGATCCTCGCCGCCCTCGCCCGTGTTCGACTTGCCGCCGAGGCGGTTCATCGCGATCGCGAGGGTCTCGTGCGCCTCGGCGGAGATGGAGCCGTACGACATGGCGCCCGTGGAGAACCGCTTGACGATCTCCGACACCGGCTCGACCTCGTCGATCGGCACCGGCTCCCGGTCGCCCTCCTTGAGCCGGAACAGCCCGCGGAGGGTCATCAGCCTCTCGGCCTGCGAGTCGACCGTGGAGGTGTACTCCTTGAAGATCTCGTAGCGGCGGGTGCGGGTGGCGTGCTGGAGCTTGAACACCGTGTCCGGGTCGAACAGGTGCGGCTCGCCCTCGCGGCGCCACTGGTACTCGCCGCCGACCTCCAGGGTGCGGTGCGCGAGGTCGTTGCCGCCCGGCGGGTAGGCGCGGGCGTGCCGCTGCGCGACCTCGCGGGCCAGCACGTCGAAGCCGACGCCGCCGAGCCGGGACGTGGTCCCGGTGAAGCAGCGGGACACGACGTCCTCGCCGAGGCCGATCGCCTCGAAGATCTGCGCGCCGGTGTAGGACGCGACCGTGGACACGCCCATCTTCGACATGACCTTCAGGACGCCCTTGCCGTACGCCTTCACCAGGTTCCGGACGGCCTCCCCCGGGGTCGGGCCCTCGATGGCGCCGCCGCGGACGAGGTCCTCGACGGTCTCGATCGCCAGGTACGGGTTGATCGCGGACGCGCCGTACCCGATGAGCAGCGCCATGTGGTGGCACTCGCGGGCCTCGCCCGTCTCGACCACCAGGCCGACCCGCGTGCGGGTCTTCTCCCGGATCAGGTGGTGGTGGACGGCGCCGGTCAGCAGCAGCGACGGGATCGCCGCGCGGGCCGAGTCGGCGCCGCGGTCCGACAGCACGATGATGCGGGCGCCCGCGCCGATGGCCCGGCTCACCTCGGAGTTGATCTCCTCCAGGCGCACCTCCAGGGCCTCTCCCCCGCCGGACACCTCGTACAGGCCCTGCACGACGTGGGCGTGCAGGTGCGGCAGCGACCCCTCGTCGTCGATGTGGATGATCTTGGACAGCTCGTCGTTGTCCAGGATCGGGGTGGGCAGGACGAGGCGGCGGCACGAGTCCGGGCCGGGCGCGAGGAGGTTGCCCTCCGGGCCGAGCGTGGACTGCAGCGAGGTCACGAGCTCCTCGCGGATCGCGTCCAGCGGCGGGTTCGTGACCTGCGCGAACAGCTGCTTGAAGTAGTCGAACAGCAGCCGCGGGCGCTCCGACAGCACCGCGATCGGCGTGTCGGTGCCCATCGACCCGATCGGCTCGGCGCCGTTCTTCGCCATCGGCGACAGGATGATCCGCTGCTCTTCGAGCGTGTAGCCGAACGTCTGCTGCCGCTTGACCAGCGTCTCGTGGGTCGGGATCTCCCGCTCGCGCTGCGGCAGCTCCTCGAACCGGACCAGGCCCTCGTGCAGCCACTCGCCGTACGGGTGCTCGGCGGCCAGCTCGGCCTTGACCTCGTCGTCCTCGACGATCCGCCCCGCGGCGGTGTCCACGAGGAAGATCTTGCCGGGCTGCAGCCGGCCCTTGCGGACCACCTTGCTCGCCGGGATGTCGAGCACGCCCGCCTCGCTGGCCAGCACGACCAGGCCGTCCTCGGTCACCCAGTACCGGCCGGGACGCAGCCCGTTGCGGTCCAGGACGGCGCCGACCACGGTGCCGTCGGTGAAGCTGACGCTGGCGGGGCCGTCCCACGCCTCCATCAGCGTGGAGTGGAACTCGTAGAAGGCCCGGCGGGCCTGGTCCATCTCGGTGTGGTTCTCCCACGCCTCCGGGATCATCATCAGCACCGCGTGCGGCAGCGACCGGCCGCCGAGGTGCAGCAGCTCCAGGCACTCGTCGAACGAGGCGGTGTCGGACGCCTCGATGTCGATCACCGGGAAGATCCGGGAGAGGTCGCCGGGGAGCAGGTCGGACTTCAGCAGCGCCTCGCGGGCCCGCATCCAGTTCCGGTTGCCCTTCACCGTGTTGATCTCGCCGTTGTGGGCGATGAACCGGTACGGGTGGGCCAGCTCCCAGGCGGGGAACGTGTTGGTCGAGAACCGCGAGTGCACCAGGGCGATCGCGCTGGTGAAGCGGCGGTCCGACAGGTCGGGGAAGAACGGCTCCAGCTGCGGGGTCGTCAGCATCCCCTTGTAGACGATCGTCCGGCTGGACAGGCTCGGGAAGTACACCCGGACGTCCTGCTCGGCACGCTCGCGCATGCAGAACACGACGCGGTCCAGCTCCAGGCCGGTCGTGCCCGCGTGCGGGCCCCCGGCGGCGGGGGCGATGAACAGCTGCGCGAAGTGCGGCATGACGCGCCGCGCGGCGGGCCCGGTGAAGTCCGGGTCGTGCGGCAGCTCGCGCCACCCGAGGACCGTCAGCCCCTCCTGCACGCAGAGCGTCTCCACGTGCGCGACCGCGGCGGCGCGCTCGTCGCCGTCCGCGGGCAGGAACGCGATGCCGGCCGCGTAGCCGCCCGCCTCGGGCAGCGGGAAGTCGCAGACCTCCCGGAAGAACGCGTCCGGGAGCTGGACGAGGATGCCGACGCCGTCGCCGTCGTCCGGCTCCGCGCCCACCGCGCCGCGGTGGTCGAGGTTCTTCAGTACGGTCAGGGCGTTCTCGACGATGTCGTGGCTCTTGCGGCCGTGCAGGTCGGCGACCATGCCGACGCCGCAGGCGTCGTGCTCGTTGGCCGGATCGTACAGCCCCTGTGTCGCAGGGCGGCCCTGTACGCGGGCAGCAGGTGTGAAGGCAGCCGGGGCCATCAACCCTCCCGTCGTCGTCTCGTGTCACTGCTTCGATGTCAGTGCAGTCGTGGGACGACGTTGGCCCTGCTGCGGTGAGATGACATTACATCACTGCCGGGATCATGCCCGACTGCACCAGATCGCGAAACTTAATCCGCGGAGACCGCCGGTGCGTCATCTCGAATTGGTCTAGACCTAGGCTAGCGGCTCGCCCCGGCCCGGCTCCGCACCCGGCCCGGTGAAAATCATCACCGAGACGCGATGTTTACGGTGAAAGTCCGGTGACCTACCGAAATATTCCCGTAACCGGGTGTTGACCGGACACCGGCCGGGACTAGTCGGACGCGCGGGCCGCGCGGCCGAGCACCGCCGGGGACTTCCCGCCCTCGATCAGCAGCGACAGCAGCGTCTCGTCGGTCTCGTCGCCCTTGCCGTCCAGCCGCTGCGCCCACGAGACCACCGCGAAATGGCCCATCGCGAGGCCGCGCGCCATGCCGAAGCCGCGCCCGAAACCGTCCAGCGGACGGGGGGCCGCCAGCGGCAGGACGAAGCCCGCGCCGATCGTGTGCTCCAGCTTCCCGACGAACCGGTCCGCGTCCGCCGAGGCGTTCAGGTTGAACACCGCCACGGCCAGCGCGTAACCGCGCCCGGTGTCGGCGTAGACGCCCCGCGCCGCCTGGGTGCAGCCGCCCCTGCCCAGCTCGGCGCCCACGGAACCGCCCCACACGGCGGCGGCGCAGTCGCCGTCGAGGCGCTTGGCGCGCAGCTTCACCCTGACCTTCCCGCCCGGGACCGGCAGCGCCGCCGCCTCCGCCGGGAACGCCTCCCCGATCGTGAGCGGCTCGGGGTCCGCGCTGCGGGCGGCGATGCCGCCGTACGCCGACGTCGAGGGCGAACTGGAGTACGAGACGGGCGACGGACCGTTCCCGGCAGGGGTGCCGATCCGGGCCGCGGCGGCGGGTGGCGGGCCGTCGCCGTCCCCGCCCCGGAGCGCGACCACGGCCCCGGCGCCGAGCAGCACGAGCAGGCCCAGGACGGCCGCGGCGCCGAAGTACAGCCTCGGCCCGAGCACGCCGGACCCGGCCTCGTCCTTCGCCTTGGCGGACTTCCTCGCCTTGGCGGGCCGCTTCGCCTTGCCGGGCCGCTTCGCCTTGCCCTGCCCCTTCGGCCGCTTGCCGCCCGGCCCTGCGGGCGGACCGGAGTCGTAGGGGTCCCCGTACTGGGCGTCCCCGTACTGGGCATCGCCGTACTGGGCGTCCCCGTACAACTCGCCCTCGTAGGGCGCCTCGTCGTACGACGGCGGTGGCGGCGGGGCGGGGCGGTCGCGGCGGGGAGCGGGGCGGCGCGGTGGCGTGCCGCGGCGGGGGCCGCCGGCGCGGGCGCGCGCCGTCCTGCGGGGGCTCGGCCTGCCGCCCCCCTGGCGGCTCACCGGCGCTCGGCCGCGGCCGCCGCGGCGGGGTTCATCGGGGTCCACGGGCGCGCAGACTACTGCCCGCCGGCCGGTGACACGCCCGCAACCGGTCCGATCACTGCCCGGCCCTTCCGGCGGCGGCCAGGTCGAGCCGCCCGTAGAGGAAGTCGGCGGCGTTCTCGATGACGAGGCTCACATCGATCATCTCGTTGAGCGAGGCGGGCTGCGCGCCGCCGGCCCGCTCCACCCACGTGATCACGGCGTAGTGGCCGTAGGTCTTGGCGTAGGCGGCGCTGAACCCCTGCCCGAACGCCGGGACGCCCGGCGCCTTCAGCGGCGTCACCCAGCCGGCGCCGGTCGCCGGGTCCAGGTCGCGCAGGATCTGCTTGACGCCGTCCTCGGTCGCCATGTTGAGCACGACGAACTGGCCGACGTGCTTCTTGTCGGAGCTCACGTACGCGGCGCGGGCGAGCTGGCTGCACTGGTACTTGGCGAGGTCGCCCTGGAGGCGGGCGCCCCACGTGCCGGACTTGCAGTCGTTCGCCAGCTTGGACGCGGCGAGCGTGAACGCGTACTTGCCGGTCTTCAGGTCCTTGCCGCCGAACGCCTCGCCCTCGGTGACCGCGCGGGAGTCGGCGGTCCGGGCCGCGATCTGGGCGAAGCCCTCGCCGAGGTAGTCCGGCGTGTAGGCCGTCGGGACCGCCGTCTTCGCCGCGGCCCCCTCCTCGCCCCCGCCGGTCAGCAGGAGCACGGCCACGACCGCGACGATCACCGCGACCAGCGCGGCGGCGGCGGCGAGCAGCAGCTTCGGACGGGGGAGCCTGCGGCCGGGCTTGTCCTCCGGCCAGAAGTCCTGCCCGCGGCCGCTCTGCGCGGCCTCGGCGGAACCTGAGTCACGAGCCTCGATCACGCCCCGGAGCTTAGCGGTCCGGGCCGCCGCCGCGCGCCCAAAAGGGCTTTTCGTCCAGATTCCCGGGGCTACAGGCCGTTGGCCCCGATCAGCGCGCCGACGGCGTAGGTGATCACGGCTGCGGCGGCGCCGAACAGCAGCTGGCGCGCCCCGCCGAACCACCAGGGACGGGTGGTGATCCGCGCCACCAGCGCCCCGGCGAGGAACAGGCCGAGCGCAGCGACGATCGCCGCCGGCCACAGCGAGGTGGCGCCCATCAGGTACGGCAGCACCGGCAGGACCGCGCCGATCGCGAACGACAGGAACGACGAGCCGGCCGCCAGCAGCGGCGAGGGCAGCTCGCCGGGCGTCACCCCGAGCTCCTCCCTGGTGTGCACCTCCAGGGCCTCCTCCGGGTCGCGGGACAGCTGCCGGGCGACCTCGGCGGCCGTTTCCGGGTCCACGCCGCGCGCCTCGAAGACCTCGGCCAGCTCGCGCTCCTCGGCGACCGGGTGCCGGCGGAGCTCCAGCCGCTCCACCTCGATCTCGGCCTCCGCCAGCTCCGACTGGGAGGCGACGGAGATGTACTCCCCCGCCGCCATGGAGAACGCGCCCGCCGCCAGGCCCGCCAGCCCGGCCAGCAGGACGACCTTCTGGCTCGCCTGGCCGCCCGCGACGCCCGCGATCAGCGCGAAGTTGGACACGAGCCCGTCCATCGCGCCGAACACCGCGGGGCGCAGCCAGCCCCCGGTGACGTCGCGGTGCCGGTGGTGGTGCTCCGACGTCACGCCGGTCTTCTCACTGGTCATCTCGCCTGGGTCCGACACCCTCGCCGTTTCCTACTTCCCGTCGGGGACCGGTTCCCCCGTCTTCGCCCGCGCGGACTCGGCGGCGGCGCCGCCCTTCCCCGCGCCGTTCTCCGTCTCGGCCGCCGGCTCGGGCTCCGGCGCTGCCGCGGACTCGGGCTCCCGCTCCGCAGCGGGCTCGGGCTCTCCGGCGTCCTCGGGGGCGGTGTCCTTGGGGGCGGTGTCCTCGGGGGCGTCCTCCGCCGCTTCGGTCTCTGCGGAGTGCGCCTCCGGTTCGTCCGCGGCCGTCGCGTCGGCGGACTCGGGGCGGGTCTCCTCGTCCGCGGGCCCTTCGGCGTCCTGAGCGTCCTCGGCGGGTTCGGCGCCGTCCGCCGCTTCCGCCCCGGCCTTCGGCTCTTCCTCCGCGCGGCTCGCGGACCCGGCCGCGCCGGGGTCGCCGGGGGCCGCTTCGGCGGGCGCGCCGACGCTCTCCGGCCCGGTGCGGTTCCGCGCCAGGTACAGGTAGGCGACCGCGCCGAGGAACACGACGATCGACGTCCAGTCGTTCAGCCGCAGGCCGAGGACGTGGTGGGCGTCGTCGATGCGCAGGGCCTCGATCCAGCCGCGGCCGAGCGTGTAGGCCGCGACGTAGAGGAAGAACGCGCGGCCGTGCGTCAGCTTGTAGCGCCGGTCGGCCCAGATGACGAGGACCGCGACGCCGACGCACCACAGCGCCTCGTACAGGAACGTCGGATGGTAGGTCGCGACGTCGGCGTACTTCGGATCGAGCGCGGGCCCGCCGTCCAGCATCGGCCGGTGGTTCTCGTCGATCTTCAGCGCCCAGAAGGCGTCCAGCGGACGGCCGTACAGCTCCTGGTTCCAGTAGTTGCCCCAGCGGCCGATCCCCTGCGCCAGCACGATGCCGGGCGCGACCGCGTCGCCGAGCGCCAGCACCGAGATGCCGCGCCGCCGGCAGGCGATGATCGCGCCGACCGCGCCGAGGGCGACGGCGCCCCAGATGCCGAGGCCGCCCTTCCAGATCTCCAGCGCCCGGACGGGGTCGCCGTCCGCCCCGAAATAGCGCTGGTAGTCGGTGATCACATGGTAGAGCCGGCCGCCGACCAGGCCGAACGGAACCGCCCACACGGCGACGTCGACGATCACGCCCGGTGTGCCGCCCTTGGCGGCCCAGCGCCGCTCACCCAGCCATACCGCGGCGACGATGCCAAGAATGATCATGATGGCGTAGGCGCGGACCGGCACGGGCCCGAGGTGCCAGACGCCCTGTGAGGGACTCGGGATGTAGGCGAGCTGGTGCATGACCGTTGACGTTACCGCCTCCCGGGCGCGGCGTGCGCCCTCTCCGGCACCGGTACGAAGCCGTTGCCTACGGCGTGCCGCCGGACGCGCCGGCGGCGGTGCCGCTCGACCGTGTGCCGCCGGGCGCGGGCGCGCTCCCGGCCGCCTTCGCGACGGCCTTCTTCAGCTCGTCGGGCGAGCCGAGGACGTCGCCGCCGACCTTCCTGCCGTTCAGCGCCAGGTACGGGGTGGCGTCGACGCCGGCCTTCCCCGCCTGGGCGCTCGCCTGGTCCACGGTCTTCATCTTCTGCTCGCCGTCGACGCAGGCGGTGAAGGACGGGTCGGTCACCCCGAGATCGGCGGCCCACGTGACGAGGTCCCGCGCGGAGAACCCCTTCGTGCCCTCCTCGGGCTGCTCGGCGTAGAGCCGGTCGTGGTACTTCACCCAGTGGTCGGCGGGCATGCAGGCGGCGGCGTTCGCGGCGCGCCGCGAGTTCGACATCAGCGGCTCCTGCTGGAACAGCTGGAACGGCCGGTACACGACCTTCAGCCGACCCTCCGCCGCGAGCTGCTTCATCGTCCCGCCGAGCCGCTCCTCCATCGACTTGCACGCGGGGCACTGGAAGTCCTCCCAGACGTCGAGGACGGGCTCGTTCACCCCCGGTTTCGCCATCGCGACCGAGCCGTCCTGCTGCCGGGTCGCGGGCGCGAGCGCGCCCTTGTAGTCGCCGATGGAGGGTCCGCCGCCGTCCCTGGACGTCAGCACGACGACCGCGGCCACCGCCACCGCGGCCAAGGCGACGGCGCCGAGGACGACCAGCAGCGCGCGCTGCCGCCGGCCCCGGGCCGCCGCCCGTACCCGCTCGTCCGCGAGGCGCCGCCGCGCGGACGGTTCCCTGCCCTGCTCGCTCATCGATCCCCCGATCGCCACGCTGCGTGCTCTTGAGCTAGCACGAGCGTAGCGGTGACGGGCGGGCGAGTCCTCAGGAAGCGCCGGAGGAGGGGGTCACTTCCCGGTCGCGCCGGCGGCCTCGATGGTCGCCCGCAGCCCCGCCGGGTTCATGAACTGGCTCTGGTCGAGCTTCTGCCCGTTCAGGAAGACCGTCGGCGTGCCGTCGACGCCGCGCTGCTGCAGCGCGTAGTTCGTCATCGCGTCGACCGTGGACTTCTTCTGCTCGTCCCGGACGCACTTCTCGAAGCCGGCGTCGGTGACGCCGACGTCCTTGCCCCACTTCACGAGGTCGTCGGGCGAGAAGCCCTCCGAGCCCTCGGCGGGCTGGAACTTGAACAGCGCGTCATGGTAGGAGATCCACTTGTCGGCCGGGACGCACAGCGCCGCCTCGGCCGAGCGCAGCGAGTTGATCTTGACCGGGTCCTTCTGCTGGCCGAACAGGTGGAACGGCCGGTAGACGACCTTGACCTTGCCGTCCAGCGCCAGCTTCTCCACCGTCTCGCCGGTGGCCTCCTCGAACTGCTTGCAGATCGGGCACTGGAAGTCCTCGAAGATCTCCAGCTCCGGCTTGGCCACCCCGGCCTTGGCCATCACGATGGAGCCGTCGTCCTGGCGGCTGAGCGGGGCCAGCGCGCCCTTGTGGACCTCGGCCCGGCCGTTCTTGTTCTTCTGGTCGATGACGATGACGGCCGCGACCACGACCAGCGCCACCGCCACCACGGATCCGAGGACGATGGCGAGCAGCCGCCGCTGCTTGTCCCGCGCCGCCTGCCGCTTGCGCTCGGCGGCCAGGCGCTCCCTCGCGGACCGCTCTCGTGCGGCCTTGCTCATTGGTTCTCCTATGCGTGCGGACCCGGCGCCGCCGTCGCGCGGCGCGGTATCGGCGAGATTAGTCGACCTGACCGATCCGTCGGAATTCGTCGGCCAGGACGAGGAGGAACAGCAGGACGGTGACGGCGTGGACCCCGGTGCACCACAGGCAGATCTTGTGCAGGACCGCCAGCTCGACGGTGACCAGGTAGACGACGAACAGCACGCCCACCGAGACGGCCGCCACCCGCCCCCAGCGCAGCGGCGGCCACGTCGAGCGCAGCGCCCACGGCGTCAGCAGCGCGGCGAAACCCACGAAGAACGCCAGGCCGAGCAGCGGCATCGGGATGCCGAGCAGGCTGGAGTAGTCGCTCGTGGTGACCGCGTGGCAGTCGATCGTCGAGGTCGCCGAGCACACCAGCGCGCCCTCGTCGTAGTGGCTGATCGTCAGATAGACGGAGATCCCGAGCCCGCCGAGCGTCAGCAGCCAGGCGGCGATCTGGAACCACGCGGGCGGCGGCGGGGGCACCGCGCCGGCCCGGTTCTCGGCCGTCATCTCTTGCGTCATCGTGATCCTTCCGGGACCGCCTCCGCCGGCACGGCCGGCGATCACACCCTATTGGAGAGCGGCGGTACCACAAGCATGAACTCGGCGGGGCCCGGCCGGAGTTCCCGGCGGCGGGCAAAGCCCGCGCGGACGGACGTTTTTCCGCGTTCCGCGCGGGCCGCACCGGCCTGTCCGGAATGTGCTCAGCGGGCGGCGCGCACGCCCGCCGCCAGCTCCTCGGTGAGCGACCTGACGGCGGCCAGCCCGGACCCGAGGTCGGGCGCGTCCAGGACGCGGCGGATGAACGCCGACCCGACGATCACGCCGTCGGCGAAGCCGGCGACCTCGGCGGCCTGCGCGCCGGTGCCGACGCCGAGCCCGAGCCCCACGGGCAGCCCGGCGCCGCCCTTGTCGATGACCGCGCGGGTCCGCTCGACCAGGCGCGGCGCGCCGGTGTCGAGGGCGGAGCGGGCGCCGGTGACGCCCATCAGCGACGCCGCGTACACGAAGCCGCGGCACGCCCCGGTGATCGTCTCGATGCGCTCGTCGGTGGAGCTGAGCGCGACGAGGAACACCCGGTCGAGGTCGTGCTCCTCGGCCGCCTCCAGCCACTCGCCGCCCTCCTCGGGCGTGAGGTCGGGAGTGATCAGCCCCGACCCGCCGGCGGACGCGAGGTCGCGGGCGAACCGGCCGGCGCCGTAGCGGTCGACGGGGTTCCAGTACGTCATGACGAGGACGGGGACGCCGGCGGCGGCGACGGCCTCGACCGTGGTGAACACGTCGGCGACGCGGGCGCCGCCGACGAGGGCCTGGTGGACGGCGTCCTGGATGGTGGGGCCGTCCATCATCGGGTCGGTGTAGGGCAGGCCGATCTCGATGGCGTCGCAGCCGGCGTCGACCATGGTCTTCGCGGTCTCGATGGCGCCGTCGACCGTCGGGAACCCGGCGGGCAGGTAGCCGACGAGCGCGGCCCGCCCCTCGGCCTTCGCCTTGTCGTAGGCGGTCCGGACGCTCACTGGCCCTCACCCTCCGGCATCAGGCCGAAGAACGAGGCGGCCGTGTGCATGTCCTTGTCGCCGCGTCCGGACAGGCACACGAGGATCGTGGCGTCCGGGCCCAGCTCCCGGCCGACCTTGAGCGCGCCGGCGAGCGCGTGCGCGGACTCGATCGCCGGGATGATGCCCTCGGTGCGGCACAGCAGCGCGAACGCGTCCATCGCGTCCGCGTCGGTGATCTCGCGGTACTCGGCGCGGCCGGTGTCGTGCAGCCACGAATGCTCGGGGCCGACGCCCGGATAGTCGAGCCCGGCGGAGATCGAGTGGGTTTCGAGGGTCTGGCCGTCGTCGTCCTGGAGCAGGTAGGTCCGCATGCCGTGGATGACGCCGAGCGAGCCGCCGACCAGGGTCGCGGCGTGCTTGCCGGACGCGACGCCGTCGCCGCCCGCCTCGAACCCGTACAGCCGGACGGACTCGTCCGGGACGAAGGCGTGGAAGGTGCCGATCGCGTTGGAGCCGCCGCCGACGCAGGCGACGACCGCGTCCGGCAGGGCCCCGGTCATCTCGACGCACTGCCGGCGCGCCTCCACGCCGATGATGCGCTGGAAGTCGCGGACCATCATCGGGAACGGGTGCGGGCCCATCACGGACCCGATGCAGTAGTGGGTGTCGTCGACGGTGGCGACCCAGTCGCGGAACGCCTCGTTGCAGGCGTCCTTGAGGGTGCGGCTGCCGGTCCGCACCGGGATCACCTCGGCGCCCAGCATCCGCATCCGGGCGACGTTGAGGGCCTGCCGCTCGGTGTCGACCTCGCCCATGTAGACGGTGCAGGTCAGGTCGAGGAGGGCGGCCGCGGTGGCGGTCGCGACGCCGTGCTGCCCGGCGCCGGTCTCGGCGATGAGCCGCGACTTGCCCATCCGGCGGGTGAGCAGCGCCTGGCCCAGCACATTGTTGATCTTGTGGGAGCCGGTGTGGTTGAGGTCCTCGCGCTTCAGCAGCACGCGGGCGCCGCCCGCGTGCCCGGCGAAGCGCTTCGCCTCCGTCAGCAGGCTGGGACGCCCCGCGTAGTTGACGAGGAGGTCGTCGAGCTCCGCCGTGAAGCCGGGGTCGCGCTGGGCGGCCTCGAACTCGCGGGTCAGCTCGTCCAGCGCCGCCATCAGCGCCTCGGGCGCGAACCGGCCGCCGAAGCGGCCGAAGTGGCCGGTGGCGTCGGGTACGGCTCCAGCACCGCGCGCGGCGGTGTCCATGGTCATGGGAAAACTGGTCCTGTCGTGGGAGATGTGGCCGATCGGGTCAACTGGGGCGCGGACTAGCCCCGCCATCGCTCCCGGAGCGGTTCGACCTGCATGCCCTCACCTTATCCAGTCGGCCCGCTCAGCCGCTCTGCCGCAGCGCCGGGTGGGCCCCGGCGGCGACCAGGTCGGCGACCGCGGCGCGCGGATCCCGGCCGATGACCAGGCTCTCCCCCACCAGCACCGCGTCGGCGCCGCTGCTCGCGTACGCGAGCAGGTCGTGCGGCCCCCGCACCCCCGACTCCGCGATCTTCACGACGTCCTTGGGGATCGTGGGCGCGACCCGGGCGAACACCCCCCGGTCGACCTTCAGGGTGCGCAGGTCCCGGGCGTTCACGCCGACGACCTTGGCGCCCGCCTCCACGGCCCGCGCCGCCTCCTCCTCGGTGTGCGCCTCGACGAGCGGGACCAGCCCGATCGACTCGGCCCGCTCGATCAGCGACACCAGGGCGTCCTGCGGCAGCGCCGCCACGATCAGCAGCGCCATGTCGGCGCCCGCCGCACGCGCCTCCCACAACTGGTAGGAGGTCACGATGAAGTCCTTGCGCAGGACGGAGACGCCCACATTGGCGCGGACGTCCGCGAGATCGACGAGACTGCCGCCGAACCGGCGCCGCTCCGTCAGCACACTGATCACCTTGGCGCCGCCGGCCTCGTAGTCGCGGGCCAGCGCCGCGGGATCGGCGATCGCGGCGAGCGCGCCCTTCGACGGACTGCTGCGCTTGACCTCCGCGATGACCGAGACACCCGGGCCGCGCAGCGCCGCCAGCGCATCCCGCGGCGCCGGGGCGCCCGCCGCCTGCTCCTTGAGGGCGCCGAGCGGGACCTCGCGCTGCCTGTCGGCGAGATCGGCCCGGACGCCCTCGATGATCTCGTCCAAAACGCTCAAGGTCCCAGGCCCCCTATTTCAGGTCGTTCCGTGCACTATATCTACCGGGGGGGCGACCCCCCGACCCCCCGTTGCGACGCAGGCTGTGCTTGCCCAGGGGGGCGACCCCCTGGAACCCCCGTTGCGTTGTTTGCCCAGGGGGGCGACCCCCTGGAACCCCCGTCACGACGCAGGCGATCCTCACGCCGCTGTTGCGGTCTGTCTTGCCTGTGCTGGTGTGTGTGGCGTCGCTGCGGTCGCCTGCGTCGGCGGGCATGCCCGCTGCGCTCGCTTGCGCTCGCTCCGCGTGCCTGCCCGTGGCCGCCGGCTGAGGTTCAACCACCGAGGATGGGGTCAGGGGGCTAGGGCGTGGGCGAAGGGCAGATTGCGGACGACCCAGTAGACGATCACCAGTCCCAGGAACGAGTACACCACCGGCTGCTTGAAGAGCACGGTGCGCATCGGTAGCCCTTGCACCGTCCTGACCGTCCACCGCACGTAGAGGTAGCCGAAGACCGGCAGCATCACGAACAGGAGCGGGTTGAGCCCGAAGGCGGCGCCCACGTCCCCGTGGGTCAGGGCGTAGACGAGGCGCGTCATGCCGCAGCCGGGGCAGTAGAAGCCGGTCATCATCAGGAACGGGCAGCCCGGATAGTGACCCGCCTCGTTCGGATCGCCCCGGAGCGCCACGGCCAGCGACCCCGCGACCACGCCCCCGAGCACCGCCGCCTGCGGCAGCAGCCCCCGCATCCCCCCGCGCGGCGACGTCTCGTGCACATGCGAAGGAACACCCAGCCGAGTCACACCGCCCACGATAAGCGACCCCGCCCCGGCACCCCGACCCCCGGCGTCGGGACACGAAGCTCAGCCCCCGAAACATATGGGCAGGCACGCGCAGCCAGCACAGCCGAGCCGGCAGAGCACGGGCAGGCACGCGCAGCGAGCGCAGCCGGTACCGACCTCGACCGGCGGAGCAGGGGCGAGCGCGAGCGAGCGCAGCCCGTATTGACCTCAGCCGGCGGCCACGGGCAGGCACGCGGAGCGAGCGCCAGCGAGCGCAGCGGGCATGCCCGCCGACGCAGGCGACCGCAGCGACGCCACACACACCCGCACGGGCAGGACAGACCGCAACAGCGGCGTGAGGATCGCCTGCGTCGCAACGGGGGTTCCAGGGGGTCGCCCCCCTGGGTCAAACGTCTCCCCGGTCTAGGACGTAGCCGATGCCTCGGACGGTTCTTATGGGGCTGCCTTCGCCGAGTTTGGCGCGGAGTTGGGCTACGTGGACGTCCACCGTGCGGCTTCCGGCGCCGGCGCCGGGGCCCCAGGCGGCGTCTAGGAGTTGTTCGCGGGTGAAGACGCGGCCCGGGTTGGCCATGAGGAATTCGAGGAGGTCGAATTCGGTGACGGTGAGGGTGACGCGGCGGTCGCCCGTGACGGCGGTGCGGTCGTGGGGGTCCAGGGCGATCGAGCCGGCGCGCAGAGGGGCGGGGGTGCCGGGGGCGGCGCCTGCGGGTGTGCCGCGGCGGAGGGCCTCGGCGACGGCGCCGACCAGGACGCGGGGGCCGAACGGGCGGTCGACGCGGTGGGCGCCGAGCGTGCGGGCGACGGCGGGGTCGAGGGGGCCGGTGACGGCGACGACGGGGGCGGGGCGGGCGGCGTCGGCGACGCGGCGGTAGAGGTCGGCGGGCAGCGCGGCGGTGGACAGGTCGAGGACGACGACGTCGGGGCGGGTGCGCTCGGCCGCGGCGGGCGCGCGGGCCGGGTCGGCCTCGATCTCGACGTCGTAGCCCTCCCGGGCGAGGTAGCGGCGCTGCAGTTCGGCGACGGCGGGGTCGTGCTCGGCCACGAGCACGAGTCCGCCGCCGTCGGCGGTCATGCCCGCTCGTCGCGGGCGGCGGTCGGGTCCTCGCCGCGGTCGAGGGAGCGCCACATGGCGGACGGGTCGTCCGGCGCGGCGGGCGCGGGCGCGGCGGGGCCGGGCGTGCCCGCCCGCTCGTAGCGGGACGACATGCCGGGCCAGCGGGCGCCGCGGACGGCGGTGACGATCCCGGCGACGGCCAGCAGGACGCCGCCGGTGACGGAGACCATCCACCACAGGTTGACGTCCAGGGCGGGGTCGGCGCCGAGTTTCAGCAGGGCGCTCTTGTCGCCGGCGGCGGACAGCACGTTCGGGCGCTGGACGGCGGCGGCCGAGGCGTAGGCGATCCCGGCGCCGAACAGGGCGATGAGGACGCCGACGCCCGCGCGCACACGGCCGCGGGTGGCGAACAGGGCGGCGAGCCCGGCGAGGCCGGCCCAGCCGAGGGCGCCCGGCGCGCCGCCGAGGTCGCCGCCGGTGAGGGCCTGGGTGAACGGGGTGATGGCGTCCTCGGCCTTGACGGCGGCCCAGGTGCGCCCGGCGGCGAGCAGGGCGAGACCCGCGCCGGCGGCGCACAGCAGCGCCGCCAGGCCGCGTTCGCGCCCGGGCGTCATGAGACCGGCTCGGGGCGTTCCCCGACGGCGGCGTCGAGGACGTCGGCGTCCCAGCAGGTGCGGTCGCCGGTGTGGCAGGCGCCGCCGACCTGGTCGACCTGCACGAGGACGGCGTCGGCGTCGCAGTCCAGCGCGACGGACTTGACCCACTGCTGGTGGCCGGAGCTCTCGCCCTTCACCCAGTACTCCCGCCGGCTGCGCGACCAGTAGGTGCAGCGGCCGGTGGTGAGCGTGCGGTGCAGGGCCTCGTCGTCCATCCAGCCGAGCATGAGCACCTCGCCGGTGTCGTACTGCTGGGCGATGGCGGGCACGAGACCGTTCGGATCGCGCTTCAGCCGCTCCGCGATCTTCGGATCCAGGTGGGACGCTGGTACGGACATGCCGGAAGTTTATGGGGCGCCCGGCGCCCCGCGAACGGCCCCCCGGGGGAAACGAAAGGGCCCGCTCCCCGGCGGAGGGAACGGGCCCGGACGTACGACTGCGGGTGTTACAGGGGGACGACCTGGTCGGCCTGCGGACCCCGGTTACCCTGCGTCACTTCGAACTGGACGCGCTGGTTCTCGTCCAGCGTGCGGTATCCGGAGGACTGGATGGCCGAGTAGTGCACGAAGACGTCGGGACCGCCGCCGTCTACGGCGATGAATCCGAAGCCCTTCTCGGCGTTGAACCACTTCACGGTGCCCTGCTGGGGCATGTCTTTCTCCTTGCGGCAAAACCTGGGCCCACACCTCGCGGGCCCGCGCGGTCGCTGCGGAACGCTCTCGCCTCCCGGTACGGTCCCGGAAAAGCCAAAACGCCCGCTGCCATCAGTCCGCGGGCGTCTGCACGATCGAGAACCACGACTGCAACCGACGGGGCCACAGTATCACCGGTTCCGCGCAAAGCGGAGGAGCCGCAAGGCACGTGATTCTCCTTCCGGTGAACCATGCCGTTACCTGCCCGTTAAAGACTCCAACCGGTCTCGGTCAGGCTCTTGACAGCGTCCGTGTCCCCGGTGAGTCGGACGTCCGCGACGTCCCGGCGGCCCAGTGCCCACAGGACGAGTTCGCCGACGGGGCCGTGCACGCGCACGGCTCCGCGCGCGTTCCGGGGTGCGCCGCGGCCGCGGCCGGACACGCGGAGCGCGCGGCCGTCCGGTTGCACCAGCGTGACCTCGACCTGAACTTTTCTTAGGACAAAGCGGGCAATTCTTATCCGTCGCCAGAGCACTTCCCCGAGTTCCGGCGAGATGTCCCGGCGCTCCCAGTCGGGACGCGCCCGCAGGACGTCCTCATGGTGCACAAAGAACTCGACACCGTTCGCGTTTTTGTCGACTCCCGGAAGCGCGTACGGGGAGAACTTCGCCGGTCCGTCCCGAAACCGTTCCACCAGCCGGTCGAACGGCACGGCGCGCGCCGTGCGCCGCCGGACGCGCTCGGTGTAGGAGGACAGCGGGGACAGCAGTATTCCCGGGGCGGCGTCGGGGCGGTTCTCCCGGACGACCAGATGGGCGGCCAGATCGCGGGCGCTCCAGCCGGCGCATTTCGTGGGCGCGTCCGGCCCCGCCTCCGCCAGCGCGGCGGCGAGCAGCAGCCGCTCGCGCCGGACGGGGCCGGGACCGGCCGGACCGCCCTCGGGTGTGATCATCATCCGATCGTAGGCGGTGCCGGGATGCCCGGGAATAAGCGCCGTGCCCGGATGGTAGGCAATGTGCAGGCCCGTGGGTTCCCTCATCCCCGTCGCGGGGGCGCGTCCCGGGCACCGCCGTGATCGAGGAGTCGCCGTGCCACCTGCGTCCAGACGCGTCAGCCCCCATGTGCTGAGGGAGGGCATGGCCGTGCTGTGGGTCGCGGTCAAGGCCGAGCCGCGGGTGTTCACCGTGTCGGTGCTCGCCAGCGCCCTGTACGCGGCGATGACCGTGGCGACCGCGCGGGTGCTGGGCTGGGCGACCGAGGAGGTCGTCCTGCCGGCGTTCGAGTCGGGGCGCACGACGGCCGGGGCGCTGGCCGGCGCCGCCGCGCTCGTCATGGCGGTGGCGCTGCTGAAGGCGCTCGGCGTCGCGGGGCGCCGGTTCTACGCGGGCCTCATGCAGTACCGGATGCAGGCGTCCTACCGCCGCGCGGTGACCCGGCAGTACCTGCGGCTGCCGCTGGCCTGGCACCACCGGCACCCGACCGGGCAGCTGCTGTCGAACGCCAACGCCGACGTGGAGGCGGTGTGGGCGCCGATCGCGCCGCTGCCGATGGCGGTCGGCGTGGTGTTCATGCTGCTGATCTCGGCGGTGTCGATCCTGGCGACGGACGTGGTGGTGGCCGCGGTCGGCTTCCTGGTCTTCCCGGCCGTCGCGCTGATCAACATCGTGTACCAGCGGCGGCTGTCGCCGGTGGCGACCCGCGCGCAGCAGCTGCGCGCCGAGGTCAGCGAGGTGGCGCACGAGAGCTTCGAGGGCGGCCTGGTGGTCAAGACCCTCGGCCGGGAGGCGGCCGAGACCCGGCGGTTCCAGGAGCGCGCGGAGGCGCTGCGGGACGCCAACATCGCGGTCGGCCGGATCCGCGGGCTGTTCGACCCGGTGCTGGAGGCGCTGCCGAACCTCGGCGTCCTCGCCGTCCTGCTGATCGGGTCGCTGCGGCTGCGGTCGGGCGCGATGTCTCCGGGCGACCTGGTGAACGTCGCGTACCTGTTCACGCTGCTGTCGTGGCCGATCCGGGCGCTCGGCTGGGTGCTCGGCGAGGTGCCGCGCAGCATCGTCGGGTGGGAGCGGGTCCGCGGCGTGCTGGACGCGAGCGGCTCCCTCCCGTACGGGGACGGCGCGGTGGGCGGCTCCGGCGAGGCGACCGAGCTGGAGGTCCGCGAGGTCCGGTTCGCCTACGGGACCGAGGCGGAGCGGCACGTCCTGCACGACGTGTCGTTCGCCGCGTCCCCGGGCCGGACGATCGCGGTGGTCGGCCCGACCGGCTCCGGCAAGTCGACGCTGACCTCGCTGCTGGTCCGGCTGGTCGACCCGGCGGACGGCTCCGTCCTGCTGGACGGCGTCGACCTGCGCGACGTCCGGCGCGGCGGGATCGCGGCGACGGCGGCGCTCGTCCCGCAGCAGACGTTCCTGTTCGACGACACCGTGCGCGGCAACGTGACGCTCGGCCTGGACGTGCCGGACGAGCGGGTCTGGGAGGCGCTCCGCCTCGCCCAGGCCGAGGGGTTCGTCGCGGCGCTCCCCGCCGGCCTCGACGCGCTGGTGGGCGAGCGCGGCGCGACGCTGTCGGGCGGGCAGCGGCAGCGGCTCGCGCTGGCCCGCGCGGTGGTGCGGCGGCCCCGGCTGCTCGTCATGGACGACGCGACGTCCAGCGTGGACCCGCAGGTCGAGGCGCGCATCCTGCAGAGCCTGCGGGAGGCGCAGTCCGGCGAGGCGGGCGGCGCGACCGTCGTGGTCGTCGCCTACCGCAAGGCCACGATCGCGCTGGCCGACGAGGTCGTCTACATGGAGCACGGCCGCGTCGTCGCGCGCGGCGCGCACACGGACCTGCTGGACAGGTCGGAGGGCTACCGCAACCTCGTCAACGCCTACGAGCGTGCCGAGGCGGAGCAGGAGGCCGTCGAGGGCGGCGAGGGGGCACTGGCATGACGGCTCTGAACGGCCTGGACACCGCGTCGACGACCGAGGGCGCGATCAGCACGCTCAAGCGGGGGCTGCGGCTCACCCCGGAGTTCGGCGCGGGACTCGCCGGGACGATCGCGCTCGCGGTGGTGTCCACGGCGGGCCGCGTGGTGGTGCCGATCGCCGTCCAGCAGACGATCGACAAGGGGCTCGGCCGCGCCGGCGGCCCCGACATCGCCTTCATCCGGACGGCGGTGCTGCTGTGCGCGGCCGCCGTGCTGGTGACGGCCGTGTGCGCGTACCTGATGAACGTGCGGCTCTACCGGACGTCCGAGGGCGGCCTCGCGGCGCTGCGGGTGAAGGCGTTCCGGCACGTCCACGACCTGTCGATGCTCACCCAGAGCGGGGAGCGGCGGGGCGCGCTGGTGTCGCGGGTGACGAGCGACGTCGACCAGATCAGCCAGTTCATGCAGTCCGGCGGGCTGATGTTCATCGTGTCGATCGGGCAGCTGCTCGTGGCGAGCGTGCTGATGCTCGTCTACTCGTGGCAGCTGGCGCTGCTGGTGTGGGTCGCGTTCCTGCCGCTGGCGTTCGCGCTGCGCCGCTTCCAGCGGATCCTGTCGGCGGCCTACTTCCGGGTGCGCGAGCGCATGGGCGACCTGCTCGCCGCGGTCGGCGAGTCGGTCGTGGGCGCGCCGGTCATCCGCGCGTACGCCGCCGAGGAGCGCACCGGCCGCCGGGTGGACGAGACCGTGGAGGCCTACCGGTCGGCGCAGACCCGCGCGCAGGCGATGGTCTCGCTGACGTTCCCGGTCAGCGAGCTGGTGGCCGCCCTGGCGACGGCCGCCGTCGTCATCGCGGGCACCCTGCTCGGCATCGCGGGCGAGGTGTCGGCCGGGCGGCTGGTCGCGTTCCTGTTCCTCGTCACCCTGTTCGTCAGCCCGATGCAGACGGCCACCGAGGTCCTGAACGAGGCGCAGAACGCGATCGCCGGCTGGCGCCGCGTGCTCGGCGTGCTGGACACCGCCCCGGACGTCGCCGACCCGGGCGACGCGGGCCGGACGCTGCCGCGCGGCCCGATCGAGGTGCGGTTCGAGTCGGTGGGGTTCGCCTACCCGGGCGGCCCGCGCGTCCTGCACGACGTGACCGCGGGCATCGCGCCGCGCAGCCGCGTGGCGATCGTCGGCCAGACCGGGTCGGGGAAGACGACGTTCGCCAAGCTCCTCACCCGCCTCATGGACCCCGTCTCGGGCCGCGTCCTCGTGGACGGGGTGCCGCTGACGGACGTCCGCTTCTCGTCCCTGCGGGAGCGGATCGTGATGGTGCCGCAGGACGGGTTCCTGTTCGACGCGTCCCTCGGCGACAACATCCGCTACGGGAGACCCGGCGCGTCCGACGGGGACCTCGTCCTCGCGCTCACCGAGCTGGGCCTCGCCGACTGGCTGGACGGCCTCCCGCAGGGCCTCGGCACGCCGGTCGGGCAGCGCGGCGAGTCCCTGTCGGCCGGCGAGCGGCAGCTCGTCGCGCTCGCCCGCGCCTACATCGCCGACCCGGACCTCCTCGTCCTGGACGAGGCGACCTCGGCCGTCGACCCGGCCACCGAGGTCCGCATCCAGCGGGCCCTGGACGGCGTCACGCGCGGCCGCACCGCGGTCGCCATCGCGCACCGCCTGTCCACCGCCGAGGCGGCCGACGAGGTGATCGTGTTCGAGGCGGGGCGCATCGTCCAGCGCGGCCCGCACGCGCGGCTCGTCGCCGAACCCGGCGTCTACGCCGACCTGCACGCCTCCTGGGCCGCGCAGCGGGAGATGTGACGGACATGACGACCTGGGGTAAAGCACTTGCCCGTTATCTGGTCTAGTGCGCATTCTGGCGGGGTGAGCAACGAGGTCGTGTTGGAATCGGCGGGCACGCTGCACGGTCAGCTGCAGCGGGGGCTCGGAAGGGCCGCGCGGCGCGCGGCGGACAGGCCGGGGGCGGGCGAGTACGTGTACGCCTGCGTCCGGCGGGATCCGCGGTGGGACCGCCAGTGCGAGTCGCGGCGGCTGTACTACGCCCGGTTGATGGTGGATCTGGAGTTGCCGGCCGGGCCGGTGGCCGAGCATCTGTTCGACCCGTCCGACCACACCGATCCCGACGAGTGGCGGGTCGACCTGGCGCTGGGCGTGCTCGCTGACCTGGTGCGGCTGAGCCGGCGCGAGGCGGCGCGGCCGCTGCGGCGGTACGCCGAGGAGGGCGCGCAGTGGTTCGACGCCGTGACCGAGCTCATCGACCTTGAGGACCCGTCCCTGGCGACCGGTTTGGACGAGCTGGTGGCGGCGCGGTGCGACGACGCCGACCTGGAGATGCTGATCCCGTCCCGGCGCAACCCGGTGATCGAGGCGTGGGCGGAGCGGCAGCCGCGGGTGGCGCGGGCGCTGGAGCGGCAGCGGGCGGCCGGGCGGGCGGCGCGCCGCGCGATGGCCGCGGCCCCCGGGCGGGACGCGCAGAGCGAGGCGGAGCTGCTGGACCTGGCGCGGCGGCGCGGCGAGGGCGCGATCGCGGCGATCTTCGAGCTGGGGCGGCGGCGCACGCCGGCGCTGCTCGACCTGGCCGAGGAGCTGCTGCCGCAGCGGCCGAGCCGGTTCGGCGGCGCGGTGTGCCGGGCGCTGCGCGAGTACGGGCCCGAGACGCTGCCGCGGGCGCGGGCGTGGGCGGCCGAACGCGGCGGCTGCGCCGACATGGGCCTGCGCATCCTCGCCCGGTACGGCACCCGCCAGGACATCCCGCTGCTCATGGACGAGCTGCGCGGGGCCGTCGCCCGGCGGGAGTGGGGCGGCGCCGCCGGCCCGATCGAGGGACTGGGACGGCTGCGCGCGGGCGAGGCCGTCCCCCTGCTGAAGACCGCTTGGACCGAGTCGACCTACGCCTACCTGAGACCCCGCATATTGACCGCGTTGACGAGAACGGCCCCGCACACGGCCGAGTCCTACACCGCCGAGGGGCTGTGGGACTGCGAGGAGGGCGTGCGCGCCGAGGCGGCCCGGTCCGCGCCGCTCACCCGCGACACGGGGCTGCGGCTGCGGCGGCTGCACCAGGACGGCGCGGAGGATCCGGACGTCCGCGCCGCGGCGGGCGCCCGGCTGATGGCCTGACCCCGGGCGGCCGGGGGCGGGTCCGGTGAACCCGGCCGGGGCGGGGTGCGTATTCATTCCTCGAATCGCGCTTTTCACCCCGGAGAGGAATGGCGATGGGTTCCCGACACCCCCTCGGCCCGATCACGCTGCCGCGAGTGAGGACGGCGCTGCTGTGCGCGGCGGTGCTGGCGGCGCCGCTCGCCGCCGGCTGCTCCGCGAAGTCGGACGCCTCGTCCGGCGGGAGGACCGCGAAACCGGCCGACCTCCAGGAGCTGGCCCGGCAGACCGACTGCAAGGTGACCGGCACGCGCAAGGTCAAGGATCTGGAGCAGGGGAACTGCAAGACCTCGCGCGGGCAGTACGTCCTGCTCAGCTTCACCACGGACGACGGCATGAACTCCTGGCTCCGCGAGGCCAAGCCGTGGGGCGGGTGGTACCTGGTGGGGGCCCGCTGGGTGGCGGTCAGCCAGAAGCCGACGCTGGAGTCGCTCCGCACGGACCTCGGCGGAGAGATCGTCCAGGGCGACCACCACGGCGGCGGGCACGGCGGCGGCCACAGCGGCGGGCACAGCTGAGCCCTGCGGCGCGGGCGCGCCGGCCGGACCTGTCAGCCGGGCGGGCCCTCCTCGCCGCGGACCAGCAGGACGCTCCAGCGCTCCAGGGCGGGGCCGGCGCGGGCCAGCACGCGCCGCGCGGCCAGTCCGCGGCCGATGACGCCCGGGTGCCACAGCGGGTGCCCGGGGCCGTCCACGACGACCCGGACGGCGGCGACCGGCAGCCCGCCGGCCCGCGCGGCGACGATGGCCGACTCCATGTCGGCGACGCGCGCGCCCCGCGCGGCCAGCACGGCCCGCTCCCCGCCGCGGACGACGTGGTCGGTGGTGACGAGGGGGCCGACCTGCGCGCTCAGCCCGTCCCTGATCAGCTCCCCGGCGAGCAGGCGCGGCGCGCTGCACGGCACCGCGGCGCCGCCGGGGCCGCGGATCTCGTCGGCGACGAGGACGTCGCCCGGCCGCAGCCGCTCGTCGAGCGCCCCGCCGAAGCCGACGGTGACGAGCGCGGCGCACGCGTCCGGCAGCCGGGCCGCGCGCCGCGCGCGGTACCCGACGACCACGACGGGCGTCCGGCTGAGCCCGCGCCGGACCGCGCGGGCCTCGATCCGCAGCGCGGCGCACACGACCGGGCCGACCACCGCGGCCTCCACGGCCCCGTCCCCGCTCACCGGGGCGCTGTCGGTACTCACCCGGCCAGCGAAGCACGGTGTCACCGGGTAGATCCAGCCGCGTCACCGCGCGGTACCACATTCGCGCCGGACGGATCCGCCTCGGGGAGGGTCCGGGCCGCCCGGCGCGCCCGTAGACTCCGCGGCATGACCTCCTTTCCCCTCCGGCGGAAGCTGGCCGTCCTCCCCCTCGTCCTGCTGCCGCTCGGCGCGCTGGCCGCGTGCGGCGGCGAGAACAGCAAGACGTCCTGCGGCGTCGACTCCTGCACGGTGACCTTCGACCGGGGCGTCGACGCGAGCGCGTCCGTCCTCGGCGTCAAGGCCGAGCTCGTGAAGGTGCAGGGCGAGACGGTCACCCTCAAGGTCGCGGGCCAGACGTTGACGGTGCCGGTGGGCGACGGCGAGCAGGCCGAGGGGTTCAACGTCTCGGTCCAGTCGGTCACCGCGGACAATGTGGTGGTGAAGATCTCCAACAGCGGCTGAGCCGGTCTAAGCTTCGTACATGCGTTCGATGAACACGGCGGAGCGGCGGGCCCGGCTCGCGCTCCGCCACCGGCTCGCCCCGCACGCCCGGACCGACGACGTCCTCGACATCGCGCGGTCCATGGTGGTGCTGCACGCCACCGATCCCGCCACGGTGTTCCTTTCCGTCGCGGCCCGCAGCGCCGGCGCCGTCCCCGCCGCGGTCGAGCGGGCCCTGTACGACGACCGCACGCTGCTGCGCATGCTCGCGATGCGGCGGACGATGTTCGTCGCGCCCACCGAGCTGGTGCCGGTGCTCCAGGCGTCCACGGCGAACGGGCTCGCCGTCAAGCAGCGCGCCGTCTACGCCCGGTTGATCGAGCGCGGCAGCGACATCCGGGACGTCCCGTCGTGGTTCGCCGAGGCCGAGGAGGCGGCGCACAAGGCGCTGCTGGCGCGCGGCGAGGCGACGGGCGCCCAGCTCAGCGCCGACGTCCCGCTCCTGCGGACGCAGGTCGACCCGGCGCCCGGCAAGTCCTACTCGCGGCCCACGAGCGTCACCACCTGGATCCTCGTCACGCTCGGCTGCGCGGGCCGCATCGTGCGGGGGCGGCCGAACGGGTCGTGGATCAGCAGCCAGTACAGGTGGTCGCCGGTCGAGGCGTGGCTGCCCGGCGGCGTCGCGGACGTCCCGGCCGCCGAGGCCCGCGCCGGGCTGGTCCGCCGCTGGCTGCGCGCGTTCGGCCCCGCCCCGGTCGCCGACCTCAAGTGGTGGACGGGCTGGAACGCCGGCGACGTCAAGAAGGCCCTCGCGCTCCTCGACGTCACCGAGGTCGACCTCGGCGGCGGCACCACCGGAGTCGTCCTATCCGACGACCTGGAGCCCGCGGCCGCGCCGGAGCCGTGGGCGGCGCTGCTGCCCGCGCTCGACCCGACGCCGATGGGCTGGCAGGAGCGCGGCTGGTTCCTCGGCGGGCACGGCCCGGCGCTGTTCGACCGCAACGGCAACATCGGCCCGTCGATCTGGTGGGACGGGCGCGTCGTCGGCGGCTGGGCGCAGCGCAAGGACGGCGAGATCGCCGTCCGCGTCCTGGAGGACGTCGGCGCCGACGCCGAGGCGGCGATCGAGCGGGAGGCGGCGCGCATGGCGGCCTGGTACGGCGACGTCCGCGCGACCCCCCGCTTCCGCACCCCGCTGGAGCGCGAGCTCACGTCCTGACCCGGCCGGGACCCTCAGTGCCCGGCCGCGGCGGCGCGGCGCTCGGCGGCGCCGCGGCGGACGAAGGCGACCGCGAAGCTCAGGCCCGCGAGCCCGCCGAGTCCGAGGGCGGCGAGGACGGCGAAGCCGAGGTAGGCGTCCACGGTGTCGTCCGGCGCCACCAGGATCGGGCCGTCCGCGCCGCGGCAGGTCAGCAGCCCCGCCCCGGTCACCGGCGCGGTGAACGTGGCCGTGTACCGGTGGGCGGGGCGCTCGGCCGCGCTCCAGGAGTTCTTGCGCGTCAGCCGGAGGGGCCCGGACCGCTCGCCCACCTCGACGCCGCAGCGGTAGGGCGTCGAGCCGCCGGTGCGGACGTAGAGGAAGTAGCCGTGGCCCTCGGAGAGCCTGACCCGCACCCCGGCGACCGGGTCGCCGGCCGCCGCCGGGCCGTCCGCGGCACGGGAGTCGTCCCACAGGAGCGCGAGCGCCGCCAGGAAGCCCGCCGCGGCCACGAGCACCAGGACGGCGGGCAGCGCGTACCAGCCCGCGCCCGGCGAGACGGGCCGCCGCTCCGGGGCCCAGGGGCGCCTCGCCTGCCCCGGCTCCGTGCGCGGAGGTCCCATCGGCGGGTTCGGCCCGGGCCACATCTCGTGTTCGCCCCCTGGGGGTCGGGTGGTGGGAGGGCAACGATTCCAGAGAACGCCGTCCACCGCCAAGGACGAGGCCCGGTAAGGGCCCGCTGACGGGCGGCCGGGGGCGCGTCGGTAACGTCGCCCCGAGACCGAGGAGGCGCGCGTGGCCACACCGTCCGGACTGGAACCGGGGACGTTCCCCCCGCAGACCGCCGAGCTGCGGGCCGCGGTACGGGAGTTCCTCGCGCGGACGCCGTTCACGGCCCGCTGCGACAGCTGGCTCACCGGCGCGGACCCCGGGTTCAGCCGGCGGCTCGGCGAGCGCGGCTGGCTCGGCATGACCCTGCCGGAGCGGTACGGCGGGCACGGGCGCTCCCCGCTGGAGCGGTTCGCGGTGATCGAGGAGCTGCTGGCGGCCGGGGCGCCCGTGGGCGCGCACTGGATCGCCGACCGGCAGACCGGGCCGGGCATCCTCGCGAACGGGACCGAGGAGCAGAAGACGCGGTTCCTGCCGGCGATCGCGCGCGGCGAGTGCTTCTTCGCGATCGGGATGAGCGAGCCCGACTCCGGGTCGGACCTCGCGTCCGTCCGCACCCGCGCCGTCCGCGCGGAGGGCGGCTGGCGGCTGCACGGCACCAAGGTGTGGACGAGCGGCGCCCACCTCGCCCACGCGCTCCTCGTCCTGGCCCGCAGCGCGCCGCGGACCGGCGACCGGCACGCGGGGCTGACCCAGTTCATCGTCCCGCTGCCGGACGAGCGGGTGGCGGTCCGGCCGATCCGGGGCCTGTCCGGCGAGCACCACTTCAACGAGGTCGTCCTCGACGGCGCGTACGTCCCCGACGCGATGGTGCTCGGCCGCCCCGGGGACGGCTGGCGGCAGGTCACCGCCGAGCTGGCCTACGAGCGCAGCGGCCCGGAGCGGCTGCTCAGCACGTTCCTGCTCGTCCGGCTGCTGCACGGCCGCGCGGACGGCCCGGCGGCGCGGCGCGCGCTCGGCCGGCTGACCGCGCGGCTGTGGTCGCTGCGGCAGGCGTCCCTGGCGGTCGCCGGCGCCCTCGACGCCGGGCTGACCCCCGACGTGCCCGCGGCCCTGGTGAAGGACCTCGGGACGCGGTTCGAGCGCGAGGTCGTCGAGGTCGTGCGGGAGCACGCGGGCGTGGAGCCCGACCCCGCCTCCCCCGACCCGCTGGCCCGCGCGCTGGCGGAGTCGGTCGTCCAGACGCCCGGGTTCACGCTGCGGGGCGGCACCAACGAGATCCTGCGCGGAATCGTCGCGCGCGGCCTGGGAGTGCGCTGATGGGGCTGCTGGAGGAGACCGCGAACGAGATCCTCTCCGGGGACGGGCCGTGGGCGGCGCTGGTGGAGTCGGGCCTCGCGCTCGCCGGGGTGCTGGAGGAGGCGGGCGGCAGCGGCGGGACCTCGGCGGACGCCGCCGCCGTGCTCCGCGCGTCCGGGTACCACGCCGTCTCCGTCCCCCTCGCCGAGACGGGCGGGCTCGCCGGGCGGCTCCTCGCCGACGCCGGGCTGCCGGTCCCGTCCGGCGTCCTCACGGCGGCCGCCGGCGACGTCCGGATCGGCGGCGGCCGGACGCTGACCGGGACGCTGCGGCGCGTTCCCTGGGCGCGCTCCGCGCACCGCCTCGCCGTCCTGGCGGACGGGTTCGTCGCGGTGGTCGATCCGGCGCGCGCGCAGATCACCGAGGGGGCGAACGTGGCGGGCGAGCCCCGCGACGACGTCGTCCTGTCCGGGGTCGAGGCGGAGGCCGTGGCGCCGTGCGGCGTCGACGCGGCGGAGCTGCGGCGGCGCGGGGCGCTGGCGCGGGCCGTGCAGCTCACCGGGGCGATGGCGCGGGCGCTCGACCTGTCGGTGCGCCACGCGGGCGAGCGCGAGCAGTTCGGGCGGCCGGTCGGGCGGTTCCAGGCCGTCCAGCAGATGCTCGCCGAACTCGCCGGCGAGGCCGCGGTCGCGGACGTCGCGGTCCGCGCCGCCGTGCGCGCCCCGGACGACCCGGTCGCGGTGGCCGCCGCCAAGGCGAACGCGTCCCGCGCGGCGGGCACGGTCGCCGCGATCGCGCACCAGGTCCACGGCGCGCTCGGCGTCACCGGGGAGCACGTCCTGCACCGGGTCACGCTGCGGCTCTGGTCCTGGCGGGACGAATACGGAAACGAGACCGCATGGGCGGACGAACTGGGCGCCTCGGCGGCCGCCGCACCCGATCCATGGGCGTTCATCACCGGCCCCTGACGGTTGCGGCCCCCGTCCGCGGTTACGTTGCTAGTCGGCAGTGAACCCCGGACGGAGGCGGCATGGCGCTTGGGCTCCCCCACCCGCGAGGGCTGTCGCGTTACACCGTCGAGCGCGACCTGCCGGCGGTCATGCCGGACGGCGTGACGCTGCTCGCCGACCGGTACGTCCCCAGCGGCGTCGAGCGCCCGCCCACCATCCTCGTGCGGACCCCCTACGGGCGGCGCGGACCGGCCGCCCTCGCCAACGGGCTCCCGTTCGTCCTGTTCGGTTTCCAGCTGGTCGTGCAGAGCGCGCGCGGGACGTCCGGCTCCGGCGGCGAGTTCGACCCGCTCGGCAGCGAACGCGACGACGGGCTCGCCACCGTCGAGTGGATGAAGCGGCAGCCCTGGTTCCACGGCACGTTCGCCACCTTCGGCCCCAGCTACCTCGGCTACTCGGCGTGGGCGATCGCCGCCGAGGCGGGGCCCGAGCTGAAGGCGATGTCGCTGCAGATCACCGCGTCGTCCTTCCGGGACGCCGCCTACGTGGGCGGGTCGTTCGCGCTGGAGTCCACGCTGTCCTGGACCGACCTCACGCACCGGCAGCAGCGGCCGCTCGGCATGCTGACCGCGCCGCTCACGTCCCGGCGGCGCGCCGTCCGGGCGGCGCGGTCCGGCCGCCCCCTCGCCGAGCTGGACGTGCTGGCCGGCGGCAGGCCCATGCGCTTCTACCAGGACCTCCTCGCCAACCACGCCGCCGCGCGCGGCTACTGGGACCGGCGCGACTTCAGCGGCGCCGTCGGCCGGGTCGCGGCGCCCGTCACCCTCCTCGGCGGCTGGTACGACGTGTTCCTGCCGTGGCAGATCAAGGACTACCTCGCGCTGCGCGCCACCGGCCACGACCCGTACCTGACCATCGGCCCGTGGTGGCACACCGACGCCCGGCACGGCCTGCCGAGCATCCGCGAGTCGCTCGCCTGGTTCCGCGCCCACCTGCTGGGCGACCCGTCCGGGCTGCGCCCCGACCCCGTCCGCGTCTACGTCACCGGCGCCCGCGAATGGCGGCACTACACCGACTGGCCGCCGCCGGGCGCCCGGCAGGTGCGCTGGCACCTGCACGCGGGCCCGCCGGACCGGCGCGGCCTCGGCGAGGACGGCCCGCAGGACCACCCGGCGAGCACCTACACCTTCGACCCGGCCGACCCGACGCCCGCGCTCGGCGGCCCCACCCTCCTCGGCAGCTCGCGTCCCGTCGACAACCGCCCGCTGGAGCGGCGCCCGGACGTCCTCGTGTTCACCTCGCCCGCCCTGTCCGCCGACCTGGACGTGATCGGCCCGGTCGGCGCCGACCTGTTCGTCCGCTCCGACCGCGAGCACACCGACTTCGTCGTCCGGCTCTGCGACGTCGCCCCGGACGGGACGTCCCGCAACGTCTGCGAGGGCGGCCTGCGCCTGCCCTCCCCCGCCGAGAAGCCCGCCGGCGCGGACGGCGTCCGCCGCATCGCCGTCGACCTGTGGCCCACCGGCCACCGCTTCGCGCGCGGCCACCGGGTCCGCGTCCACGTCACCAGCGGCGCCCACCCCAAGGTCGCCGCGAACCCCGGCACCGGCGCGCCCCTCGCCACCACCGCGACCCGCATGCTCAAGGCCCGCCAGGAGGTCTTCCACGACCCGGACCGGCCGTCCGCGATCATCCTCTCGTGCCTCTAGCGGCGGCGATCGCCGCAACGCCCCGGCGCCGCGCGCGCCGGCCCGCGGCCCCGGGTCAGAGGCGGGCGGCTATCGCCTTGGCGAAGCGGGCGGCGCTGCCGGGGCCGTGCTGGAGGTAGAGGTTGGGTTCGGTCAGTTCGAGTTCGATGATGAGCGGATCGCCGTCCGGGCCGGGGACGAGGTCGACGCGGGCGTAGAGCAGATCGCGGCCGCCGGGGACGGCCGCCAGGGCGCGGTGCGCGACATCGAGTTCGGCCCCGGTCGCGGCGGACGCGGTGACCCGGCCGCGCGTCGCGTCGCCGCGGACGGAGCCTTCGACGCCCGCGCCCGCGGTGAGGATCCGGGCCTTGCGCCCGGCGTGGCTGTACTCGCCGTCGCAGAAGACCAGGGCCGTCTCGCCGGCGGTGTCGACCGCGGACAGGTACGGCTGGACCATCGCCGTCCGGCCCGCCTCGCGCAGCGAGCGCAGGTGGGCGCGGGCCCGCTCCTCCTCCCCCGCCCCCCAGCGCGCCGTGTCGCCGGACCCGACGGACACCGCGGGCTTGATCACGTACTCGGGCCAGCCGGACGGGACGTCGTCGGGGTCCCAGAGGGTCGGGACGACCGGCAGCCCGGCGGCGGCGAGGTCGCGTAGGTAGCGCTTGTCGGTGTTCCAGCGGATGACCCCGGCCGGGTTCAGGACGCGCGGCAGGCGCTCCGCCCACGCCGTGAACTCGTCGCGCCGGGACGTGTAGTCCCACGTGGAGCGGACGACGACCAGGTCGTAGCGGGACCAGTCGGCGTCGCCGTCCCAGATGACGGGTTCGGCGGCGACGCCCAGGGCGGCGCACGCGGCGATCAGGGTCCGGACGTCGTCGCTTCCCTCGGGCAGCAGCGAACAGGTCGCGAACGCGATGGTCATGCGGGGGGCTTCCTTCTCAGCGGACGGGGCTGCCGGCCTCGCGCAGGGCCGTCTTGACCTCGGAGATCGTCAGCTCCCCGAAGTGGAACACGCTGGCGGCGAGGACGGCGTCCGCGCCCGCGGCCACCGCCGGCGCGAAGTGGGCCGCGGCCCCCGCGCCGCCGCTCGCGATCACCGGGACCGTCACCGTCTCCCGGACGCGGCGCAGCATCTCCAGGTCGAACCCGGCCTTGGTGCCGTCGGCGTCCATCGAGTTCAGCAGGATCTCCCCGACGCCCAGCTCCGCGCCGCGGCGGGCCCACCCGATCGCGTCGATGCCCGTCCCCTCGCGGCCGCCGTGCGTGGTGACCTCGAAGCCCGACTCCGTCCCGGCCGCGCGGCGCGCGTCCACCGACAGGACCACGCACTGCGATCCGAAGCGGTGCGCGGCCTCCCGCAGGAACTCCGGCCGCGCGATCGCGGCCGTGTTCACCGACACCTTGTCGGCGCCCGCGCGCAGCAGGCGGTCGACGTCCTCGACCGTGCGGACGCCGCCGCCGACCGTCAGCGGGATGAACACCTCCTCGGCGGTGCGGCGCACCACGTCGTAGGTGGTCGAGCGGTCGGCGCTGGACGCGGTGATGTCCAGGAACGTCAGCTCGTCGGCGCCCTCGGCGTCGTAGCGGCGCGCCAGCTCCACCGGGTCGCCCGCGTCCCGCAGGTTCTGGAAGTTGACGCCCTTCACGACGCGCCCGGCGTCGACGTCCAGGCACGGGATGACCCGCACGGCAACGGTCACTTCACGGCCTCCACGGTCACTTGACGGCCTCCAGGGCCTCTTCCAGCGTGAACGCCCGCGCGTACAGCGCCTTGCCGACGATCGCGCCCTCGACGCCGTCCGGGACGAGCCCGGCCAGCGCCCGCAGGTCGTCGAGCGAGGAGACGCCGCCGGACGCGACGACGGGCTTGGCGGTCCGCGCGCAGACCTCGCGGAGCAGCCCGGTGTTGGGGCCGCGCAGCGTCCCGTCCTTGGTGACGTCGGTGACCACGTAGCGGGGGCAGCCGTCGTCCTCCAGCCGGGCGAGGACCTCCCACAGGTCGCCGCCCTCCCGCGTCCAGCCGCGCGCGGCGAGCGTCGTGCCCCGCACGTCCAGCCCCACCGCGATCTTGTCGCCGTGCGAGGCGATGATCTTGCGGCACCACTCGGGGTCCTCCAGCGCGGCGGTGCCGATGTTGACGCGGGCGCACCCGGTGGACAGGGCCGCCTCCAGCGACGCGTCGTCGCGGATGCCGCCGGACAGCTCCACCCGCACGTCCAGCCGCCCGGTCACCTCGGCGAGCAGCTCCCGGTTGGAGCCGCGCCCGAACGCGGCGTCCAGGTCGACCAGATGGATCCACTCCGCCCCCGCCCGCTGCCAGGCGAGCGCCGCGTCGAGGGGGGCGCCGTAGGAGGTCTCGGTGCCGGCCTCGCCCTGCACCAGGCGGACCGCCCGGCCGTCGGCGACGTCGACCGCGGGAAGGAGCGTCAAAGTCATGCGGAAACCCTATCGAGGCAGATGGGACGGGGCGGTGGGGCGGTCTCAGGCCAGCGTGCCGAGCCAGTTGCGCAGCAGGTGCGCGCCGGCGTCGCCGGACTTCTCCGGGTGGAACTGGGTGGCGCACAGCGGGCCGTTCTCGACGGCGGCGACGAAGCGGTCGCCGTGCTCGGCCCACGTGACCAGCGGCGCCGGGATGGTGCCGGTCGGGTCGGCCGCCAGGTCCCAGCTGCGGGCGGCGTAGGAGTGGACGAAGTAGAACCGCGCGTCCGCGAGGCCGTCGAACAGGACGGAGCCCTCGGGGGCGTCGACCGTGTTCCAGCCCATGTGCGGGACGACCGGCGCGTTCAGCCGGTCGACCGTGCCCGGCCACTCGTCGCAGCCCTCGGTGGTCACGCCGTGCTCGATGCCCTTGCCGAACAGGATCTGCATGCCGACGCAGATGCCGAGGACGGGGCGCCCGCCCGCGAGGCGGCGGCCGATGAGCTGGTCGCCGCGGACCGCGCGCAGGCCCGCCATGCAGGCCGCGAACGCGCCCACGCCGGGGACGACCAGGCCGTCGGCGGCCAGCGCGGCGTCCCAGTCGGCGGTGACGGTCACCTCGGCGCCGGCGCGGGCCACGGCGCGCTCGGCCGAGCGCAGGTTGCCGGAGCCGTAGTCCAGGACGACGATCTTCGTCACAGCCACATCACGCCCCCGGCGAACACCAGCCCGGCGAGCACGAGCAGGATCAGCGCGCCGACCTTGATGCCCTGCTTGATGAAGCTGTAGACGCCGGCGAGCAGGAACACCGCGACGGCGAAGACCACGGCGTTGCCGTAGGTGAAGTGCAGGTCACCGATCTCCACGGCTACAGGGCCCCCTTGGTGGACGGGACGCCGTGCACCTTCGGGTCGAACGCCACCGCGTCGCGCAGCGCGCGGGCGAGGGCCTTGAACTGGGCCTCCACGATGTGGTGCGCGTTGCGCCCGTACGGGACGTGGACGTGCAGCGCCACCCGCGCGTTCGACACGAACGACTCGAAGACGTGCCGGGTCATCGTGGTGTCGTACTCGGGGCCGATCATCGGGGCCATGCCGTCCGGCTCGACGTGCACGAGGTAGGGACGTCCGGACACGTCGACCGTGACCTGCGCGAGCGCCTCGTCGAGCGGGATCGAGGCGTCGGCGAAGCGGCGGATGCCGACCTTGTCGCCGAGCGCCTCGCCGAACGCCTGGCCGAGCGCGATGGCGGTGTCCTCGATCGTGTGGTGGCTGTCGATGTGCAGGTCGCCGGCGGTCTTGACGGTCAGGTCGAACGACCCGTGCTTGCCGAGCTGGGCCAGCATGTGGTCGAAGAACCCCACGCCGGTCGCGACGTCGACCCGCCCCGTCCCGTCGAGGTCGATCTCGACGAGGACCTGGGTCTCCCCGGTCCCCCGCTCGACTCGTCCCTTGCGCGTCACAGACTCTCCTTCAATGCGGTGCGGAAGGCGGCCATCTCGTCCGGGGCGCCGACGCTGACCCGCAGCCACTCGGGCGGCCCCACCTCCCGGATCAGCACGCCGCGGCCGAGCAGGCCCTCCCACACCGCGCGGCGGTCCGGGAACGTCCCGAACAGGACGAAGTTGGCGTCGGAGTCGGCCACCCGGAACCCCTCGCCGCGCAGCCACGCGACGGTCTCGTCGCGCTCGCGGCGCAGGGCGCCGACGCCGCCGAGCAGCTCCTCGCCGTGGGCGAGGGCGGTGCGGGCGACGGCCTGGGTGACGGCCGACAGGTGGTAGGGCAGCCGGACGAGCAGCAGCGCCTCGATCACGGCGGGGTCGGCGGCCAGGTAGCCGAGCCGGGCGCCGGCCATCGCGAACGCCTTGGACATGGTGCGGGTGACGATCAGCCGCGGGTGGCCGTCCAGCAGCGTCAGCGCGGACGGCGTCTCGGCGCGGCGGAACTCCGCGTACGCCTCGTCGACGACGACCATGCCCGGCGCCGCCGCCAGCACCGCCTCGATCGCCGCCGGCGGCAGGGCGGTGCCGGTCGGGTTGTTCGGCGAGGTGAGGAACACGACGTCGGGGCGGTGCTCCTCGACGGCCGCGACGGCGCGTTCGGGTTCGAGGCCGAAGTCCTCGTCGCGGGAGGCGTCCACCCAGCGGGTGCCCGACACCGCGGTGATGATCGGGTGCATCGAGTAGGACGGCTCGAAGCCGAGCGCGGTGCGGCCCGGCCCGCCGAACGCCTGCAGGATCTGCTGGATGATCTCGTTGGAGCCGTTCGCCGCCCACACCCGGCCGGCGGTGAGCCCCGCGGCGGGCGTGTCGGTGTTCAGGAACGCGGCGAGGTCCGCGCGGAGCGCGGCGGCGTCGCGGTCGGGGTAGCGGTTCAGCGTCCCGGCGACGTCCATGACGGCCTCGCCGAGCGCCTTCACGAGCCGCCCGGACGGCGGGTACGGGTTCTCGTTGGTGTTCAGCGCGTACGGGACGTCCAGCTGGGGCGCGCCGTAGGGCGCCCGGCCGCGCAGGTCGTCCCGGAGCGGCAGGTCGTCGAGCGAGGTCACGAAGGGACCCCCCACTCGAAGCGCGCCTTCAGGGCGGCGCCGTGGGCGGGCAGGTCCTCGGCCTCGGCGAGCGCGACGACGCGCCCGGTGGCCTCGGCGAGGGCGTCCCGGTCGTACTCGACGACGTGCACGCCGCGCAGGAACGACTGGACCGACAGCCCGGACGAGTGGCAGGCGCACCCGCCGGTCGGCAGGACGTGGTTGGACCCGGCGAGGTAGTCGCCGAGCGAGACCGGCGCGTACCGGCCCACGAAGACCGCCCCGGCGTTGCGGACGCGGGCGGCGACCGCCGCGGCGTCGGCCGTCTGGATCTCCAGGTGCTCGGCGGCGTAGGCGTCGACGACCTTCAGGCCGTCCTCGACGCCGTCCACCAGGACGATGCCCGACTGCCGCCCGGCGAGCGCCGCGGTGATCCGCTCGGCGTGCCGGGCGCGGGCGACCTGCGCCTTCAGCTCGGTCTCGACCTCGTCGGCGAGCCGCGCCGAGTCGGTGACGAGGACGGCCGCGGCGAGCACGTCGTGCTCGGCCTGGCTGATCAGGTCGGCGGCGACCTCCACCGGGTCCGCGGTGTCGTCGGCGAGGATCGCGATCTCGGTCGGGCCGGCCTCGGCGTCGATGCCGATCACGCCCTTGAGCAGCCGCTTCGCGGCGGCGACGTACACGTTGCCGGGGCCGGTGACCAGGTCGGCGCGGGGGCACTCGGCGGTGCCGTGGGCGAACATCGCGATCGCCTGCGCGCCGCCGGCCGCGTACACCTCGTCCACGCCGAGGAGTGCGCAGGCGGCCAGGATCGTCGGGTGCGGCAGGCCGCCGAAGTCCTGCTGCGGGGGCGAGGTCACGGCGAGCGAGCCGACCCCCGCCTCCTGCGCCGGGACGACGTTCATGACCACGCTGGACGGGTACACGGCGCGGCCGCCCGGCACGTACAGCCCGACGCGGCCGACCGGGATCCACCGCTCGGTGACGGTGCCGCCCGGCACGACCTGCGTGGTGACGTCGGTGCGGCGCTGGGCGCGGTGCACGGCGCGGGCGCGGCGGACGCACTCCTCCAGCGCGTCCCGCACGGCGGGATCGAGGTCGGCGAGGGCCTGGTGGACGGCCTTCACCGGGACCCGCGCGCTCTCCAGCTCGACGCCGTCGAACGCCTTCGTGTGCTCCCGGACCGCCGCCGAGCCGCGATGGCGCACGTCCTCGCAGATGGGCCGCACCTTGTCCAGGGCGGCCTCGACGTCGAGTTCGGCGCGGGGCAGCACGGAGCGCAGGTCGCCGGGAAGCGAGCCGCGCAGGTCGATACGGGAAATCACGCGTCCAGTCTACGGAGTGCCGTCCGCCCCTCGCGCATCGTCTCAGCTCCCGAGACGCGGCGCGCCGCCCCGCGCCCGGGGCGCGCGTCAGGCGCCGAAGTCGCCGTCCAGCACGGTGACGGCCCTGCCCGACAGGGTCACCCGGTCGCCGCGCAGCGCGACGCCGACGCGCCCGCCGCGCGCGGACGCCTGGTATCCGGTCAGCGTGTCGCGGCCGAACCGCCCGGCCCAGTAGGGGGCGAGGGCGCAGTGGGCGGAGCCGGTCACCGGGTCCTCGCCGTCGCCGGGCAGGACGCGGGGCGCGAAGAACCGGGACACGAAGTCGTGCTCCGCGCCCGGGCCGGCCGCCGCCGTGACGATCACGCCGCGGGCGTCGATGCCGGCGAGGGCGCCGATGTCCGGGTCGGCCTTCCGCACGGCCGCCTCGTCCGCGACCTCCGCCAGCACGTCGTTCTGGACGTTGCGTCCCGCGCGGAGCACCGGCAGGCCGAGCGCCTCGGCGAGCCCCGGGGGGACGTCGGCCGGCGCGGCGGGCGCGGCGGGGAAGTCCATCGCCAGGCCCCCGTCCGCCTCCCGGGTGACGGTGAGGACGCCGCTCTTCAGCGTCCGGAACCGGATCGGGCGGTCGGGCGCGACCGTCCCGGTGCCGTAGAGGGCGTGCGCCGAAGCCAGCGTGGCGTGCCCGCAGAGGGCGACCTCCGTCAGGGGCGTGAACCAGCGCAGCTCGAAGTCCGCGCCGGCCCCGGAGGCATCGGCGAGAGGACGCACGAACGCCGTCTCCGAGTGCTTCATCTCGTTCGCGGCGCGCTGCATCCACTCCGGGTCGGCGGCGTCCTGGAGCAGGCACACCCCGGCCGGGTTGCCGGTGAACGGGCGGTCCGCGAAGGCGTCGACGACGAGCATCCTCATGGCGCCGACGCTACCGGCCGCCCCGTCCCCGCGGCAGGGCCAATCGGCGGGAATGGCCCGGTACCGGAAAGAGGATGACTCAGACTTCACAGTGTGAAAAATCGGCCCTTACCAAGATCATCGATATGGACGTACCCTGGCGGCGAGGGCGTCTTCCCGGCGGCGCCCAGGAGCGCGGGAGTGAGAGTGTGACCGAGCGGCTCGCCCTGTTCCCCTTGGGCACCGTGCTGTTCCCGGGGCTGGTGCTCCCCCTGCACCTGTTCGAGGAGCGCTACCGCCGGCTGATCGCCGACCTGCTCGAACGGCCCGAGCCCCGCGGGTTCGGCGTCGTCGGCATCGAGCTCGGCCACGAGGTCGGCGAGAGCGCCGCGCACCGGCTCGCCGGCGTCGGCTGCGTCGCCGAGCTGCGCGAGGTCTCCCCGCACCCGGACGGCCGGTACGACATCGTGACGGTCGGGGCCCGGCGGTTCCGGGTGAAGGAGCTCGACCGCTCCCGGCCCTACCTGCAGGGCGAGGTCGAGTTCCTGCCCGAGGAGGCCGGGGCCGACCCCGGCCCGGCGGCGGCGCGGGTCCGGCGGCTGTTCCGGCAGTACCGGCACCGGCTGCGCGCGGCGGGCGCGAACCCGTCCGACGAGGGCGAGCCGCCGGACGACCCGGTCGCGCTGTCCTACGCGATCGCCGCGTCCCTCGTCCTGGACGGGCACGACAAGCAGCGGCTGCTGGAATGCGAGGACGCGGCGCTCCGGCTGTCGGCCGAGCGGGAGCTGCTCGCCCGGGAGAACCGCATCCTGAACTTCCTGCCGACGATCCCCGCCGGGCAGTTCCTGGACGGGTCGTTCACCCCCAACTGAACCCCGAACCGAACCCCGGGCGGGGCGGCGGGCCGTGCGGCGGACCGGGCGGCACGGCAGACTTCCCCCATGAGCACCAAGGCCAAGGGCGGCGGGGGGACCCCGGCGACCGCCGCCGCGACGCGGGCGAAGATCGAGTACACGCTGCACGGCTACGAGGCCGACCCGAACGCCGGCTCCTACGGGGAGGCCGCCGCCGACGCCCTCGGCGTCCCGTACGGGCGGCTCTTCAAGACCCTCCTGGCGGAGGTCGACGGGCGGCTCACCGTCGGGATCGTGCCCGTGTCGTCCACCCTGGACCTCAAGGCGCTCGCGGCGGCGGCCGGCGGGAAGAGGGCGCGGATGGCCGACCCGAAGGACGCCGAGCGCGCCACCGGGTACGTCGTCGGCGGGATCAGCCCGCTCGGCCAGCGGCGGCGGCTGCCCGCCGTGATCGACGCGTCGGTGTCAGGGCTCGCGACCGTCTACGTCTCCGCCGGTCGGCGCGGACTCCAGATCGAGCTCGCCCCCGCCGACCTCGTCCGCCTCACCGGCGCCCGCGTCGCCGCGATCGCCCGGGGGTAGCCGCCGGACGGCGACCTCCAGCAGCCCGTACGCCGCCACGGCCGACACCGGCCAGAACACGAGGACGCCCCGGGCGCGCAGGTCGGCGACGCCGGTGACGGTCGTCCCGTCGCGCGCGTGCCGGACCGCGTCCTGGAAGTCGCCCAGGCCGACCATGTGGCCCGTCCGCCAGGCGAGGACGGCCGCGGCGCAGCCCCCGGCGGCCAGGCCGAGCAGCAGCGCGACGTCGTTGCCGCGCCCGCCCGCCAGATAGGCGGCGGCGCCGCACAGCACGCCCGCGGCGAGGGAGATCAGGGCGAACCGCGCGTCGACGCCGATCGGGCCCTGCCCTTCCGGCTCGGCCAGAAGCGGCTCACCCTGCACGATCACGTACGTCACCGCGGGCGAGATCCACGCCCACAGCAGGCCCGCGAGCGGGCCGAGCAGCGCGGCGACGGCGGCGGCGACGGCCCCCGTCACCCAGAGCCTCGTCGCGAAGAGCCTCCCGGTGGGTCGCCGCACCTCGTACGCTCCTAGATGTGAGTGCTCTGACAGCGAAAGCCTAGCCTGCCCGCTCCGGCCGATCGACTCTCGAAGGGTGTCCGATTCCCGCCCGCGACCGCCCCGACTACTGGGATAATGTGCCCGACATGTCCGGATTCAGTCCTGCGTTCGACCGCCTCGGCGCCGCACGTGCGGCCGTCGTCCTGCAGCAGCAGGAGACGCTCGCCGAGTTCCTGCCGCGCGAGGACTGGAGCGCCGACCTGACCGCCCGCACCTACGCCAGCGGCGGCGTCACGGTCCGCGTCTCGCTGCTCGGCAGCTACGCGGCCCACGAGCGCACCTGGCTGTGGGGGTGGGCGAACCCGCAGTTCGGCGACGCGCACCCCGCCGTCGCCCCGACGCTGGCCATCCGGGCGATCGGGGAGCGGCTCGGCATCCCCGAGTTCACCACCCCCGAGGTCGACCTGTCCTGGTACGAGGGTCCGGCCGGGCACGGCGGCGAGCTGATCGCGATGGCCGCCGGCGGCGTCCTCGGCGGCGCCGGCTACATCGGCGCCGGCTACGACGGCGGCTCCGCCTATCTGCACGTCGACGACCCGCAGGTCCCGGCCGCGCAGTGGGACCCGGTCCCGCTGCCCCGGCTCCTCGCCAGCGCGGCGAGCCTGTTCCCGCGCGAGCCGCGGCTGACGCTCGCCGGGTTCCTGTCGCACCACCGCGTCCCCTACCGGCCGGCCGACGAGCTGACCGAGGTCATGCTCCCCGGCGGCGGCACCGCCCGCGCCGCCTTCGACGGCCTCGGACGCCTCGTCGGCTGGAAGGCCGACCTGGCCCCCGCCGCCCTCGCCACCTGACGCCCCGCGATCCGTCCGCCCCCGTGCCGGGGCCGGGCCTCGGTTGCGTCACCGGCCATGAACCAACGGTCCGGCATCCGGCTCGGGCCGCACGCCGCCGGGCTCGACGGCGTCCGCGCGCCCGTACGGCGGGACGGCGTCAGCCGAGGCAGGACGGGCCGAGGAGCTGCTTCAGGTCGCCCATCAGCGCCGGGGACGGCGCCACGCGGAGCCTGTCGTCCAGGCGGACAACCGTGGTGCGCGGCCCGTTCTGCAGGTGCAGGTGCACCTCGGCCGTGCCGGGATGGGTGATCAGGACTTCCTTCAGGCGCGAGACCGTCGGGGGCGTGCAGCGGCCCAGCGGCAGGGTGACCGACAGCGGGCCGGTCGCGTCGGTGATGGTGAGGTCGGGCTGGGAGACCTCCATCGCGATGATCTTCGCGACGTCCTCGCGGCGGTCGAGGCGGCCCTTCACGATGAGGACGGCGTCCTCGGCGAGGAGCGTCGAGCACAGCTGGTAGGACGACGGGAAGCACATCACCTCGATGGACCCGGCGAGGTCCTCCAGCTGGAACATCGCCCACGAGTTGCCCTGCTTGGTGACCTTGCGCTGGAGGCCCGAGAGCAGGCCCGCCACGATCACCACCTGGCCGTCGGGGCGCTCGCCCTCGTTGAGGGACGCGATGGCGCAGTCGGCCTCGCGCTCCAGGATGTGCTCGACGCCGAGGAGCGGGTGGTCGGAGACGTACAGGCCGAGCATCTCGCGCTCGAACGCGAGGAGGGTGGTCTTGTCCCACTCCTCGGCCTCGGGGATCGCGACGGTGAACGCGTCCTCGCCGCCGTCGTCCTCCAGGGCGCCGAACAGGGAGTCCTGGCCGATGGCCTCCTTGCGCTTGATGTCGATGACCGAGTCGATGGCCGGCTCGTGCACCATCAGCAGCGCCTTGCGCTGGTGGCCCAGCTCGTCGAACGCGCCGGCCTTGATGAGCGACTCCACGACCCGCTTGTTGCACACCTGCGGCGGGACCTTGCTGAGGAAGTCGTTGAAGTCGGTGTAGGCGCCCTTCTCCCGGCGCGCCGCGACGATGCCGTCCACGACGTTGTGGCCCACGTTGCGGACGGCCGACAGCCCGAAGCGGATCTCGGTGTCGCCCAGCGGGGTGAAGTCGGCCTCGGAGGTGTTGACGTCCGGCGGCAGGACCTTCAGCCCCATCCGGCGGCACTCCGACAGGTAGAGGGCGCTCTTGTCCTTGTCGTCGCCGACGGACGTGAGCAGGCCCGCCATGTACTCGGCCGGGTAGTTCGCCTTGAGGTAGGCCGTCCAGTAGGACACCAGGCCGTACGCGGCGGAGTGCGCCTTGTTGAACGCGTAGTCGGAGAACGGGACGAGGATGTCCCACAGCGTCTTCACGGCCTCCTTGGAGAAGCCGTTGTCGATCATGCCCTGCTCGAAGCCGACGAACTGGGCGTCCAGCTCGGCCTTCTTCTTCTTGCCCATCACGCGGCGGAGCAGGTCCGCCTTGCCGAGCGTGTAGCCCGCCACCTTCTGCGCGATCGCCATGACCTGCTCCTGGTAGACGATCAGGCCGTAGGTCGTGTCGAGGATCTCCCGGAGCGGCTCCTCCAGCTCCGGGTGGATCGGGGTGATCTCCTGCTGGCCGTTCTTGCGGAGCGCGTAGTTGGTGTGGGAGTTCGCGCCCATCGGGCCCGGCCGGTACAGGGCGCCGACGGCGGAGATGTCCTCGAAGTTGTCGGGCTTCATCAGCCGCAGCAGCGACCGCATCGGCCCGCCGTCGAACTGGAACACGCCGAGGGTGTCGCCGCGCGCGAGCAGGTCGTAGGTCGGCTGGTCGTCCAGCGGCAGGCCGAGCAGGTCGACGTCGACGCCCTTGTTCTTCTTGATGCCCTTGAGCGCGTCGTCGATGATCGTCAGGTTCCGCAGGCCAAGGAAGTCCATCTTCAGCAGGCCGAGCGTCTCGCAGGTCGGGTAGTCGAACTGCGTGATGATCGCGCCGTCGGCGTCCCGGCGCATGATCGGGACGTGGTCGGTGATCGTCTCACCGGACATGATGATCCCGGCGGCGTGCACGCCCGTCTGGCGGATCAGCCCCTCCAGGCCCTGCGCCAGGTCCATGATCTGCTTGACGTCGGTCTCTTCCTCGTACAGCTTGCGCAGCTCGCCCGCCTCGCCGTGGCGCGGGTGCTTGTCGTCGAAGATGCCCGACAGCGGGATGTCCTTGCCCATGACGGCGGGCGGGAACGCCTTGGAGATCCGGTCGCCGAGCGCGTACGGGAAGCCGAGGACGCGGCCCGCGTCCTTGATCGCGGCCTTCGCCTTGATGGTGCCGAACGTGGCGATGAACGAGACCTTGTCGGCGCCCCACTTGTCGGTCGTGTACTTGATGACCTCGGCGCGCCGGTCTTCAGGGAAGTCGATGTCGATGTCGGGCATGGACGCGCGCTCGGGGTTCAGGAACCGCTCGAAGATCAGCCCGTGCGGGATCGGGTCGAGGTCGGTGATGCCCATCGCGTACGCGATCAGGGAGCCCGCGGCGGACCCCCGGCCGGGGCCGACCAGGATGCCGTTCTCCTTGGCCCACATGATGAAGTCGGCGACGACGAGGAAGTAGGACGGGTACCCCTTGCCGAGGATGACGCCCATCTCGTACTCGGCCTGCTCCTTGTACCCCTCGGGCAGGCCGTCCGGGAAGCGGCGCCCGAGGCCCTTCCAGACCTCCTTGCGGAACCAGCTCTCCTCGGTCTCGCCCTCGGGGACGGGGAAGCGGGGGCTGAGGTCGCGGTACTCGAACATGCCCGCCGGGTCGACCTTCTCGGCGACGAGCAGGGTGTTCCGGCAGCCCTCCAGCCAGATGTCGGACGCGTCGAGGGCGCGCATCTCGTCCGCCGTCTTCAGGTAGTAGCCGGACCCGTCGAACCGGAACCGGTCGGGGTCGGCGAGCTGCTTGCCCACCTGGACGCAGAGGAGCGCGTCGTGCGCGGTGGCCTCGGACTCGTGCGTGTAGTGCGAGTCGTTCGTGACGACCGGCGGGATGTTCAGCTTCTTGCTGATCTCGACGAGCCCGTCGCGGACGCGGCGCTCGATCTCCAGCCCGTGGTCCATCAGCTCGAGGAAGTAGTTGTCCTTGCCGAAGATGTCCTGGAACGTGGCGGCGGCCTTCAGCGCCTCGTCGAACTGGCCGAGCCGCAGCCTCGTCTGCACCTTGCCGGACGGGCAGCCGGTCGTGGCCATCACGCCCTCGGCGTGCTCGGCGAGCAGTTCCTCGTCCATGCGGGCGTACTTGAAGACGAAGCCCTCGGTGTACGCGCGGCTGGAGAGCTTGAACAGGTTGTGCAGGCCGGTCCCGTTCCGCGCCCACAGCGTCTTGTGGTTGATCAGGCCGCCGCCGGAGACGTCGTCGCGCTTCTGGCTCGGCTCCCCCCACTGGACCTTCTTCTTGTGGTAGCGGGACTCGGGCGCCAGGTACGCCTCGATGCCGATGATCGGCGTGACCCCGGCGGCCGTCGCCTGCCGGTGGAAGTCGTAGGCGCCGTGCATGTTGCCGTGGTCGGTCATGGCGATCGCCGGCATCTCCTGCCGGCCCACCTCTTCGAACATCTGCTTCAGCCGGGCGGCTCCGTCCAGCATGGAGTACTCCGTATGAACGTGCAGATGAACGAAAGAGTCGGCCATGTGCGCTGCGCCTCCTGCTCGTCGCATGCGACCGCCCGCGCGCCTGCGGCACACGGTGGCTTTATCGGTCCCGGGGGAAGATCGTCAACCCGGGCGGACGCCGGGCTGACGCGGTCCTGAGAGCCTAACCCGCCCCGGGCGTCCCACGCGCCCCGACTCGCCCGAACCCCGCGAACCCCGGGCGGCGGACCGCCGGCCGGGCGTCTCAGCAGGCGGGACGGCCGTCCGGAGCTTGGCACGCGGACGCGGCCGCGCATACGCTGGGCGCATGGAACGTCGCCCCATCAGGTTTACACCGCCGGCTCCGGGCGAGCCGGTCGCCACGGCGGCCTGAGCGACGACCCCGGAGCCGGCCGGAGGCGGAGCCCGTCGCGGGCCCGCCCCCTTCCGCCGACCAAGCCGATGATCAGGCGCGGCCCCGGGCACCGGTCCTCCCCCTGCGCGGCCCGCCGCAGCACGAGAGGGAACCCCCATGCCCGACCAGGTGCTCGACTCCGCCGAACTGCGCGTCGCGCTGCCGGACGCCGCCGCCGTCACGACCCTCGGCGGGGCCCGCGCCGCGATCGACGGCCTCGACGCCGCGATCGCCACCCTGCTGGAGCACCGCGCCGCCGTCGCGGCCGCCGTCCAGCGGCTGAAGCCGGTCGGCGGCTCCGCGGGCCGCGACCCCCGCCGCGAGCGGGAGATCGTGGCGGCCATGGCCGAGCGCGCCCCGTCCCTCGGCGCCGCCCGGCTCACGCCCGTCGTCAACGCGATCATCGAGGCCGGCCTGGACGCCGCCGAGAACCGATGAGCACGGCGGAGGCCGCGCCGGACGAGCGCGCGCGGGCCGCGGCCGTCCGGGACGGGCTGAGCGTCGGCATCGCCGTCGGCGTGTCCGGGCTCGCGTTCGGGGCGGCCGCGGTCACCGCGGGCCTCACCGTCGCGCAGGCGTGCGTGCTGAGCCTGCTGGCGTTCACCGGCGCGTCCCAGTTCGCGCTGGCCGGCGTGATCGGCGGGGGCGGCGGGCTGGTGGCCGGGACGCTCGGCGCCGTGCTGCTCGGCGGGCGCAACGCCCTGTACGGGCTGCGGCTCGCCGGGACGCTCGGCGTGCGCGGCCGGCGCCGCCTCGTCACCGCGCAGGTCGTCATCGACGAGACCGCCGCCGTCGCGACCGCGCAGCGCGACCCGGCGGCGGCCCGCGCCGGGTTCTACACCACCGCGATCACCCTGTACCTGGCGTGGAACGCCACCACGCTGCTGGGCGCCGCCGGCGCGGCCCGCCTGGGCGACCCCGACGCCGCCGGCCTGGACGTCCTCGGCCCGGCCGCCTTCCTGGCGCTGCTCTGGCCGCGGCTGACCGGCGGCGGAGGGGCGGTCCGGGTCGCCGCGGCGGCGGCCGTGATCGCGGTCGCGGCGACGCCGCTGCTGCCGCCCGGCGTGCCGGTCATGCTGGCCGCCGCCGCCGCGCTGCCCGCGCTGCTCGGCCGGAGGGGGACGCCGTGAGCGTGTGGATCGCGGTGCTCGCCACCGGCCTCGGCTGCTACGCGCTCAAGCTCGCCGGGCTCGTCGCGCCGCAGCGGATCCTGGACGACCCGCGCGTGCGCCGGTTCACCGACCTGGTGCCGGTGGCGCTGCTGACCGCGCTGATCGCCGTGCAGGCCCTCGCGGACGGCACGTCCCTGGACTTCGACCCCGCCCGCCTGGCGGGCCTGGGCGCCGCCGTCGCCGCGCTCCTGCTGCGCGCCCCGTTCCTGGCGGTGCTGGTCGCCGCCGCCGCCGTCACGGCCGGGCTGCGCCTGCTCGGGCTGTAGCCGCGCGCTCCGGCCGCGGCGGTCAGGACTCCGCTTCGACGATCTCCAGCGCGCGGGCCAGGTCGTCCGGGTACGGGCTCTCGAACTCCACCCACTCGCCCGTCGCCGGGTGCTCGAACCCCAGCCGGGCGGCGTGCAGCCACTGCCGCTTCAGGCCGAGGCGCGCGGCGAGCGTCGGGTCGGCGCCGTAGGCCATGTCGCCCACGCACGGATGCCGGAGCGCGGACATGTGCACCCGGATCTGGTGGGTGCGCCCGGTCTCCAGGTCGATGTCGAGCAGGGTCGCCGCGCGGAACGCCTCGACGGTGTCGTAGTGCGTGACCGACGGCTTGCCGCCCGCCACGACCGCGAACCGGCCGTCGCCCGCCGGATGCCGGTCGATCGGCGCGTCGACCGTCCCCCGGAACGGGTCGGGATGGCCCTGGACGAGCGCCCGGTAGCGCTTGTCGATGCGGCGTTCCTTGAACGCCCGCTTGAGCCGCGAGTACGCGACCTCGCTCTTCGCCACGACCATCGCGCCGGTGGTGTTGGCGTCCAGCCGGTGCACGATGCCCTGCCGCTCGGACGCGCCGCTCGTCGCGATCGTGTGCCCGGCGCCGAGCAGGCCCCCGAGGACGGTCTGGCCAGTCCAGCCGGTGGTGGGGTGGGCGGCGACGCCGATCGGCTTGTTCACCACGACGATGTCGTCGTCCTCGTACAGGACGCCCATCCCCGGGACGGGCTCGGCGACCGGCGCGGGCGGGGCGGGCGGCGGCGGGAGCGTGACCTCCAGCCAGGCGCCGGCGTGCAGCCGCTCGGACTTCGTGGCCACCTCGGCGCCGTCCACCAGGACGTCGCCGGCGGCGACGATGTCGGCGGCGCCGCTGCGCGACAGGCCGAACAGCCGCGCCAGGGCGGCGTCGATCCGCTCGCCCTCCAGGCCGTCCGGCACGTGGAGGCTGCGCACCTCCCCCATCAAGCCTTCTTCTCTTCGGGGGCGGGCGCGGGCGCGTCGTCCTCGGCGGGGGGCGCCGGCTCCTCGGCCTCGGCCCTGCCCGCTTCGTCTCTCTGGGGGCCGGCCTTCCCTGCCTCGGGCTCGGGCTCGGCCTCGCCGGGGTCGTCCTCCTTGCCGGTGATGCGCGTCCCGTCGACCTGGAGGCCGCGCGCCGCCAGCAGCACGGCGAGGACGCCGCCGCACACGATCGCCGAGTCGGCCAGGTTGAACACCGGCCAGTGCGGCAGCTGGATCCAGTCGACGACGTGGCCCTTCAGCGGCGCCGGGGAGCGCAGCAGCCGGTCGAGCAGGTTGCCGATCGCGCCGCCGAGCAGCAGGCCGAGGCAGAGCGCCCACGGCACGCTCCGCAGGTTGCGGGCGGTGCGCAGGATCGCCACCACCACGCCGCAGGCGATCAGGGTGAACACCACGGTGTAGCCCGTGCCGATCGAGAACGCGGCGCCGCTGTTGCGGGTCTCGCGCAGCGTCAGCAGCCCGCCGAGCAGCCGGATCGGCTCCCGGTCCTGCAGCGTCGCCACCACGATGATCTTGGACACGATGTCGGTGGCGACCGCGGCCAGGGCCACGGCGAGCAGCACGCCGACGCGGCGCGGCCGAGGAGATCCCGTGGATTCCCCGGCCTCGCCCTCTGGGTTCGTTGAGTCGCTCAGCGACGTTCCTCGCGTTGTTTGCATGTCACACACAGGGTCGCACGCGGGAAGACCTGAAGTCTCGCCTTGCCGATCGGCTTGGCGCAGGACTCGCAGGTTCCGTACGTGCCGGCGTCCATCCGCTGGACCGCCCGCTCGATCTGAGCGAGCAGGTCCTGTGAATTGTAGGCCAGGGCCAGCTCGTGCTCGCGCTCGTAGGTCTTGGCGCCCGCGTCGGCCTGGTCGTCGCCCGCCCCGTCGCTGCCGTCGCCCTCGGCGATCTGGCTGGCGGACGCGGCGATCTCCGCGCGCAGGCCCTCGATCTGCTCCTGCAGCCCGGCCCGCACCTCGGCGAGCTCCGGGGCCGTCCACCGGTGCTCGCCCTCGCGCACCGGCAGCTGCGCCGCCTTCGGCGCCTTGGGCGCCTTCGCCGGGGCCCGCCCGCCGCGCGGCTTCGCCTGCCCTCCCGGTTTCCCGGCGGGGCTCTTGGCCGCGGGCGCCTTGCCCCGGGGCCTGCCCGCCGCGGGCTTCGCGGCGGGCCTTTCGTCGGACCTCTCCGTGTCCCTTTCAGCGGGCCTTTCGGTGGGCGCCGTGCCCTTCGTCGCGCCGGCCATGTCGGCCTCCCTCGCGCTGATCGCCTCGACGGGCAGTGCGGGCAGCATTGGTCCCCCTTCTCGGGCGCGGTAAACAACCTGGGCCGTGGTACCGACCGCTTATGCCCGGTGGCCGATCGCCCGGAAACCCCGGTCCGGCGCAGGAGATCGCAAAGGAACGGCCGCCGCCGCCGGGCCGGGCGGCGGGAAACGGGAAGAGCGCGGGGCACGGGTGCGTTAAAGTTCGGGAGAGCAAGTTTCTCGGCAGGCCCTGATGGGGACACCTGCCGCCGAACGCGGCCATGAGCGACCCGGGGACGGTGCGAGCCCGGGGGCGAGCCCGGCGGTCTGATCACCCCGGAGCCGCCGGAAGAACCGCCCCGGACCTGGTCCGCGGGCGCAGTAGACCCGGCGGCCGAGACTCGAACGAAGCGGACCGTGCCGTCCCGGCGCGGTCAAGGAGGGTGGTACCGCGGGGCCGCGCGCCTCGTCCCTCCGGTCAACGTGGTCACGTCGATCCGGAGGTCCGCCATCGTGAGCCGAGCTTTTCGGCCCCTGCCCGCGCAGGTCGATCTGCCCGCCCTGGAGCGGGACATGCTGCGCCGCTGGCAGGAGGCCAAGGTCTTCGAGCGGTCGCTGGAGCGCACGGCGTCCGGCGACCCCTGGGTGTTCTACGAGGGGCCGCCCACCGCCAACGGCATGCCGGGCGTCCACCACGTCGAGGCCCGCGTGTTCAAGGACGTCTTCCCGCGCTTCAAGACCATGAAGGGGCACCACGTCCCGCGCAAGGCCGGCTGGGACTGCCACGGCCTGCCCGTCGAGGTCGCCGTGGAGAAGGAGCTCGGCCTCACCGGCAAGAAGGACATCGAGGAGTACGGCGTCGCGGAGTTCAACGCGCGCTGCCGCGAGTCCGTCCTGCGCCACGTGGACGCGTTCGAAGAGATGACCGAGCGCATGGGCTACTGGGTCAACACCGACCAGGCCTACCGGACGATGGACCCCGAGTACGTCGAGGCCGTCTGGTGGTCGCTGAAGCAGGTGTTCGACAAGGGCCTGCTGTTCCGCGACTTCCGCATCACCCCGTACTGCCCGCGCTGCGGGACGGGCCTGTCCGACCACGAGCTGGGCCAGCCGGGCGGGTACGAGACGGTGTCCAGCCCGTCGGTGTACGTGCGGATGCCCGTCACGTCGGGTCCGCTCGCCGAGATGGGCGCCGCTCTGCTCATCTGGACCACGACCCCGTGGACGCTGGTGTCGAACACCGCCGTCGCCGTCCACCCCGACGTCACGTACGTCGCGGCCCGGCCCGCCGGGTCGGACGAGGTGCTCGTCGTGGCCGAGCCCCTGGTCGAGCAGGTCCTCGGCGAGGGCGCCGAGCGGCTCGCCGCGTTCCAGGGCGCCGAGCTGGAGCGGACGACCTACCGGCGGCCCTTCGACCTGGTCGACATCCCCGACGCGCACTACGTCGTGCTCGGCGACTACGTCACCGTGGAGGACGGCACCGGGCTCGTCCACCAGGCGCCCGCGTTCGGCGGCGACGACATGACCGTCTGCAAGCGGTACGGGATGCCGATCGTCAACCCGATCGGGCCGGACGGGCGCTTCCTGCGCGAGGTGCCCCTGGTCGGCAACAAGTTCTTCAAGGACGCCGACGAGCCCCTCACCGACGACCTGCGCGCGCGCGGGCTGCTGTTCCGCGGCGGCCACTTCGACCACAGCTACCCGCACTGCTGGCGCTGCCACACGGCGCTGCTCTACTACGCGCTGCCCGCCTGGTACATCCGCACCACGCAGATCAAGGACCGGCTGCTGGAGGAGAACGAGAAGACCAACTGGTACCCCGAGACGGTCAAGCACGGCCGGTACGGGGAATGGCTCCGCAACAACGTCGACTGGTCGCTGTCCCGCAGCCGCTACTGGGGCACGCCCCTCCCGCTGTGGGTCTGCGGTGACGACGAGGACCACGTCACCTGCGTCGGGTCGCTGAAGGAGCTCGGCGACCTGGCCGGACGCGACCTGTCCGCGCTCGACCCCCACCGGCCGTTCGTGGACGACGTCACGTTCCCCTGCCCCGCCCGTGTCGGAGACGCGGGCACGTGCGGGTCGGAGGCGCGCCGCGTGCCCGACGTCATCGACGCCTGGTACGACTCCGGGTCGATGCCGTTCGCGCAGTGGGGCGCCCCCTACCGCAACAACGAGGTCTTCGAGAACTCCTACCCCGCCCAGTACATCTGCGAGGCCCAGGACCAGACCCGCGGCTGGTTCTACTCCCTCATGGCCGTCGGGACGCTCGTGTTCGACCGGTCGTCCTACGAGAACGTCGTGTGCCTCGGCCTGATCCTCGCCGAGGACGGCCGCAAGATGAGCAAGCACCTCGGCAACGTGCTGCGGCCCATCCCGCTGATGGACGAGCACGGCGCCGACGCGGTGCGCTGGTTCATGGCCGCGAGCGGGCTGCCCTGGGCGTCCCGCCGCGTCGGGCACGGCGCCCTGGAGGAGATCGTCCGCAAGGTCCTCCTCACGTACTGGAACACCGCGTCGTTCTTCGTCCTGTACGCGAACGCCGCGGAGTCGCAGGGCCGCGCCTGGACGCCGGACCGGCTGCCCGAGGCCCCCGCCCCGGCCGACCGGCCGCTCCTGGACCGCTGGGCGCTCGCCGAGCTGCACCGCACCGTCCGCGAGGTCGACGCCGCGCTGGAGGAGTTCGACACCGCGCGCGCGGGCCGCCGCCTCTCCCAGTTCGTGGACGACCTGTCGAACTGGTACGTGCGGCGGTCCCGGCGGCGCTTCTGGGAGGGCCCCGAGACCCCGGAGGGCTCGGCCGCGTTCGCCACCCTCTACGAGTGCCTGGAGACCCTCACCCGGCTGATGGCGCCGATCGTCCCGTTCATCACCGACCACGTCTGGGACGTCATCCGGCCCGCGGACGGGCCCGAGTCGGTCCACCTGGCCGACTGGCCCGCCGTCGACGAGGGCCTCCTCGACGAGGCCCTCACCGTGCAGATGGCGCTCGTCCGCCGGCTGGTGGAGCTGGGCCGCTCCGCGCGGGCCGCGAGCGGCGTCCGGACCCGCCAGCCGCTCGGCCGCGCCCTCGTCGGCGCGCCGGGCTGGTCCGCGCTGCCGGACCAGCTGCGGGCGCAGATCTCCGAGGAGCTGAACGTCCTCGGCTTCGAGGAGCTGTCCTCGATCGGCGGCGACCTGGTCGAGTACGAGGTCAAGCCGAACTTCCGGGAGCTGGGCAAGCGCTACGCCAAGGACACCCCGAAGGTGGCCAAGGCGATCACCTCGGCCGACCCGGCCGCCCTCGTGCGGGCGGTGCGCGCCGGCGGCGCCGAGGTGGAGGCCGCCGGGCTCGGCACGGTGCCCCTGTCGGCCGGCGACGTGATCGTCACCGAGCGGCCGCGCAGCGGCTGGGCGGTGGAGAGCGCCGCCGGCGAGACCGTCGCGCTCGACCTCACCGTCACGCCCGAGCTGCGCCGCGCGGGCCTGGTGCGGGAGGCCGTCCGGCTCGTCCAGGAGGGCCGCAAGGCCGCCGGGCTGGAGGTCACCGACCGCATCGAGCTGTGGTGGGAGGCCACCGGCACCGACCTCGCCGAGGCGCTGCGCGCGCACACCGGGGAGGTCGCCGCCGAGGTCCTCGCGACCGCGGTGAGCGAGGGCCGCCCGGCGGGCCTCACCGCCGCCCGCGACGAGGACCTCGGCCTCACCTACTACCTCCGCAAGGCGTGAGTCCCTCCGCCGCGCCCGGCCGGATCCGGGCGCGGCGGAGAACTTTTCCATGAGGGGTTCATCGCGACACATCTCGTTTGCGATGATGGTCCGGTGAGTTCTCCCGAACAGCCCTCCGGCTCCGACCGTCCGGCCCCGCCGTCACCCGCCAGCATGCGCGCGTCGGACGCCGACCGCGACGAGGTGGCCGACCGCCTCCGCGAAGCCCTCGCGGAGGGCCGCATCACGCCGGAGGAGCACGCCGAGCGCATCGACGCCGTCTACAGGGCCAAGACGTACGCCGACCTGGAACCCGTCCTCAGCGACCTGCCGGCCGAGCAGGCCCCGCGCCCCCGCGTCGACCTGCGCAAGGAGCCCGCGCTCGCGCCGCCCCCGCCGCAGTCGCCCAACCTCGTCGCGATCTTCTCCGGGGTGGAGCGCAAGGGGCGCTGGCTGGTCGAGCCCACCACCAACGTCTCCTGCGTGTTCGGCGGCGCCGACCTGGACTTCCGGCAGGCCGTCCTCAGCCGCGGCGAGGTGACCGTCAACGTCACCTGCGTCTTCGGCGGGGTGAACATGATCGTCCCGCCGGGGGTGCGGGTCGTCGGCTCCACCACCGCGATCTTCGGCGGGAGCGAGCTGCCGGAGGACGACACCGCGGACGCGGACGCGCCCGTCATCCGGATCACCGGGATGGTGCTGTTCGGCGGCGTCTCGGTGAGCCGCCGCGCGATCGGCGAGAAGAGCGGCGGCCGCGGTCGGCACCGGGACGTCCACGAGCTGCACCGCATGCACCACGAGGAGCGGCGGGAGCTCCACCGGGAGCACCGGGACGCCCGCCGGGAGCGGCTGCGGGAGCTGCGCGCGGAGCGGCACCGGGACCGCTGAGCCGACGGCCGCCGCCCGGGCCTCCGGGCGGCCGGCCGTCAGTCGCGGGCGTGCTCGCGGTCGGGCTGGCAGACCAGGCAGGGCGTGCAGCCCCGGGACTTCGCCTCCGTGCGGGACAGCGACTCCAGGTCGTCGGCCTCGTCGCCGATGTCCTCGATGAGGGCGCAGTCGACGCGGTGGTAGCGCTTGGTGCCGCTCAGGATGCGGACCTGCGGGCCCGCTCCGGCCGGCTCGCCCGCGGACTCGCCGCCGGACGGCTCCGGCTCGGACTCCGCGGACGGCTCAGGCTCGAACGCGTCCCGCTCGCCGGCGCCCTCGTCGGCGTGGCGCGGCTTCGGGGCCGCGGCGTCCGCGCCGGGGCGCGCGACCGGGCCCAGGTCGACGGTGACGTCCGGCGAGGCGGCCTCAGCGGGCCGCTCCCAGCCGGAGCGCGCCTCCGGCTCCGCGGCGGCGGACTCGGGCTCGGCGGCCGTCTCCGGCGCGCTGGGCGCCTCATCGGCGGTCTTGCCGAACAGCCCCGCCACGGGCATGTCGGTCATGGTCGGCCCGACCGGGCCGGGGGCGGGACGCTCCGCAGCGGCGGGCTCGTCCGTCCGCGGGATCTCGGCCGTCCGGTCGAGCGGGCCCGGCCGGTCGAACGGGCCGGGAGCGTCGAACGACCCCTGATCCTCGAAAGAGGCGGGGCCGTCGAAGGAGGCGGGCGCGGGGCGTGGCGCCGGCGCGGGCTTGGCGAGACCCGCCAGGCCGCTCTCGGAGCGCTCCGCGCCGGGCTCGCCGCCGGGGGACGCCGGCGCCGACGTCGCGGCGCGCGCCGCCAGCGCGGTGTCGGGCATGCAGGCGGTGCAGGGGCTGAACCCCTCCTCCTTGGCCTCGACGTAGGTCAGTTCCTCGGTGTCGCGCCCGGCGAGCTGCCGGCACGTGTCGAGGTGGTAGCGCTTGCGTCCGCGGACGACGAACACCATCGCGTCGTCGGGGACGTCGACGGGCGGAGCGGGCATCTCCAGCGCGTCGTCGGCCGGATCCCCGGCAGGGGGTGCGGCCGCCGGGGCACCCGTGGCGCCCGCGGTCTTCCCGGCCGGCGCCGGAGGCGCGGCCTTCCTGCGCTTGTCCTTCTTGGCCTTGGCCGTCTTCGAGCGGGCCGGCGTCGCCGAACCCCCGGGACCCCACAGCTCCTTGCGCCGCAGGAAGACCCCGATGGCCAGGCACAGCGCCGAGACGATGCTGACGGCGATCGAAATGTAGATCACGACCAGCGCGTCCAGGCCGAAGACCTGGGCGCTGTCTCCGTTGCCGGCGACGATCCCCGCCACCAGCAGGGCGATCGCCACCACGACGAGAACGCCACTCAGGATGATCACAGGGTCTCTCCCACTCGTTCGGACCGCTCGGCTACCGGCCGCGCGAAGGGCCCGGTGGCCGTCCCGCACGACCGCCCGGCATCACCGGGGTGGCGCCGCTGCCACGCCCGGCACGGGCATCGGGACGACACTATCGCCTGCGGGGGCCGCGTCAGCGCCTGTCGTGCGGCGGGTTGTCACCGCCCGCGTGGAACGCCCCCGTGGCCGAGTGCTGCACCTGCTGGCCGTGCTCGGCGGGCTGCGGGAACGTGCCCGGCGCGGGGGACGGACCGCCGGCGGCGCCGTTGCGGTTCTCACCGTGCGAAAGGCTGCTCTGCGGCCCCGTCTGCGGACCCTGGGGCGCGTTCTGCTGCGACTGGACGGGGGCCGCGCCCGGGACGGCGGCGAAGGCGCCGGTCTCGGTGCTGCCCGCCTCCAGGTCGCGGAGCTGGCCCTCCAGGTACACCTTCAGGCGGCTGCGGTACTCGCGCTCGAAGGCGCGCAGGTTGTCGACCTCGCGCTCGAGCTCCTCGCGCTGCTGCACGAGCGAGCCCATGACCTGGCGGTGCCGCTCCTGGGCGTCGCGGTCGAGGGCCTCGGCGCGCGAGCGGGCCTCGCTGACGATCTGGTCGGCCTGCCGGCGGGCCTTGCCGAGGATCTCCTCGGCCTCGCGGCGGGCGCGGCCGAGCGTCTCGTCGGCCTCCCGGCGGGCGTCGGCGATCGCCTGGTCGGCGGTCTGCTGCGCGAGCGCGAGGACGCGGGCCGCGGTGTCCATGTTGTCCTCGCCGGTGGGCGCGGCCGACATGCCGAGACCGCCGAGGACGGGCTCCGGCTCGGGCTGCTGCTGCGGCTCGGGGCGCGGCGGCTCGGGGATCTTCTGGACGTCCGGCTTCGGCTCCACGATGGGAGCGGCCATGGCGGGAACCTTGCCGCGAAGGCATTCGGCCAGCTTGGCCCGCAGCTCCTCGTTCTCCTGGATGAGGCGGTCGAGCTCCGCCTCGACCTCGTCGAGGAAGGCGTCCACCTCCTCCTCGTCGTACCCCGGCCTCAGCCTGGTGGTACTGAACTGCTTGTTCCGCACATCGGCGGGTGTCAGCGGCATGTCTCGTCTCCTTGGCGCGCTTGGAGTCTGTCCCTGAAGGACGGTATCCGATCGATCTAGGGACCGCCGAATACGGAGCCGACGACCATGATCAGGATCCAGACCACAAGGATGAGCACGGTGAAGCTGAGGTCCAGTGCAACGTTACCCAGCCGGACCGGCGGGATGAAACGCCTCAGCAGTTTCAGTGGCGGATCGGTGACGGTATAGGTCGCCTCGGCGATCACCAGCACCACCCCGGACGGCTTCCATTGGCGGGCGAACGACTGCAGGACCTCCAGCACCAGCCTCCCGATCAGGAAGAGGAGGAAGAAGTACAGGAGGTACGTCAGCACCTGTCCAGCGATGTTCACGGATACTCTCGCTTGTTGCTGTCAGCTCTGGTTGAAGAACCCACGTTCCGCCATCCGGGCCTTGTCCTCCGCCGTCACCTCCACGTTGGCGGGCGACAGGAGGAACACCTTGTTCGTAACACGCTCGATGCTCCCGTGCAGGCCGAATACGAGACCCGCCGCGAAGTCGACAAGGCGCTTGGCGTCGCTGTCGACCATCTCGGTCAGGTTCATGATCACCGGCGTGCCCTCCCTGAAGTGCTCCCCGATGGTCCTCGCCTCGTTGTAGGTCCTTGGATGCAGAGTAGTGATACGAGCGAGGTCGGTGGTACCGGACTCGTAGAGAGCCACGGAACGTCGCTCTATGGTCGACGTGGAGTGAGGGTCGCGATCCCGGTCCGCGGTCTCTTCCGCTCGGGTAAGCTGACCGCCGGATTCGTCCTCACGGCGACGGGTCTGACCGGGGTCGGTCTCGTCGTCGTAGACCTCGTACTCGTCGTAGTCGCCGTACTTGTCGTCGTAACGGTCGTCCTCCACAAGGCCGAGGTAGACCGCCATCTTGCGCATCGCGCTGGCCATACGCCCCTCCGTGTCCTGTGGCCGCGGCGCCGGGCGCGTCCGGTGCCGTCGTTGGACTGGTCCGTTGTGGCGACCCGCGTCCCGCCGGGTACCACTCGGGGGACATTACCTGACGATTGCCCGTCGGCCGCCGAGCAACGCCGTACCGATCCGCAGGTGTGTCGCGCCGCACGCGATCGCCTGCTCCAGATCGCCGCTCATACCCGCACTGACGATCCGGGCATCCGGATGGTTCCGCCTGATCTCCGCCGCCACCTCCGCGAGCCGGGTGAAGGCGGGCGCCGGGTCGGCGCCGAGCGGCGCGACGGCCATCACGCCGCCGAGCCGCAGCCCGGCCGCCCCGGCGATCCGGTCGGCGAGCCCCGGCGCCGCGTCCGGAGCCGCCCCGCCCCTCCCCTGCGCCGCCTCCTTCTCGTCCAGCGAGACCTGGACGAGGCAGCGCAGCGTGCGGCCGTCGCGGACGGCGGCGTCCGACAGGGCGGTGACCAGCCTGGAGCGGTCCACCGAGTGGACGACGTCGGCGTAGCCGGCGACCGCGCGGGCCTTGTTGGTCTGGAGCCGGCCGACGAAGTGCCAGGTGAGCGGGAGGTCGGCGCATTCGGCCGCCTTCGGCCGGGCCTCCTGGTCGCGGTTCTCGCCGACCTCGGTGAGGCCGAGTCCGGCCAGGAGCCGCACGTCGGACGCCGGGAAGGTCTTGGTCACCGCGATGAGCGTGATCTCGTCCTCGTCCCGGCCGACGGCGGCGCAGGCGGCGGCGATGCGGCCGCGGACCGCGGCGAGGCCCTCGGCCAGCTCGGCCGTCCGCTCCTCGGGGGTCACGCGTCTTCCCTGAGCCAGACGTATCCGGCGAAGCGGCCGGTGCGGCCCTCGCGGCGGTAGGAGAAGAGGCCGGCGTCCTCGATGGTGCAGCGCGGGTCGGCGTCGACGCCGGTCACCCCGGCGGACGCGAGCTGCTCGGCGACGCCGGCGCGGATGTCGAGGCCGGGCGTGCCCTTGGACGTCGTGGCGTGCGCGGCGGGCACGACGGCGGCGACCTCGTCCCGCATCCCGGCGGGGACCTCGTAGCAGCGGCCGCACGCGGCGGGCCCGATCGCGGCGGTCATCCGCGCGGGGTCGGCGCCCCGCTCGCACATCGCCTTCACCAGGGCCGGGACGACGCCGGCGGCCGTGCCGGGACGGCCGGAGTGGGCGGCGCCGACGACGCCCGCGGCGGGGTCGGCGAGGAGCACGGGCGCGCAGTCGGCGACGAGGACGGCGAGGGCGAGGCCCGGGACGGTCGTGACGACGGCGTCGACGGGGCCGGGGGCGACGGGGGACGTGACGAACGCGACGTCCGCGCCGTGCACCTGCCGCATGTAGACGGTGCGGCCGGGGTCGACGCCGAGCGCGGCGGCGGCGCGCCGCCGGTTGCCGAGCACGGCGGCGGGGTCGTCGCCGACCGCGCCGCCGAGGTTCAGTGAGTCGTAGGGGGGCCCGCTCACGCCGCCGGCGCGGCCGGTGAAGGCGGCGCCGACGCCGTCGCCCAGGGCGACGGTCGTGATCACTTCAGGAAGTCGGGGACGTCGAGGTCGTCGTCCTCGTCGAACACCACGGGACGGCGGCGCTGCCCGGAGGAGGCGGGGCCGCCGTCGTTCTCTCCCGCGTGCACGCGGGAGGAGGACTGCTCGGTGGGCTGGCGCGGCGCGGGGGCGCGCGACCCGGCGGACTCGCCGCCGTCCCGGTCGCCGGGCGGCCCGGCCGAGGTGCTCTCCGCGCGCGCGGGCTCGGCGCGGCCGGCCGCCCGTTCGTCGTGCCCCTGCGCGGGCGGCTGGGCGCGCTCGCCCTCCGGCCGCGCGGGGGCGGCCGGCGGCGCCGGCGCGGGCGGGTGCGGCGCGGCGGCGGCCTGCGCCACCGACTGCTGCGACGCCTGCTGCCCGGCGTGCCGGCTCTGCGCGCCCGCCGGCTCGGACCGCCCGACCCTGCTCGGGATCGGGTTGGCCGGGGCGGCGGGCGGCGGCGGCACCGGCCGGGGCGGCGGCGGGGGGAGCCGCTTGCTCTCCGGTTCGGGGACCGGTTTTGCGGGCCGGCCCTCGTCAAAACCCGCCGCGATCACCGTCACACGGACCTCGTCGCCGAGTGCGTCGTCGATGACCGCGCCGAAGATGATGTTGGCGTCCGGGGCCGCCGCGTTCGACACCAGCTGCGCGGCCTCGTTGATCTCGAACAGCCCGAGGTCGGAGCCGCCGGAGATGGACAGCAGCACCCCGTGGGCGCCGTCGATGCTGGCCTCCAGCAGCGGGCTGGAGATCGCCATCTCGGCCGCGGCCACCGAGCGGTCGTCGCCGCGCGCGGAGCCGATGCCCATCAGCGCCGAGCCGGCGCCGGACATCACGGACTTGACGTCGGCGAAGTCCAGGTTGATCAGGCCCGGGGTGGTGATGAGGTCGGTGATGCCCTGGACACCGGACAGGAGCACCTGGTCGGCGGCCTTGAACGCGTCCAGCACGCTGACCTGCCGGTCGGAGATCGACAGCAGCCGGTCGTTCGGGATGACGATGAGGGTGTCGACCTCGTCGCGCAGCGTCTCGATGCCGGCCTCGGCCTGCATCGCGCGGCGCTTGCCCTCGAAGCTGAACGGGCGGGTGACGACTCCTATAGTCAGCGCGCCGAGCGAGCGGGCGATGTTGGCGACCACGGGCGCGCCGCCGGTGCCGGTGCCGCCGCCCTCTCCCGCGGTGACGAACACCATGTCGGCGCCCTTGAGGACCTCCTCGATCTCCTCCCGGTGGTCCTCGGCGGCCTTGCGGCCGACGTCGGGGTTGGCCCCGGCGCCGAGGCCGCGGGTGAGCTCGCGGCCCACGTCCAGTTTCACGTCGGCGTCACTCATCAGCAGCGCCTGGGCGTCCGTGTTGATCGCGATGAACTCGACGCCCTTGAGACCCTCTTCGATCATCCGGTTGACGGCATTGACGCCGCCGCCGCCGATGCCGACGACCTTGATGACCGCGAGGTAGTTCTGCGGTGCTGCCACGACGAGGGGCCTTTCCGCTCTCTCTGACCGCCCTGCCCGGTCTGACCGACCGTGCCGCCGCGGTTTCCCGACCTGTGCACTGAGGCGGGGCCAAAACCCTCACCCTCAACTTGAGGCTTACAGTTATGTCAACCTGAAGACTGATACGGACAGTAGGGCGGCCTTACCGCCAGGGTCAACTAACCTCCCCCGAACTCCACCGGCGTGTCGCACCTGGCATGGGTTTGCCCTGGTTGGCGTCGGGCATCCGCTCGTTCCGCGGTCCGCGTGCACCGGCGTCCTCCTCCCTGTTCCGCATCCGTCCGGGTCGACCGTTCCAGCGTGCCCGATCGGGCGGCCGGAATCGCCCCGACACACGCACCCGGCTCACTTCGTCCGAATCACTTGGTCTTCAGGACCTCGGGGGAACTGATGTCGACGGTGCGGATGGCGCGGCCTGCGGCGGTGCGCCGCACGGCGTCCAGCAGCCTGATCTTCTCCCCTGCCCGCTCGGCGGCGCCCCACACCACCGTCTGCCCGTCCTTCATGTGCAGGGTCACCGTCTCCGGACCGGTCGCCGCCACCTCCGCCAGCCTGCCGCCCAGCCGTTCCGGCAGGGCGGACAGCACGGTGAGCGCCGCGCGGGTCGCCCGGTCGGACGGCCCCGGCGAGGCGACCGTCAGCGCGGGCAGCCCGGCCGGACGGGACTCCCCGTCGGCCACCGTCACCCCGTGCCGGTCGAGCAGGTGGTAGCGCCCGTCGCGCGCGAAGACCGCGATCGGCGCCCGCTCCCGCACGACGATCCGGACCGTCCCCGGCCAGTGCCGCTCGATCTTCGCCGACTCGACCTCGCGGAGCCGCTCGACGCGCTCGCCGATCGCGCCGGTGCGCAGCCGCGCCATCGGCGTGCCGAGGTCGATCCCGGCGGCGGCGACGATCCGGTCGCGGGGCGCCAGGCCGGCGCCCGTCACCTCGACGTGCCGCACCACCAGCAGCCGGGAACCGAGCAGCACCCACGTCACCAGGCCGAGCACGCCGACGACCAGCAGTGTGACGAAGACCGCCTTCCACCGGTTCGGACCGCCGCGCCCTTCGCCGGCCGCCCCCTCCTCGGAGACGGCGCGCCGGTCCGTCCGCGCCTCGGTCATGACCCAAGCTTGGCAGTCCGCCCGCCGCGCGCAGCCGACCGCCCCCGCGGCGGCGTGTCACGCGCGGAACCCGCGTGCGGAACCGGTGCGCGGAACCGGAGTCAGGACCCCGCCAGGCGCTCCAGGATCAGCGGCCCGAGCTGCGTCACGTCCCCGGCGCCCAGCGTGATGACGACGTCGCCCGGCCGGGCGAGGGACGCCGCGATGCCGGGCACCTCGTCCCGGACGGGCGCGTAGACGGTCTCCGTGCCGGCCGGGACGGCGTCGGCGACGAGGGCGCCCGTCACGCCGGGCTCCGGGTCCTCGCGGGCGCCGTACACGTCCAGGACGACCGCGACGTCGGCGAGGCCGAGCGCCGCGCCGAACTCGGCGGCGAAGAACCGGGTGCGGCTGTACAGGTGCGGCTGGAAGACCGCGATGATCCTGCCCCGCGTGCCCGACAGGGCGCCCTTCTCGCCCAGGTAGTCGCGGGTGGCGTCCAGGTCGGCGGTCAGCTCGGTCGGGTGGTGGGCGTAGCTGTCGAACACCTCGGCGCCGCCCGCCGCGCCCTTGCGCTCCAGCCGGCGCATCGCGCCGCCGAACGCGGCGAGGCCGGCCCGCACCGGCGCGTCGTCCATGCCGAGCGCCTGCGCGACCGCGATGACGGCGGCGGCGTTGAGCGCGTTGTGCCGCCCGGGGACGGCGAGCTCGACCGCGCCGGCGCCCTCGATCCCGAACCGGGAGCCGAGGCCGCGCGGGGTGAACCCGGTCACCCGCAGGTCGGCGCCCTCGGCCTCGCCGTAGGTCCGGACGGTGAGCCCGCGCGCCCGCGCCAGGTCGGCCAGCTCCATCGCGACCGGGTCGTCGGCGCCGGCGACGAGCGTCCCGCCCGGCTCGACCCGGTCGACGAAGCGGGCGAAGTTCTCCTTCACCATCTCGAAGCCGCCGTAGTTGTCGAGGTGGTCGGCCTCGACGTTGGTGACGACCGCGATGTGCGGCGTGTACATGAGGAACGAGCCGTCGCTCTCGTCGGCCTCGGCGACGAACACGTCGCCGGTGCCCTCGTCGGCGCCGAGGCCCGTGGTGACGAGCTGCCCGCCGATGCAGTAGGACGGGTCGGCGCCGGCGTGCTGGAGCGCGACCGTCAGCATCGAGGTCGTGGTCGTCTTGCCGTGCGTCCCGGCGACCGCGACGGCGCGCCGCCCCGCCATGAGGGACGCGAGCGCCTCGGAGCGGTGCAGGACGCGCAGGCCCCGGTCGCGGGCGGCCACCAGCTCGGGGTTGGCCTCCCGGATCGCCGTGGAGACCACCACGGTGTCGGCGTCGCCCACGTGGGCGGCGTCGTGCCCGACGAAGACCTTGGCGCCGAGGTCGCCGAGCTGGCCGAGCAGCTCGGAGTCGCGGGCGTCGCTGCCGGACACGGCCATGCCGCGGCGCAGCATGATGCGGGCGATGCCGGACATCCCGGCGCCGCCGATCGCGATGAAGTGGACCCTGCCGAGCTCGCCGGCGGGGACCACCTCCCCCGGGTCGATCAGGCTCATCGCGCGGCGCCCGCCGAGCGGACCACGTCGTACACCATGCGGGCGAGCGCGACGTCGGCGTCCCGGCGGCCCATCCGGCCGGCGGCCTCCGACATGTGCGCGACCCGGGCCGGGTCGGCGAGCACCGGCAGCAGGTTCCGGGCGATCCAGTCGGGCGACAGCTCGGCGTTGTCGACCAGCATGCCGCCGCCCGCCGCGACGATCGGCTCGGCGTTGAGGCGCTGCTCGCCGTTGCCGATCGGGAGCGGCACGTACACCGCGGGCAGCGCGACGGCGGCCAGCTCGGCGCAGGTCATCGCGCCCGCGCGGCACATGGCCATGTCGGCGGCGGCGTAGGCGAGGTCCATCCGGTCGCAGTAGGGGATCGTCACGTACTGCGGGCCGCCGGACGCGGGCTCGGGCTCCTCGGTGTTCTTCGGCCCGACGATGTGCAGCACCTGGATGCCCGCCTGCCGCAGGTACGGCGCGGCGGCCACCGCGGCCTGGTTCAGCGAGCGGGCGCCCTGCGAGCCGCCGAAGATCAGCAGCGTGGGCAGGTCGGGCAGCAGCCCGAAGTAGGAGCGGGCCTTGTCGCCCATCGCGAGCCGGTCGAGTGTGGCGATCTCGCGGCGCAGCGGGATGCCGACGAACGTCGGGTTCGGCAGCGGCGAGTCGGCGTGCGAGACGGCGACGTGCTCGGTGAACCGGGCGCCGAGCTTGTTGGCGAGGCCGGGCTTGGGGTTGGCCTCGTGCACGATGATCGGGACCTTGCGCTTGCGGGCCGCGAGGTAGCCGGGCGTGGCGACGTAGCCGCCGAAGCCGACCAGGATGTCGGCGCGGGCCTGGTCGAGGACGCCCGCCGCCGCGTTGATCGCTCCGCGCAGCCGGCCGGGGACCGACAGCAGCTGCGGCGTCAGCGTGCGCGGCAGCGGCACCGGCGGGATCAGCGCGAGCTCGTAGCCCCGCTGCGGGACGAGCCGGGTCTCCAGGCCGCGCTCGGTTCCGAGGCAGACGATCCCGGTGTTCGGGTCGTTGCGGCGCAGCGCGTCGGCGAGGGCCAGGGCGGGCTCGATGTGTCCGGCGGTGCCCCCGCCGGCCAGGACAACCCTCATGCTCGTTGACAACTCCTCAGCGTGGTCGAAAGGGGGGATTTCAACGCCGTGCCAGACCCAGCCAGCTTAGAGCCCTCACGACCGGTCCGGGGCCACGTGCGGAGAGTGCCTGCCGCGCGCCCGGCTCGCGTTTGGCGAAGGCGAGCAGCATCCCGAGCGCGAACAGGCTCGGGATGAGCGCCGACCCGCCGTAGGACACCAGCGGAAGCGGGATCCCCGTGATGGGCAGGACCCCGATGACGGCGCCGATGTTCACGATGGCCTGCACGACCAGCCACGCGGTGGCGCCCGCGGCGGCGAGCCGGGTGAACGGGTCCTTCACCCGCCGCGCGATCCGCAGGCCGGCGTAGGCGAGCATGCCGAACAGGCCGAGGACAACGAGGGTGCCGACGAGCCCGAACTCCTCCCCCACGATCGCGAAGATGAAGTCGGTCTCGGCGTGCGGGAGGTAGTCCCACTTGGCGCGCCCCTCGCCGAGGCCCGTGCCGAACAGGCCGCCCGACGCCACCGCGAACAGGCCCTGCGTGCCCTGGTAGTTGGTGGTGAGCTGGTTCCCGGACGGGTCGAGGAACCCGGTGAGGCGCTGCATCCGGTACGGCTCGACGACGATGAGGATCGACACGAGCAGGCACACGAGCCCGGCGATGCCGACGAACAGCCGTCCGGGCGCGCCGACGACCCACAGCAGCGAGAGGAAGATGGTGAGGAGCACCAGCGTGGTGCCGAGGTCGCTGCCCAGCATGACGAGCAGGACGAGGATCCCGGCGCCCGGCATCAGCGGGACGAGCAGCGGCCGCCACTCGGTGAGCTGGCCGAGCCGGTCCTTGCGGGCCAGCAGGTCGGCGCCCCACAGCACGAGCGCGAGCTTGGCCAGCTCGGACGGCTGGATCTGCACGGGCCCGAGGTCGACCCAGCGGGTGGCGCCGCCCGCGCTGCGGCCGAGCCCCGGCACGAGCACCAGCGCCAGGCAGACGATCGACAGCAGCACCAGCGGGTAGGCGAGCGCGCGGAACGTCCGCACCGGCAGCCGGGAGCCCAGCCACATGCCCGGCAGCCCGATCACCATCCACATGGCCTGCTTCTGGAACAGCGTGTACGCCGACCCCGTCGCCTGGAGCTGCTTCACGCTGGACGCCGACAGCACCATCGTCAGGCCGAGCCCGAGCAGCATCATCGAGCAGCCCAGCACCAGGTAGTAGGAGGTGAGGGGCCGGTCGAGCAGCCCGACGGCGGCGGCCACCTGCTCGCGCGGCCCCGGACGCCCGCCGCCCTCCTCCTCGGCCGCGGCGGTCACGGCTACGGGACGTCCCCGGCGGGGGACGTCCCGGCGAGCCGCTCCACGGCGGCGATGAAGGCGTCGCCCCTGGCCGGGTAGTTCGCGAACATGTCGAAGGACGCCCCGACGGGCGCGAGGAGGACGGTGTCCCCCGGGCGGGCGAGGCCCGAGGCTTCGCTGACGACGCGGTTCATGGCCCCAGTGTCGGTGTCGGAGACGTCGACGACCGGGACATCCGGGGCGTGTCGCGCGAGTGCCTCCGCGATCCGGTGCCGGTCGCGTCCCATGAGCACGACGCCGCGCAGCCGCCCGGCGCACGAGCGCACCAGGTCGTCGACGTCCAGGCCCTTGAGCAGGCCGCCGGCGATCCACACGACGGGCTCGTAGGCGGCGAGGGACGCGGCGGCGGCGTGCGGCTGCGTCGCCTTGGAGTCGTTGACGTAGGCGACGCCGGCGACGTCCGCGACGTGCTGGATGCGGTGCGGGTCGGGGACGAACGAGCGCAGCCCCTCGCGGACGGCCTCGGGCGGCGCCCCGAACGCGCGGGCCAGCGCGGCGGCGGCCAGCGCGTTCGCGACGTTGTGCGGCGCGTACGGGCGGACGTCGCCGAGCGCGGCCAGCTCCGCGGCGTGCCGCGCGGGGTCATCGGTGAACGCCCGGTCGACGAGGAGTTCGTCGACGACGCCGAGCTCGCCGGGGCGCGGCACCCGCAGGGTGAACCCGATCCGCCGGTCCACGCCCTCGGCGCGCTCGGCGAGCGCCGCGGACGTGTCGTCGTCGGCGTTGAAGACCGCGACGGTGCCCGGCGCGTAGATCTTGCCCTTGGCGCCGACGTAGGCGTCCATGGTGCCGTGCCAGTCGAGGTGGTCGGGGGCGACGTTCAGCACGACCGCCGCCTCCGGGGCGAGCGAGCTGGACCAGTGCAGCTGGTAGCTCGACAGCTCCACCGCGAGGACGTCGTACGGCTCGGCGTGCCGCTCCCCGGCGGACGACGCCCCGGCGCCCTCGACGACCTCCACGATGGGCGTGCCGACGTTGCCGACGGCGAGGGCCTTGCGGCCGGCGGCGGCGAGCATGCACGCCAGCATCCGGACGACGGTGGTCTTGCCGTCCGTCCCGGTGATGGCGAGCCACGGCGCCGCGCCGGGCCCGCGCAGCCGCCACGCCAGCTCGACCTCGCCGATGATCTCGATGCCCGCGGCGGCGGCCGCGGCGAGCAGCGGCGCGTCCGGCCGCCAGCCGGGCGAGGTCACGACCAGTTCCGTGCCCTCGGGGAGGCGCTCGCCGTCGCCGAGCCGGACCGCGGCCCCGCGGGCCTCCAGCTCGGCGGCGTGCCCGCGCTGCTCCTCGCCGTCGCGGGCGTCCACGGCGGTGACGCGGGCGCCGCGCCCGGCCAGCACGCGGGCGGCGGCGCGGCCGGACACGCCGAGCCCGGCCACGCACACCGGCAGGCCGTCCCAGGGCTCGCTCACTTCTTCGGCATCCATTCCAGGTAGAACAGGCCGAGCCCGGCCGCGGTGAACAGCGCGGACATCAGCCAGAAGCGCACGACGATCGTGGTCTCGGCCCAGCCGGACATCTCGAAGTGGTGCTGCAGCGGCGCCATCTTGAAGATCCGTTTGGGCTGCGGCATGAACTTGCCGGTCAGCTTGAACCCGCCGACCTGGATCATCACCGACAGGGTGATCATCACGATCAGCCCGCACAGGATGGCGAGCAGGAACTGGGTGCGGGTGAGGATCGCCAGGCCGACCAGCACGCCGCCGAGGGCCAGCGAGCCGGTGTCGCCCATGAAGATCTTCGCGGGCGGGGCGTTCCACCACAGGAAGCCGAACACGCCGCCGAGCACGGCCGCGGCGACCACCGCGAGGTCGAGGGGGTCGCGGACGCTGTAGCAGTTGGGGGCGAGGGCGGCGGCGCAGCTGTTGCGCAGCTGCCAGTTGCCGATGATCACGTAGGCGGCCAGCACCATGCCGGCCGGGCCCGCCGCGAGGCCGTCCAGACCGTCGGTGAGGTTCACGCCGTTGGACATGGCCGCGATGAGCAGCAGCGCCCACAGCACGAACAGGTACGGGCCGATCGAGGGGCCGAAGTCGCGCAGGAAGGACAGGCGGGGGTCGGCGGGGGTGACGTCGTAGCCGTTGGGGAAGTTGAGGGAGGCGACCGCGAACACGACGCCGACCAGGATGATCCCGATCATCTTCGCGCCGCTGCGCAGGCCGAGGCTGCGCTGCTTGAACACCTTGATGTAGTCGTCGACGAACCCGACGAGGCCGAGGCCGGTCATCAGGAACAGCACCAGGAGGCCGGAGATCGTCGGCTCGTCCCCGGTGGCGAGGTGCGCGGCGCCGTAGCCGACGAGCGCGCCGACGATGAAGACCGTCCCGCCCATCGTGGGGGTGCCGCGCTTCTTGAGGTGCGCCTCCGGGCCCTCGTCGCGGATCATCTGGCCGTAGCCGAGCCGGTTGACGATCCGGATCCACACCGGTGTGCCGACCATCACGAAGATCAGCGCGACGCCGGCCGCGATGATGATGTTGGTCATCGGGCGCCCTCCGCGAGGAGCGCCGCGGCCACCCGTTCCAGTCCCGCCACGCGAGAGCCCTTCACCAGCACGACGTCCCGCGGCCCGAGCCGCTCGCTGAGCGCGGCCACCGCCGCGCCGACGTCATCCACCTGCACGCACTCTCCCGTCCATGACCCCACTTGCCCGGCCCCTTCGGCCATCGCCGCCGCGTTCGCGCCGACCACGATGAGCCCGGCGATCCCGCTGCGCGCGACATGCTGCCCGATCTTGGCATGTTCCGCCACGGAAGAGGCGCCGAGTTCGGCCATCTCGCCCAGGACCGCGTACGCGCGGCGCCCGCGGGCCATGTGGACGAGCACGTCGAGCGCGGCGCGCGTCGAGTCGGGATTGGCGTTGTAGGCGTCGTTCACCACGGTCACCCCGTCGGCCCGTTCGGTGACCTCCATCCGCCACCGGCTGACCGGCACGGCCGCCGACAGCCCCTCGGCGATCGCGCCGGGCCCGAGGCCCGCGGCCCGCGCCGCGGCGGCCGCGGCGAGCGCGTTCGGGACGGCGTGCGACCCGTGCAGGCGCAGCGCCACCGGCGCCGTCCCCTCCGGCGTGACCAGGGTGAAACTGGCGCGGCCCTGCTCGTCGAGCGTCTCGCCGGCCGCCCGGACCACCGCGTCCGGCGCGCGGCCGAACGTGACGACCTCGCCCCGCGTGCGGGACGCCATCGCGGCGACGAGCGGGTCGTCGGCGTTGAGGACCGCGGTCCCGCCCGGCGGCACCGCCTCCACGATCTCGCCCTTGGCGCGGGCGATGTTCTCCCGGCCGCCGAACTCCCCGACGTGGGCGGTGCCGACGTTCAGCACCACCCCGACGTCGGGCCGCGCGATCCCGGTCAGGTAGGCGATGTGGCCGATCCCGCGCGCGCCCATCTCCAGGACGAGGTTGCGGGTCCCGGCGTCGGCGCGCAGCACGGTGAGCGGCAGCCCGATCTCGTTGTTGAACGAGCCCGGCGGGTACACCGTCGGCCCCGCCCGGCCCGCCAGCTGCCCGATGAGGTCCTTGGTGGAGGTCTTGCCCGCCGAGCCGGTGACGGCGATGACCGTCACGTCCGGGAGCCGCTCCAGCAGGCCCCTGGCGAGCCGTCCGAGCGCCTCCTGGACGTCCGGCACGACCACGCACGGCCCCGCCACGGGGCGCTGCGCGAGCACCGCGGCGGCCCCGGCGGCGAGCGCCCCGGCCGCGAAGTCGTGCCCGTCCGCGCGCTCGCCCTTGAGCGCCGCGAACAGCGCCCCGGGCGCCGCGGCGCGGGAGTCGACGACCACGGGACCGCTCACCACGACGTCCGGGGCCCCGGGCGGAGGCCCGTGCCGGGTCCCCCCCGTGATCTCCGCGATCGTCGACAGCGGAAGTGGGATCACGCCTGCGTCCCGTCCCCTCTAGTCCCTCGTGTCCGGCGCCGGAGGGCCGCGCGGACGACCTCGCGGTCGTCGAACGGATGCACCTCGCCCGCCGCGTTCTGCCCCTGCTCGTGGCCCTTGCCCGCGACGACGACGACGTCGCCGCGGCGGGCCCGGCCGACGGCCAGCCCGATCGCGGCGGCGCGGTCGGGCTCCACCACGATGTGCGCGCGCTCGGGCTGCGGCACCTTGAGCCCGCCCTCGACCATAGCGGCGAGGATCGCGAGCGGATCTTCCGACCTCGGGTTGTCGTTGGTGAAGTACGCCGCATCGGCGAGCCGGGCGGCGGCCTCGCCCATGAGCGGCCGCTTGCCGCGGTCCCGGTCGCCGCCGCAGCCGAGCACCACCGTGAGATCGCCCTCGGTGACGGGCCGCAGCGCGTTCAGCACGGCCTCGACCGCGCCCGGCTTGTGCGAGTAGTCGACCAGGGTGACGAAGTCCTGGCCCTCGTCGACGCGCTCCAGCCGGCCGGGCACGCCCGGCAGCGACGCGACGCCGCGGACGGCGGCCTGCAGCGGGATGCCGGCCTCGACCAGCGCGACGATCGCGGCGAGCGCGTTGGCGACGTTGAACGGCCCGGCGAGCAGGACCTCCGCGTCCGCCTCGATGCCGCCGGGCCCGACGACGCGGAACACGCTGCCGTCGGCGCCGACGCGCACGTCCTCGGCCCGCCAGTCGGCCGCCGGGTCGCCCGACGCCGAGAACGTCGTCGTCGGCACCGCGGAGATCGCCAGCAGTTCCCGGCCGTAGTGGTCGTCCAGGTTCACCACGCCCACGCGGGAGTACTCCGGCGTGAACAGCCGCGCCTTCGCGAGGAAGTAGTCCTGCATGGTGGGGTGGTAGTCGAGGTGGTCCTGGGAGAGGTTCGTGAACACCGCGACCTCGTAGCGGGCGCCGCCGACGCGGCCCTGCACGAGCGCGTGGCTGGACACCTCCATCGCGGCGGCGCCGACGCCGCGCTCGCGCATCATCGCCAGCAGCGCGTGCAGGTCGGTCGCCTCGGGGGTGGTCAGCGCGCTCGGCACCCGCTCGCCGCCGACCCGGATCTCGACGCCGCCGACCAGGCCCGTCTCGATCCCGGCCGCGCGCAGCCCCGCGTCGACGAGGAACACGGTGGTGGTCTTGCCGCTGGTGCCGGTGACGCCGATGAGGGTGATGTCGCGCCCCGGCTCGCCGTACGCCCACGACGCGGCGTCGCCGAGCCGCGCGCGAACGTCGGGCACCACGAGGACCGGCAGGCCCGCCGCGGCGGCCCGGTCGTACCCGCCGGGGTCGGTGAGGATCGCCGCCGCGCCCGCGTCGGCCGCCTGGCCGGAGAACTGGGCGCCGTGTGCGCGCGCGCCGGGCAGCGCCGCGTAGACGTCGCCGGGCAGCACCGCCCGCGAGTCGTGCGTGATCCCCGTGACCGACACGCGGTCCCAGCCGTCCTGCTCGATCCCGAGAAGCTCCGCCAGCCCGCTCAGCGGTCGGGCCGGATTTGTCGTCGGACGCATGGCTGTTCTTTCGGTGCGAGCGGAACGGGACCGCTGGGACACGGGTGGTGGGCTCACAGGCGAGGAGGGTACTCGCTGCGATCAGTCTCGGGCGTGGATCTGGACGATCGGCGGCCTGCTCCGCGTCGGCGGGATCTTCTGGGACTGGAGGGCGAAGCTCATCACGTCCCGGAAGACCGGTGCGGCCGCATCGCCACCATAGTGGCTGCCCCGCTTCGGGTCCCGCAGGACGACCTGCACGACGAGCTGCGGGTCGTCCGCCGGGGCGAACCCGGCGAACGACGCGGTGTAGCCGCCGCCCTCGTAGGTGCCGGTGCGCGGGTTGACGTTCTCGGCGGTGCCGGTCTTGCCCGCCACGCGGTACCCCTTGATCTGCGCCTTCGGGGCGGTGCCCTCGTCGGTGGTGACGCCCTCCAGCATGTCGCTGATCTGCCGGGCCGTCTTCGCGCTGATGACCTGCCTGCGCTGCGGCGCGGGCGCCGGCGTGAACGCGTCGTCCTCGCCGACGGTGCCCTCGACCAGGGTGGGCGCGACGCGGACGCCGCCGTTCGCGATGGTCGCGTACACGCTCGCCATCTGCACCGCGTTGACCGACACCGTCTGGCCGAACGCGATCGGGTACCGGTCGGTCCCCGACCACTTGTTCGGCGGCTGCAGCAGGCCGGGCGTCTCACCGGGCAGCTGCAGGCCGGTCTTCTGCCCGAAGCCGAACTCGCGCAGCGTCTGGTAGAGCCGCTGCTGGGAGATGCTCTCGCTGGCCATGATGGTGCCGACGTTGCTGGACTTGGCGAGCACCCCCTGGAACGTGAGCCGCTCCGTCGGGTGCGGGTGCGAGTCGTGGAACTCGACGTCGTACTTCTTGATCTTGTCGGGGACGGTGTAGGGCGTCAGCGGCGTGACGCCGCCGTGCTCCATCACCGCGGCGGCCGTGACGACCTTGCCGGTGCTGCCCGGCTCGTAGGCGTCCTGCACCAGCGGGCTGCCCCACAGGGACCGGGCGGACTCGCCGTAGCGGTTGGGGTCGAACCCGGGCGCGGACGCCATCGCGAGCAGCTTCCCGGTGCGCGGGTCCATGACGATCACGCTGCCGCCGGCGGCCTTGGTCGCCTTCACCTGCTTCTCGATCGCCTCCTGCGCCCGGAACTGCAGGTCGCGTTCGAGCGTGAGCCGGAGGCCGCGGCCCGGCACGGAGGGGCGCTTCTGGTCCTCGCCCATGGGGATGTGCTGGCCCTCCAGGCTGATCTCCACCCGCTGCCAGCCCGCGCGCCCGGCGAGCACGTCGTTCATCGAGCTCTCCAGGCCGGCCGCGCCCTTCCCCGTGTCGTTCACGAAGCCTATGACGCTCGCGGCCAGCGAATCGTTGGGGTATTCGCGGCGGTATTCCGGCAGAGTCCCGATTCCGGGGAAGTTCCACGAGGTGATGAGCCGGGCCTGGTCGGGACGGACGCCGTGCGCCAGGTACACGAACCGGGTGTCGGTCTTGCCGATCTGCCTCATCAGCGTCGCCGGGTTCAGGCCGAGCGTCGGGGCGAGCGCGTTCACGACCGCCTGCCGCCTGCCCGGCTCGATCAGCGACGGGTCGGCGTAGATGGCGCGCGCCTCCACCGTCATGGCGAGCGCGTTCCCGTCGGCGTCGGTGATGTCGCCGCGGACGGCGGGCAGCTTGATCTCCTGCATCCGCTGCCGCATCGCCTCCTCGGTGTACTTGCCGGACTCGATCGTCTGCAGCTGGACGAGGCGCCCGGCGAACAGCGACAGCACGAACGCGACGGCGAGCAGGCCGACGTTGAGCCGCTTCATCGGGTCGCGGCGGTGGAAGGGCACGCGGGGGCGCGGCCCGCGGCCCGGCGGCCGCGGGCCCGAGCCGCCCGCGCGGGCGCCGCGGGCCGCGCCCGCGCCGCTCTTGCGGGCGCCGGCGGCGGGCGGCTTCTTCCGCGCGGGCTTGGCGGCCGGGGCCTTGGGCGGCTCCTGGCGCGACGCCGCCCTCCGCTCGGTCCCCTTGCCCTCCGCTCCCTTGCGCCCTGTTTCCTTGCGCCCTGTTTCCTTGCGCGCCGTTTTCTCGGGCGCCGTCTTCTTGGGCTCGGCGCTCTTGCGCTCGGCGCCCTTGCGTTCCGCGGGCTTGCGCGGGGTCTCCCGGCGGGGGGAGCCGCCCGTCGCGCCGCCGGTGCCGGTGCGCGAGGGACGGCGGGGCGCGCCGCCCTTCTTGCCCGGCCGTCCCGCGCCGTCCGCCCGCGCGCCCGGGGAGCGCGGAGTGCCGCCGGTCTGATGCCCGGACGCGCGCGCCGCGCCCGGGCCGCTCTTGTCGTCCCGCCCGGCCGACCCCCGGGGCGCCCGGCCGTCCGGGCCGCGGCGCCGGCCGGGCGGAGGGCCGGGGGGCCCGGCTCCCGGCCGTTTCGTCACCGCGTCCCCCGCTCCCCGGTGCCGCGCCCCGTCACGGCGCCCCGCCTCCGGCCCGGGCGCCCGCGCCGGCGGACCCCGCCGCCGGGGCCCGGACGCCGTCGCCGGGCACCACGGTGCCGGGGACGCCGAGGACGCCCGCCGCGCCCGCCGACGCGGCGGCCGCGTGCGGGACGGGACGGATCGTGCCGCCGCTCGCCCGGCCGGTGTCGGGGTCGAAGAAGGCCGGGTCCTCGGCCTCCTTCATACCGAGCGCCCTGGCCTTCTGCGACAGCCCGGCCGGAGAGCCCTCGCGGGCGATGTCCTCCTCGTACGCCTGGCGCTGCTGCTCCAGGCGCTTGTTGCTCTGCTGGAGCCGCGTCAGCGTGAACGCGTCCTGGGCGAGGACGGTGTTCAGCAGCAGCAGGCTCACCAGGGCGCCGCCGAGCAGCCCGACGATGAGCAGCACGAACGGCGTGCGCGGCGCGGCCCGCTGGACCGCGGCCGGACGGGCCCGCGCGCTCTTGCGGGCCGCCGGCTTGGCGGCCGTGCCCTTGGACGCGGTCTTGACCGTGCTCTTGGACGCGGTCTTGACCGTGGTCTTGGACGCGGGCTTGACCGTGGTCTTGGCCGGGCCCTTGGGCGCGGTCTTCGGCTCGGTCTCGGCCGGCGCGCCGGGCGCGGGCTTCGCCGCCGCGGCCCGCGCCGCGCCCCTCGGCACAGTGGTCCTCTTCTTCGGCGCCTTGGTCGGCGGGCGCCTGCTCGTCGTCGTCATGTCGCCTCCCGGACCCGCTCCGCGGCGCGCATCCGCACCGATCCGGCCCGTGGGTTGGTCGTGGTCTCCTCGCCGGACGGCAGCTCGGCTCCGCGCGTCAGGAGCCGGAACCTCGGCTCGTGCTCGGGCAGCGGGACGGGCAGGTCCGGCGGGGTGGTGTCGGCCGCCTGGGCGGCGAGGACCTGCTTGGTGATGCGGTCCTCGAGGGAGTGGTAGGACAGGACGGCGATCCGGCCGCCGACCGGGAGCGCGCCCAGGGCGGCGGGCAGCGCCCGGCGCCAGCTGTCGAGTTCGCCGTTCACCTCGATGCGCAGCGCCTGGAAGGTGCGCTTGGCCGGGTTGCCGCCGGTGCGGCGGGTCGCGGCCGGGATGGAGGTGCGCACGAGGTCGGCGAGCCGGCGGGTGGAGTCCAGCGGGGCGCGCTCGCGCTCGCGGACGATGGCCGAGGCGATCCGCTGGGCGAACCGCTCCTCGCCGTACTCGCGCAGGATCCTGGCGAGCTCGGCGGGCGGGTAGCCGTTGACGACCTCGGCGGCGGTGAGGCGCTGGGTGCGGTCCATCCGCATGTCGAGGGGCGCGTCGTAGGAGTAGGCGAAGCCGCGGCCGGCCTCGTCGAGCTGCGGCGAGGACACCCCGAGGTCGAACAGGACGGCGTCCACCGCGCGGACGCGGAGCCGGCGCAGCACCGCCGGGATGCCGTCGTAGACGGCGTGCTCCAGCGTCACCCGGTCGCCGAAGGGCGCGAGCCGCCGCGCGGAGCGCTCCAGCGCGACGGTGTCGCGGTCGAGGCCGATGAGCCGGAGCCGCGGGACGGCGCGCAGCATCGCCTCGGCGTGGCCGCCCATGCCGAGCGTGCCGTCGAGGTAGACGGGGTCGCGGCCGGTGACCGCCTCCGCGGCGGGGACGAGCAGGTCCAGGACGCGGTCGAGCATGACCGGCACGTGGCCGCCGTCCTGCCCCCGGTCGCCGGCCGTGCGGTCGGCGCTCTCGGACGCGTGGTCGCCTGCGTCCATGCTTCACCCCCCTGTACTGCCACCTCGCTCGCGGACTTGTGTGGCATCGCCGGACCGGACCGTTTCCGTGCCCCCGGCGGCGGCCTCGCCCGGCCAGGTCCCCATCCGCTGCCCTAGAGGAAGATCACCGCGTTTCCGCGGGGGGTCGCCGCCTGGCACCGGGGAAGCTGCGCCAGCCGGCTCGGAGAGCGGCTGGAGACCTGGCCGAACGTGGGCCATAGCCGGTCAACGGACCGACGAGTCTTCGCTCAGAGGATCCCTGGCAACACCTCCTCGGAGACGTCGGAGAACGTCTGCTCCTCCTGCTCCAGGTAGGTCTCCCATGCCTGGGAGTCCCAGATCTCCAGACGCGTGTTGGCCCCGATGACCGCGCAGTCGCGGGTGAGCCCCGCGTACTTGCGCAGCGGCGGGGGAATCGTGACGCGGCCCTGCTTGTCCGGTACCTCGTCGGAGGCGCCGGCGAAGAAGACCCGGCTGTAGCCCCGGACCGCCTTCTCCGTGACCGGCGCGGCACGCAGAGCCTCGGTAATCCGCTGGAACTCCGCCATGGGGAAGACGTACAGGCAGCGTTCCTGGCCCTTCGTGATCACCAATCCCCCCGACAGCTCCTCGCGGTACTTCGCCGGCAGGAACAGTCGTCCCTTGTCGTCGAGGCGCGGCGAATGGGTGCCGAGGAACACCGGCCCCACCTCCCGCGCCGCATGGGGTGCTACCGCCCCCACGGCGCCCCACTCTACTCCACTCTTCCCCACCGTCAACAAGAAAAACACCTGCCGTGGGCGAATTCCACGAACGAAACCGCAGGTCAGCGGGGGTGGTGCGGAGTGGGGCCCAGCGGCCCCCGCTCCGCGTGCCGGACCGTCGCGGAACACCGCGGGACGTGTTTCCGCGGGCCGCGGCGGACGCCGGCCGATCGTGGTGGAGCGCAGGGGTGGAGCACGGTGGTGGAACGCGGTGGAGAAGCGCGGTGGAGGGCGGGCCCGCAGGGCCGGACGGCGTCCGCCGTCCGCACCGTGGAGCACAATGGGCTCGCGTTCCCCATGAACATCGCGACGGGCCTTCCGACGACGTACTGTCGGGTGGAACGGCTGAGGAGGGTTTGGTGGCAGTAGGTACGCACGGCGAGTCGTTCATGGAGACCGACCCCCCGGCACCCCGCCCTGCCCGCCGCCGCGCGTCGGGAGGCGAGGGGCCCGACCGCGGGCTCGACGGGCTCGCCCGCGTCGCGAACAAGATCCGCGACGCGGTGGAGTCGGTGATCGAGGGCAAGCCCTCGGCGGTGCGGCTCGCGCTCACGGTGCTGCTCGCGGAGGGGCACCTGCTGATCGAGGACGTGCCCGGCGTCGGCAAGACGATGCTCGCCAAGGCCCTCGCGCGCTCGGTCGACTGCTCGGTGCGGCGCGTCCAGTTCACCCCCGACCTGCTGCCGAGCGACATCACCGGGGTCAGCGCCTATAACCAGGAGCTCCGCGAGTTCGAGTTCAAGCCGGGGCCGGTGTTCGCCAACATCGTGGTCGGCGACGAGATCAACCGGGCGTCCCCGAAGACGCAGTCGGCGCTGCTGGAGTGCATGGAGGAACGCCAGGTCACGGTGGACGGCACCACCTACGCGCTGGAGCCGCCGTTCATGGTGATCTCCACGCAGAACCCGGTCGAGATGGAGGGCACCTATCCGCTGCCGGAGGCGCAGCGCGACCGGTTCACCGCCCGCATCTCGATGGGCTACCCCGACTCCGCCGCCGAGATGGAGATGCTCGACACGCACGGCCAGGCGTCCCCGCTCGACCGGCTCACCCCCGTCGCGCACGCCGCCGACGTCCGCGAGCTCATCGAGGTGGTGCGGCGCCAGCACGTCGCGCAGCCGGTGCGGCAGTACGCCATCGACCTCGTCGCCGCCACCCGCAAGCACCCCGACCTGCGGCTCGGCGCGTCCCCGCGGGCGACGCTGCACCTGGTGCGGGCCGCGCGGGCGTACGCGGCGCTCGACGACCGCGACTACGTCGTCCCCGACGACGTCCAGGACCTCGCCGTCCCCGTCCTCGCGCACCGGCTGCTGCCGACCGCGGAGGCGCAGGTGGAGCGGCGCCGCCCCGAGCAGGTCGTCGCCGACCTGGTCAAGCGGCTGCCGGTGCCCTCCCCCGGGAAGTGACCGGTGCGACGCGCGCTGGCCGGCCTCACCACGCGCGGGCGGTCCTTCGTGGCCGCCGGCGCCACCGCGATCGTGTGCGCGGTCGTCCTCGGCGAGCGCGACCTGCTGCGCGCCGGGGTGCTCGTGCTGGTGCTGCCGCTGCTCTGCATGCTCGCCGTGTCGCGGACCAGGTACCGGCTGGCGTGCGCGCGGCGGCTCGACCCGGCGCGGCTGCCGGTCGGCCGCGAGGCCCGCGTCGACCTGCGGCTGGAGAACGTGTCGCGGCTGCCCAGCGGGCTGCTGATGGTCGAGGACCGGGTCCCCTACGCGCTCGGCGGCCGGGCCCGGTTCGTGCTGGACCGGATCGAGTCGCACGGCTCCCGGCAGCTCGGCTACCGGATCCGGTCGGACGTGCGCGGGCGCTACCGCGTCGGGCCGCTGACGGTCCGGCTCGCCGACCCGTTCGGGATGGTGGAGCTGGTGCGCTCGTTCAGCCTGTCCGACACCCTCACGGTGACGCCGCGGATCGTCCCGCTGCCGCACGGCCGGCTGTCGGGCGCGTGGACGGGCGGCGGCGACAGCGTCGCCCGCGCGGTCTCCGCGGCGGGCGAGGACGACGTCGCGCCCCGCGAGTACCGGCACGGCGACGACCTGCGCCGCGTGCACTGGCGGTCCACCGCCCGGCACGGGGAGCTGATGGTGCGGCGCGAGGAGCAGCACTTCCAGAGCAGCGGGACGCTGTTCCTCGACACCCGCCGCGCGGCGCACTGGGGCGAGGGGCTGGGCGGCTCGTTCGAGCAGGCCGTGTCGGCGACCGCGTCGATCGGGGTGCACCTCGTCCGGACGGGGATGAGCCTGCGGTACTTCACCGACGCCGGTGAGGCGCTGCCGACCGCGCCGTCCGAGGGCGCGTTCGAGGGGCTGCTGCTCGACGCGCTCGCGGTGGCCCGCACGTCCAAGGGCGGTTCGCTGTCGGCGGGGCTGGCCGCGCTGCGCGGCGCCCGGGGCGGCGGCCGGGAGCGCGACGGGCTGATCGTCGCGGTGTTCGGCGCCCTGTCCGCCGAGGAGGCCCGCTCGGTGGCGGCGGTGCGGCGCGGCGCCGGGACCTGCGTCGCGGTGCTCGTCGAGGGCGGACCCGCGCAGGCGGACGGCGGCGCGGACGCCGGCGCGGCGGGCGGTGCGCAGGCCGCGGGGCTGCTGCGCGCGGCGGGGTGGCGGGTGCTGCCGGTCCGGTCCGCGGCGGAGCTCGCCCGAGCGTGGACGGCGGCCGGGAAGGCCGGCGAGGACTTCGTCAGGGACGGTGCATGAGGATCCGGATGACCGCCATGGCCGGGGCGGCGACGCTCACCGGCTCGCTCGGCCTCTACCCGCTGTTCGAGAGGGCCGGCTGGTTCTGGGCCGGGTTCGGCGCGGTGCTCGCGGTCGCGGGCGGCGGGCTGCTGGCCCGGCGGCTGCGGATGCCCGCCCTGATGAACCTCGTGTTCGGGCTGGCGGCGCTGCTGCTCTACCTCAATCTCGTGTACGCCGCCGGCAGGGCGTGGCTGGTGTTCATCCCGTCCCCGGACTCGCTGCACCACCTCGGGGACCTCTCCGGGGAGGGCTGGCGGGCCGCGAACCGGTACGCGGCGCCGGTCCCGCTGCTGCCCGGCATCGCGATGCTGACCGCCGCCGGGATCGGCCTGGTCGCGGTGCTGGTCGACCTGCTCGCCGTCCGGCTGCACCGCACCGCGCCCGCCGGGCTGCCGCTGCTCGCCATGTACAGCGTGCCGGCCGCCGTCCGCGAGGACGGGGTCGGCTGGCTGGCGTTCGGCGCCGGCGCGCTCGGCTTCCTCGGCCTGCTGATGGCCGACTCCCGCGAGAAGGTCGGCGGGTGGGGCCGCATGGTCACCACGCACAGCCGTCCCCGCGACGTCCCGATGGCGGGGGCGGAACCGCGTCCGGGCGAGGCGGCGGCGCGGCCCGACCCGGCGGCGCTGGCGGCGAGCGGCCGCCGGATCGCGGTCGGCGCGGTCGCCGTCGCGGTGCTGCTGCCGGCCGCCGTGCCGGGCCTGCAGCCGCGCGGCGTGTTCGGCCTGGGCGGCGCCGCCGGCGAGGGCACGCGGACGGTGACCACGCCCGACCCGCTCGTCAGCCTGAAGCGGGAGCTGACCCGGCTGGACGACTCGGTCGTCCTCACCTACCGGACCGACGACCCGGACGGCCCCGACTACCTGCGCCTCTACGCCCTCGACCGGTTCGACGGCGACCGGTGGACCTACAGCCCGCTGAAGAGCAGCTCCAAGGACAGGCTGGGCTACGGGCGGACGCTCCCGCCGCCGCCGGGGCTGTCCCTCGGACGCGTCCACAAGGTGACGACCAAGGTCGCTGTGCGGCCCGAGGTCCGGAACATGACGTTCCTGCCGGTGCCGTACGCGCCGACCAGCGTGTCGATCAAAGGCGACTGGCGGGTGCATCCGTCGTCGCTGATGCTCTACTCGCTGCGCGACTCGGCGGGCGGCCGCTCCTACAGCGTGGAGAGCGTGCGCGCCGACCCGACCAGCGGGCAGCTCGCCGCCGCGAGCGGCTACCCGGCCGACGTCGTCGCGCACTACACGGCGGTGCCCAAGAACATCCCGCAGGAGGTCAGGAGGCTCGCCGAGCAGGTGACGGCGGGGTCGGCGACCGCGCTCACGCAGGCGGTGCGGCTGCAGCGCTGGTTCACCTCCACCGGCGGGTTCACCTACGACCTGTCCGCGCGGGCGCCGCAGCACGGCAGCGACCTCGTCGACTTCCTGCTGCACAGCAAGCGCGGCTACTGCGAGCAGTACGCCGCGTCGATGGCGCTGCTGGCCCGGATCCTCGGCATCCCGTCCCGGGTGGCCATGGGGTACACGCCGGGCAGCGAGGTCAGGCCGGGCGAGTGGGTCGTCCGGTCGCGGGACGCGCACGCGTGGCCGGAGCTGTACTTCCAGGGCACCGGCTGGGTGCGGTTCGAGCCGACGCCGTCGGGGGCCGCCGGGCAGGGCACCGCCGTCGCGCCGTCCTACAGCCAGCCGGCCGTCAGCACCGGCGGCGACGACGACGGGGCGACCGGGCAGGCGCCGGACGCCTCCTCCCCCGACGCCGGGGCGACCGCCGCGCCCAGCACGGGCGCCCGGCACCGCGACGACGAGGGCGCCGGCGGCGCCACCGCCGCGCAGGACGACGAGGAGGGCGGGTTCTCCGCGACGCCGTGGCTGGCGGGCGCGCTGCTGGCGCTGCTGCTGCTGGCCGTCCCGATGACGCTGCGGAGGTTCACCCGGCGCCGCCGCTGGGCCGCGCTGGCCGCGCCGTCCGCGCCGTCGCCCGGGGCGCGGGCCGGGTCGCGGGCGGGGCCGCCCGGCCCGGCGTCCGGCGGCCCCGACGGGCGGCGGGCGCGGCGCCCCGACCCGGCGTCCGGGGCCCCGATCGGTGGACGGACCGGGGCGCCCGACCCGGCCCGGGCCGCGCACGCCGCGTGGCAGGAGATGCGCGCCGACGCGCTCGACCACGGGCTCGAATGGCGGGCGAGCGACTCCCCGCGCGCCACCGCGCGGCGCCTCGGCGAGCTGCTCGAACTGGACGCGGCGGGCGCGCAGGCCCTCACCCGCATCGCCCGCGCCGAGGAACTGGCCCGCTACTCCCGGTCCCGCTCCGCCGAGCCGGTGGAGCGGCTGCGCGCCGACGTGCGGACCGTCCGGGAGTCGTTCGCGGCGTCCGTGGGCCGCCGGGCACGCTGGCGCGCCCGCCTGCTGCCGCCCTCGACGGTGACCCAGACCCGCACCGTGCTGCGCACCGCCGGAGACCGCGCCCTGGACGCAGCCAACCGCCTGAACGACCTGCCCGCCCGCCTCCGCCGCAAGTAGACCCGGCGGGCACCCCCGGACACGCGTTCGTCCCGGCCTCCCCAAGGCCGGGACGATCATCCGTACCGGATGGTCACACCGAGCGGACGACGGCGCTCCAAACGCCGCACAACATCACTCCTGGGAAACGACCCCCAGACCCCCGACCCGCAGGACTGAACGCCACCCTCCGCCGAAGCCCCGCCCCAGACGTCGCAAAGCATCACCTCTGGGAACGACCCCCAGACTCCACCGCGCGAGACGGAGCGCCACCCTCCGCTCCGCTGGAGCCTGGAGCTCCGCTCAGTCGCCTTCGGTGCGGCGGCGCCAGCGCTCTTCCATGCGCTCCATGAAGCCCGCCTTGGCCGGGCGGGACGGGCGGCCGCCCGTGCTCCGGGCGGACTCGTTCCCGATGCCGGTCATCCGCTTCCAGCTCGTCAACGCCCAGACGCAGCACACCACCATCAGCAGGAAACCGGTCACGCTGATCGCGATGGTGACCGTGCCCTCGTTGATCACAAGACCGGCCATCAGGGCGCAGACTCCCACGACGAAGCCGAGGGCGGCCTTGACGATCCGGCGCTTGTAATGGACCTGGGGGTTGGTCGAGCGAACCGCGTGAGCGAACTTCGGATCCTCGGCGTACAGAGCCGATTCGATCTGTTCGAGCATGCGCTGCTCGTGCTCAGAGAGCGGCACGGCACCTCCCAACGACAGCTCCGCGACGGGGTATCCGATGCGGGACGCGAACGTCAACGGTGATATGCCCAGAATACGAGCACTGTCGAGCGTACGAAAGCGAACGGCCCGTCGAGGGCCCGGTGCCGGTCACCCCACAGCCTTCTTTCATTGTCTTCCGTCCCTGCCGTCACGTCCGTCACCGTCCACCGCGCGCCGCACCAGCGCGGCGGGACGGACGGCGCCGCGGCCGAACCGGTGCGCGACCTGGTCCATGGCACGTTCGGCCTCACGCCAGCCGTGTTCCGGCTCGTCGAAGGCGAGCTGACGGGGGGCCTCGCCGGCGGGGCACAGGTTCTCGACCCGTACTCCGACCAGTCTGAGTCGTACCCGTTCCAGCCCGGCTGCCTCGTACAGCTCGCAGGCTGTGACATAGATCACACGGGCGAGGTCGGTCGGCTCGCTCAGCGTGCGCGCCCGGGTGATCGTCTTGAAGTTCGCCATCCGCAGTTTGACGCTCACCGTCCGACCGGCGTTCCCGCCGGCGCGCAGCCGCTCGCCGGTCTTCTCCGCCAGCCCCAGCAGGGACCGGCGGATGGCCTCCGGGTCGTCGACGTCGGTGTCGAACGTCTCCTCGGCGCCGATGCTCTTGTCGGGCGTGTGCGGGACGACCTCGCGCGGGTCGCGTCCCCAGGCCAGCTCGTGCAGGTGCGCGCCCATCGCGTTGCCCAGCTCGCGCTGGAGCGTGGCCAGCGGCACCTGGGCGAGCTGGCCGACCGTCCGGAGGCCGAGCCTGGTGAGATGCTCCTCCGTCCGCTCCCCGACGCCCCACAGGGACGCGACGGGGAGCGGGTGCAGGAAGTCGACGGCGCCGCCGGCGGGCACCACGAGCAGCCCGTCGGGCTTGCACAGGGTGGAGGCCAGCTTGGCGATGAACTTGGTGCTCGCGACGCCGACCGAGCAGGTGATGCCCTGCTGGTCGCGGACCTGCTCGCGGATCATCCGGGCGATTTCGGCGGGGCGGCCGAGCCGCCGCCGGGCGCCCGCCACGTCGAGGAACGCCTCGTCCAGGGAGAGGCCCTCCACCAGCGGGGTGACCGAGCGGAAGATCTCGAACACGGCGGCGGAGACGCGGGAGTACTTGCCGTGGCTGACCGGGAGCACGACCGCCTGCGGGCACAGCCGCCGCGCCCGCGTCATCGGCATCGCCGAGTGCACGCCGAACGTCCGGGCCTCGTAGGACGCCGCGGACACCACCCCGCGCGGCCCGGCGCCGCCCACGACGACGGGACGGCCCCGCAGCTCGGGGCGTTCGAGCAGTTCGACGCTGACGAAGAACGCGTCCATGTCGACGTGCAGGACGGCGCATCCGGTGTCGTCGGCGGGCGGCCCGGGCTGCGGCCCCGGCCGGTGCAGCTGCTGCTTGCGGCTCACGGGTGCTACTCGGCCGGCTTGTCGGCCACCAGGTGCAGCTGGGCGGCCAGGTCCCGCAGGACGGGGTGGACGGCGGCGACCGCCTCCAGCGCGATCAGCGCGTCGGCCGAGTCGGCGTCGCCGTCGAGCAGGCCGCTCGGCACCAGGTCGGCGAAGATGCGGACGCCGTGCAGCTCGGCGACCCGCAGGCCCGCGCCGCGGACCAGCGCCGACAGCGTCTCCCGGGTGAAGCGGCGGGGCATCCGGTCGCCCTCGCCCCAGCGTCCGGACGGGTCGGTCAGCACCCGCCGCGCGTCGTCGAAGTGCCCGGCCGCGGCGCGGTGCAGCGCGGCGGCGACCTGCCCGGCGGCCAGCACGCTGACCGATCCGCCCGGCCGGACCACGCCGGTCAGCGCGGCCATCGCCGCGCCGGGCTCGTCGACGAACTCCAGGACGTTGTGGCACAGCACGAGGTCGGCGGCGTCGCGGCCGAGCAGGTCGGGCAGGTCGACGGCGTCGCCCTGCACGGCCCGGACCCGCACGCCGGACTCGGCGGCGCGGCGCTCCAGCGCGGCGAGGGCGTCCGGATTGGCGTCGACCACGGTGACCCGGTGCCCCAGCTCGGCGAGCGGGACCGCGAACCCGCCGGTGCCGCCGCCGACGTCCACGACGTCGCGCGGGCCGGCCTCGGGGGTGATGCGGCCGAGCACGGTGCGCAGGGCGTCCCACAGGACGGCGCTGCGCACCCGGCCGCTGCCGCGCGCACGCTTCTGTCGCCGGCCGGTCACGGCCGCTCCCCTAACGTCGCTCATCCCGGCCCAGCCTAGCCGCCCCCCGCCCCGGGGAACGCCGGACACCGAACCCCGGCGCTCCGACCTTGGCCGCCGATCAAGGGCGGGCAGGCGAAGCAGCCCCGCACGCCCGCACAAAGCAATCCCCCCCCCCCCGCAGCCGCCGCGACACCCACCACCGCAGGCGACCCCGTTCAACCTTCACGAACCCAGCGAGCCCCGACAGCGACGCGCCGGCCCCCTATATCGCGGGACGGGTCGCAATGTCCTCTCTTGGACCAGGCGTGAACGTCGCACAGACCTGAGCGGCCCCACGGGCAGGCACGCGGAGCGAGCTCTGCGAGCGCAGCGGGCATGCCCGCCGAGCCGGGCGACCGCACGACACGAACCCGCACGGTCACAGCCCCCGAAAACCGTGGTGCGAGGATCGACCGGCTCGTGGCGGGGGTTCCAGGGGGGTCGCCCCCCAGGGGCTAGAGACTCAGCGACGGCTTCAGCTGCTGGAGGCGGGCGAGGAGGCCGTTGACGAAGCGGGGGGACTCGTCGGTGGACAGTTCGGTCGCCAGCCCGACGGCCTCGCTGACGGCGACGCCGTCCGGGACGTCGTCGACCCACAGCAGCTCGTAGGTGCCCATCCGGAGGATGTTGCGGTCGACGACCGGCATCCGCTCCAGCGTCCAGCCGGTCGCGTACGTGGAGAGCAGCTCGTCGATGCGCTCCCGGTGCGCCTGGACGCCCTCGATCAGCCGGACGGCGTGCGGGAACTCGGCCAGCTCGTCCTGGTTCGGGCGGCCCCGCGCCGCGAGCACCGCGGTCGGCTCCTCCTCCCGCAGTTCGGCGGCGAACAGGATGTCCAGCGCGAGTTTGCGTGCCTTGGTGCGCGCCGCCATCTCAGGCGCGGCCGAGGTACTCGCCGGAGCGGGTGTCGACCTTGATCTTCTCGCCGGTGGTGATGAACAGCGGCACCTGGACCTGCGCGCCGGTCTCGACGGTGGCGGGCTTGCTGCCGCCGGTGGAGCGGTCGCCCTGCAGGCCGGGCTCGGTCTCGGTGATCTCCAGCACGACGGCGGCGGGCAGCTCGACGTACAGCGGGTTCTCGTCGTTGAAGGCGATCACGGCGTTCTGCTCGGGGAGCAGGTAGTTCGAGGCGTCGCCGACCACGGTCGCCGGGATGTGCGGCTGGTCGTAGGTCTCGGTGTCCATGAAGACGAAGTCCTCGCCCTCGCGGTAGAGGTACTGCATCTCGCGCTTGTCGACGCTCGCCACCTCGACCTTGGTGCCGGCGTTGAAGGTCCTGTCGACGACCTTCCCCGACAGGATGTTCTTGAGCTTGGTGCGGACGAACGCGCCGCCCTTGCCTGGCTTGACGTGCTGGAACTCCAGGACGGTCCACAGCTGGCCGTCGATGTTCAGCGTCATGCCGTTCTTCAGGTCGTTCGTCGTCGCCACTGGCAGTTCTCCCGGTCGCGGACCCGCGCGTCTACAGGACGAGCAGGTCCTTGGTAGTCGTGGTGAGGAGCTCCGGGCCGTCCGCGCGGACCACGAACGTGTCCTCGATGCGGACGCCGCCCCGGCCGGTGAGGTAGACCCCAGGCTCCGCTGTGATCGGAACTCGAACCATGAGTTTACCGGTCTTGTCGTACCCCATGAGCGGCGCTTCGTGGATCTCCAGGCCGACGCCGTGCCCGAGGCCGTGCGGGAACGCCCCGCCGTGCCCGGCCGCGGCGATGATCTCGCGGGCGGCGGCGTCGACCTCCTTGGTCTCGGCGCCGGGGACGGCGGCGTCCAGTCCGGCGCGCTGCGCCAGGTGGACGAGGTCGTAGAGGTCGCGCTGCCAGCCGGCGGGCTCGCCGATGGCCACGGTGCGGGTCATGTCGGCGTGGTAGCCGCCGTACAGGGCGCCGAAGTCCATGGTGACGAGGTCGCCGCGCTCCAGTTCGCGGCCGCCGGGGTGGTGGTGCGGGACGGCGCCGTTCGGGCCGGACGCGATGATCGACTCGAAGGCGGGGCGTTCGGCGCCGGAGTCGACCATGGCCCGTTCGAGCGCGACCGCGACGGCCCGCTCGGTGACCCCGGCGCGGATCTCGGGGAGGACGGCCTCGAACGCGCGGTCGGTGATCGCGCACGCCTCGCGCAGGAGGGCGATCTCCTCCTCGTCCTTGACCATGCGGAGTTCTTCGACGAGGCGGCCGAGCGGCACCGGCTCGATCGCCGTGTCGAGCCTCTCCGCCTCGTCGAGGAGGGCGGCGTGGTGCTCGACGGTCAGGTCGTGGGCCTCGAAGCCGATCCGGGACCGGCCGTCCGCGGCGGCCCGCGCCAGCAGCGCCTCCGCGACCTGCCGGTCGACGACGACGGGCAGCTCCGGGCAGACCTCGGCGGCCATGCCGGCGTACCGGCCGTCGGTCGCGAGGACGGCCGGGCCGTCGGCCGGGACGAGCAGCGCCGCCCGGGAGCTGTCGAGGCCGGTCAGGTACCGGACGTTGACGAGCCGGGTCACCAGCAGGGCGCCGGCGTCCCGCTCGGCGACGAGCGCGGCCAGCCGGCGGCGTCGCGCGATGTGCGTCTCCCCCATGGTCAGGACTCTAGAGGATCGCCCGGGGGGCGCGGTGAGGGCCGTCTCGACGCGGTCACGAAACATGAAGAACCCTCGACTTTGCCGTGAGGGCTGGCCTAGCGTGACCGACCGTGTGAATCTTCCGTCCCCCCGCACGGTCTTCCCCCCAGGAGGGATTCCCCTTGACCCGAGTCAGCCGCCGCAGACTGCTCGGCACGGGCGCGCTCACCGCCGCCGGTGCGGTCGCCTCCGCCGCCGCGGCGCCGTCCGCCGCCGCCCGCACCGCCCCCCTCGGCGCCGACGTGGTGATCGTCGGGGCCGGCCTGTCCGGCCTCACCGCCGCCCGCGACCTCGTCGCGGCCGGCCGGTCCGTGATCGTGCTGGAGGCCCGGGAGCGGCCCGGCGGGCGCGTGTACGGGCTGCCGCTCGGCGACGGCACCACCAGCGAGGGCGGCGCCGAGTTCATCGGCCCGACGCAGGACCGCATCGCCGCGCTCGCCCGGGACATGGGCGTCGCGACGTTCAAGACCAACAACGAGGGCAAGAACGTCTACTACCGCAACGGCAAGCGGTCCCTGTACGCCACCGACGGCCTCCTCGGCGCGGTCCCGCCGGACTGGGGAGTGATCGACCTGGAGCTGGCGCTGCTCAAGCTCGGCGGCATGATCGCGGAGGTGCCGGTCGGCGAGCCGTGGAAGGCGGCGAAGGCCGAGGAGTGGGACGCCCAGACGTTCCACACCTGGTCGCGGTCCAACTCGCTGAGCAGCGGCGCGCGGTTCCTGATGGACGCGTTCGCCTCCTCGACGCTGTCGATGCGCTCGCAGGAGATCTCGCTGCTGTACCTGCTGCACTACGCGGCCGCGGCGGGCAACGAGAGCACCCCCGGGACGATCGACCGGCTGATCAACACCAAGGACGGCGCGCAGGAGTCCCGGTTCGTCGGCGGCTCGCAGGAGGTGCCCGTCCGGCTGGCGGCGCGGCTCGGCGACATCATCCGCTACAACGCGCCGGTGCGGTCCATCGCGGCCGGCGCGGGCGGCGTCACCGTCACCGCGGACGGGGTCACGGTGTCGGCGAAGCGGGTCGTCGTCGCGATGTCCCCGGCGATCGCCGGGCGGATCGACTACTCGCCGGGGCTGCCGGCGGGCCGGGCGCAGCTCATGCAGCGGTACCCGATGGGCTCGATCGCCAAGTTCGTCGGCGTCTACGACACGCCGTTCTGGCGGGCGGACGGGCTGACCGGGCAGGCGGTCGCCGACAGCGGCGCGATCGACGCGACGTTCGACAACAGCCCGCCGGACGGGTCGCGCGGCATCCTGATGGGCTTCATGAACCAGGCGAACATCCGCAGGCTGGACGGCGCGTCCGCGGACGACGTCCGGGCCGCGGGCCTCGACTCGTTCACCAAGCTGTTCGGCGACAAGGCCGCCGCCCCGAGGATCACGGCGTTCCAGCGGTGGGACAACGAGATGTGGAGCGGCGGCGGGCCGGTCGGCGTCGCCCCGCCCGGCGCGCTCACCGCGTTCGGCCCGGCGCTGCGCGCCCCCTGCGGGCCGATCCACTGGGCGGGCACCGAGACGTCCGACTACTGGACGGGCTACATGGACGGCGCGGTCCGCTCCGGCGAGCGCGTCGCCGGGGAAGTGCACGCGGCGCTCTGAGGCGCGCGACGGGCGGCGTGCCCGGCACGCCGCCCGTTCGCCCACCCGTCCTCGTGCGCACCGCTCACACGTGCGCACCGCTCACACTTCGGCGGCCATCTCCTTGACCTTCTCGATCAGGGCGAGCCGGCCCTTGTGGTCGCCCGCGATCGGGGACACGTTCAGCGTCGTGATCCCCGACTCCTTCATCGCGGCGAGCCGCTCGCGGACGTGGCCCTCGGCCCCGATCAGCGACATCTTCTCCAGCAGCTCCTGCGGGACCTTCGCGGCGGCCTCGTCCTTCTTGCCGTCCAGGTACAGGTCCTGGATCTCCTCGGCCTCCTTCTCGAAGCCGTAGCGGCGGGCGAGGTCGTTGTAGAAGTTCTTGCCCTTGGCGCCCATGCCGCCGATGTAGAGCGCGGCCATCGGGCGCCCGAACTCCAGGTAGCCCTGCACGTCGTCGCCGATGGCGAGCGCGGCCTGGCCGACGACGTCCAGCTCGCCGAGCGCCGGGTCGCGCTTGGCCTTGCCGGCGGCGAGGGAGGCGCCCCACACGTCCGCGGCCTTCTCCGGCATGTAGAAGATCGGCTCCCAGCCGTTGGCGATCTCGGCGGTCTGCTCGACGTTCTTCGGGCCGATCGCGGCGACCAGGATCGGGATGTCGGCGCGGACCGGGTGGTTGATGAGCTTCAGCGGCTTGCCGAGGCCGGTGCCCTGGCCCTCGGGCAGCGGCAGCTTGTAGTGCCTGCCGTCGTGCTGGAGCCGCTCCCGCCGCCACACCTTGCGGCAGATCTCGATGACCTCGCGGGTGCGGCCGAGGGGCGCCGTGTAGGGGACGCCGTGGAAGCCCTCGATGACCTGCGGGCCGGACGCGCCGATGCCGAGCGTGAACCGCCCGTCCGACACGTAGTCCAGGCCGGCGGCGGTCTGCGCCATCGCGGTGGGCGTGCGGGAGTAGATGTTCAGGATGCCGGAGGCGATCTCCAGCCGCCGGGTCTTGGCCGCGATGTAGCCCATCTGGCTCACCGCGTCGAAGCTGTAGGCCTCCGCGACGTAGACGATGTCGAGGCCGGCCTTCTCGTAGTCGGACAGCTCCTCGACGGTCTCCTTGAAACCGCCCGAGTAGCTGAGCGCCATCCCGATGCGCATCGAGCATCCTCTCCCTAACCGAATCCGATTCCAGTCGAACGTGACCCTACTCCGCCGCCGGGCCGTCAGCCCAGGGCGGGACCGTGCAGCGCGTCCAGCACCGGCCGGTACAGGTCGCCGCGGATCTTGGCGACGGTCGTGCCGTTCCTGCCCGCCGACGCCGCGGCGAGTCCGACGGCGGCCGGCAGGACCTCGTCCTCGGCGGCGAGATGCTGGACGATCCCGGCGTCCCGCGCCTGCTCGGCGGTGTACCGGCGGCCGGTGAGCATGGCCTCGTGCGCGGTCGCCCCCGGCAGCCGCCCCTTGATGAGCGCGTTCATGCCGGGGGTGAAGCTCATGCCGAGGTCGACCTCGGGCAGGCAGAAGTAGCCGCGGTCCGTCCGCATGACGGCGAAGTCGTGGCAGAGGGCGAGCATCCCGCCGCCGGCGAAGGCGTGCCCGTTCAGCGCCGCGACCGTGGGCATCGGCAGTTCCAGGACGCGCGCGTACAGCGCGTGGACGCGGCCCAGGTACTCCGCGAACTTGTCCTGGTTCGCGCCGAGCCAGTCCAGGTCGAGGCCGTTGGAGTAGAACTTGCCGGTGCCGACGGTGACCAGCGCGGCGGGCCCGTCGCTCTTCGCCACGGTGTCGAGCGCGCCCTCGACCGCACCGAGGAAGTCGGGGCCGAACCGGTTCTCGCCGGCGTCGAAGCGCAGGACGAACACGTCCCCGTCGCGCTGCAGGTCGATCATCGAGCTCTCCTTCATCCGTGCCCTGGGCGAACCCTACGCGCCGGTATCGGGCGGGAGGTCCTCCAGGTCCGGCGTACCGTGCGCCCCCTGCCAGTAGCCGCCGTCGGTAGGACGTCCGTCATAGGCAGAATTCTGTATGACGATCGTCATGGTCAATGCGAGCACCCTATGATGAATGTCATAATCGAGGCATGGGGACCGACAGCCGGGAACGCATGGTGCGCAGCGCCGCCTACCTCTTCCGCGAGCGCGGCTACAGCGGCACCGGGTTCCGCGACGTCATCGCGCACAGCGGCGCCCCGCGCGGGTCGATCTACCACCACTTCCCGGACGGCAAGGCGCAGCTCGCCGAGGAGGCCGTCCGCTACGCCGGGGAGTTCCTCAACGCGGGCATCCTCGCCGCCACCGAGGGCGGCGACGCGGCCTCCGCCGTGGACGCCTTCGTCGGCTGGTGGCGGCAGGTGCTGGTCAAGAGCGAGTTCCGGGCGGGCTGCCCCGTCGTCGCGGTCACCGTGGAGTCCCACGACGAGGCCCCGCGGCTCGCCGCGGCCGCCGCGGCCGTGTTCGGCCGCTGGCAGGACACCCTCGCCACCGGCCTCGGCAACGCCGGCGTCCCCGACGACCGCGCCGCGCGCCTCGCCCGCCTCATCGTCTCCGCCGTCGAGGGCGCCACCATCCTCTGCCGCGCCCACCGCGACGTGGCCCCCTTGGACGACGTGGTCGCCGAACTGAAGGACCTCACCCGGAACGCCGTCCAGGAAGGCTGACGGCGCGCGTGCCGGGCGGTGGGGGCCGCGCGGGCTAGGCGGTGGGGTTCTCGGCGAGCAGTTCGGCGACGGCCTGCAAGGCGAGGACGTAGGACATCGCGCCGAAACCCGCGATGGTGCCGGTCGCCACGCCGGCGACCACGGAGGTGTGGCGGAACTCCTCGCGGGCGGCCGGGTTGGTGATGTGGACCTCGATGAGCGGGGCGGTGCGCTGGGCGAGGGCGTCGCGCAGCGAGTAGGAGTAGTGCGTGAACGCGGCCGGGTTCAGCACGACCGGGATGCGCTCGTCGGCGGCCTGGTGGACCCAGTGGACCATCTCCGCCTCGTCGTCGGTCTGCCGGACCTCGACGCTCAGGTCGAGGCGGCGGCCGGTGTCGCGGCACAGGGCGACGAGCTCCTCGAAGCTGGTCGTGCCGTACTTGTCCGGCTCGCGGACGCCGAGCCGCCGCAGGTTGGGACCGTTCAGGACGAGCACGCGGCTCATGGGGTGATCTCCCGGTAGGCGGCGGCCAGCAGGGCCTCGTCGGGGCCTTCGAGGCGGCCCGGCTCGGCGATGCCGTCGAGGACGACGAAGCGGAGCGTCGCGCCGCGCGACTTCTTGTCGATGGCCATGGTGGCGCGCAGGCCGGCCCAGTCGGCGGCGTAGGAGACCGGCAGGCCGACCGAGGCGAGGACGTCGCGGTGCCGCCGGACGGTCCCGGCGGGCAGCCGCCCGGCGAGGCGGGCCAGCTCGGCGGCGTAGACCATGCCGATCGCGACGGCGTGGCCGTGCCGGAACCGGTAGTCCTCGGCCTTCTCGATCGCGTGGGCGAGGGTGTGGCCGTAGTTGAGGATCTCGCGGAGGCCGCTCTCCCTGAGGTCGGCGGAGACCACCTCCGCCTTGACCCGGATCGCGCGCTCGACCAGCTCGCGGGTGTGCGGGCCGTCCGGGGACGCGGCGCCCTTCGGGTCGTCCTCGACCAGCTCCAGGATCGCGGGGTCGGCGATGAAGCCGGCCTTGATGATCTCGGCGAGGCCGCTGATGTAGTCCTCGTGCGGCATCGTCATCAGCGTGGCCAGGTCGCACAGGACGCCGGCGGGCGGGTGGAAGGCGCCGACGAGGTTCTTGCCCTCGGGGACGTTGATGCCGGTCTTGCCGCCGACCGCCGCGTCCACCATGCCGAGCAGCGTGGTGGGGACGAGGACCGCCCGCACCCCGCGCAGCCACGACGCCGCCGCGAACCCGGCCAGGTCGGTGGTGGCGCCGCCGCCGACGCCGACGACGACGTCCGTGCGGGTCATCCCGGACCGGGCGAAGGACGACCAGAGCCCGGCGAGCACGCCGACCTCCTTGGCCGCCTCCCCGTCGGGGACGGGCAGCGCGTGCACCGCGTAGCCGGCCCGTTCGAGGGCCCCGGCGACGGGGCGCGCGATCTCCGGCAGGCCCTCGGCGTGGACGACGGCGACGGTGCGGGCGCGGTCGCCGACCATCGCGGGCAGCTCGCCGAGGACGCCCGTCCCGATGACGACGTCGTACGGGTCGGCCCCGCCGACGTGCACCCGCGCCCGCGTCACGCGTCCTCCCCGCGAGCCCCGGCGGGGGCCGCGGTCGCGCGCCCGCTCCGCCCGGTCATGCCGCCCCCAGGGCCTTGGCGATCTCCTCGACGATGTCGTCGGCGTCGCGGCCGTCGGTGTCGACGCTCACCGTGCCGAGCCGCTCGTAGACGGGGAGGCGCTCCTCCAGGAGCTTGCGCATCTGGCTGCGCGGGTTCAGCACGAGCAGCGGCCGCGCGGAGGCGAGCCCCACCCGCTTGATCGCCTCCGAGAGGCCGACCTTCAGGTAAACGACGGTGTGCCCGCCGAGGAGCTCCTGGGTCTCGGCGGCGAGCACGGCGCCGCCGCCGAGCGCGACGACGCCCTCGTGCCCGGCGAGCGCCGCGCGGACCGCGGCGCGCTCCAGCTCGCGGAAGCGCTCCTCGCCGTCGTCGATGAAGATCTCGCCGACCGGCTTGCCCGCGGCGGCCTCGACGTCGGCGTCGGTGTCGCGCAGCGCGACGCCGAGGCGCGCGGCGAGCGCGCCGCCGATCGTGGTCTTGCCCGAGCCGGGCGGCCCGATGATGACTGCCTTCGGTCGCATGGTCCCGCTCACTTGATCGTCAGGGAGGACAGGTATCCGCGCAGGTTGCGCGCGGTCTCCTCGGCGGAGTCGCCGCCGAACTTCTCCACCGCCGCGTCCGCGAGGACGAGCGCGGCCATCGCCTCGGCGACGACCCCGGCGGCGGGCACGGCGGTGACGTCGCTGCGCTGGTTGATCGCCTTGGCGGGCCCGCCGGTCTTCACGTCGATGGTGTCGAGCCGCCGCGGGACGGTCGAGATCGGCTTCATCGCGGCCCGCACCCGCAGCACCTCGCCGGTCGTCATGCCGCCCTCGACGCCGCCGGCCCGGTTCGTCCGGCGGCGGACGCCCTCGGGCGTCCCGTCGATCTCGTCGTGCGCCCGCGAGCCGGGCCGCCGGGCGGTGGCGAACCCGTCGCCGAGCTCCACGCCCTTGATCGCCTGGATGCCCATGAGGACGCCGGCAAGCCGCGAGTCGAGCCGCCGGTCCCAGTGGACGTGGCTGCCGAGGCCGGGCGGGAGCCCGTAGGCGAGGACCTCCACGACGCCGCCGAGCGTGTCGCCGGCCTTCTTCGTCTCGTCGATGTGCGCGACCATCGCGGCGGACGCGCCGGCGTCGAAGCAGCGCACCGGGCTCTCGTCCACCCGCGCGAGGTCGCCGGGGCCGGGCAGGACGCCGTCGGGCGCCTCGACCTCGCCGAGGGCGATCACGTGGCTGAGGACGTCCACGCCGAGGGCCTGCTTCAGGAACGCCCTGGCGACCGTGCCCAGCGCGACCCGCGCCGCGGTCTCCCGCGCGCTCGCCCGCTCCAGCACCGGCCGGGCGTCGTCGAAGCCGTACTTCTGCATGCCGACGAGGTCGGCGTGCCCGGGGCGCGGCTGCGACAGCGGCGCGTTGCGCGCCTGGGCGGCGAGGACGTCGGCGTCGACGGGGTCGGCCGACATGACCGTCTCCCACTTCGGCCACTCGGTGTTGCCGATCTCGATCGCGACCGGCCCGCCGAGCGTCACCCCGTGCCGGACGCCGCCGAGGATCGCCACCTCGTCCTGCTCGAACTTCATCCGGGCGCCCCGCCCGTGCCCGAGCCGCCGGCGGCGCAGATCCTCGGCGATGTCCCCCGAGGTCACGCGCACGCCGGCCGGCAGCCCCTCCACGATCGCGGTGAGGGCCGGGCCGTGGGACTCCCCAGCGGTCAACCAGCGCAGCATGCCCACGATCCTATTGACTCCGCGCCACCGCCCGTGACGGCGTCCACCATCTGAGAGGCTCGCCGCGGCTCCCCTGATGCGCGGCCCGCGTTCCGGGGCGTCCGGCCCGCCGCACGGCCTGCCGACGACGTGGTTCTAGCGCGGGTCCGTCCAGGTCTCGTGGTGGACGAGGTCGCCGAGGGGTTTCCGCATCGAGCGCAGGCGGGCGGTGTCGGACGGCGCCGCGGCGTCCTCGCGGGGACGGCCGATCGTGACGACGCCCACCACGGCGACGTCGCCGGGGATGCCGAGCAGGGCCTTGAGCTCGTCCTTGCGGCGGACGGTCGCGAACCCGGCCGCGAGGCCCGCGTCGATCGCGGCGAGCTGGATCAGCATGAGGAACGCCCCCGAGTCGACCCACCAGTAGGGGGCGGGCCAATCCAGCTCCTCGCCGTCGATGAGCTTGTCGGGCCGGGTGTAGCGGTCGTGGTAGTCGTCCTCGCGGACGCCGAGCACCATGAGCACGGGCGCGACCGACAGCCACTTCTCCGGGTAGCGGGACTCCTCGGCGAGCCCGGCGACGCGCTCGCGCGTCGCGCGGTCGGTGACGACGACGAGGCGGTGGCCCTGGCTGAACCCGGCGCTCGGCGCCCGGCGGATCGTCCCGGCGATCTTGTCGACGGTCTCGGCGGGGACGGGGTCGGGCCGGTAGCGGCGGACCATCCGCCGCGCGGCGAGCACGTCGTCGAACTCCACTGCGCCTCCTTCTCGGCGGCCCGCTCAGATGCCCTGGCTGAGGCCGCCGTCCACCAGCAGGGTCGTTCCGGTGATGAAGCCGGCCCGCTCGCTCGCGAGGAACGCGGCGGCCGCGCCGAAGTCGGCGGGCGAGCCGAGCCGGCCGAGCGGGATGCCCGCGGCGATCCCGGCGAGGCCGGCCTCGCGGTCGGGTCCGAGGAGCGCGTCCACGGCCGGGGTGCGGTGGTAGCCGGGCGCGAGGACGTTGACCGTGATCCCGGCGGGGCCCAGTTCGCGGACGAGCGACTTGGCGAACCCGGCGAGGGCGGGCCGCACGGTGCTGGACAGCGCGAGCTCCGGCGCCGGCTGCCGCATCGTCTCCGACGCGATCATGAGGATGCGGCCCCAGCCCGCGTCCCGCATGTGCGGCACGGCCGCCTGGACGAGCGCGATGTGCGAGAGCACGCACAGCTCGACCGCGTCGCGGTAGGCGTCGACGCCGAACCCGAGGGCGGGGCCGGACGGCGGGCCGCCCGCGTTCGTGACCAGGACGTGGAGCCCGCCGAGGGCGGCCGCGGTCTCGCGCGCCCAGGCGGCGGTGGCGGCGTGGTCGCGGACGTCGAGCCGAGCGGGGACGGCGTGTCCCGGCCCGGCCGCGTCGATCTCCTTGGCCGCGGCGTCCAGCCGCGCCCGGTCGCGGCCGCAGAACGCGACGTCCGCGCCGGCGGCGGCGAGCTCGCGGGCGGTGGCCAGGCCGAGGCCGCTGGTCGCGGCGGCGACCAGCGCGACCCGGCCGCGCAGTCCGAGATCCATCAGAGCTCCTCGGGGGTCCGGGCGGGGGCGGGACGCAGCGGGTAGCCGTAGCGGGCCAGCAGCGGCGCGGCGAGGACGGTGGCGACGGCGCGGGCGGACGCGGGCTGGGCGCGCACCCACGCGTCGTCGTCCCGGATCCGGACCGGGCCCCGCCGCAGCCGGTCGGGGTTGCCGGTCACGGTGTGGTTGACGCCGAGCCGGGCCGTGCCCGCGGCGTCGACGGGCGGGTCGCCGGCGAGGCCCGCGTGCCGCATGACCCGTGCCAGCTCGGCGCGGGGGCGGGCGGCGAAGTCCTCGTAGCGGAGCCGCAGGCACCGGCCGGGGAACGCGCGGGCGACGCGTTCGGACGCCGCGTTGAACCCCGTCCAGTAGGCGGTGCTGCGGGCGGGGCCCATCGCCGGGATGTACTCCTTCGCCCGCCGCCACGACTCGGCGGTGGCGCGCGGGTCCCGGACGACGTGCAGGACGCGGGCGTCCACGCCGGGCGCTCCGCACAGCGCGGCGGCCTCGGCGGGGAACTTGCCGGTGTCGACGATCAGCCCGGCGCCGGTCTCGTCCGCGATCGCCGCGTACAGGGCGGCGAGGTCGCGGACGGCCGGGTGCGGGGCGCGGAGGCGGCGGGCCTCGGCGAGCCGGCGGCCGGTGTGCCGGGTCCGCAGCGCGGCCCGCTGGCGCCGGACGGCGCGTTCGGCGTGCCAGGCCGGGTCGTCGCCGGCGAGCCGCCCGACGACGGCCTTCCACAGCGGGCACGACGGGATGTCCTGCCCGCATCCGCACAGCGTGTTGGTGCCCTCGCCGAGGACGCCGTTCGTCCACAGGTAGCGCAGCTCGCCGACGTGGACGGCGCCGGGCACCTCGCCGAGGAGGTTGCCGAGCAGGGTCGTCCCGCTGCGGCACCAGCCCGTCACGTACAGGACGCGGACCATCAGCGGCGCCCGGCGCCGGAGCCGACGACCTTGCGGACGGCCGCGACCACGTGGTCGCGGTCCCGCTCGGTGAGGTTCGCCGACAGCGGGATGTCGATCGCCTCGTCGAGCCGCGCGGCCGTGGCCGGGAACTCGGCGCGGGCGCGCGCCGCGTCCGGGAACAGGAACCGCCAGTTCCAGAAGGCGCGGACGTTGGTGTCGCCGGGGTCGCCGAGGGCGCGGGCGGCGATGCCCTCGGCGCGCAGCGCGGCGGCGGTCCACGCGGCGCCGCGGGCGCCGGCGCCGGGCAGCCGGAACACGAGCGCCTCGCCGAGGTAGGCGCCGTCGGCGACCGGCCGGCGCGGCGCGACGCCGGGCACGCCGGCGAGCCGGGCCGCGACGTCGTCGTGGTTGCGGCGGTGCGCGGCGAGCCGGTCGGGCAGGCGGCGCAGCATCGGGCGGGCGAGCGCGGCCCTGATCTCGTCCATCCGCATGCTGAAGATCGGCAGGGCCAGGTCGTCGACGGGCGGCGGCGGGCCGTCGAAGTGCCGCGCCATCCGGCCCTCGTAGGCGCCGGAGTAGACGACGGCGCGGGCGTGCACGGCCGGGTCGCGGGCCAGCAGGAACCCGCCCTCGCCGGTGTTGAGCGACTTGTCGGACTGGGTGCTGAACGCGCCCGCGTCGCCGAAGGTGCCGAGGAGGCGGCCGTTCAGCCGGGCGCCGAGCGCGGGCACCGCGTCCTCGACCACGGGGACGCCGTGCTCGCGGGCGAGCGCGCAGATCGCGTCCATGTCGGAGGCGAACCCGCGCATGTGCACGACGACGATCGCGCGGACGCCGGGGGTGAGCCGGCGGCGCAGGTCGGCCACGTCCATGTGCAGGTCGTCGTCGCACTCGACGAGGACGGGGCGGTGCCCGGCGAGCAGGATCGCGCTGGGCGTCGCGGCGAAGGTGAAGGCGGGGCAGGCGACGAGGGAGCCGGGCGGCAGGTCCAGGGCGAGCAGCGCGAGCGCGATCGCGGCGGTGCCGCTGGCGCAGGCCAGGGCGTGCGGGACGCCGAAGTACGCGCACAGGTCCCGCTCGAACCGGCCGGTCTGCGTCTCGGCGTGCGGGCGGTGGTCGTAGCGGAAGTAGAGCCGGTCCCGGATCGCGCCGAGCGCGTCGTCCAGGTCGTCCTCGCCGATGAAGACGTCGCCCTTGTCGTAGGTCGGCCAGGGTTCGGTGCGCACCGGCGCGGCGCCGTCGATGGCGAGCAGGCCGGGCTGAACGTCCACGGTCATGTCGTCTCCTCCGGGGGGAACGGGAGCATGGCTCAGGGGTGCGGGGGCGCCAGCGTGAGCACCGGGGGCACGTCGGCGGGGAACGCGCGGCGCAGCAGCCCGTAGCCGATCCCGGACAGGCCGGCGAGGAGTCCGGGCGCGGGCGCGGGCAGGGCGGTGCGCCGTTCGCCGGACGGGCGGGGGGCGGGTTCGCCGAGGGCCGCGCGCAGTTCCGCGAGCCCGGACGCGCCGTGGCAGAGCGCGTCGTCCGGCGCCGGGCCGGACTCGCGGACGGTCCGCGCGGCAGCGTCGAGGGACCGCTCCAGGCCGGGCACGGCGGCGGAGAGCTCCAGCAGGGCGAGGCCGGTGCCCGCGGCGCCCTGGCACCAGCCGGGCTCGGCCGCCGGGCCGGGGTCGGCGAGCTCCCGCGCGCGGGCCGCGTGGCGGGGGTCGCCGAGCAGGCCGTGCAGGCGGTCGAGGGCGACCGCCGCGCCGGGCGCGCCGTAGCCGAAGCCGGGGCCGGCGGGCTCCATGGCGAGGAGCCGGTCGCCGGCGGCCCGCGCCGCGTCCGCCACCGGTGCGCAGGGCAGGACGGCGTGCAGGGCGAGCGCGGACAGCAGCGCGCCGGCCTCGCCGTCCAGCACGCAGGGCCCGGACGGCGCGGACGGCGGCGCGTCCCGGGCGGCCTCGGCCAGGTCCGCGCGGCGGTGCACGGCGGCGGCGTGGGCGAGGTGATAGCGGGGGCCGAGGGCGGGCACGGACGCGGACGCGCGGCAGCGCAGCACGACCTCGTCGGCGACCCGCTCGGCCAGCCCCGCGACCCACCGCTCGCCGGTCACGGCGGACAGGTAGGACAGGAACAGGCCGATGCCCGGCAGGCCGCCGTAGAGGCCGAGACCGGCGGGCGCGACCCGGCGGGACGCGGCGTCGACGACCTCGACGGTGAGCCAGCCGATCCGGTCGCCGTCGCGGACGGCCGTCGCGTCGAGCCGCCGGGCGATGTCCAGGGCGTCCCGCACCGGATCGCCGCCGGACGGCCCGTGCGCGGGCAGGCGGGCGGGGTGGCCGGCGCGCGGCCGGGTGTCCAGCGCGGCCAGGCTCGCGTCGACGACCTCCAGCTGGGCGGCGAGGTCGTCCTCCCCCAGCGCGGCCAGGCGGGCGGCGGTCTCCTCCAGCGGCGCGGCCGGCAGGACGCCGGGCAGGCGCGTCCCGTCCTCCAGCCACACGTCGCGGTGCCCGGGGCGGATCTCGAAGACCGGCACCTCGCCGCGCCGCAGCGCGGCCTTCTCCGCCTCGATCAGGGCCGCCCGGTGCGGGACGCCGGGCCAGCCGGCGGCGAGCCGGTCGAGGCCGCGCTCGCGGACGGCGGGGTCGCGCACCGCCTCCGGCCGCCAGCCGTCCAGCAGCAGCCGGACGTAGAGGAACGTCGACAGCTGGATCAGCCGGACCGGGACGTCCGCGCAGCCGTGCAGCGGCCCGCCCGGCGCGAGGAGGCCGGTCCCGGCGGCGGCGAGCAGGCGGTGCGCGAAGGCGTGGCCCGCGGCGAGGGAGTCCCGGTGCGGGCGCGGGTCGGCGGCCGCCCCGTCCGGCAGGCGCAGCCGCCCCGCGGGCGCGGGGACGGTCCGGTAGCCGAGCCTGATCCGCATCCGGTCGGTGCCCGGGTGCTCGGTGATCGGCGTCGGGATGAGGGAGCGGCGGCCCGGGGCGATGCCGAGCGGGCTGATGTCGACGCCGAAGGGCAGTCCGGTGTCCGCGTCCGGCATGACGAGCGGGCCGGGCAGCAGGCCGGTGCGCAGCACGGACTCGGCCAGCCGCGCGGCGGCCGGGTCGCCGAGCCGCGCGCGGCGCGCCATCGGCTGCGTCCCCTCGGTGTGGAACAGGGCCTCCAGGTCGACCACCACGGGATCGGCGCCGGCGGCGATGACGTTGTCGGCGTGCAGGTCGTAGCCGTGCACCACGTGGGTCAGCGCGAGCAGCGCCCCCATCCGCCAGAAGAACGCGGGCAGCGCCTCCCGGTCGCACGGGGCGGGCTCGACGTACTCGCTCCACCCCCGGTCGCCGCGGTCGAGGAGGCGGGGGCGGCGCAGCGGGTGCGGCACGCCGTCCGCGGCGTTGAACCAGCCGAGGAGGCGGTCGAAGCACCGGTCGACGGCGAGGCTCCGCGGCTTGTAGACGACGGTCGCGCGCTCGAACCGGACGATCGCGACCGTCCGGCCGCCCCGGTGCGTCTCGGCGGCCCCGAAGGCGGCGCCGCGCAGGGCCCCGGGGTCGCCGAAGGCGCCGCGGAGCGCGGGCAGGTCGGCGGCGAGGTCGCGGGCGAAGGCGGCGCGGGCGGCGACCCAGGCGTCCAGGAGACCGGCGGCCTGCCCGGCGAGGACCGGGTACTCCGCCCGGATCCGCTCCGCCGTCCCGGGGTCGCGCAGGCTCCGCACGAACGCCTCGTAGCGCTCCCGGGACGTCGCCCCGTCCAGGCCCCGCCGCCGCGCCGCGCCGAGCTCCCGGGCCAGCGCCGGCCGGACGGCCATCGCGAGCCAGCCGAGCGGGGGCTCGCGGACGAGGAGGCCGGCCGCGCCGCCGGGCAGTCCGGGCACGGAGCGCAGCTCGGCGCACAGGGCGTCCCGCGCGCGGTCGATCAGCGGGCGGGCGATCTCCAGCAGGCCGAGGCCCGCGTCCCGCCGGGCGGCCGGCGCGCCGGCGCGGGCCGCCGTCGCGGCGCTCATCCGGCATCACCGGGATCGTCCGGATCCGCCGCCTCGGCGCCCTTCCCGCCGGCCGCGGATAGGGCGCGCAGGGGGCAGCCGGGGGCGGGCCTGGCGGCCGGACGCGGGCCCGTTCCGCGAATGGGGTCGATCACCGGGTCGGTGAATCCCGTGGCCTGCCCGGCCGCATTATCCGGCGTCGACATGTCACCGTCCCTTCCAATCCGCTACGAAGTTCTATCATGGCCGATTTTTCTGAACAAGATCGAAGGGGACCCTTTTCATTTCCCCGGTGCTGTGCTTACCCTCTGGGTCGGCACGGTGCAAGACCGGCGCCGTGCATTTGTCGGCCGGACCGAGATCCGGGCGGCCGGGCAAAGCACGTCTGACGGGAGTTCCGCGTGCTGGACTACCTCATCGATGACCCCGGGCTCCGCGAGCGCGGCCCCGGCGAGGAACTGGCGATCGCGGTCGCCAGGGCGGCCGGCGGCGACGCCGCGGTCCGGCTGCGGGCGCCGCTGACGACGCTGTTCCCGCTCGCCTCCACCCGGCCCCGGCCGACCGTCCGCGAGCAGACCAAGGGCGGCACGGTCACCGACCGGACCCTGCGCTATGTGCGCGAGCACCGGGACACCGGGCGCGACGGCGAGCGCGGCACGCGCTACGGCGCGACGCCCGAGGCGGTGTTCCGCCCGGCGGTCGCCAAGGCGGAGCTGACCGAGATCTCCGTCGCCGTGCCGGTGCCCGCCGAGCTGTGCCAGGACCCGGCGCTGCTCGCCCGCTTCGTCGACCACCGCGTGATCGTCCGGCTGTGCACGGTGGAGAACGAGGTGCTCCTGCGCGGCAGCGGCGACGGCGCGATCCCCGGCCTGCTGCGGCTGGACGGGCTGCGCCGCCTCGCCGCCCCGCCGGGGGGCGCGGTGCTGGACGCGCTGATGGGCGGCTGCGCCGAGGTGGAGGAGATGGGCGGCTCGTGCGACGGGCTCGTCATGCACCCGGCCCTGTACTGGCGGCTCGTGGGCGACGGCGCGCTGCCCGCGCTGGACGCGGCGGGGCTGCGCATCACCCGCACCCGCATGATCGAGCGGGACCGGGTCCTCCTCGGCGACTTCCGCGCCGGCGTCACCCTGCTGGACGGCGAGGAGTCGACGCTCGCGCTGCGCCGGCCGCCCGGCGACGGCGAGGCGACGATCACCGCCGCGATGCGCCTCGGCCTGGCCGTCCACCTGCCCCAGCACTTCGTCCTGCTGGACCGCTGACCCGCCCTCCGATCCGCCTGACGCTCCCCCGGGCCCGGAACAGCCGGGCCCGCGCACGCGAGAAATGGAGGTGAAGGACATGCGCACGCCCCCGTGGTGACCTTCCGCGCCGACGATCCGTGCCGATGAGCCGTCCGGCGAGTGCAGGAGGTGAATCGCATGCGCACGACTCCGTGGTGATTTCCGCCGACGCCCCGACGGTTCTCCGACCCCCGAGGGAGGGCAAATGCGCACGACTCCGTGGTAGACATTTCGACAATGGCCGCCTAATGGCGCGACCGATATTCCGAAACGATGGAATTCGGTCGCACTGAATGATGGCGGCGGGCGCCGGATCACCGATGACGGCGTTGCGGCGCCCGCGGCGCCCTCCGGGGCCGCGGGCGCCCCCGTCCCTCGGCGGGGCACGCCGGGCCGGGGGGCCGGGCGGCGACGGCCGCGAGCGCCGTCGCCAGCATCCCGGCCGCCAGCCCCGCCCACGCGACGGCGAACGCCGTCCCGTCCGGCTCGTGCAGCACGGCCGCGAGGCCGCCGATCCCGGCCGCCGCGCCGGCCGACCGGGCCAGCATGATCAGCGCGCTCCCGCTGCCGAACCGGGCGGGCGGGACGGCCGCCATCGCGATCGTCTCGATCGCCACGGCGGCCGCCGCCATCCCGGCCGTCCCGGCGACGAGCGCGGGCAGCAGCACCGCGGGGTAGCTCCGCCCGGCGCCGAGCGCGTCCGCCGCGAGGGGCCAGCACCAGCCCGCCGCGCCGAGCACGCCGCCGCCGACCGCGACCGCCCGCGGGCCGGCCCGGCGCACCAGCGGCCCGCTCCGCCAGGAGACGACGGCGGAGGTCAGCGGTCCGGGCGTGAGCGCGATCGCGGCGGCGAGCACCGAGTAGCCCCAGCGCTCGGTCAGGAACAGCGCCACGCACAGCGCGACCGCGAACTGGGTGACGCTCAGCAGCGCCATCGCCGCGTTGCCCGCCGCCGTGGACCGGGCGCGCAGCAGCGTGAAGTCGGCCGCCGGGCGGGGGTGGCGGAGCGAGCGGCGCACCCCGAGGCAGGCCAGCGCGGCGCCGGCGGCGAGCGCGACCGCCGTCCGGCCGGCCGTCCAGCCCCAGTCCGGGCCCTGCACGACGCCGAGCACCAGTGCCGCGACGCCGCCCGCGAGCAGCACCGTGCCGACCAGGTCGGGCAGCCCCCGCTGCTCCGCCGGCCCGTGCTCCGCCGCGCGCCGCGCGGGGACGCCGGCCGCCGCGCAGGCCAGCGCGAGCGCGCCGAGCGGCAGGTTGATCAGGAAGATCCAGCGCCAGCCGCCGAGGGCGAGCAGCGCCGCGCCGAGCGCGGGCCCGCTCGCGCCCGCGACGCCCGCCGCGGCGCCGAGCAGCCCGAACGCGTGCCCGGCCCGGCCGGGGAACTCGCTCAGCCCGACCGAGATCGACAGCGCGACGACCGCGCCGCCGCCGGTGGCCTGCAGCATCCGCGCCAGCACGAGCCCCAGCGGGCCGCTCGCGAGCGCGCAGGCGGCCGAGCCGAGGGTGAACACCGCGAGGCCGCCGAGGAAGATCCGCTTGGGCCCGAGCCGGTCCGCCATCCCGCCCGCGGGCAGCAGCACGGCGGCGAACACCACCGTGTAGGCGGTGATCGTCCAGGACAGCCCGGCGAGGGTGCTGCCCGGGAAGGCGCGGAGCAGCTGCGGGATCGCGATGCTGACGATGTTGTAGTCGACCACCGCCATGACGTTGGCGACGACGACCGAGGTGAGCGCCAGCGCCCGCCGCCGGGACGCGCTCGCGGGCGGCGCGAGCAGGCCCGCGAGCGGCCCCGCGCTCACTGCGCCGCGGCGGTGCGGGCCCTCCGGGCGAACTCCTCCTCGAGGACGCGTTTGCGGACCTTCCCCGTCGGGGTCTTCGGCAGCTCGGCGACGACCTCCAGCCGGTCGGGCGCGTAGCCGGGGGTCAGCTCCGCGTCCGCGACCCGCTGCCGCAGCTCCTCCAGCGTCGGCGGCTCCGCGCCCGGCGCCGGGACGACGACGGCGACGACGGTCTCGCCGAGCAGCGGCTCCGGCTCCCCGACGACCGCGACCTCCGCGACGCGCGGGTCGGCGCGCAGGACGCCCTCCACCGCGACGCCGGGCACGTGCAGCCCGCCCTTGTTGATCATGTCCTTGGTGCGGCCGATGACCTTGATGCCGCCGCGCCCGTCCGGCCGGGCCAGGTCGCCGGTGGCGAACCACCCGTCGTGCAGCGCGGCGGCGAACGCCTCGTCGGCTCCCTCGTAGCCCAGGCACATGTTCGCGCCGCGGACCTCCAGGCGCCCCGGCCCGTCCGCGACGACCGCGCCGTCCTCGTCCACGAGCCGCGCCGACATCCACTCGACGGGGCGGCCGTCGCTGCGGGACGCCCAGTCCGGCGGGTCGTCCGCGCGGCTGATCGTGACGCCGCCGTTCTCGGTCATCCCCCACAGCGACCGGACGGGGAACCCGAACGTGTCGCGGAAGCGTCCGGGCAGGTCCGGCGGGATCGGCGTGGACCCGGTGACCATGTGCCGCAGCGCGACCGGCCGCGGGCGCGCCCGCTGCTCCGCCACCAGCTCGTCCAGGATGAACGGGGTGAAGTACGCGGCGGTGATCCCGTACTCCGCAGCGAGGTCGAGGAAGTCGCCGGGCCGGAACGCGTCCGCCCACACGGCGGTCGCGCCGGCGACGAGCGGCGCCAGCATCCCGTAGAGCCAGCCGCCCTGCCCGCCGACGATGCACGGCGTGGACAGCACGTCGTCCTCGCCGAGGCCGAGCGGGACGGTGTAGGAGCGCGCCATCGCGTACAGCGTGTTGTGCGAGTGCCGGACGCCCTTCGGCCGCCCCGTCGTCCCCGATGTGTACATGATCTGCAGGACGTCGTCGCCGGACGGACGGTGCCGGGGTGCGGCGCCGGCCCCCGCGAGCAGGCCCGTCTCGAAGCCGATCGCGCCCCCGGGGACCTTCTCCCCCACCACGATCTGGTGCCGCAGCGCGGGCAGCCGGTCCCGCATGCCCGCGATGGCCGCCGCGACCTCCAGGCCGCGCACCTCGTCCAGCGACACGACGGCGCGGGCGCGGGACTCGCGCAGGATCCACTCGGTGTCGGCGGCGCCCGACGCGATGTAGTACGGCACGGCGACCGCGCCCGCGCGCCCGCAGCCGAGCGCGAGGACGGTGGCCTGCCACTGGTTGACGAGCTGCATCGCGACCCGGTCGCCGGGGCCTACGCCGAGGCCGGCGAGGCCCGCCGCGCACCGGTCCACCTGCTCGGCGAGCTGCGCGTAGGTGAGGACGACGTCGGGTCCGTCCCCGGTCTCCCAGACGTGCCCGACCACCGCCGGGCGGTCCGGGGCGGCGTCCGCCCACCGGTCGAGGTCGTCCAGGAACGTCCCGTCCCGCCACCAGCCGCGCCGCCGGAACTCCTGTGCGTCGTGAAGGTTCGCCATCGTCGGGCCCTTCCATGCGGGGTCACTTGATCATGACCGCGGCGCGGCGGCGGCGGCAACGGCCAGTGTTGACGAAGAGCGCCCGGCGGCCCGCGGGTCAGGCGATCTCGCGCCAGTCGAGGACGGGGGCGGCCAGGTCCCGGACGGCGGCGAGGAGGCCGAGCCGGTTGGCGCGGACGCCGGGGTCCTCGGCCATGACCAGCACGTCGTCGAAGTAGGCGTCGATGGGCGCGACGAGGGCGGACGCGGCCGCCGCGAACTCCGGCAGGGACGGCCGGGCGGTCAGCTCGGCCCTGACGCGGGTGAACGCCTCGTGCAGGTCCCGCTCGGCGGGCTCGGTGAACAGGGACGGGTCGTAGCGGGCGCCGGCCGTGTCGGGCACGATGCGCAGGACGCGCTGCAGCGCCGTCGTGAGCCGCTCGAACCGGGACGACCGGAGCAGCCGCGCCAGGTCGCCTGCGGTCCGGACGGCGTGCGCGGGGGCGCCCGCGAGGGGCAGCACGGCCCGGACGACGCGCACCGGGCGGCCCTCGTCCAGGAGGTTCTGCTCCAGGCGGCGCGCGACGAACCGCTCGGCGTCCGCGAGGGCGCCCGGGGAGACGGCGACGGGCTGGTGCCGGGCGGCGAGGGCGAGGCCGTCCCCGACGGTGACGGGCGCGAGGCGCGGGACGTCCCGCAGGACGGCGGTCAGCGCGAGCGCCGCGCGGCGCAGCCCGAACGGGTCGGAGCTGCCGGTCGGCGCGGACCCGACGGCGAACAGCCCGGCCAGGAGGTCGAGCCGGTCGGCGGCGGCGAGGACGGCCCCGGCGATCGTGGCGGGCGGCGCGTCCCCGGCCGAGCGGGGCAGCTCCATCTCGTAGAGGGCCGCCGCGACGGCGGGGTCCTCGCCGGCGCGGCGGGCGTACTCGCGGGCCATCGTCCCGGCGAGCCCCGGCAGCTCGATGACCATGGACGAGGCGAGGTCGAACTTCGCCAGCGCGGCGGCGCGGCCCAGCGCGGCCCGCTCCGCGCCGGTGAGGTCGAGGCGGCCGGCGAGGTCAGCGGCGAGCGCGGCGATGCGGGACGACCGGTCGGCCATCGACCCGAGCCGTTCGGTGAACGTGAGCCTGCCGAGCCCCTCCTTGATCTGCTCGGGCGTGCCGCGGAGGTCCTGCCGGAAGAAGAACGACGCGTCCTCGTAGCGCGCGCGGAGGACGGCCTCGTTCCCGGCCCGGACGGCGTCGCGGTCGCATTCGCCGTTGGCGACCGTCACGAAGTGCGGCAGGAGCCGGTTCGAGGGGCCGCGCACCGGCAGGTAGCGCTGGTGCTTGCGCATGACCGTGGTGAGGATCTCCTCGGGCAGCTCCAGGTACTTCCCGTCGAACGAGCCGAGGATGGCGACCGGCTCCTCCACCAGGTCGACGATCTCCTCGACGAGGGCGTGCTCGGCGGCGAGGTCGACCGTCCCGCCCCGGCCCCGCGCGAGGGCCGCGGCCTCCTCGGCGATGCGGGACCGGCGGCGGGGCGCGGCGGGCTCGATCCCGTGCGCGCGCAGGACGGCGAGCAGCGACGCGGCGTCCGGCACGTCGACGCGCGGCGTGCCGGACGTCCGGTGGACGCGGGTGGAGCGTCCGGCGGTGAGGCCCGCGACCGCGAACGGGACCTCCCGGTCGTCCAGCAGGGCGAGCAGCCAGCGGATCGGGCGGGCGAACGACAGGCCGGGCGCGTTCCACCGCATGTTCTTCCCGGCGCGGAGCCCGGTCACGATGTCCGGGAGCAGCCCGGCGAGGACCTCGGCGGCGGAGCGCCCCGCGACCTTCCGGACGTACCCGGCGTACTCCCCGCCGCCGACGGCGACCTTCCGGACGTCGGAGACGTCGATGCCGTGCCCGCGCGCGAAGCCGAGCAGCGCCCGCGTCGGCTCCCCGGCCGCGTCGTAGGCGGCGGCGAGCCGCGGCCCCTTCACGACCTGCTCGGTGTCGGGTTCGCGGGCCTCCAGGTCGCGGGCGAGCACGATGATCCGGCGGGGCGTCGCGCACGTGTCGTACGAGGACGCGTCCGTGGCCAGCCCGGCCTCCTCCAGCCCGTCCCGGAGCCGCTCCGCGACGTGGCCGGCCGTCCGGGCGACCTCGTGCGGCGGCAGCTCCTCGACCCCGATCTCCAGCGCGAACGTCCCGGCCGGGGCCGCGTCCGGCAGCGGTCCCGGCTCGGCGGCGGCGGGCCGGGCCGCGGCGTCGCCGAGCGGATGCCCCAGCTCCGCGCGGCGCTCCACCCACAGGGCGGCGACCTCGTGGGCGAGCCCGCGCATCCGGGCGAACGCGCGCGCCCGCTCGGTCGTGCCGACCGCCCCGCGCGCGTCGAGCACGTTGAACGCGTGCGAGCACTTCAGCACGTACGAGTGGGCCGGGACGGGCAGCCGCGCGTCCAGCATCCGCCGCGCCTCGGCCGCGTACGCCTCGAACAGCCCCCGGTTCGTCGCGATGTCGGCGTCGTCGAGGTAGTAGCGGCTCATCTCGTACTCGGCCTGCCCGAACACCTCGCCGTACGTGATGCCGACGGAGTCGGCCCCGGGGGCGTGGGGGGCCGTCCCCCCTCCGGCGGCGCCGATGCCGGACGCGTACCGGATGTCCTTGAAATGGGAGACGCCCTGGAGCGCCATCAGGATGCGTTCCATCCCGTAGGTGATCTCGACCGACACGGGGTCGAGGGTCAGCCCGCCCGACTGCTGGAAGTACGTGAACTGGGTGATCTCCAGGCCGTCCAGCCACACCTCCCAGCCGAGCCCCCACGCGCCGAGCGCGGGCGACGCCCAGTCGTCCTCGACGAACCGGACGTCGTGCGCGCGCAGGTCGACGCCGAGCGCGGCGAGGCTGCCGAGGTACTGCTCCTGCGCGTCGCCCGGCTCCGGCTTGAGGACCACCTGGAACTGGGTGTGGGTCTGCAGCCGGTTCGGGTTGTCGCCGTACCGCGCGTCGTCCGGGCGGACGCTCGGCTCGGTGTAGGCGACGCGCCACGGCTCCGGTCCGAGGACGCGCAGCGCGGTGGCCGGGTTGAGCGTGCCCGCCCCCACCTCGGTGTTCATCGGCTGCGCGACGAGGCAGCCGCGGCCCGCCCAGTAGCCGGTGAGCCGGATCAGGGCGTCCTGCATGGTCAGCACGGGAGTCTCCAAAGGGCGCGGAAGGGACAAGCCTAGAAGCGCCCGAGACCTCGCTCTATCGCGACGCGCACGGGAGACGTCTCCGGGAGGGGCCCGGAGGGGGCCAGCGGCGGCTGCGCCATGAACCGGGGGCGCGTCCCGCGGTGCTCCTGCGCGGCGTGGACGAGGAACGGGTGGCACAGGTACACGTCGCCGGCGCGGCCCGTCGCGTACGCGAGCGGCCGGTGCCCGGTCGCGGGCACGGCCCTGTCCGCGAGGTCCATGAACGCGAGGCCCGCGTCGCCGGCGGGCGCCAGGATCGGCGGGACGTCCAGGTGGGAGCCCACGCGGACGCGGGTGGGGCCGTCGTCCTCCGCGACGTCCGAGAACAGGAACAGCATGAGCAGCGCGCGGCCCTTCGACGCGGCGTTGACCCGGTACGACATGAAGTCGGCGGGGTCGTCGCCGGGGAAGGACGCGTCGATGTGCCAGCCGTCGTCGCCGGGCGGGTCGTCGCTGGGGAACCGCACCGGGAACGTTCCGAGGCTGCCGCGCGGCAGCCAGGCTCCCTCGCCCGCGACCGCGTCGAACGCGGCGTGCAGGCGGGGCGTGTTCGCGGCGGCCCGGAACGGCTCCTGGGCGTAGTCGCCGAGGCGGACCACCGGCCGGGTCCAGGTCGCGGGGTCGTCCGGGTCGCAGCCGGTGTCGCCCCACAGGATCGCCCGGCACTCGTCGGCCAGGTCGCGGGGGAACGCCTCCTCCACCCGCACGAACCCGTCGGCGACGAAGGCGTCAACGTCGATCATGACGCCATGCTCGCAGCGCGGCCGCGGGCGGCGCGAACGCTTTTACCGGCGCGCCGTCATCTGCGGAGGACGTTCAGTTCGACGCCGCCGACGATGCGGCCGCGCAGCACCTCGGCGAGCCGGTCGGACACCCGCTGGACGGTGCCGCGCTCGTCGTGGCCCGGCACGACGGCGAACCGCACCGCGACCTCGGCGGACGTCCCCTCGATCACCCGGACGCCGGTGACGGACGGGTCGGAGCCGAACGCGGCCTCGACGGCGGCGAGGACGTCCGGGTCCTCGTGCGGCGGCGGGACGGGGCGGCCCTCGGCGAGCAGGTGCAGGCGCAGGCCGTCGACCGCGAACGGGACGGGGCCCGCCACGTCCACGACCAGGGCGTCGGCGCCCTCGTCGAGGGCGGCGCGGCAGGCGTCGCCGCCGCGCACCGTCACCGGGCGGGCGTCGGCGCGCCACGCCTTCATCGTCTCGGTGCAGGTGAAGCCGAGGACGCCGCGCCGCCCGTCGTCGCCGATCAGCGTGGGCAGCGCCATGTCGCTCGACTTCTCCCGGCGCGGCTCGCCGGGGGCGACGTCCTCCTCCTCGGTGAGGACGGCGACGACCGGCACGAGCAGCCGGGCGCCCTGCAGCCGCCGCAGCACCACGTGCGCGCCGACGCGCCCGGCCGCGTACCCGGCGAGCGCTTCGCACAGCCGGGGGTCGGCGCTTCCGTCGTCCCCGGGGAACTGTGGTTCGGGAATGGTCAGTCCGGACACGGCAGGAAGGCTATAACCTCCGGCGACCGCCGTGCGCGCCTATTCGGATACTGTCCGCACCCGAACGGTCACTCGATCGCCGCGATGGCCGCGACGGTGCCGCCGCCGGACGGCCCCTGGTGGACGGCCGCGACCGACACGAACACCGCCGGGTCGCCGGTGACGGACGCGGCGACGCCGCCGACGCACGCCTTGATCTGCCGGTGCCAGTGCACGTCCGAGTCGTCCAGCATGATGTTGCGGCGGCCCCGGACCGAGCCGCCCGGGTCGGCCTCGCACTTGATGAACACGTTGACGAGCCGGTCGCCGAGGTCGGACGCGCGGGGCCGGTCGGGCAGGTCGAGGCCGGTCGCCGCGATCGCGTCCCAGATGCCGTCGGCGTCGAGTGCGTCCTTCATCACACCGTGCCCCGCCCGGTACCGGCCGCCGATGCCGCGCACGTTCCCGACGACGACGATCTGCGCCCGGTCGAGTTCCACGCCGGACGAGCACGACGCGACCGACGAGTACAGCGACAGGTCCCGGTGGATCCGCTCCGCGGCCGGCGGCTCGATCTCGCCGAGCGCGACGGCGATGCCGAGCGCGGTGGTCGAGTTGGAGACGTCCATCGACGCGAGCGTGTCCTCGGTGACGACGCCGCGGCCGCGCGACTTGGCGTCGTTGATGGTGTCGAGGGTGAGCAGCGGCGTCTTCGTCTGCACGTAGTGGACGTCGGCCGGGTCGTCGATCCCCGCGGTCTTCATCGCCTCGCGGACGCCGGCGGCGACGGTCTCGACCATCGCGGGCCGCCCGATGTCCTCGGGCAGGATGACGTCGCTCATCGCGACGCCGACCGACAGGCGCGGCTCGTCCGACGCGGGCGCCTTCGCCGGGTCGACGGTGGCGAACACGGTGGCGTGCGGGCTGAGGACGCCGTCGGTGCCGCCCGACCAGACGAGCGGGACGCGCGCGACCTCGTCCGCCGTCCGGTCGCCCCTGGCGAGGAGCACCTCGCGGAACGCCCGGTCGGCGAGCAGCCGCGTGTAGTCGTTCACGCCGCCGTTGCCCTCGGTCTTGCCGACGACGGCGAGCACCCGGTCGGCGTCCAGGACGCCGTCGTCGATCAGCCGGGCCAGCCCGGACGCGTCGGTCACGCTCTCGATGGGGATCTTGCGGACTTCGATCGGATCGGGCACGTCATCGCTCCTCGGCTGCTCTGGTCGATGTGATCCCTACCCCGGGCGCGGCCTCCACGACCGTCCCGGCGCGGCCGTGCGCGGCGTCGCCGAGCCGGGCCAGGGACGCGATCGCGGCGCGGCGCCCGCCGGAGGCGACGAACCGCCGCACCGCCTCCACCTTCGGGCCCATGCTGCCGCCGGCGAAGTGCCCGGCGGCGGCCAGCTCCGCGAGTTCGGCGGGGGTCGTGCGGTGCAGCGGACGGGCCCGGGGCGTCCCGAACCCGGTCATCGCGCCCGCCACGTCCGTGGCGATCACCAGGGTGGACGCGCCCAGCCGGCGGGCCAGCAGCTGCGCCGCCAGGTCCTTGTCGACGACGGCCTCGACGCCGCGGAGCGTCCCGCCCGCGCGGACGACGGGCGCTCCCCCGCCGCCCGCCGCGACGACGACGTGCCCGGCGTCCAGCAGCGCCGCCGCCGCGCCCGCGTCGAGGATCTCCAGCGGCTCCGGCGAGGCGACGACGCGCCGCCAGCCCCGCTCCCCGAACGGCCGCCACGTCTCGCCGAGCGCCATGGACCGGCGCGCCTGCTCCTCGGGGAAGTAGCGGCCGATCGGCTTGGCGGGCGCGCCGAACCCGGGGTCGGACGCGTCCACGAGCGTGCGCGTCACCACCGTGGACACCGGGCGGGCGGCGCCCCGCGCGGCCAGCGCCCGCTCCAGCGCGTTCATGATCATCACGCCGACGGTGGCCTGGGTCTGCGCGCCGCACCAGTCCAGCGGGACGGGCGGGACCACGCCCGCCGCCAGCCGGTTCTTGATCAGCAGGTTGCCGACCTGCGGCCCGTTGCCGTGCGTGAGCACGACCCGCGCGCCCGCCGCGACGAGGTCGGCCACGGGCGCCATCGCGGCCTCGATCGCCGCCGCCTGCGCGTCCGGCTCGGCGCTGCCGTCCGATGCGGTCATGGCGTTGCCGCCGAGCGCGATCAGGACCCGCTCGCCGTCGAGCGTCCCGCCGTCCGAGTTCACGGGACGGACGCTAGCCCGCGCGAAGGGCGGCGCTCACGGGCGAAATCCGCCCAACGAGCGCCGCTTCTTCGGCACTTTCTAGGGACGCGAGCCGAGCGAGCCGACCCAGCCCATCGCCTCGTAGGTGGTGGTGACCGTGCCCTCGCCGGCCTCGGCCGACCGGAATTCGAGCAGGGCGGCGGTCTGCTGCGAGATGACCAGCCGGGACTCGGCGGTCGCCGCGCCGCCGTCCGGCGCCGTCTTGAGAACCACGGCCACGCCGGTGCGGCCGGCCCGGTCCGTCACCTTCCCGGCGCTGCGGATGCCGGGCTCACCGGCGAGGATCTTGAACAGCGCCGCCTTGGTGCCCGGCGTGATCGGCCCGGCGAGCATGTCGTGGGCGATCTCCCACACGTAGGCGGTGAAGGCGCCCTTGAACGGGTCGCCGGTGTCCTTCAGGTCGCGCGCGTACCGTTCGCGGAGTTCGGCCCGCAGGCCGGCGGCGTCCGCCGGCAGGGCCGCGAGTTCCTTGACGGTCACCTGCCCGCTGCCGAGGGTGAGCCGCGTCGGCCCCTCCCAGGTCCGCTCCCCGATGGAGCCGGCGAGGAGGCGCGGCGAGCCGTCCTTCTTCCACTGGGCCTTGTCGCGGTCGCGCTCGGGCAGCGCGGCGACCGCCGCGAGCGCGGTCTCGCGCCCCACCACGTGCTCGGCCACGTCCCAGGCCGCGAGGTCGGCGGGCGTCGTCAGCGCCCGTATCCGGTCGGCGAGGGCGTGCCCGCGGCGGCGCCGGTCGCGCTGCTCGTGCAGCAGGTTGCGGGCGACGGCGAGCAGCCACGGCAGCGGCGGGTCGCCGACGTCGTCCAGCCGCCGCCAGGCGATCAGGAACGTCTCCCCGGCGATGTCCTCGGCAGTATGGGGCTCGGCGCGGGTGAGCGCGTAGGCGAGGACGCGCCGGTGGTTCTCGTCGTACAGGCGGGTGAACCGTGATTCGGGATCATCCACGAGTACCTCCCGTCGGGGTCGGTTGTCGTGGCGTAATCCCGGGCGGGCGGCCCCGTTTACAGGCGCGGCGCGGTTTTCTCAGCGGAGGCGGGCGAGGCGCTCCACGGCCTCGTCGATGACCTCGTCCTTCTTGCAGAACGCGAACCGGACGAAGTGAGCGCCGGCCTCGGCGTGGTCGTAGAACACCTGCGTCGGGATCGCGACGACGCCCGCCTTCTCCGGCAGGGCGCGGGCCAGCGCCATTCCGTCGGTGAACCCGAGCGGCCGGATGTCGGCCTGCACGAAGTACGTGCCCTGCGGCCGGTAGGTCGCGAACCCGGCGGCCTCAAGCCCGGTGATGAGGCGGTCGCGCTTGGCCTGGAGCGACTTGCGCAGCTCCTCGACCCACGGGATCTCGTTGCGCAGCGCGTACGCGGCGGCCCGCTGGTAGGGGGCGCTGACCGCGTAGGTGAGGAACTGCTTCACGGTCTGGACGGCCCGGACGTACGGGGCGGGCGCGGTCACCCAGCCGGTCTTCCACCCGGTGACGGAGAACGACTTGCCGGCCGACGACACCGACACCGTCCGCTCCCGCATCCCGTCGAGGGCGGCGAGGGGGATGTGCTCGGCGTCGTCGAACGTGAGGTACTCGTACACCTCGTCGGTGATGGCGGTGAGGTCGTGCTCGCGGCACACGCCGGCGATGGTCTCCAGCTCGTCCCGGGTGAACACGGTGCCCGCCGGGTTGTGCGGCGAGTTCACGAGGATCGCGCGCGTGCGTGGGCCGACGGCCGCCCGCAGCTCATCGGGGTCGAACGTGAAGCGCCCTTCCACCGGACGCAGCAGGACGGGCTTGCGGACGGCCCCGGCGAGCGCGATCACGGCCGCGTAGGAGTCGTAGTAGGGCTCGAAGACGATGACCTCGTCGCCGGGCCCCGCCAGCGCGAGCACGGACGCGGCGATGCCCTCGGTGGCGCCCACGGTCACGTACACCTCGGTCGCCGGGTCGTACTCCAGCCCGTACCGGCCGAGCCGCTGCGCCGCCACCGCCTCGCGCAGCTCCGGCACGCCCGGCCCCGGGGGATACTGGTTCCCGCCCGAACGGATGGCCTCGACCGCCGCGTCCAGGACGCCGGCGGGACCGTCCTCGTCCGGAAAGCCCTGCCCGAGATTGACGGCCCCGGTCCGGACCGCCAGAGCCGACATCTCGGCGAAGATCGTCTCGCCGAATCCCTGCATGCGCGCTACGAGAGGCTCACCCACGCCGACCAGGGTAACGGGGTCAGATCCAGCCCATCTCCTTCGCGGTGCGGGCGGCGGCGGCGCGCGTGGGCTCGTTGAGCTTGCTCATGGCGGTGGAGAGGTAGTTGCGGACGGTGCCCTCGGACAGGTGGAGGAGGGCGGCGATGCGGGCGGTCCCGGTGCCGGTGCCGGTGAGGCGGAGGATCTCGCGCTCGCGTTCGGTGAGCGGGTTGTCGCCGGCGGCCATGGCGCCTGCGGCGAGTTCGGCGTCCAGGTAGCGGCCGCCGCCGTGGATCTTGCGGATGGCGGCGGCGAGCTCCTGCGTCGGGGCGTCCTTGGCGACGAAGCCGCGGACCCCGGCGGCCATGGCGCGGCGCAGGTAGCCGGGGCGTCCGAAGCTCGTGAGGATGCACACCGCGCAGCGGGCGCCGGAGGCGTTCAGCTCCTCGGCGGCGGTGAGCCCGTCCAGGCCCGGCATCTCGATGTCGAGGACGGCCACGTCCGGGTCGTGCTCGGCGACGGCGGCGGTGACCTCGTCGCCGCGGCCGACCTCGGCGACGACGTCCAGGTCGGCCTCCAGGCCGAGCAGCGCGGCGACGGCGCCCCGGATGAGGTGCTCGTCGTCGGCCAGCAGGATCCGGATCACGCGCTGCTCCCCGCGGTCGCGGGGGCGCCGTCCTCCACCGCGCCGGGCAGCGGAACGGCGGCGCGCAGCAGGAATTCGTCGCGTCCGTGCCGCCCGGAGGTGATCTCCCCGCCGAGCACGCCGACGCGCTCGGCGAGCCCGGTCAGGCCCGCCCCCCGCGGCCCGCCGGCCGCGCGGACGCCGTCGTTGACCATCTCCAGCACCACGGACCCGCCGTAGGACGTGATCGAGATCGTGCAGCGGCGCGCCTCGCTGTGCTTGATCACGTTGGTGGCGCCCTCGCGGATCACCCAGGCGAGCACGGAGCGGACCTCGGGCGGCAGCCCGTCCCGCGGGGCGCCGGCCTCGCACCGGACCCCGGCGGCCTCCAGCACCGCCCGCACCCCGGCCAGCTCGGCGTCCATCTCGACCGCGCGGTAGCCGCTGACGGCGGCCCGCACCTCGCGCAGCGCGTCCCGGGCGGCGCGGCGGACGTCGGCCATCTCGGCGCCCGCCCGTCCGGGGTCGGTGCCGGCCATCCGCATCGCCAGCTCGCTCTTCACCGCGATGAGCGACAGGCTGTGACCGAGCAGGTCGTGCAGGTCGCGGGAGAAGCGGAGCCGCTCCTCGGTGACGGCGAGCCGGGCGAGGGCGTCGCGGGCCGCGTGGGTCTCCCGGTGCATGTCCCACATGCGGCGCTGGTAGAGATTGACGAACGCGACGATCCCGCAGACCGCGGTGTAGAGGGCGAACATCATCGGGAAGATCGCGTACCAGGGCAGATGCCCGGCCGTGTCGAGGCGGTCCGCGGCCGCCGTGGAGACCGCCGCGCAGTACGCGCCGGTGGCCGCGCACAGGGCGGCGACGCGTCCGCGGCGCAGGGGCGTCAGCACCACGGCGGAGAGCCAGAAGGCCGGGACGATGGCGAACCAGGGGCTGACGAGCAGCATGAGCGTCAGCGCCCCGGCGACGGCGGCGCTGACCGCGATGTCGCGGCGGGACGCGCCGCCCTCCAGGCCCTTCCGGACGAGCCGCTGGTAGTACCAGACGAGCAGGCCGAACCCGGTGAGCACGGCGGCGGCGACGGGCACGCCGACGTCGCCGTCGGCGTAGGCGGCGCCGAGCCCGGCGACGAGCGGCGCCGCGAAGCCGACGCCGGCGAACATGAACGAGCGGTAGGTGACCCGCCGGTACCGCTCCAGCCTGCGGGTGTCCTGTTCTTCGAGATCCGCCGTCGTGGCGACCGTCATGTGCCGTTCCTCCTCTCCACGCAGGGTAGTGCCGGTGGTCAGGCGCGCCGCGGCTCCCAGCGGAAACAGCGGGCGGCCATGGCGCGGCCGAGCGCGCCCCAGAAGGCGAGGAGGAGGAACGGCCGGACGCAGGCGAGCCACCCCTCGCCGATCCCGACGGACGGGTGCGGGGCGCCGTGGTGGACGAAGTCCTGGCCGAAGTAGGCGGTCCGGGCGATCTCCACGACCGGGGTGAGCGGGACGGCCCGGCACACCTGCTGGAGCCAGCCGGGCAGCTCGTCCAGCGGGAACATCACGCCGCCGCCGAGCATGCAGCCGAACATGATCGGCAGGACGGTGAGCTGCGCCAGCTCCGCGTTCGGGGTGATGCCGGAGACCGCGAACGCCAGGAGCGCGAAGACGGCGGCGCCGCCCGCCAGGCCGGCGAGCATCAGCACCGGGTCGGCGGGGAACCGTCCGCCGAGCGCGGCGCCGAGGACGATCAGCAGCGCCAGCGCCTGGACGGCGTACATCCCGGTCGCGGTGAGGACGCTGCCGCCGGTGATCTCGGCGTCCGACAGCGCGGTGCCGCGCAGCCGCTTGAGCGTGCGGTCCTCGCGGCGGGCGGTGAACACGTTGACGAGGTTCATGAACACGGCGAAGACCAGGAAGAAGCCGAGGTGGCCGGTGCCCTGGAGGAGCGCGCCGTCCACGCCGCCGATGTCCTGGCCCTTCATGGGGACGAGCATCCCCGCGAACAGGATCGGCAGGCCGAACACGGTGAACAGGGCCGTCCGGTTGCGCCACAGCAGGGCGAGGTCGAGCCGGGCGACGCGGAGCACGGCGGAGAGGTTCATCGGGCCGCTCCTTCGGCGGTGCGGAGGAAGACGTCTTCGAGGGACGCGCTGCGCGCCTGCAGTCCGTCCAGCCGGATCCGTTCCTCGTCGGCCCAGCGCAGCAGTTCGTAGAGGCCCTCCTGGAGGCCGGCGCCGTCGACGGTGTAGGACGCGACGGCCCGGCCGCCGTCCACGGCGATGCCGGCTCGGGCGCCGCGCAGGGCGGGCAGCTCGGTGATCTGGAGGTGCCCGGGCATCCGGAAGCTGATGCGGTCGCCGTGCCCGGCGACGACCTCGCCGACCGTCCCGGCCGTCTCGATCCGGCCGCGGTGCAGGATCGCGAGCCGGTCGGCGAGGTGCTCGGCCTCCTCCAGGTAGTGGGTGGTCAGCAGGACGGTCGTGCCGGCGGCCACCACGTCCCGGACGATCTTCCAGGTGGCGTGCCTGGCCTCGGGGTCCATGCCGCTGGTCGGCTCGTCCAGGAACAGGACGGCGGGCCGGCCGAGCAGCGCGAGCGCGAGGTCGAGGCGGCGCTTCTGCCCGCCGGACAGCTGCCGCACCCGGACGCCGGCCTTGTCGGTGAGGCCGGCGAGGGCGACCGCCTCGTCGCGGTCGCGCGCCGCCGGGGTGAAGCCGCGCCAGTGGTCGACGGTCTCGGCGACGGTGAGGTCGGCGAAGAAGCCGCCCTCCTGCAGCATGATGCCGATGCGCGGGCGGACCGCGCGGCGTTCCCGGTGCGGGTCGTGCCCGAGGACCCGGACCGTGCCGGCGTGGGCGGCCCGGTGCCCCTCCAGCGTTTCGAGCGTGGTCGTCTTCCCGGCCCCGTTGGTGCCGAGGAGCGCGAACAGCTCCCCCGCGCCGACGTCGAACGAGATGCCGGCGACGGCCTCGAAGTCCCCGTAGCGCTGGCGGAGGCCGTCGACGCGGATGGCTGGGTTTTCCATGCCTCCAGCGTCGCGATCACGCGTGCCCGCCGGTAGGGGCGCGTGTCACCGGTTCGGGCGGCGCCTGTCACGCGATCGGCGTGACAGGTGTCATGCCCTCAGCCCGAGACGCTGACGACGTGGCCGATGGAGGACGGGTCGGCCGCCTGGTCGAGGAGGGCGGCGGCGAGGTCGGCGCGGGCGATCGAGGCGCCGCCGAGGACGTTGCGGTCGACGGCCTTGCGGTAGCGGCCGTTGCCTGGCCCGCCGGTGAGGCGCGGCGGGCGGACGATCGTCCAGCCGAGCCCGGAGCGGCGGGTGATGTCCTCGGCGGCGAGCATGTCGGCGAACGCGTGCCGGAGGAGGCGCGCCAGGACGAGCGGCTTGACCACGAAGCGGGTGAGCGGGTCGTCGCCCGGCCCCGGGTGCGGGCCGGACGCGCTGACCAGGACGAACCGCTCGGTCCCGGCCGACGTCATGGCCTCGACGATGCTGCGCGTGCTGTCGGCGCAGACGGTCGTCGGCGCGCGGCCCTCGCGGGTGCCGACGGCGGTGAGGACGGCGTCGCGTCCCTTGACCGCCGCCTCGATCGCGGCCGGGTCCATGATGTCGGCCTGGACGACCTCGGCGCAGGCGCGCAGGTCGGACGGGAGGCGGGCCGGGTCGCGCACGACGGCGGTCACCTCGTGCCCGGCGTCCAGCGCCCGCCGGACGGTCGGCACGCCGGTCCCGCCGGTCGCCCCGAAGATCGTGAGCTTCATCGGATTCCCCCCTGGGTGAGTGAACACTAACCCCTATCCTGGTTAGTGTTCACTCACCTGTCAAGGAGGCCCCCTTTGAGCGCGCGGGAACGGATCCTGGACGCCGCGGCGGACATCATGCGGCGGCACGGGGTCGCCCGCGCCACCACCAAGGAGATCGCGAAGGCCGCGGGCTACTCCGAGGCGCTGCTCTACAAGCACTTCCGCGACAAGGAGGAGCTGATGCTGAACGTGCTGAAGGAGCGGATGCCGCCGTTCACCGCGATGTGCGTCCCGGGCGAGGGCACGGTGGAGTCCAACCTCGTCGCGGTCGTCCACGGCGGGCTGCGCTTCTACCGGCGGGCGTTCCCGATGATGGGCTCGATGCTGGCGCAGCGGCGGCTTCTGGAGGCGTCCCGCGAGTCGCTGCGCAAGTACGGCGCGGGCCCGCAGGAGCCGGTGCGGGCGCTCGCCCGCTACCTCGCCGCCGAGCGCGACCTCGGCCGGGTCGCCGCGGACGCCGGCACCGAGGCGGCGGCGGCGCTGCTGATGGGCGCCTGCTTCCAGCAGGCGTTCCTGCTGTACTTCGCGGAGGGCGACGAGGGCCCCGACCTGCCCGAGTCGTTCGCCCGCGACCTGGTCCGGCCCGTCCTGGCCGGCCTGCTCCCTGAGGCCGGCCCGCTCCCCTGAGGCCGGCCCGCTCCCCTACAGCTCGCCCAGGCGGGTCTTGACGACCTTGCCCATCGCGTTGCGCGGCAGCGCGCCGACCAGGTGCACGACGCGGGGCCGCTTGTGCGCCGAGAGGCGCTCGGCGACGAAGTCGATGAGCTGGCCCTCCGCGACGCCGTCGGCGACGACGTAGGCGGTGACCTGCTCGCCGAGGTCGTCGTGCGGGGTGCCGACCACGGCGGCCTCGCGGACGCCGGGATGCGCGAGCAGCGCGTTCTCGATCTCGCCGGCGCCGATCCGGTAGCCGCCGCTCTTGATCAGGTCGGTGGACGCGCGGCCGACGATGCGGTGCCAGCCGTCCGGGCCGATGACGGCGATGTCGCCGGTGCGGAACCAGCCGTCCGGCGCGAACGACTCCGCGGTGGCCTCGGGGCGGTTGAGGTAGCCCTTGAACAGCAGCGGGGCGCGGACGTGCAGCTCGCCGGGCGTCTCCCCGTCCGGCGGGACGGGCGCGCCGTCCTCGGCCGCCAGCCGGGTCTCGACGCCGGCCAGCGGGGTGCCGACGTAGCCGGGCCGCCTGTCGCCGTCGGCGCGCGCGCTGAGCGTGATGAGGGTCTCGGTCATGCCGTAGCGCTCGACGAGCCGGTGGCCGGTGAGCCCGGCCAGCCGCTCGAAGACGGGCACGGGCAGGGCGGCGCTGCCGGAGACGAGCAGGCGCGCGCCGCGGAGGGCCTGCGCCGCGGCGGGGTCCGCCGCCGTCCTCGACCAGACCGTGGGGACGCCGAAGAACAGGCTCCCGCCGTCGCTCCGCGCGGCCGCCGCGTACAGCTCGGGCTTGGGCCGTCCCGTGTGGACGAGCGGCGACCCGACCCGCAGGGCCCCGAGCACGCCGAGGACGAGCCCGTGCACGTGGAACAGGGGCAGCCCGTGGACGAGGACGTCCTCGGGCGTCCACGCCCACGCCTCGGCGAGCGCGTCGAGCCCGGCGGCGATCGCGCTCCGCGAGACGAGCACGCCCTTGGGCGCGCCGGTCGTCCCGCTCGTGTAGAGGACGAGCGCGGTCGCTTCGGCGGGCGCGCCGCCGGGGCCGGCCCCGCCGCCTCCGTCGCGGGGCAGCCGGTCGACCGGGAGGAGGGGCGGCTCCCGGTCCTGCACCCGTGTGCTCCCGGCGGCGAGGATCATGCTCGCGCCCGAGTCGCCGAGGATGTGGGCGCGCTCGGCCGGGCCCGAGTCGGGCGGCAGCGGCACCACGGGCACTCCCGCGAGGAGGCCGCCGACGACCGCCGCGACCGTCTCCGGCGACGCCGTGGCGTGGACGGCCACGGCGTCCGCGCCGCGGATCTCCGCGGCGACGGCGGACGCCCAGCCGAGCAGCTCGTCGCGCGGCAGCTCCCGGCCGGCGATCCGCACCGGGCCGCCGGTCTCGCCGAACAGGTCCATCACTCGCCCCTCTCCTTCTCGTCCAGCCAGGCCAGGACCGCGCCGGTGTGCTCGCCGAGCAGCGGCGGCGCGGTGTGCTCGCGCGGGGGCGCGCCGTCGAAGCGCAGCGGCGGCCCCGGCAGCTCGATCCGGCCGAGCCGCGGGTGGTCGACCTCGATCACGAGGCCCTGCGAGCGCGTCTGCTCCCACTCGTACACCTCGTCGATCGACCGGATCGCGCCGGCGGGGACGCCCGCCTCGTCCAGCCGCGCGAGCCAGGCGTCGCGCGTGCCGCCCGCGAGGACCCGCTCGATGTCGGCGGTCAGCTCCGGCCGCCGCGCCGCGCGATCGGGGATCGTCGCGTAGCGCGGGTCGGCGGGGTCGAGGCCGACGAGCGGCGCGAACCGGCGCCACAGGCCCTGGTTGGCGACGCCGATCTGGAGCTGCCCGTCCTTGCAGCGGAACGTCCCGTACGGGGCGATGGACGGGTGGTCGTTGCCGACCGACTCGGGGACGTCGCGGGCGACCGTCCAGCGCGTCCCCTGGAACATGTGGGCGCCGACGACCGACGCCAGCAGCGAGGTGCGGACGACCGTCCCGCGGCCGGTGCGGCTCCGCTCGTACAGCGCCGCGAGGACCCCGGCGACGCCGTTGCCCGCCGCGAGGATGTCGGCGATCGAGAGCCCGACCTTGCTCGGCGTGCCGGGCGGCCCGGTCACGCTCATGATCCCGCCCTCGCCCTGCACGATCGCGTCGTATCCCGGCCGCCCGCCCTCCGGCCCGTCGTGCCCGAACCCGGTGATGGACAGCACGACCAGCGCCGGGTTCAGCTCGTGCAGGCGCTCCACCGGGAAGCCGAGCCGGTCCAGGACGCCCGGCCGGAAGTTCTCCACGAGCACGTCGGCGTGCCGGACGAGCCGCGCCAGCGTCCCCGCGCCCTCGTCCGACTTCAGGTCGAGTGTGATCGACTCCTTGTTCCGGTTGATCGACAGGTAGTAGGTGCTGACCTGGTCGTCGCCCGCGAACGGCGGCCCCCAGCCGCGGGTCTCGTCCCCGCCGCCCGGGTGCTCGACCTTGATGACCCTGGCGCCGAGGTCGGCGAGGGTCATGGTCGCCTGCGGGCCCGCGACCACGCGGCTGAGGTCGACGATCACGACGTCTTCGAGCGGTCCGGGCAAGGACGTCCTCCTTCGCGGGCGGGGCACCTGGAAGTATGCCGTCCGTGCCGGAATCCGCCATGACCTACCCCGCGCTCGCCGCGCGCCTGCTCGCGCTGCCGCCGTCCTGCGGCCCCGCGCGCCTGGTGGCGGTGGACGGCCCGAGCGGCGCCGGCAAGTCGACGTTCGCCGACCGCCTCGCGGAGGTCCTGGTGGGCGCGCCCGTCGTCCGCTCGGACGACTTCCGGGTCCCCTGGGACGCCGACCCGCTCACCTGGTGGGAGCCGCTGCGCGCGTCCGTCCTCGATCCCCTCTGCGGCGGACGGCCGGCCGTCCTGCGCCGCTACGACTGGCGCCACGACCGGTACGGCCCCGAGGAGGAGATCCCGCCCCCGCCCGTCCTGGTCGTGGAGGGCGTCGGCTCGGCCTGGGCGGGGTCGCCCGCCGCCTTCCGCGTCTGGCTGGACGCCCCGTACGGCCTGCGCCGCGCCCGCGCCCTGGACCGCGACGGCCCGGAGTACGCGGACGCCTGGGAGCACTGGGCCGCGCGCGAGCGGGCCCACTTCGCCGCCGACGCCACCCGCGCCCGCTGCGACCTCCACGTGGACGGCGCCGGCCTCACCGGGGGCCGCTTCACGGCCGGCTGAGCCCGCGGGCTGTTCTACGCTCACGTCCATGACGGACGCCGACTACCTGACGACCAACAAGGCCCTCTGGGACGAGCGGGTCCCGATCCACCTCGCCAGCGACTTCTACGACGTCGCGGGGTTCAAGGCGGGCGGCCAGACGCTGCGGGAGTTCGAGACGGCCGAGGTCGGGGACGTCACCGGCCGCCGGCTCGTCCACCTGCAGTGCCATTTCGGCCTCGACACCCTCTCCTGGGCGCGGCGGGGCGCGCACGTGACCGGGCTCGACTTCTCCGAGAAGGCCGTCGAGGCCGCCCGCGCGGTGGCGGACGAGGCGGGGCTCCCGTCCAGCACACCCGGTCGATCGAGTTCAGTCACGGCCTGGGCGACGTGGTGACGGCCCTCAGCAGGGCGGGCCTGCGCATCGATTTCCTGCACGAGCACGACTACACGCTCTGGCAGCGCTTCTCCGTCCTGGAACGGCACGAGACCGCCTACCGCCTCCCGGAGGGCCGCCCCCGCGTCCCCCTGATGTACTCCCTACGCGCCACCCTCGCCTGATCGGACGGGCACCCGGAACACCGCCCCACTCCGGCCCTGCGGACCCCTGCGCGGTGGTCGGTAGCATCGGCGGAGGGAGGGGGAGGACGCGGGATGCCGATCGAGAGCGACCACCGTGCGTCCGATTCGCCGTACATCGCGCGGGTCTGGCACGGGCGGTCCAGCGGAGTGGAGAGCCTGACGTCGGTCGCGACGTCGAACTGGGAACTCGTCTTCTGGGAGTTCGAGGGCGCCATGCACGCCGCCGTCCGCGGCCCGGAGACGTCCGCGTCGACCGTGACCGCCGCAGGCGACTCGGAGTCGTTCGGCATCACGTTCGCGCACGGCGCGTCGATGCCGCATCTGCCGGTCCCCCGGCTCGTCGACGCCGAGCTGGAGAGCCCGTACGCCGACGAGAGCGTCTTCGTCCTGCGGGGCGAGAAATGGGCGATCCCCGGCCCCGACTGCGCGGAGGACTTCGTCCGCGGGCTCGTGCACGCGGGCGTGGTCACGCGCGACCCGCTCGTCGACGAGGTCGTGCGGGGAGGCGGCGCCGAGGTCGGGTCCCGGTCGGTGCAGCGGCGCGTCGCCGCCGCGACGGGCCTCACGCAGGGCGCGATCCGGCAGATCGACCGCGCCCGCCACGCCGCGGTGCTGCTCCGGGAGGGCGTGCCGTCCCTGGAGGTCGTGCACCGGCTCGGCTACTACGACCAGCCGCACATGGCGAGGTCGCTGCGGCGGTTCGTCGGCCGTACCGCGACGGGGCTGCGGCGGGACGCCGGGGAGCCGCTGTCGCTTCTGTACAAGATCGAGGACGACGAGCGTTTCTAGGGTTGGGTCGCCGCGACGGACGCGGCCCGACACTGGAAAGGTGCGACCTGATGTTCCAGGGCACTGCGACCTCGGCCGACGGCACCGTCCTCGCCTACAGCGCGTGGGGCGAGGGCGAGCCGATCATCATCATCGACGGCGCGACCGCCCATCGCGCCGCGACACCGGAGAACGCCGCGACGGCGGAGCTGCTCGCCGGCGAGTTCCACGTGGTCAACTACGACCGGCGCGGACGCGGGGAGAGCGGGGACACCGCCCCATACGCGGTCGAACGCGAGATCGAGGACCTCACCGCGGTCATCGAGCAGGCGGGCGGGGGCGGCCCGGCGACGGTGTTCGGCTGGTCGTCCGGAGGGCACCTGGCCCTCAACGCGGCGCAGGCCGGCGCGCCGGTCGCGCGCCTGGCGCTGTTCGAGCCGCCGGTCATCGCGGACGGCTCCCACCCCCCGCTCCCGCCCGACTACGTCGAGCGGCTCGACGCGGCCGTCGCCGCCGGCCGGCCCGGGGACGCCGTGGAGCTGTTCCTGACCGCCGTCGCCGGCCTGCCCGGGGACGCCGTCCGCGAGATGCGCGGCAGTGACTTCTGGCCCGCCCTCGAAGCCGTCGCCCCGACCATCGCCTACGACGGACGGAACGTCGGCGACACCATGTCCGGCAGGCCGCTCCGCGGCGACCTGTGGGACAAGGTCGGGGTGCCCGTCCTCGTCCTGCACGGACAGGACACCTGGCCGCACCTCGCCGCGGGCGCGAAGGCGCTGGCGGAGCATCTGCCGACCGCCGGGCTCAAGGCGGTCCCGGGCGAGAACCACAGCACCACCCCCGCCGTCCTCGCGCCCGTGCTGGGCGCCTTCGCCAAGGGAGCCTGACATGGGGAAGATCGTCGTGACCGAGTTCATCTCCCTGGACGGCGTCGTCGAGGCGCCCGGCGGCGAGGACTTCAAGTACCAGGACTGGAGCTTCCAGTTCGACCGCGGGCCGGACGGCGAGCAGTTCAAGACCGACGAGGCGCTCGGGTCCGCCGCGCTGCTGCTGGGCCGCACCACCTACGAGGGCTTCGCCTCCGCGTGGCCGGAGTACGAGGGCGAACTCGCCGACAAGTACAACAGCATGCCGAAGTACGTCGTCTCCAGCACGCTCGAAGACCCCGGCTGGAACAACACGTCGGTGCTCTCGGGCGACCTCGCCGAGGAGGTGGCGCGGCTCAGGCGGGACGTCGACGGCGAGATCTCCGTGCCGGGCAGCATCAGGCTCGCCCAGGGCCTGCTCGCGCACGACCTGGTCGACGAGATCCGGCTCATGTGGTTCCCGGTGATCCTCGGCCACGGCCGGACGCTCTGGACGGCGACGCCCGACAAGAGCGCGTGGACGCTGACCGAGGCGACGAGGTACGGCAAGGACTCCCTGGTCACCATCCACCAGCGCACCCGCTGACAGGCCGCCCGGCTCTCCCCGCCGCGTCACGGCCCCGCGGGACCGCCTTCGAGGGCGTCGACGTCGGCGGACGCGGCGCCGCCGGAGAGGCGGGGGTAGCCGGGGCCCCGGTCGAAGAAGGCGGCGGGGCCCCGCTCGGCGCGGAGGCGCGCGCGCAGGGCGCCGGTCGCGTCCTCGTCCACCGCGCCGTCCCGGAGGAGCACGCCGTAGTCGTCGCGGGCGCCGTCCGGGGAGACCTTGCCGTCGCGGACGTCGGCGGCCACGCGGGACGGGTCGCGGTTCAGCGGGTCGCCCCAGCCTCCGCCGCCGGTGGTGCGGATGCGGATCACCTGGCCTTCGCGGACGGGCTGGTCGTCCACCAGGCCGTCCATCTCCTCGCCGTCGATGTCGACGCGGAAGGGGCGGCCGGCGCGGCCCCCGTTGACGCCCCAGCACGACAGGATCGAGCGGTCGGCGACCGACATGTAGCAGGCGTCGCGGAGCATCCGGATGTGCTTGTCGTAGCCGAGGCCGCCCCGGTACTCCCCCGGGCCGCCGGAGTCGACGGCGAGGCCGAGGCGTTCCACGACGAACGGCCAGCGGGCCTCGGCGAACTCGGCGGGGATGTTGCGGGAGTCGGGGACGACGTGGACGGTGTCCTCGCCGTCGGCGTGGTAGCGGCCCCCCGAGCCGCCGCCGAGCACCTCGCGCATCAGGTACGGGCCCCGGTCGTCCTCGCCGTGGACGCCGGTGTAGCGGATCGTCTCCTGGTCGGCGGGCATCCGCCCGTTCGTGGCCTTGGCCAGGACGCCCGCGAGGACGCCCAGGAGCCGCAGGATGACGAACGTGCGGGCGTTGGTCGGCGCCGGGAAGACGGGCGTGAGGAGGGTGCCCTTCTCCGGGAAGCGCAGCTCCATGAGCGGGACGACGCCCTCGTTGACGTCGAGTTCGGCGGCCCGCTCGGGCGTGTCGGCCAGGTTCCGCAGGACGGGCGCGAGCCACTTCTTCAGGAAGACGCCGTCCGCGTAGTCGCCCGCGTGGTTGATGGGGCCCTTGGCCTGGGGCGACGTGCCGGTGAAGTCGATGACCAGGGGGACGGCCGCCGCCTTGTCGACGGTCAGCGTGATGCGCTGGGCGTGCAGGCGGGGCGGGTCCACGCCGTCGTGCTCGGCGTAGTCCTCCCAGGTGAAGACGCCGTCGGGGATCTTGGCGAGCAGTTCGCGGCGGAACGTCTCGGTGGTCCGGTCGATGATCGCGTCGAAGCACGCCGTCACGTCGGCGCGGCCGTAGCGGGCGAACAGCTCGCCGAGGCGGCGGGCGCCCATCAGGCACGCCGAGCATTCGGCGTCGAGGTCGCCGGCGAGGGAGTCGGGCATCCGCGAGTTGCGGGTCATGATGGCCAGCGCCGCCTCGTTCGGGACGCCCCGGTCCCGCAGTCTGATCGGCGGGACCATCAGGCCCTCCTCGAACGCGCTGCGGGCGCGGCTCGGCATCGAGCCGGGGACGGCGCCGCCGATGTCGTCGTGGTGGCCGAACGCCTGCACGAACGCGACGACCTCGCCGGAATGGAACACCGGGACGGTCACGCACAGGTCGGGCAGGTGTCCGATGCCGCCCTCCGACAGGTACACGTCGTTGTGGAAGAACACGTCGCCGGGGCGCATCGTCTCCACGGGGAAGTCGCGGACGATCGGCTGGACGAGCGCGGAGTACGAGCGCCCGGTCAGCTTGCGGAGCCGGCCGTCGTGGATGCCGGCGCGGAAGTCGTGCGCGTCCCTGATCATCGGGGACCGGGCCGTCCGGGCGATGGCCGTCTCGACCTCGCGCTCGACCGACGCCAGCGTCCCCTCGACGATCTCCAGCAGGATCGGGTCGGTCATCGGGTCGGTCATCGCGTCACCACCAGGTTCCCGTAGCCGTCGAGGGTCGCGGTGAAGCCGGGGTGGAGGGGCAGCGTGGAGCCGAACTCCTCGATGACGGCCGGGCCCGCGACCGTGTCGCCGGGGACGAGTCTCTCGCGCCGGTAGACCGCCGTCTCCGCCCAGGCGTCGAAGTACACGGGGCGCGTGCCCGTGCGTGCGCGGGACCCGTCGCCGTCGCCGTCGCCGGGCGGACGCTCGGCGAGGCGCGGGCGGTCGATCGGGCCGATGCCGGAGACGCGCAGGTTCACCCATTCGACCGGATGGCGCGGGTCGTCCCGGTAGCAGTAGCCGTAGAGGGCCTCGTGGGCGTCGTGGAACCGGCGGACGACCTCCGCGCGGAACGCCGCGTCCGGCCGACCGGCGGGCGCGGGCACCCGCACCTCGAACGCCTGCCCGCAGTAGCGGAGGTCGGCCGAGCGGGCGAAGCGGCGCCGGTCCGCCGGGAACCCCTCGCGGGCGAGGGCCGCCGCGGCCTCGCCCTCCAGATCGGCGTAGACCGCGCCGAGGAGCGCCGGGTCGAGTTCGGCGTCGCGGACGACCCGCGTCCGGACGCGGTCGCTCTTCACGTCCACCGTGAGCAGCCCGAACGCCGACAGGCTGCCGGGGTTCTCCGGGACGACGGCGGCGGGCAGGCCGAGGACGTCGAGCAGCCGGCACGCGAGCAGCGGCCCCGAGCCGCCGAACGCGACGAGCGGGTAGTCGCGGACGTCCAGGCCCCGCTTCACCGTGATCCGCCGGATCGCGTTGGCCTGGTTCCACGCCGAGATCTCCAGGATCCCGGCGGCGGCCCGCTCGACCGCCAGCCCGAGCTCCCCGGCCAGCGCCCGCAGGCCGCGCCGGGCGGCGTCCACGTCCAGCGGGACCTCGCCGCCGAGCAGGTGCGGCGGGATGCGGCCGAGGACGGCGTGCGCGTCGGTCACCGTGACGCCGGTACCGCCGCGCCCGTAGCAGAGCGGCCCCGGGTCGGCGCCCGCGCTGCGCGGCCCGACCTTCAGCGCGCCGTCGGGCGACCGCCAGGCGACCGAGCCGCCGCCCGCGCCGACCGTCACGATGTCGATCATCGGGATCTTCACGGGGTGCCGGCCGACCGAGCCCTCGGTCGTCAGGGTCGGCTCGCCGTCCAGGACGACGGCGACGTCGGTGGACGTCCCGCCGCCGTCCAGCGTCACGACGGAGCGGCGGCCGCTGCGCGAGACGACGAACGCCGCGCCGAGGGCCCCCGCCGCCGGGCCCGACAGCACCGTCGTGACGGGCTGCCGGGCGACCTCGTCCGCCGACAGGACGCCGCCGTTGCTCTGCATCACCAGCAGCCGGGCCGCGACGCGCCCGGCGATCCGGGCGAGGTAGCCGTTCACGGCGGGCTTGACGGCGGCGTCCACGAGCGTCGTCACCGACCGCTCGTACTCGCGGTACTCGCGCAGCACCTCGCACGACAGCGACACGACCGCGTCCGGGTGCTCGCGGCGCAGCACGTCCCGCATCGCCAGCTCGTGCGACGGGTCGGCGTAGGAGTGCAGGAGGCAGACCCCGATCGCGCGGACGCCCCGGTCGCGGAACCAGCGGGCCGCCGCGACCGCCGACGCCTCGTCGAACGGGCGGATCTCGGCGCCGGTGTGGTCGAGCCGCCCGCCGACCCCCCGCACCCGGTGCAGCGGGACGATCCGCGGCGGCTTCACCCAGAAGTAGCTGTTGCCGTAGCCGTCCGGGACGCTCTGCCGCGCGATCTCCAGGATCGGCTCGAACCCCTCGGTCGTGACGAACCCGAGGTCGTCGATCCGGTCCTCGAGGAGCCGGTTCGTCGCGACCGTGGTGCCGTGCGACAGCGCCGCGACGTCCCCCGGTTCGGCGCCGAGCAGGCCGAGCACCTTGCCGACGCCGTCCGCGAACCCCTCCGCCGGGTCGCCGGGCGTCGACGGCGTCTTGGTGGTGACGAGCCGCCCGTCCCCGTCCAGCGCCACGACGTCGGTGAACGTCCCGCCCGTGTCGATCCCGATCCGCAGCCGCCTCGCCATACGCAAGGGTCTACCGGACGGCGCCCACCTGCGGAACCGTCGCAATCTGCCAACGGGCGCGCCGTTCTTTCGTGGGAGCGGCTAGGACTAGGCTGAGCCCTTCCGTTGCACGACCCATCTCGACGACACCGCTGGAGCCCCTTCATGGCGCTTGAACGCCCCGAGGTCGACTTCCCCGAGGGACAGCCGCCCGAGTACCTCGACATCACCGACATCACCGAGGGCGACGGCCCGGAGGCCGCCAAGGGCTCGAACGTGTCGATGCACTACGTGGGCGTGTCGTGGTCCACGGGCGAGGAGTTCGACGCGTCCTGGAACCGGGGTTCGACGCTCGACTTCCAGCTCGGCGCGGGCCGCGTCATCAAGGGCTGGGACATGGGCATCGCCGGCATGAAGGTCGGCGGGCGGCGCAAGCTCGTCATCCCGCCGCACCTCGCCTACGGCGACCGCAGCCCGAGCCCGGCGATCAAGCCCGGCGAGACGCTCATCTTCATCGTCGACCTGGTGTCGGTCGGCTGACACCGCCGCGACGGCGGGCGTTCCGGGGGGAGAACCCCTTCCGGGCGCCCGCCGCTGCCGTTCCCGGGCCCGCGGGAGGCGCGGACGCGGGTCAGCGGCCGCGGGAGCGGCGGCCGAGCAGGTAGCCGAGGGCGACGCCGGCGAGGGCGACCGCGCCCCCGGAGGCGAACGCCGCGGCCATCGGCCACGCCGCCGCCGTGCGCTCCGGCGCCGCCCGTCCCGCGTAGACGGCCCCCGCGCCCGCTGCTGGAGCCCCGGCCGCCGGCGCGGCCCCGGACGGCGCCGCCGCGGCGGGCGCGGCCGCCGGGGCGGGCGCGCAGAGGTCGCGTTCGACGGCGGCGAAGAACTCGCCGGCGGTGCGCTTGGCGACGCTGCCCAGCATCCGCTGCCCGACCCCGCCGACCATCCCGCCGACGACCGCGTCCGCGTCGTAGTCGATGCGGGTCGCGCCGCCGCCGTCCGACAGCCGGACGCGGACGGTCGCGTCCACCGTGCCCGGCGCGCCCTGGCCGCGCGCCCGCAGCACGAACGAGCGCGGCGGGTCGGGCTCGGAGAGCTCCACCCGGCCCACGTAGGTGCCCTGGATGGAGGCGACGCCCGCGGTGACGGTCATGCGGTAGGCGCCCGGTCCCGTCTCCTCCAGGGAGCGGCACCCGGGGATCGTCCTGGCGAGGACGGCCGGGTCCTGGAGCGCGTCCCACACGCGGTCGAGCGGGGCGGCGACGCCGGCACTGCCGTTCAGCTGCATGACCCGACTGTAGAGAACGCGGCCGCCCCTCCGAACGGCAAAATCTGCCGAGTACACGCCGAGGTTTGGGCAGATGCGCCCCGGCGACCCTGGGAAATGGTCAGATATGTCCGGCAGGTTCCGGACGGACGCGAACCGCGGCCGCCACCGGCGCGTCAACCGATGCGAACCTCTGACAGATTCCACCCCCCAGTGAACGGAGTACGCGGCCGATGCGAGGGAAGACGCCCGTGATCGCCATGGTTGCCGCCGGAGTGCTCGGCGTGGCCGCGGGCGGCTGGCCCGTCGCGGCCGCCCAGGCCGGCGACTCGGGACCGTCCATGCGGACGCAGCTCGCCTCGGTGCTCGGCGACCAGACCTGGGCGACGCCCAAGCCCGGGTCCTGGACGATGCCGAAACCCGCCGCGAACGGCCTGCCGCTCGTCATCAGCCGCATCGAGACCCAGGAGCGCGTCGTCTTCCTCACCATCGACGACGGCTACACCTACGACTCGGAGTTCGTGAACCTCGTCCGCAAGGAGAAGGTTCCGCTCATGACGTTCCTGACCTCGACCTACATCAAGGGCCAGGGGCAGTACTTCTGGGCGATGCGCAACGCGGGGTCGCCGATGGAGAACCACACCATCAGCCACCCCAACATGGCGACGCTCAGCGCCGAGGCGCAGAAGAAGGAGATCTGCGGGGCGTCGGACGCCATCCAGGCGCAGTACGCCCGCAGGCCCCAGATCTTCCGCCCGCCGTTCGGCAGCTACAACCAGACGACCCTGCGGGTCGCCAAGGAATGCGGCGTCAAGTCGGTGCTGCTGTGGTCGGCGGAGTTCTACAACGGCACGTCCGGGCCCGGCGTCGGCTACAACGGCTTCGCGCGCGGCGACGGCGGCAAGGGGTTCAAGCCCGGCGACATCATCCTCATGCACTACCGCAAGGGCCTCGCGCAGGAACTCCAGATGATCCTCGGCTGGATCCGGCAGGCCGGGTTCCGGCCCGCCGCCGTGGAGAACTACCTGCCGCGATCGCTCGGCGGGACCGTCCCCGACACCCCCGCACACGGGTGATTTCCGACCTTCCCGGAGGAATCCCGGTTACTCCGAAGGCCACGGCGGTCCTTCACTAAGGTCAACACGCTGGCGGGACCGAGGTCCCCCGCTTCCCGAGCCGGTCCCGCCAGCATCAGCACAGCGGCGCCGGCAGGGGAGGGCGTCAGCCGGCCGGCACGCCCTCCCGGACGCGCAGCGACGGATCGGCCGCGGCCCGCAACCGGAGCGTGTAGAGGCCGTCCGGGGAGAGCGGCATCGCGTCCACGCGGACGCCCTCCGCGTCCTCGACCGCCGACGCGATCACGGCCGACACCGGGATGACGCCCGCCTCCCCCGCGCCCTTGATGCCGAGCGGGTTCAGCGGCGACGGCGTCTCCAGGTGGTCGGTCTCGATGTGCGGGATCTCCGTCGCGTACGGCATGAGGAAGTCCATGAAGGACGCGTTGAGCAGCTGCCCCGACTCGTCGTAGACCATCCGCTCGTACAGCGCGCCGCCGACGCCCTGCGCGACGCCGCCGTGGATCTGCCCCTCGACCACCATCGGGTTGATGAGCCGCCCGCAGTCGTGGACGACCGCGTACCGCAGGATCGCGATCTCGGCCGTGTCGGGGTCGACCTCCACGATCGCGGCGTGCGCCCCGGCCGCGAACGTGGACCGGACGGGCGAGTAGTAGTCGCGCCCCTCCAGGCCCGGCTCCTCCCCCGCCGCGACCGGCGGCTCGGTCACCGGCCGGCCCACCGCGAACTGCGTCGCCGCCGCGGCCTCCTCGTCGAACGCGTACCGCAGCGGGTTCGACAGCACCGCGACCGTCCGCAGCGGCACGGACGCCGACCGGTCGCCGCGCACGTGCACGACGCCGTCGGTGATGTCCAGGTCGTCCGGGTCGGCCTCCAGGGCCTCCCCCGCGATGCGCAGCGCCTTGCCGCGCGCCTTCCGGCACGCCAGCGCGATCGCGTTGCCGCTCATCACCGCCGCGCGGGACGCGAACGTCCCGACCGCGTACCCGAAGCGCCGCGTGTCGCCGGTCGTGACGTGCACGTCCCCGATCGGGACGCCCAGCTCGGCGGCGGCGATCTGCGCGAACACCGTCTCGTGGCCCTGGCCCTGCGAGGTCAGCCCGGTCGACACGTGCACCCGCCCGGCGGTGTCGATCTCGACGTGCCCGCCCTCGTACGGGCCGACGCCCGTCCCCTCCACGTACACGCCGAGGCCGACGCCGATGCGGCGGCCGCGGGCCGCGGCGGCGGCGCGCTCGGCCTCGAACCCGTCCCAGCCGATCAGCTCCCGCGCCCTGCGGAGCAGCTCCGGGTAGTCGCCCGAGTCGTAGATCAGCGGACGGCCGTCCTGGAACGTGAGGCCCTGGTCGTAGGGGAACTCGTCGGGCTGGATGAGGTTCGCGGCGCGCACCTCGGCGCGGTCGAGGCCGAGGTGGCGGGCGATGCGGTCCATCGTCCGCTCCATGCAGAACACGCCCTGCGGGCGGCCCGCGCCCCGGTACGGGGTGACGATGAGCGTGTTGGTGTAGAGGCTGACGACCTCCGCCCGGTACGCGCCGATCTTGTACGGGCCGAGGAGCTGGGTGGACGTGACGATCGGGATGATGATCCCGTACGGGGTGTAGGCGCCGTGGTCGTGCCGGATCCGCACGTCCAGGCCGAGGACGCGGCCCGCGCCGTCGAAGCCGACCCGCACGTCCTGGAGCTGCCCGCGCTCGTGGGCGGCGGACACGAAGTGCTCGCGGCGGTCCTCGGTCCACTTGATCTCGCGGTCCAGCAGCCGCGCCGCCCACGGGACGAGGACCTCCTCCGGCCACGGGTGGACGATCTTGACGCCGAACCCGCCGCCGACGTCCGGGGCGACCACCTCGACCTTGCCGTTCGGCAGCCCGAGCCGCGCGGCGATCGCGGCCCGCACGCTGGTGGACGCCTGCGTGGACGAGTACACGCGCAGCGACCCGTCGTCGGCGTCCCACCGCGCGTAGACGCCGCGCCCCTCCAGCGGCATGGACGCGCTGCGCTCGATGGACAGGCCGAACTCCAGCACGTGCGGCGCCGCGTCGATCGCCGCCGGCGCGTCCCCGTTCTCCTGGACGAGGACGGCCGCCACGTTGCCGGGCACGTCGTCGTGGACGAGGCGCTCCGCGCGCGTCGCCGCGTCGATGCCGACGACGGCGGGCAGCGGCTCGTACTCGACGCGGATGCGCTCGGCGGCGTCCTCGGCCAGGTAGCGGTCGCGGGCGACGACCATCGCGACGGGCTCGCCGACGTGCCGGACGACGTCGCGGGCGAGCGGGTGGCCGGTGCGGCCGTGCGTCAGCGCGGGGTGCGGGATGAGCAGCGGCAGCGGCTCCCCGACCCGGCCGGGCAGGTCCTCGCTGGTGTAGACGGCGACCAGGCCGTCGACGTCGAGCGCGCCGGACACGTCGATGTCGGCGATCCGGGCGTGCGCGTGCGGGGACCGGACGAACGCCGCCGCGAGCGCGTCCCGCCCGAGGTCGTCGAGGTAGCGGCCGCGGCCGGTGAGGAGCCGTCCGTCCTCGCGCCGCTCGACCCGCTCCCCGAACACGCGCGTGCCCATCGATCACTCCCCATCTTCGGCGGACGGTTCCGCCGCGGAGGGGGCGAGCAGCTCCGCGGCGCGGTGCACCGACTTGACGATGTTCTGGTAGCCGGTGCAGCGGCACAGGTTCCCGGAGATCCCTTCGAGGACCTCGTCCTCGGTCGGGCGCGGCGTCTCCCTCAGCAGCGCCGTGACCGTGCACAGGAATCCTGGCGTGCAGAAGCCGCACTGCAGGCCGTGGCATTCGCGGAACGCGCGCTGCACCGGCGACGGCGTCCCGTCCGGCTCCGCGAGGCCCTCCACGGTGGTGATGTCGCGGCCGGCGGCGGTGACGGCGAACATCAGGCACGACCGCACCGGCTCGCCGTCCAGCAGGACGGTGCAGCAGCCGCAGACGCCGTGCTCGCAGCCGACGTGCGTGCCGGTGAGCCCGAGGTCGTGCCGGAGCAGGTCCGACAGCAGCCGCCGGGCCGGGACGCGGGCCGTGCGGTGCGTCCCGTTGACGGTCAGCGCGACGTCGAAGCCCTCCTCCATCAGCCCTCCGCCTTCCGCAGTGCTGCGGCCGTGGCCGCGCGCAGGGCGCGCTCGGTGAGCACGCCGGTCAGGTGCCGCCGGTACTCGGCGCCTGCGTGGATGTCGGGTTCCGGGTCGATCCGCTCGCGGACGTGCGCGGCGGCGGCCGCCCAGTCGCCCGCCGGGCCCGCCGCGCCGGTCAGGTCGAGGACGAGCGGCGTCGCGGCGATGCCGAGGTATCCGGCGCGGGCCGCCGACACGCGCAGGTCCTCGCCGAGGGTGACGACGGCGGCGACCCCGGAGAGCGCGTAGTCGCCGTGCCGCCGCGCCGTCTCGGTGAACGCGGTGCCGGTGCGGGGCGGCGCCGCCGGGAAGAACGCGGAGACGGCCAGCTCGCCGGGCTCCAGCGCCGGCTCCAGCGGCCCCCGGAAGAACTCGGCGGCCGGGATGGTGCGGCGCCCCCGCGCCGACGCCGCCTCGACCGTCCCGCCGAGGACGGCCAGCACGGCGGGCAGTTCGGCGGCGGGGTCGGCGTGCGCGAGGCTGCCGACGACCGTCCCCCGGTTGCGGATGACGGGGTGCGCGACGTGCCGGAGCGCCTGCCGGAGCAGCGGCTGCACGGCGGCCGCCTCCGCCGAGCGCTCCACCCGCGCGTGCCGGGCGAGGGCGCCGACCCGCACGCCGCCCTCCCCGGCCTCCAGGGTGTCCAGTTCGCCGACCCGGTTGATGTCGACGAGGTCGGACGGCGCGGCGAGCCGCATGTTCAGCAGCGGGATGAGGCTCTGGCCGCCCGCGAGGACCTTGCCGCCCGGCGCGGCGGCGAGCGCGTCGAGCGCCTCGCCGACCGTGCCGGGCGCGTGGTAGCCGAACGGCGGCGGCTTCACCCGTCAGCCCGCATCGGTGTTCGGGGCGGGGCGGACGGGGCCGCCGATCTCCTTCTCCGACGGCGCGATGACGCCGCCGCCCGAGTCGTCCGGCCCGCGCAGCACGTTCAGGACGTGGTAGCCGAGCAGGACGGCGATGGTGCCGAGCGCGATGCCCTGCAGCGGGAAGTCGTCGGTGATCTGGAGCGTCACGTTCCCGATGGCGAGGATCACCGCCGCCGCCACCGGGACGAGGTTGACCGGGTCGGCGAAGTCCACCCGGTTCTCGATCCAGATCTTCGCGCCGAGCAGGCCGATCATCCCGTACAGCACGACGGTGATGCCGCCGAGCACGCCGCCCGGCGTCGCGGCGACGAGCGCGCCGAACTTCGGGCACAGCCCGAACAGGATCGCGACGACCGCGGCGACGTAGTAGGCGGCGGTCGAGTAGATCCGGGTCGCGGCCATGACGCCGATGTTCTCGGCGTAGGTGGTGGTGGGCGAGCCGCCGACCGCGCTGGCGAGGGTGGTGCCGATGCCGTCCGCGGTGATGGCGCGGCCGAGGACGGGGTCGAGGTCGTCGCCGGTCATCGCGGACACCGCCTTGACGTGCCCGGTGTTCTCCGCGATCAGCGCGATGACCGCCGGCAGCGCCAGCAGGATCGCCGAGGTCTTGAAGTCGGGCCCGTGCAGGCTCGGGAACCCGAACCAGTCGGCGCCCTGCACGCTCGCGAAGTCGACCCGGTCGTGCGGGAACGCGGTGGCGACGCAGTACGGGCCCTCCGCCGTGCACGCCCTGCCCGCGCCGTCCAGCAGGTTCTGGCCCGGCAGGACCGACGTGATCGCGCCCGCGGTCTTGTCCAGAATCCACGAGAGGGCGTATCCGAACACCAGCGCCAGCAGGATCGTGATGCGCCCCCAGAAGCCGCGCAGCAGCACCGCGCAGAGGACGGCGAACGCCAGCGTCGCGAGCGCCACCCACTGGTCCTGCGGCCAGTACACGGTGGCGACCACCGGCGCGAGGTTGAACCCGATGAGCATGACCACCGCGCCGGTCACCACGGGCGGGAACACCCGGTGGATGACCTCGCCGCCCGCGAAGTGGATGAGCACGCCGATCAGCGCGAGCACGGCGCCCGCCACGAGGATCGCGCCGGTCACGGTCGCGCTGTCGCCGCCCGCCGCGCGGATCGCCGCCACCGCGCCGACGAAGGACGCGCTGGTGCCGAGGTAGCTCGGCACCCGGCCGCCGACGATCAGCAGGAACAGGACCGTCGCGACCCCGGACATCATGATCGCGAGGTTGGGGTCGAGGCCCATCACCACGGGGAAGACGAACGTCGCCCCGAACATCGCCACCACGTGCTGGGCGCCGATGCCCGCGGTGCGCGGCCACGACAGCCGCTCGTCCGGCCGGACGACCTCGCCGGGCGGCGGCGTCCGGCCGTCGCCGTGCAGCTTCCAGCCGATCACCATCGGGGTTCTCCTCCTGCTCGGCCGACCGCGCTCGCGCGGGCTGCTTCTTGCGGGCTGTCTCAATGCGGGCTGCTTCAATGCGGGCAAGGTAGATCTACCCCGATGGCCGGGCATCGGCGACATCTGCCAAAGCCCGCACCACCGATTGGGAGCACCGGCCGGTGCGGGACCGGTTGCGCTACTCTCAGATACCACGCATGCGCAGTACGTGCAGAGCGAGGGTGAGGTTGAGTCGCAGATGCGCGTCCTCGGTGAACGCCCCGAGCATCCTTTCGAGCTTGCCGATGCGGTACCGCAGCGTGTTGTAGTGGAAGTGGAGCCGGCGGGCCGTCTCGGCGACGTTGAGGTTGGTCTCCAGCAGCACCTGGAGGGTGCGGCGCAGGTCGACCAGCTCCGGCTCGTCGTCGGCCGCGAGGTCGCCGAGCGTCTCGCGGACGAACGCGTGCAGTTCCTCCGGGTCCGACACCAGGCTGAGCAGCCGGTACACGCCGAGCTGGTCGAAGTGCGCCCGCGCGCCCGCGCCGTTGAGCTGGCGCCCGACCCGGACGGCCTTCACCGCCTGCTCGTACGCCTCGGGCAGCGCCGCCGGGGACGCCACCGTCCGGCTGATGCCGGTGGAGAACGTCCGCCGCACCGGCAGATGCTCGGCGAAGATCGACGACGCCTCCTTGACCATCGCCTGCACCGGCCCGGCCGCCCACTCGGCGGGGTCGTCCCCGTCCGCGCCGACGACCGCGACGACCTCGTGCGCGAAGCTCGCGACGGCCGCGCCCCTGTCGTGCCGGCGGACGGCGGTCGTCCACGCGGCGGCGAGCCGCTCCTGCGCCGACCGCTCCTCGGCGCCGCGGCCCTTCCCGTCGGCGTCGGCGCCCTTCGCGCGGCCCTTCCCCTCGGGGTCGGCGCCGCGCGGGCGGCCGTCCAGCTCGGCGACGAGCACCATCATCGGGCGGTCCAGGTCCCAGCCGAACCCGCCGCAGTGCGCGACGACGCGGCCGTCGTCGCCGGCCCGCCCGGCGAGGATGTCGCGCAGGAAGTCGGCGCGGTACTTGCTCTCCACCGCCGCGACGGCCTGCTGCTTGGTCACCACGAGCGCCGCGACGGTCGCGGCGCGCTCCAGGATGCCGAGGTCGGTGCCGCGCAGCGTCCCGGCGGGGCTGAACGCGACGATCCGGCCGTGGTCGAAGCCGCCCGCCAGCACGGGCACGACCAGGTGGTCGCCGGTGCCGTGCGCGCCGATGATGCCGCAGCCGCCGCGCCCGCACGCCGCGTGCCGGCCCGCGTCGAACGCGCGCATCGCCTGGACGTGCTCGTCCGGCCCGGCGCCGGCGAGCACGCGCTGCTCGCCGTCCAGCGCCACGACCGCGACGTCCAGCAAGGTCGCGACCTCGTCCACGACCTCCTGGAGGCCGCCGCCGCACAGCACGATCTGCACGAGCGCGCGGTGCACCTCCTCGGTGCGGGCGAGGACGGCGGCCTGCCGGTTCAGGATGTCGGTCAGGACCTGGTTCAGGATGTCGTCGAAGCCGACGTCGTTGGGGAGCAGGATCAGCGGGAAGCCGCGCCGGTCGGCCTGCGCGATCATCTCGGCGGGGAGGGAGTCCAGGTAGCGGCCCAGCTTGATGGCCAGTGCCGCGAGGCCGCGCTCGTCCAGGTCGGCGACCAGGTTGCCGAGCGACTGGGGGGTGTTGCGGAGGGGGTAGCCGGTGGTGAGGAGCAGCTCGTTCGGTTTGACCCACGACAGGATGTCGGGGACCTCCATCACGTTGAGCCGCTGGACGACGCGCTCGAGTCCGGCCCGGCCGGCGATGAGGCGGGCGCCGTTCAGGGTGCTGACGCCGAGGACCTCGCCGACCGACAGGCCGTAGGTCAGTGTTCCGGTACTCGCGAGCCGGAGGGCCGGTGGGCCCGGGTCCGCAGTGGTGTAGCTCATGCCAGGGGTCACCTCGCTCTTGGTGCGTACATCGTCCGTGACGGTGTGATCGCTACCGGTTCCTGATCAAAAATGACAACAAAGACGAACGATGACAACCATCCTTGGCAGCTTTCTCCATACGTCCGGTGCGGGGGCCGTTCTAACGTCGTCGCGGAGGCCGGGCCGCCCGCGTGCGGGGCGGCCGCCGACACCGGCTTCGGGAGGATCCGTGACTGCGCTCGTCCGCGACCCGATCCCGCTCCCGGCCAGGCCGCGGCGGCGGCCGCCCGTCGCCGGCGCGGCGAGCCTCGCGCTGCGGCCGCTGCTCGACCCGCCGTGCCGCGCGGCCCGGGTCATCGCCGTGTTCCCGTCGGCGGTGTACCTGGAGATGCGGGGCGGCCCCGAGCCGCGGGTGCTCGCCGTCGTCACCTCCGACGCGGGCCGGCTGCCGAACGCGGTGGTGGTCGTCGCGACGCGCCGTGAGCATCCGTTCCGGGCCGTCCGCGAGGGCGGGGACGCCCTCGTCGGCGAGGGCCGGGTGGAGGCGGAGGGGCTTGCCGTGCGCGTCCGCCGCTGGTGGGATCCGTCGCCCGCGCTCGGCGGGTCGCAGCCGGCCGCGCTCGCCCGCGGCGTCCGCGCCCTGGAGGACGAGCTGGCCGCGGCCGGCGCGCTCACCGCCGCGGGTCCGGCGGGCGGCGGCCTCGCCGGGCATCCCGATCCGGCGGCGCTCGCCGCCGCGTGCGCGGCCGGCGACCTCGCGGGCGCCGTGGAGGCGGCGGAGCGGATCGTGGGCCTCGGCCCGGGGCTGACGCCGTCCGGCGACGACATCCTGTGCGGCCTGCTGGTGTCGCTGCGGCTGCTCGGCGGCGCCGTCCGGCACGGCGAGGCGGCGGTGTGGCTGGCGGACTGGCTGGGCGCCGCCGTCACCGCCGACGCCGGCACCCGCACGACGGCGCTGGCGGCGACGCTGCTGCACTGCGCGGCGGCGGGCGGCGCGGGCGCCGAGGTCGCGGGCGTGCTGCGCTTCGCGGCGGGCCATGAACCTCCGGCCGGTGCGGGGCAGGGCGCCGTCCGGCGGCTGCTCTCGGTGGGGCACACCTCCGGCGCCGACCTGGCGCAGGGCGTCCTCGCCGGCTGCCGCGCCGCCCTGGCCCTGACCGCACCGGGTGTGCGCCGCGCTCCGAGGGCCACTGCATGAGCGCAGCGAACCGGGGGGCGTGGGGGGTCGCCCCCTCACAACAGACACGCATGAGCGCAGCGAACCGGGGAGCGTGGGGGGTCGCCCCCTCACAACAGACACGCATGAGCGCAGCGAACCGGGGAGCGTGGGGGGTCGCCCCTCGCAGGAGGCACGCATGAGGGATTGGGTCGAGGTCCGGCGGGGGGGATACCGCGATTCGGTCACGCTCATGCGGGTCAGCCGGCAGTTGTCGGAGCGGCCCGGCGTCGCGGCGGCGATGGTGGCGATGGGCACCGAGCCGAACCGCGGGTTGCTCGGGCGGATGGGGTTCGACGTGCCCGGCGAGGCGGGTCCGGACGACCTCGTGGTGGCGGTCCGCGTGGACGACGGCGGGCTCGGCGAGGTGCGCGACGAGCTGGAGCGGCTGCTGCGGGAGGCGTCCCGTCCGCCGGCCGGGGGCGGGGTGCTGGGCGAACCGGCGCCGCCGCGCACGACCCGGTCGGCGGCCGCGCGGGCGGACGCGACCGTGGCGCTGCTGTCGGTGCCGGGCCCGCACGTGTTCCCCGAGGCGATGGACGCGCTGGACGCCGGCCTCAACGTGATGATCTTCAGTGACAACGTGCCGCTGGCCCAGGAGATCGCGCTGAAGGAGGCGGCGGCGCGGCGCGGCCTGATCGTGATGGGCCCCGACTGCGGCACGGCGGTGGTCGGCGGCGCGGGCCTCGGGTTCGCGAACGCGGTGCGGCCGGGGCCGGTCGGCATCGTGGCGGCGTCCGGGACGGGCGCGCAGCAGCTCATGTGCCTGCTGGACGCGGCGGGCACGGGAGTGAGCCATGTGCTCGGCGTCGGCGGCCGGGACCTGTCGCCGGAGGTGAGCGGCCGGTCGGCGCTGTCCGCGCTGGCGGCGCTGGACGCCGACCCGGCCACGGAGCTGATCGTGCTGGTCTCCAAGCCGCCCGCGCCGCAGGTGCTGGACCTGATCCGGGAGGCGGCGCGGCGGCTGGACACGCCGGTCGTGTTCGCGCTGCCGATGCCCGGCGAGACCGATCTGACGGAGGCCGCGGAGAAGGCGCTGACGGCGCTCGGGCGCGACGTCCCGCGGTGGCGGCGGTGGACGGCGGCGCGGCGCGCGGCCCCCGCCGGCGACGGGGCCGGCGGGCGGGAGCTGCACGGCCTGTTCGTCGGCGGGACGCTGCGCGACGAGGCCGAGATGATCCTGCGGGACGCCCTGGGCTGGGACTTCGAGGCCCGCGGCCACCGGCTCACCGACTTCGGCGACGACGCCTGCACGCGGGGCCGCGCGCACCCGATGATCGACCCGGCGCTGCGGCTGGAGGCGCTGCGGGCCGCGGCCGCCGACCCCGGGTGCGGCGTCCTGCTCCTGGACGTGGTGCTCGGGCACGGCGCGGAGCCCGATCCGGCCGCCGCGCTCGCCCCGGCCGTCGCCGGCGCGGTGCGCGACCGTCCCGGCCTCGCGGTCGTCGTCTCGCTGTGCGGGACGCCGGCGGATCCGCAGGGCCGCGACCGGCAGGCGGCGGCGCTGTGCGAGGCGGGCGCCGACGTGTTCGCCTCCAACGCCCACGCGGCCCGGCACGCGCTGCGGCTGGTGGAAGGGGGGCCGGCATGACCGAGCAGCGGCTGGGCGGGCTGCTGTCCCGCGAGCCCCGGGTGGTCGCCGCGGGCGTCGAGGTGCTGGCCGAGGCCCTCGCCGAGCAGGCCGTCCCGGTGGAGGCGGTCGACTGGCGGCCCCCGCCGGCGGGGACGGAGGCGGCGCTCGCGGCGGTGCTCGGCGATCCCCGGCACGCGGACGCCAACGCCCGCGCGGTGCGGCGCATGGTGACGGCCCGCCCGCACCTGGTCGACGTGCGGCCCGCGCGGGACGTCCTCGGCCTGGAGCCGGGGACGTTCCTGCACGCGGGCCCGCCGCTGGAGTGGGAGCGCGCGTCCGGCCCGATGCGGGGCGCGCTCATCGGCGCGATGCTCCTCGAAGGGCTCGCCGAGACGCCGCTCGGCGCCCGGCACGCGCTGGAGCGCGGCGCGGCGGTGCTCGAACCGTGCCACCGGCACGCGGCCGTGGGGCCGATGGCGGGCGTCGTCAGCCCGTCGATGTGGATGTTCGTCGTGGAGGACGCCGAGCACGGCGGAACCGCGTACTGCTCCCTCAACGAGGGCCTCGGGAAGGTGCTGCGGTACGGGGCGTACGGGCCGGAGGTGATCGAGCGGCTGACGTGGATGGGCGAGGTCCTCGGCCCGGCGCTGCGGGCGGCCGTCCGGCGGCACGGGCCGCTCGACCTGATGTCGGTCATCGCGCAGGCGCTGCAGATGGGCGACGAGCTGCACAACCGGAACCGGGCCGCGACGTCGCTGCTGCTGCGGGAGCTGGCGCCCGACCTCGCCGCCGCCGAGGAGGTCCCCCGCGACCGGGCCGCGGCGGCGCTGCGGTTCGCGGCGGGCAACGACCACTTCTTCCTGAACGCGGGGATGGCGGCGGCGAAGGCGTGCGCGGACGCCGCCCGGGACGTCCCGGGGTCCAGCCTGGTCGTGGCGATGGCCCGCAACGGCACCGACTTCGGCATCCAGGTGTCGGGGACGGGCGACCGCTGGTTCACCGGCCCCGCCGGCGTCCCGGACGGCCTCTACCTCGGGGACTACGGCCCGGACGACGCCAACCCCGACATCGGCGACTCGGCGATCACCGAGACGGCGGGGACGGGCGGGTTCGCGCTCGCCGCGGCGCCCGCCATCGTCCGGTTCGTCGGCGGCGAGGTCCCGGACGCGGTCGCCGCCACGCAGCGGATGTACGAGATCACCCTCGCCGAGCACCCGGTGCTGCAGATCCCGCTGCTGTCGTTCCGCGGCACCCCGGTGGGCGTCGACGTCGCGCGCGTCGTCCGCACCGGGATCCTGCCCGTCATCGACACCGGGATCGCGGGCCGGGAGGCCGGCACGGGCCAGGTCGGCGCGGGGCTCGTCGAACCGCCGCCGAACGTGTTCGCGGACGCCCTGCACGCCCTCGCGGAGATCGCGTAGGCGCTCCGGCAGGGGGTAGCGTCCCGGACATGAGCGAGTCGATCACCGGGGAGCAGTACGCCCTCAGCGCCGGGCCGTACCAGGCCGTCATCACCGAGTCGGGCGCGAGCCTGCGCGAGCTGAGCCGCGAGGGGCGGCCGCTGGTGCTGTCGCACGGCGCGGACGAGCCGGCCCCGGCCGCGTTCGGGCACCTGCTGATCCCGTGGCCGAACCGCGTCGACCGCGGCCGCTACTCCTACGGCGGCGCCGAGCACCAGCTGGACGTGTCCGAGCCCGACCGCGACTGCGCGATCCACGGGCTCGTCCGCTGGGCGCCGTGGCGGGCCGCCGAGCACGAGCCCGACCGGGTGCGGCTGACCCACCGGCTCCTCGCGACCGGCGGCTACCCGTTCCGCCTCGACCTGGAGGCCGAGTACTCGCTCGACGCCGCCGACGGCCTCCGCGTGCGGATGAGCGTCCGCAACCCCGGGACGAGGACCGCCCCGTACGGGCACGGCGCGCACCCCTACCTGACGGTCGGGGAGCCCATCGACCGCTGCACCGTCCACCTGCTCGCCGACCGCTACCTCCCGGTGGACGACCGGATGATCCCGTCCGGGCCGTCCGAGGACGTCACGGGCACCAGGTACGACCTGCGCACGGGACCGCTGCTCGGCGACCGGCGGATCGACAACGCGTTCGCCGACCTGAACCGCGACGGCGACGGGCGCACGTGGGTAATCCTCTCCGGCGGCGGCCGGACGGTCCGCCTCTGGGCCGACGAGGCGCACCCGTGGATGGAGATCTACACCGCCGACAACGCGCCGAGGCCGCGCGAGGGCCTCGGCGTCGAGCCCATGACGTGCCCGCCGAACGCGCTGGCGTCCGGCGAGGGCCTCGTCCACCTCGACCCGGGCGCCGAGTTCCACGCGGCCTGGGGCATCGCGGCCGACTCCTGATCCGGCCCGTTGCGCGCCGACCGGTTCCCCATCGGGCGGCGGTGCGGGATCATGGCGGGGTGAACCTCAGCGTGTCCTCGTTCGACGACCTGTCCGCGCGCATCGCCGCCGCCCGTGACGCGCACGGCGAGCGCTTCCCCGGCGGCGCGGAGGGCCGGCAGCCGGTGCACACGGTGTACGTGCCGGCCGACCGGTTCTCCCGCTCGACGCCCGCCGACTTCGGCGCGGAGGCGCTGCGGCTGCTGAACACCCACACGCCGGGCGCCGGGTCGTTCGGCGCCGCGTTCGGCCTGGATCCGGAGCTTGCGGGGCCGGTGCGGGAGCGGGTCGCGGCGAAGCTCGCCGCCGAGCCGGTCGAGGACGTCCGGATCGACTTCGAGGACGGCTACGGCGTCCGCGGCGACGCCGAGGAGGACGCGCACGTCGAGCAGGTCGTCGAGGCCGTCGCCACCGCGTACCAGGTCAAGAGCCTCCCCCACTACTGGGGCGTGCGGGTGAAGTCGTTCGCCGACGGCGGGCACGAGCGGGCGATGCGGACCCTCGACGGGTTCCTGACGGCGCTGCGCGACCGGCTCGGCCGGCTGCCCGGCGGGTTCACGATCACCTTCCCGAAGGTGGTGACGGCCGAGCACGTCCGGCTGTTCACCGAGTTCCTGGACCGGCTGGAGACCTCGCTCGGGCTGCCGCAGGGCATCCTGCGGTTCGAGATCCAGGTCGAGACGCCGCAGTCGCTCATCGACCACGTGGAGGACCGGGTGGGGCTCGGCCCGCTCGTGGCCGCGGCCGAGGGCCGCATCACCGCCGCGCACTTCGGCGTGTTCGACTACACCGCCGCGCTCGGCCTGCCGCCGCACGAGCAGCGGCTCGACCATCCCGCGTGCGACTTCGCCCGGCACGTCATGCAGGTGTCGCTCGCGGGCACCGGCGTGCGGCTGTCGGACGGCTCCACCAACGTGATCCCCCGCAACGACGGCCCCGACGAGGTCAACGCGGCGTGGGCGACGCACGCGGCGCACGTCCGGCATTCGCTGGCGCACGGCTTCTACCAGGGCTGGGACCTGCACCCCGCGCATCTGCCGAGCCGGTACGCGGCCGTGTACGCGTTCCATCTGGACGGCGTCGACGACGTCATCGGACGGGTCCGCGCGTGGCACGAGCAGGCGGCGGGCGACGCGGGCGGCGTCCTGGACGAGCCCGCCACGATCCGGGCGCTCACGGCCCGGCTCCGCCGCGCGGTCGACTGCGGCGCCCTGGACGAGAGCGTCCTCCCGGCGTCCTAGCGCCCTACCCGACCCGCCTCCAGAGCGGGCGGGCCGTTCATCGACACGCCGCTCGCCTACGAGCGCGCGGTCACCGGGGCTCGCGGCGGTCGAAGGCGGCCAGGTCGCCCGGGGTGTCGATGTCGTCCGGCGCGGCGACGCCGTCGCACGGGACGGACGTGACCAGGCCGGGGTTGGCGCGCAGGTACCCGCGCGCCCCCTGGTCGCCGACCGCCGCCTCCGCGACGCCCGCGAAGTGCCCGGCCCGCAGCAGGACGGGGTTGCGCCGCGCTCCCCCGTAGGTGGCGACGGCGATCTCGGCGCCCGCCTCGTACGCCTCGATCAGCCGTCCGACGGCGGCCGGGGTGACGAGCGGCTGGTCGACGAGCGCGACCACGGCGGCGGGGCAGGCGGGCGGCAGCGCGGCCAGCCCGGCGCGCAGCGAGGAGCCCATGCCGTCCCGCCAGTCCGGGTTGGGGACGACGACGGCGCCGATCACCTCGATCTGCGCCGCGCCCGCCACCACCAGGACCGGGGAGCAGCCCCCGTCCCGCAGCGTCCGGACGCCGCGGTCGACGAGGCGCTCGCCGTCCAGCTCCAGGGTCGCCTTCGGCCGCCCGAGCCGGCTGCCCTCCCCCGCGGCGAGCAGCAGACCTGCCGGGGACACCGCACGGTGCAACGTCATCCAGCGAGGGTAGTGCCGTCAGGGCGCGTCGGCGTGGATCCGGCCGCTGGTGTCGGTGAGCGGCCGCCCCGAGCCGCCCCAGCGGAGCTGGACGAGTTCCGCCGCGATCGACACCGCCGTCTCCTCCGGCGTCCGGGCGCCGAGGTCGAGGCCGATCGGCGAGCGCAGGCGCCCCAGCTCGGCGTCGGACAGGCCCGCCTCGCGGAGCCGCGCGAGCCGGTCGTCGTGGGTGCGGCGCGAGCCCATCGCGCCGACGTAGCCGGCGTCCGTGCGGAGCGCCACCTCCAGGAGCGGGACGTCGAACTTGGGGTCGTGGGTCAGCACGCAGACGGCGGTGCGCTCGTCGATGCCGTCGCGCGCCTCCTCCAGGAACTTGTGCGGCCACTTCACCACGACCTGGTCGGCCTCGGGGAACCGCTTCGGCGTCGCGAACACCGGCCGGGCGTCGCACACCGTCACGTGGTAGCCGAGGAACTTGCCGACCCGGGCGACGGCCGCCGCGAAGTCGATCGCGCCGAACACCAGCAGCTTCGGCGGCGGGGCGAACGAGTGCACGAAGACGGACAGGTCGTCCAGCCGCCGCTCCCCCTCCGGCCCGTAGTGCCGCTGCCCGGTGATGCCCTGCGCGAGCATGCCGCGCGCGTCGTCGTCCACCGCCGCGTCGAGGCGGGCCGCGTGCGGCTCGCCCGGGGCGAGGGAGCCGGACGCGCGGTCCGCCCAGACCACCCGGCGGGCGCCGATCCGGCCCGGACCGGCGACGACGGTGGCGACCGCGACCGGCTCGTGCCCCTCGATCGCCGCCGCGACCTCGGCGAACTCCGGGAACGTCGCGGGGCCGACCGGCTCCACCAGCACGTCCAGGATCCCGCCGCAGGTCAGCCCGACGGCGAACGCGTCGTCGTCGGTCACCCCGTACCGCTGGACGACCGGCTCGCCCGTCGCCAGCACCGACTGCGCCAGCTCGTAGACGGCGCCCTCCACGCAGCCGCCGGACACGCTGCCCGCCACCTCCCCGCCGGGCGACACCGCCATCGCCGCGCCCGGCGGGCGCGGCGCGCTGCGGAAGGTGTGCACGACGGTCGCGAGCCCGAACGTCCGCCCGGCCGCGTACCAGGCGGTGATGTCGCCGAGGACGTCACGCATGAACCCTCCCCTTTCCGGTGGCGCCGGCGCCCGCGACGACGCGGGCCAGTTCCTCCAGCGCCGCGAGGCTGTGCCCCGAGGTGAAGTCGTCGACGTGCGGCAGCGCCGCCGCCATCCCCGCCGTCAGCGGCTCGTACCCGGGCCGCGCCTTGTGCGGGTTCGCCCACACGACGCGGTGCGCGAGCCGGCGCAGCCGCGCCATCTGCTCGCCGAGCAGCGTCGCGTCGCCGCGCTCCCAGCCGTCCGAGGCGATCACCACGATCGCGCCGCGGGCCAGGCCGCGCTGCCCGAACCGGTCGAGGAACTCCTTCAGCTCCTCGCCGAGCCGGGTGCCGCCGCTCCAGTCCGGGATGGCGGCCGACGCCGCGGCCATCGCCGCGTCCGGGTCGCGGTGCCGCAGCTCCCGGGTGAGCCGGGTGAGGCGCGTCCCGGCGCTGAAGACCTCCACGTCCCGGCCGCCGGAGCGGACGGCGGCGTGCGCGAACCGGAGCAGCGCGTCGGCGTACGGGTTCATCGACCCGCTGACGTCCACGATCAGGACGGCCCGGCGCGGGCGGGTGCGGTGCGCGCGGTGCCGCAGCAGGGACGTCTCGCCGCCGCGCCGCAGCGTCTCGCGGACCGTCCGGGCGGGGTCGAGCCGCCCCGCGGGCGCGGGCGCGAACCGGCGCGACCTGCGCCGCTCGGCCCCCGCGTCCAGCAGGGCGATGAGCCGGGCGACCTCGGCGCGCTCGGCGGCGCTCAGCCGCGCCAGGTCGCGGTCGCGGAGCACCTCCGCCTCGCTGGCGGTGGCCGTCTTCAGGTCCCCGGCCTCGTCGCCGCCGGACCGCGCGCCCGGGTCGGGCAGCGTCATCCGGCGGACGACGACGGGCGGGGGCCTGCGCCCCGGCCGCGCGGTAGCGCCGGAGAAGTACGCGGCGAAGCACCGGTCGTAGCGGGCGAGGTCGTCGGGGTCGGCGCACAGCGTCAGCCGCCCGGCCCAGTACACGTCGCCCGGGTCGAGGACGTCGAGGTGGTCGAGCGCCGCCAGCATCGCCTGGACGCGTTCGGGATCGGCGGCGCCGCCGGCCGCGCGGAGCGTCCGGGCGAACCCGACCATGGTCTCGGTGACGTCGCGCCGCACGGCTCATCCCCCGTTGAGCAGGGCTTCCAGCCCGCCGCCGAGCACGCGCTGCTGGTCTTCGCGGTACTTGAGCACGGCGCCGAGCGTCACCGCCGCCGTGCCGGGGTCCAGTTCGCGGACGCCGAGGGCGACCAGGGCCTCGGTCCAGTCGAGGCTCTCGGCGACGCCGGGCGGCTTCAGCAGGTCGGTCTCGCGCATCCGCTGCGCGGCGCGGGCGACCTGCCCGGCGAGCCGGCCGGCCGCGCCGGGCAGCCGCCGCCTGATGATCGCCACCTCGCGGTCGAACGACGGGTGCTCCAGCCAGTGGTAGAGGCAGCGCCGCTTCAGCGCGTCGTGGACCTCGCGGGTGCGGTTGGACGTGACCACGACGACCGGCGGGCGCTCCGCCCGGATCGTCCCGAGTTCCGGGACGGTGATGGTGAAGTCGCTGAGGACCTCCAGCAGGAACGCCTCGAACTCGTCGTCGGCGCGGTCGAGCTCGTCGACCAGCAGGACGCTCGGCGTGGTCTCCAGCGCCTGGAGCAGCGGCCTGGCCAGCAGGAACCGCCGGTCGTAGAGCTCTCCCTCCAGCCGCGAGACGTCGTGCACGCCCGCCGCCTCGGCGGCCCGCAGGTGCAGCAGCTGGCGGGGGAAGTCCCAGTCGTAGAGGGCCTGGGACGCGTCCAGCCCCTCGTAGCACTGCAGCCGGATCAGCGGCGCGCCGAGCGCGCGCGCGAGCGTCTTGGCCAGCTCGGTCTTGCCGACGCCGGCCTCGCCCTCCAGGAACAGCGGCCTGCCCATCCGCAGCGCGAGGAAGCACGCCGTCGCGAGCCCGTCGTCGCACAGGTAGGCGTGCCGGTCGAGCAGGCCCGCGAGTTCCGCGGGCGATCCGACCTGGTCCGCGGTCGTCGGCGCCGTCTCCCCCACGGGACCGAGGCTACTCGGCGGGAGACCCGAGTCACACGGCCGGGGGGCTTGCGTTTTCACGGGACCTTCCCCGCGCGGACAATTTATGTCAAACCGGTAGGGAAAGTTGACATTTAGCCGGTCACTGAGCAGCATCGGATCATGCGATCCGGTTACCGGAAGGACCCCGACCTGACCGACGAGGCGACCTACGAGGGCGTCCGCTCGCTCTCCCGGCGCGGCCTGCTGCGCCTGACGGCGGGCGCCGGCGCGGGCCTCGCCGCGGGAGCGGGCGGCGCGCTCGCCGCCGCCCCGGCCGAGGCCGCCGCGGGCATCGTGAAGCCCCTGCCGCCCGAGCTGTTCATCGAGCACGGCACGAACGCCGAGATGCGGTGGGAGGCCATGCGCGGGCAGGGCCTCCTCACCCCCGCGGACCGGTTCTTCGTCCGCAACCACGTCGCTACGCCGCTCATCGACGCGCGCACCTGGCGGCTCAAGCTCTGGGGCAGCGGGCTGCGCGGCGCCCCCACCGAGGAGCGTCCCGTCGAGTTCTCCTACGCGGACCTGCTCCGGCTGCGCGCCGAGACGATCACGGCGTTCATCGAATGCACCGGCAACGGGCGCGGCTTCTACACCGCCCAGCAGGGGCAGGCGGTCTCCGGCACCCCCTGGCGGCTGGGCGGGGTGGGCGTCGCGCGGTGGCGCGGGGTCCGGCTGTCGACCGTGCTGAGGCTCGCAGGTCTTACCCGCGAGGCCGTGGACATCCTGCCGCGCGGGCTGGACGCTGAGTACGTGGACAAGGGCGAGAACCTCGGCCGCGTGCGGCGTCCCCTCCCCGTCGCCAAGGCGATGAAGGACGTGCTGCTCGCCTACGAGATGAACGGCGCTCCCCTGCCGCCCGACCACGGCCATCCCGTCCGGCTGGTCGTGCCGTCGTGGACGGGCATCGCGTCCATCAAATGGCTCGGGGACGTCCAGGTCGCCGCCGAACCGCTGTTCTCGCCGTGGAACACGCGCTTCTACCGGCTCTTCGGCCCCGGCCACCCGGAGGAGGGGTCGGCGCCGCTGACCCGCACGAACGTCAAGTCCGCCTTCGAACTGCCCTGGGACGCGCCCCTGCCGGCCCGCGCGCACGTCCTGCGCGGACGGTCCTGGTCGGGCAGCGGCCGGATCCGGCGGACCGAGGTCAGCGTGGACGGCGGCGCGACCTGGCGTCCCGCCCGCATCCTGGACCGGCACCCGAACCCGCGCGGATGGGTCCGCTGGGAGTTCCCGTGGACGCCGCGCACGGCGGGCCGGTACGAGCTGCTGGCGCGGTCGACCGACGAGACCGGCGCGTCCCAGCCCGCCACCGCCCCCTACAACACCCTCGGCTACCTGTTCGGAGCCGTGGTGCGCCACCCCGTCACCATCGCCTGAGAGGACCCCCATGGCCCTGTGGAAGCCGGACCCGACCTTCTACGCCTCGCCCCGCGACGCGGCCGCCGCACCGCCGGAGAAGCTCGCGTACGTGGCCGCGTTCGACCGCGCCGCCGAGAAGCCGGACGCGATCGCGGTCCTCGACGTGGACCCGGGTTCCGGCTCCTACGGCTCCGTGGTCGGCTGGACCGAGCTGCCCTACCTCGGCGACGAGCTGCACCACTTCGGCTGGAACGCGTGCAGCAGCGCGCTGTGCCCCGGCTCGCCGCACCCGCACGTCGAGCGCCGGTACCTGATCGTCCCCGGGCTGCGGTCGTCGCGGGTGTACGTCATCGACACCAAGGACGACCCCGCCGCGCCCCGGATCGTGAAGATCCTGGAGCCGGACGAGCTGGCCAAGCGCGCCGGGTACTCGCGCCCGCACACCGTCCACTGCGGGCCCGAGGGGCTCTACCTGACGGCGCTCGGCGGCGCGAACGGCGAGGACGGGCCGGGCGGCATCGCGCTGCTCGACCACACCTCGTTCGACGTCCTCGGACGCTGGGAGGTCGACCGCGGTCCGCAGTACTTCGCCTACGACGCGTGGTGGCACATCGCCCACGACGTCCTCATCACGTCCGAGTGGGGCACGCCGTCCATGGTGGAGGACGGCGTCGTCGCCGAACTGCTGCTGGGCCGCAAGTACGGGCACTCGCTCAACTTCTTCGACCTGCGCAAACGCAAGCACGTCCAGACCGTGGACCTCGGCGACGAGCACCAGATGGTGCTGGAGCTGCGTCCCGCGCACGACCCGACCAGGCTGTACGGGTTCGCCGGCGTGGTCGTCAGCGTCGAGGACCTGTCGGCGTCCGTCTGGGTGTGGCACCGCGACGGCGACGCGTGGGCGGCGAAGAAGGTCATCACCATTCCCGCCGAACCGGCCGACGCCGACTCGCTCCCCCCGGTCATCCAGCCGTTCGGGGCGGTGCCGCCGCTCGTCACCGACATCGACCTGTCCGTGGACGACCAGTGGCTGTACGTCTCCTGCTGGGGCACCGGCGAGCTGAAGCGCTACGACGTCAGCGACCCGTTCCACCCGGTCGAGGCCGGCTCGGTGCGCATCGGCGGCATCGTCCGCCGCACGCCGCACCCCGCCGCGCCGGACCGCCCCCTCGCGGGCGGCCCGCAGATGGTCGAGGTCAGCCGCGACGGGAAGCGCGTCTACGTCACCAACTCGCTCTACGGCTCCTGGGACGACCAGTTCTTCCCGGACGGCGTCGGCGCCTGGATGGCCAAGCTCGACTCCACCCCCGGCGGCCTCGCCTTCGACGAGCGCTTCTTCCCGAACGGCGACGACTTCCGGGGCCGCCGCCCCCACCAGACCCGGCTGCAGGGCGGCGACGCCTCCTCGGACTCCTACTGCTACCCGTGAACGACGGCTCGCTCGCGGCGCTCGTGGCGCTCGGGGCGTTTCACGGCCTCAACCCCGCGATGGGGTGGCTGTTCGCGGTGGCCCGCGGCCTCCAGGAGCGCAGCAGGCAACTCGTGCTGCAGTCGCTCCCGGCGATCGCCGCGGGCCATGCCGCGTCCGTCGGCGCCGTCGCGGTCCTCATCGCGCTCACCCGCTCCGTCGTCGCGACCCAGGCGGTCGCGATCGGCGGCGGAGCCGTGCTCGTCGGGTTCGGGCTGTGGCGGCTGCTGTCCCGGCGGCACTTCCGCTGGGTCGGCATGCGGATCTCGCTGTGGCAGCTCGCCGGCTGGTCGTTCCTGATGTCGTCGATGCACGGGGCGGGCCTGATGCTGCTGCCCGTGCTCACCTCGTCCGGGACGGCCCCGGCGCACCACGACCACGGCCTGGCGTCGTCGTCCGGCAGCGCGCTGTCCACGGGGATCTTCGTCACCGCCGTGCACACCGTCGCGATGCTCGCCGTCGCGGGCGTCATCGCCGTGCTCGTCTACGAGGTCGTCGGCCTGTCGATCCTGCGCCGCGCCTGGTTCAACCTCGACCGCGTCTGGGCCGTCGCCCTCATCGGCGCCGGCACCGTCACCCTTTTCACCGCCCTCTGACCCTTTCCGCCTCCGCGGAGGCGGGAAGGGTCAGACGGGGTCGGGGGCCTCGCCCCGGGCGTGCAGGAGGGCCTGGAACTCGGCGAGCTGGCGGGCGGCGAGGGCCTTCTCCGCGCCGTTGACGCCCATCGCGCCGATGGAGGTGCCGTCGGCCAGGTCGAGGGTGGGCCAGGGGTCGCCGACGTTCATGGTGACGTCCAGGATCTGGGCCCATTCGAGGCGGCGCGTGGTGAAGGCGTTGACGACCGTGACGCCGGACTCGTCGGCGGCGACGCGGCAGCGGGCGAGCATGTGCAGGATCCAGGCGACGAGCGCACCGAAAGCGATCATCAGGACGCGGTCGAACAGCTTGTACTGCTCCGGCACCACCACGGCGAGCGCGATCAGGCCGAGCATGATCACGCCCGCCGTGGTGTAGGCCACGATCCGGGTGGTGCGGGGACGCCACACGGTCGGCAGGGCCGGTGCGTCAGTCAACGATCTTCGCGATGGGGATTTCGAGGATGTCGTGCGCGCCCGCCGCCTTCAGCGCCGGGATCAGCGTGTTGACGCCGCGCTTGGCGACCACCGACTCGACGGCGTTCGACTCCCCGCCGGCGAGCGAGGTGACCGTCGGCGACGCCATCGCGGGCATGATGTCGAGGACGTTCCGCAGGTCGGCCTGCGCGACGTTCAGCTTGAGCAGCACCTTGCCCCGGGCGCGGATCACGCCCTGCAGGAGGAGGGCGATGTCCTCCATGGCGGCGCGCTTCTCGGCGTCCTCGTAGGCGTCGCGGTTGGCGACCAGCTCGGTGTAGCTGGTGAGGAGCGTGTCGAGGATGCGCAGGCCGTTCTTGCGCAGCGACGAGCCCGTCTCTGTGAGGTCGACGATCGCGTCCACGATGTCGGGCACCTTCGCCTCGGTCGCGCCGTAGGACGGGACGACCGTGGCCTTCACTCCGTGCTGGTCGAGGAACCGCTTGGTCATCGCCGGGAACTCGGTGGAGATCCGGACGCCCTCCGGCAGGTCGGACACCGACTGCCACGGCGCGCCGTCCGGCACCGCCATGATCACGCGGACGGGGTTGGAGGTCGCCTTGGAGTACTTCAGCTCGCCGAGGCTGACCACGTCGGAGTCGGTCTCGGTGATCCAGTCGCGGCCGGTGATGCCGAGGTCGAACAGCCCCTGCTCCAGGTAGGTCGGGATCTCCTGCGGGCGCAGGACCCGGACCCGGTCGATGCGGGGGTCGTCGATGGACGCGCGGTAGTCGCGGTCCGACGTCCGCTGGACGGTGAGGTCGGCGGCGTCGAACAGCTGCATGGTCGCCTTCTCCAGCGACCCCTTGGGCAGGACGAGTGACAGCACGGAATTGCCTTTCGGTGAGGATGCGTACGGGATACCGGGTGGTTCAGGAGCTGCGGCGCTCCGTCCTAGGAGCCCAGATGCTCCGCGCCATGCCCGGCGTGACCGTGATGCCGCAGACCTCGCAGGGTCAGTGCCGTGTCGAGTGCGGCCACAGTCGCCTCCCATCCCTTGTCCTCGGGGCTGCCCGGCAGCCCGCTGCGCTCCAGTGCCTGCTCAATGGTGTCACATGTGAGGACCCCGTTGCCCACCGGAGTCGCCTCGTCGAGCGCGACGCGGGTCACACCCGCGGTCACCGAGTCGCAGACGTAGTCGAAGTGGGCGGTGGCGCCCCGGACGACCGCGCCGAGGCAGACGACGGCGTCGAGGTCGCGCGCCAGCTGCTGGGCGACGACCGGCAGTTCGAGCGCGCCCGCCACGCGGGCGACGACGGGCTCGTCGACGCCGCACGCCTTCGCCGCGGCGAGGGCGCGGTCCAGGAGCCGGTCGGTGATCTGCCCGTGCCAGCGGGTGCAGACGACGCCGAGCGTGAGCCCGGCCGCGTCGACGGTGCCGTCCTCGGGGCGTCCCGCGCCGCTCATCAGAGTCCCTCTATCTGGTGTCCGAGACGGTCGCGCTTGACCGTCAGGTAGCGCCGGTTGTGCTCGGTGACGACGACGGGCATGGACTCGCGTCCCCGCACGTCGACGCCGAAGCCGTCCAGGCCCTTGAGCTTGTCCGGGTTGTTGGTGAGCACCCGTACCGAGCGTACGCCCAGGTCGCGCAGCATATGCGCCGCGTTGGAGTACTCCCGCGCGTCGGCGGGCAGCCCCAGCTCCAGGTTCGCGTCGACGGTGTCGGACCCGTTGTCCTGGAGCGCGTACGCCTTCAGCTTGGCGAGCAGGCCGATGCCGCGTCCCTCGTGCCCGCGCAGGTAGAGGACGACGCCGCGGCCCTCCTGCGCGATGCGTTCCATGGCGGCGTCCAGCTGGGTCCCGCAGTCGCAGCGCTCGGAGTGCAGGACGTCGCCGGTGAGGCACTCCGAGTGCGCCCGGACCAGGACGTCGCCGCCGTCGCCGATGTCGCCGAGCACGAGGGCGATGTGCTCGCCGCCGTCGATGGCGCTGGAGAACCCGACGGCGCGCCACGTCCCGAACCGGTTGGGCAGCCGGGTCTCGACGACGCGGGTGACCATCGCCTCGGTGCGGCGGCGGTGCTCGGCGAGCTGTTCGATGGAGACGAGCCTGAGCCCGTGCTCCTTCGCGAAGACCTGGAGCTCGGGCAGCCGCGCCATGGTTCCGTCCTCGTTCACCACTTCGGCGAGGACGCCCGCCGGGGGGAGGCCGGCGAGCCGGGCGAGGTCGACGGCGGCCTCGGTGTGCCCGCGCCGCCGCAGGACGCCGCCCTCCCGGTAGCGGAGCGGGAAGATGTGGCCGGGGCGGACCAGGTCGCGGGCCTCGGCCGCCGGGTCGCACAGCGTGCGGATCGTCCTGGCCCGGTCGGCGGCGGAGATGCCGGTGCTGACGCCGACCCGGGCGTCCACGCTGACGGTGTACGCGGTGCGCATCCGCTCGGTGTTCTGCGCGGTCATCAGCGGGATCTGCAGCCGGTCGAGGTCCTCGCCCTCCATCGGGACGCAGATGACGCCGCTGGTGTAGCGGATCGTGAACGTCAGCAGCTCGGGCGTCGCCTTGGACGCCGCGAAGATGATGTCGCCCTCGTTCTCGCGGTCCTCGTCGTCGACGACCACGACGGGACGTCCCGCCGCGATGTCGCCGATCGCCGCCTCGATCGGGTCGAAGATCCCGCTGCCGCCGTTGATGTCGTCGCCGCTCATGCGGTCACCGCCTTACCTGCCGTGGGGGTTTGCACGCTCCGGGACTCCCGGAGCCAGTTCCTGAACCCGGCCATCACCATCACGAAGAAGATCCCGTAGACCGCGCCGGAGACGTACAGCCCGGACTTGAGCGCCAGCGGCACCCCGACCAGGTCGACGAGCACCCACACGATCCAGAAGTCGACCAGCGCGCGGCTCTGCGCGAACGTCGCGACGGCGCTGCCGACGAAGATGTAGGCGTTCGCCCACGGCGACCAGGCGATCTGCAGCCAGTCGAGGTGGACGAACAGTTCGGCGACCACGGCCGTGCCGACGAGGAGCGCGCCGATCAGGACGACACGTTCCTTGAGGGTCGCCTGCCGGACGACGAGGCCGCCCGCGCCCCGGCGCCCGCGCGTCCACATGACCCAGCCGAAGAGGGCGAGGCCGCAGAAGAGGATCTGCTTGAGGGCGTTGCCGGGGACGTTCGCGTGCAGGGACGCGGCGAGCAGCAGCAGCGCGCCGACGAGCTGCACCGGCCACGTCCAGAGGGTCTTGCGCATGGCGAGCCAGACGACGGCGAGCGAGAGCACGTTGCCGATGAGGTCGGTCCAGAGGACGTGCTCGCCGAAGACCTCGAAACTCGCGTTGAGCCAGTTCACGACCGGTCGCCCATCATGCGCTCGACGTACTTGGCGACGATGTCCACTTCGAGGTTCACGGGGTCGCCGGGCTTCTTGTGGCCGAGCGTGGTGAGGGCGAGCGTCGTCGGGATGAGGGCGACGCTGAACCAATGGGCGACGGAGTCGCCGCGGGGGGTGCGGGGGGTCGTCCCCCCTCGCAAAGCGAGGTCAGTGCCGGCCTCCACCACCGTGAGGCTGATGCCGTCGATGGTGATCGAGCCCTTGTTCACCAGGTAGCGGCTCAGGTCGGGGGGCAGGGACACCGTGACGACGTCCCACCGCTCCCCCGGTTCACGGGAGATGATCACGCCGACGCCGTCGACGTGGCCCTGCACCAGGTGCCCGCCGAGCCGGTCCGACAGCCGGACGGGACGTTCCAGGTTGACCTTGGAGCCCGGCTCAAGGGCGCCGAGGCTCGACTTGTCGAGGGTCTCCTTGATGACGTCGGCGGTGAAGACCCCGTCCTTGACGTCCACCACGGTGAGGCAGACGCCGTTGACGGCGATCGACGCGCCGTGCACGGCGTCCTCGGTGACGAGCGGGCCGCGGATCGCGAGGGCGACCGAGTCCCCCTGGGGGTCGATCGCCACGATCTCGCCGAGCTCCTCGACGATGCCGGTGAACATCTCCCGGGCCTCCTAGATCAGGGCTCCGGGGACGTCCATACATCGGCGCACGCCCCTGGCCAGGGGCGTGCCGCGCGCTGCCTCCCATCCGGACTTTCACCGTCGGTCCCGGAATCCCACCGGGTCAACCGGCCGATGGCTTCGGCCGGGTCGCGGACTGTCACCGCCGGTTCGGAATTTCACCGACCCCGGAGCACGCGTTTCATGCTTTGCCAACCAGTGTGCCATGCCTTCCATTCCGCGCCCCATGTGACCATCGCCACTGCCGGTCGCGGGTTGAACGTTCAACGATCTTGAAACGGGGGTAGATCCTGCGCCACAAGTGACGCATGACGACTTTTTCCCCCAGGAGGCAGTCATGGACGTCGTCGCCCTCATCGCCCGCATCGCCTTCACGGCGATCTTCATCGGCGCCGGCATCGGCCACCTCACCGCGACCGAGGCCATGGCCGGTTACGCGGCCGCGAAGAAGCTGCCCATGGCCAAGCTCGCCGTGCAGGTCTCGGGCGCCTACATCCTGCTCGCGTCGGCCCTGCTCGTCCTCGGCGTCTGGCCCGACCTCGCCGCCATCGCCCTCGTCCCGTTCCTGCTCGTCACCGCGTTCGTCTTCCACGACTTCTGGACGCAGGAGTCCCCGGAGGCGCGCCAGATGGAGCAGCAGCAGTTCCTCAAGGACATCTCCCTGGCCGGCGGCGCCCTCGCCCTGTTCGCCCTGTACGCCTCGGACCACCACCCCGGCCTGAACCTGGTAGGCCCCCTCTTCTCCTGACCCCGTCGATGGCCGCGCCGCCGACCACCCCGGCGGCGCCACATCACGGCGCCCTCACGGAACGGAGGAACGTCGGACCGTCCACGCACCCCTCTTGAAGAGCCGGCGGCGATCAGGCCGCCGCACGGTCGGGCAGGGCGCCGCCCTCGCGGAACGATGCACGTCCAGGACCTCGGCGAGCGCGACCACCGCACCGGCCTCGATCCGGCTCGGTTCGGCGGCCGAGCCGTCCCGCGCGAGGACGGCGAGGGCGGCGTCCCGCGCTTGCCGGACGAGCGACTCCACCCGGTCGTGGAGGTCACCGTGGGGACGGGCCGTCATCGGGCATCACCTCCAGGGACGAGGCTGCGCTCGTGGTGGCTGACGACCTCGTCGGCGACATCGTGGAGATCCGCGAACGGCCTGCGCGCGTAGGCGTCCCGCGTCCCCGGCCGGACGCGCCAGCGGAACAGGCCGGGAGGCTCGGACCACACGGTCAGGCCCCGCGTCGTGACGACGGAGCGGTCGGACCCGTGGTGGCAGCGCGCGCCGTCCAGCCCCCTGGCGAGCAGCAGCCGACGCAGCACCACGGCCGCCTCCCACGGGAGCGGGCGTGGCGGGGGCGCGCACGTCCGGGCGGCCGGGACGCAGAACCAGGTCGCCTTGCCCGGCACCGAGAGCGGCCCCAGCCGGGACCGCGTCCGGTGCCAGCCCCACCCCGCCGAGAGGGCGTCGACGACCGCGATCCCCCGGCCGTTCTCCGCCCACGCGCCGTCCGCCCTCCCGGGACGCGTCCACTCGGGCTTCGGGTCAAAGACCTTGAACACGAGCTGGCTCTCCGGCGTGACCCGGTGGTAGGCCCACAGTTCGAGGACGCGCCGCCCCGGAGCCGCCTCCGCGCGGCCCGACGCGCCGCCGATGCCGTGCCGGAGGCCGTTCGTCACCAGCTCCGAGGCCGCGAGCGTGACGTCCTCGACGAGTTCGCCCGGCACCTTGGCCGCCGTCAGCGCCACCCGCAGATGCGCGCGGGCGACACCGGCACACGTTTCGTCGGCGGGCAACGGCCAGGCCGAACACCCGCCGAGCACCAGATCAGGGAGATGGCCGTGAGCCATTGGGGGTCTCCTCTCCGCGAGGGATCTATGTCGAAGCAGCAAGATCGATTCCGTAATCGGCTGCGAACGCTGCGTTACGGGCTAGATAATGAACTCACTCGACCATAGATCGCAAGGCTAAGCGAGATAGATAATCCAGATTCTTGCGATCATGAATCTGAACAACCACAGACAGGAAATAATGGACATGACGGACATTCATGCCAGCGGATACAGCCCGACAATCAAGAAGCGCGCCCTCAGTAGGAAGCTGGTTGACCTGCGAAAACAGTGCGGCATGACGACAGCCCAGGTATGCAGGCAGCTCACCTGGAGTCACACGAAGCTCAACTACATCGAAAAGGCCAAATGGGTCGAACCGAACAGCGACGCTGTCGCCGACCTCTGTGAGCTGTACGGCGTCGAGGGCAGCGACCGTGAGGCTCTGATCACGCTCACCCGCGAGGCCCGCCAGCGCGGCTGGTGGCGCAAGTACAACGACGTTTTCGTGAGCGAGCTCCCCGGTTTCGAGGCCGGCGCATCTTCCATCCAGACGTTCCAGAACACCGTCGTGCCCGGTCTTCTCCAGGTCCCCAGCTACGTCGAGCTGATCACCAGGGCCAACGGCTACGAGGACGAGGCAGAGATCAAGCGCCGAGTGGACGCACGGCTGGAACGGCAGAAGATCCTCACGCGCGGTAGGGGCCCATGCCGCCTCCACGCGATCATCGATGAGAACGCCATCTTGCGCATCAACAACGCGGAAGTGCGCGCTGAACAGCTGCTACACCTCATCCACGCGACAGACCGCCGCAACATCGATCTTCAGATCCTCCGCATCGCGGACGGCGTCTATCGAGAAGCTGGAGAGGTGTTCACCTACCTCACTTTCCCGGACTCGGCCGAACGCGACATCGTCTACCTGGAGACCAGCATCGACAACCGGATGCTGGAGGAGACGGACGAGCTTGAGCGCTATATGGTCAGGTTTGACCGTTTGCGCGCTGCGGCACTCGATAGCGCGCAAACACGTGTCTACCTGGCGCAACAGCTTGAGTGAGGCGGAGATGGATGCATCGCGGATGACGTGGCACAAGAGCAGCCGTTCGCAAGTCGAAGTAACGCCGCGCTGGAGGAAGAGCAGCCGTTCGCTCGGCAATAACGAAGAGTGCGTCGAAGTTGCTGCGATCTGGCGCAAGAGCAGCAAGTCCAGCGGTGGCGGCCAGAACTGCGTTGAGGTGGCGGGCACCCCTGAGGCTGTACTGATCCGGGACAGCAAGGACACGGCCAGCCCCCCACATGTGATCGCTCCGGAGACGTTCCGTGACTTGGTCGGCCGGATCAAGAGCGGCGGTCTCGACCTGTAGGACGCGGCGCGTTGATCTGCGGCGTGTCGTTGTTATGGCTTGCCGGTTAACAACAACACGCCGCAGATCAACAAAGCGGGGGCGGCGTGTTGGAAGTATTTGGCCAGGTAGTAGCGGTACATCGCGCCGGTGGCGGGCGGCGTCTCGGATGTGATCGTCAGCCTTCCGATGGCCTGGTGTGGGCCTCCGTGGCGGCGGGCCGAGTACGGCTAATCAGCGGAGCGGACGAAGGGCGCCGCCGCCGAGTACCGCTCCCAGTACCCGGGCCTGCTGAGCGCCTTTCGATTGTGCGATCCCAACGATCTCGCAGAGGTCCTCTGGCGGTGCGGCCTCCCCGCCGGCCACGAGGTGCGGTATCTCAGCCTGGCGGCGGTCCCGCGGTTCCGCGTCCACGACATGTTCCGCGCCTCCTCGGTCCCACGGGCGCCTGGTTCCGCCAACGGACGGGCGGGTCACAGTGTGAGGCCGACGCCCTTGGGGGTCGCGGTCACGGATGTCAGGTCGGCGATGATGTGGTGGGCGGCGGTGAGGACGGAGGGGTCGTGGCTGGTGGTCACTGCCAGGACGGTGGTTCCGGCGGCGCGGGCCGCGGCTATGCCGGCGGGGGCGTCCTCGATGACCACGCACGCGGACGGGTCCACGCCCAGTTGCGCGGCCGCTTGCAGGTAGCCGGACGGGTCGGGTTTGCCGTCCTGGACGTCTTCGGCTGTGACGACCACCGGTGGGACGGGGACGCCCGCCACTGTCGTGCGGAGTTTCAGTTGCCGCCTGTCCATCGAGGTGACGAAGGCGTGGAGCAGGCCGTTCATGTCGGTCAGCAGGTCCACCGCGCCTGGCAGGGCCGTGATCCCGTCCGTGCCGGTTGATTCCAGGGCGTCCAGGCGTGCGGTGGCGTCATGGACCTGGTCGGGTGGGAGGAAGTCGGCCACACGGTCGCTCGTGCGGCGGCCGTGGGAGTCGGCCAGGAACTCCTCTGCGTCGATGCCGTATTCGGCGGCCCATTGGCGGGCCGCGCGCTCGACCAGCGGGGTCGAGTCGACGAGGGTGCCGTCCACGTCGAACAGGACGGCGGCGCAGGGCAGGATCACCAGTTCGCCTTGGCCGTGGCCTCCTCGGCCTGGGCGCGGAGGTTGCGGATCGCCTGGACCGGGTCGTCGGCGCCGTAGACGGCGTTGCCCGCGACGAAGACGTCCGCGCCGGCCTCGGCGCAGCGCTCGATGGTCTCGGCGCTGACGCCGCCGTCCACCTGGAGCCACACGGGGAGGTCGCGGCCCTTGATGAGCTCGCGGGCGCGGCGGACCTTCGGCAGGACGACGTCCAGGAACTTCTGGCCGCCGAAGCCGGGCTCGACCGTCATCAGCAGGAGCATGTCGATCTCGCCGAGGATGTCCTCGAAGCCGTCCACCGGCGTGGCCGGGTTGACGCCGAGGCCCGCGCGCGCGCCGGCGGAGCGTATGGCGCGCAGGGTGCGGACGGGGGCCTTCGCCGCCTCCGCGTGGATGGTGACGCTCTTCGCGCCCGCCTCGGCGTACTCCGGCGCCCAGCGGTCGGGGTCCTCGATCATCAGATGGCAGTCGAGCGGCAGCCTGCTGTGCTTCAGCAGCGCCTGGACGACCGGCAGCCCCAGGGTGAGGTTGGGGACGAAGTGGTTGTCCATGACGTCGACGTGGACCCAGTCGGCGGAGTCGGCGATGCGCTCGACGTCCTCGGCCAGGCGGGCGAAGTCGGCGGACAGGATGCTGGGTGAGATCTGAGGAGCCATGATGCCCCGATTCTATTGGCGCAGCCCGGCCCGTTCCTCACCCGGCCGGGTGACGCCGGGGGTGGGACGGCCCGCCAGGCGGAGGCGGACGAACGACTCGGGCGCCCCGGCGGTGACCCACAGGGCGAGGACCGCCTGGGCGGCGAACGCCTCGACCGGGTTCGCGCCCGCGAACAGCCGGTCGAGCGCGGCGATGGCGGCGGCGCCGGCGAACCCCAGGGGGAGGCGCGCCAGGCGCCGCCAGGGACTTCCGCCGGGGTCGAACCAGCCGCGCGACGCGAGCACGGACAGGCCCGCGAGGGCGCCGAAGAGCCCGCCGGACGCCCTGGCCGAATCGGTCAGCGACACGGGTTCGAGCCGGCCGCCGGCCGCCGTGACGGCGTCCGCCCAGGCTTGCGGCCACTGCCAGTCCTCCAGCGGCTGCAACGCACCCCAGGCCGCGGCCAGCAGCAGCAGGGAGACCGCCAGCGAGAGGACCGCCTGCACGGCCAGGTGGCAGCGGGCCCACCACGGGACGACGATCGGTTCCAGCCCGAGGACGGCCACCAGCAGGGCCAGGCCGATCGCCCAGCCCGCGAGGACCTGGCCGGTCGAGTGGACGCCCAGATAGACGCGGGACACCCCGATCAAGGCGATGACGACGGCGGCGCCCGCCCACAGGAGCCGCCGTCTGGTCTGAGCGGCGAAGAAGCCCCACGCCGCGATGCCGTTCTGCGCGTGGCCGGACGGCATCCCGAAGGACGACAGAGACTGCCTGCTCTTGACGGCGGGGTCCGTCCAGTAGGGGCGCGGATCGTGGAAGACCAGCTTGAGGAGCGTGTTGAGGAGCCCGCCGAACAGCAGGACGACGGAGGCCCGCGCCGCCAGGCGCGGCGCGACGCACCAGAACAGCGCGACGAGCAGCGGAACGTAGAAGGCCGCGCTGCCCAGGTACGACATGAAGAGCATGAAGCCGGTCAGCACGGATCCCCCCGGAGTGCTAAGTGCGGCGCAGGAGAGCCAGGAACATCGCGTCCGTGCCGTGGCGGTGCGGCCAGAACTGGGCGTACGGGCCGTCCCCCACGCCCGTGAGGTCCGGGGAGATCGACGTCAGGACGGCGGGGGCGTCGAGCCGTTCGACGTCGTCGCGCTTGCGCAGGACGTCGTCCACCACGACAAGGGTCTCCGCCAGGTGGGGCGAGCAGGTGACGTAGGCGACCACGCCGCCGGGGCGCACGGACTCCAGCGCCGTGGCGAGGAGCCCGCGCTGGAGGGCGCCGAGCCCGGCGACCGCTTCGGGGCCGCGGCGCCATCGGGCCTCCGGGCGGCGCCGGAGCGCCCCCAGGCCGGTGCAGGGCGCGTCCACCATGACCCGGTCGAAGGCCCCGGGACGCCATGCGGGGGCCAGGCCGTCGGCCGCGATCACGCCCGCGCGGCCGTCGACCGCGCGCCGGACGAGCGCGGCGCGGTGCGGCTGGACGTCGGCGGCGAGGAGCCGGGCGTCGCGCCGGGCGGCCAGCGCCGCCAAGAGCCCCGCCTTGCCCCCGGGGCCGGCGCAGAGGTCGGCCCAGCGGGCGTCCGGGCCGTCCAGAGGCGCTTCGGCCAGCGCCAGGGCGACCATCTGGCTGGCCTCGTCCTGGACGGCGGCGCGGCCGTCGCGCACGGCGGCGATACCGGCCGGGTCCCCTTCGGGCAGTACGGCCGCGTAGGGCGAGTACAGGGCGGGTTCGGCACCGGACTCGTAAAGCTCTTGCAGAGTGGCCCGGCCGGGGCGGGCGACGAGCGTCACCCTGGGGCGTGCGTTGTCGGCGGCGAGCAGTGCGTCGATCTCGTCCCTGCCGACGGCGTCGCGCAGGGCGGACACGATCCACTTGGGGTGGCTGTAAGCGATGGACAGGCGGGTCGTCGGGTCGGCGTCGGCGGGAGCGACGATTTCCAGCCAGGCGTCCATGTCGCGGGTGGCGACCTTGCGGAGCACCGCGTTGGCGAACTTCGCCTGGCCGGGGCCTGCGACGGACCGGGCCAGCTCCACGGTGGTCCCCACCGCGGCGTGCGGCGGGATGCGGGTGCCGAGGATCTGGTGCGCGCCGAGGCGCAGGACGTCCAGGAGCGGGGCGTCGACGCGGCGCAGCTCCCGGTCGCTGCACAGCGCGAGGACCGCGTCGTAGGTGCCGCGGCCGCGCAGGGTCCCGTAGGTGAGCTCGGTGGCGAGCGCGGCGTCGCGCCCGGTGAGGCCGCGGTCGTGCAGGCGCTTGGGCAGCAGGAGGTTCGCGTACGCGTCGCGGGTCTCGACCGCGCGGATCACGTCGAACGCCGTGCGGCGGACGAGGTCCTGGGGGCGGCCCGTCTTGCGGGGGCCTCCGGGCCTGCGGTTCTGGTCGTCTCGGCGGTTGCGGGTGGGCGGCATCAGTGCAGCGCGTCCTTGCCGATGAGGTTGACGCCGCGGACCCAGTCGGCGGCGGCCATGCGCCGCTTGCCCTGGGGCTGGACCTCGCCGAGCGCGACGGGATGCGTGGCCGTTCCCACCAGTACCTCGTTCTTTCCAGGAAGGATCTCGCCGGGCGACAGCTTGTCCGAGCCGGGCGCCGGACGAACCGGGCCCAGCTTGACGCGCGTGTCGCGGAAGTTCGTCCACGCGCCGGGGGCCGGGGTGCACGCGCGGACGAGGCGGTCGATGTGCAGGGCGGGGCTCTTCCAGTCGACGTGCCCGTCCTCGGGCGTCAGCTTCGCCGCGTGGGACACGCCCTCGCTCGGCTGCTGCCGGGGCTCCAGGACGCCGGCCTCGATGCCGTTCATCGTCTCCAGCAGGAGGCTCGCGCCGGCGACGGCGAGCCGTCCCAGGAGTTCGCCGGACGTGTCGGTCGGCTGGATCGGCTCGGTGAGGACGCCGTACACGGGGCCGGTGTCGAGGCCCTCCTCGATCTGGAACGTGGCCGCTCCGGTGACGTCGTCGCCGTGCAGGATGGCGCGCTGCACGGGCGCGGCGCCGCGCCAGGCGGGCAGCAGCGAGAAGTGGAGGTTCACCCAGCCGTGCCGGGGGATGCCGAGGGCCTCGGGGGGCAGCAGCGCACCGTAGGCGACGACGGGGCAGCAGTCGGGCGCGATGTCCCGGAGCCGGTCGAGGAACTCGGGGTCGCGGGCCTTGGCGGGCCTGAGCACCTCGACGCCGGCCTCGGCGGCGAGCGCGGCGACCGGCGAGGGGCTGAGACGGCGCCCACGGCCCGCGGGCCGGTCGGGGCGGGTCACGACCGCCGCCACCTCGTGCGAGGAGCCCAGCAGCGCCGTCAGCGCCGGGAGCGCGGTGTCCGGCGTCCCCGCGAAGACCAGCCTCACCTAGATCGCCTTCCCGAAGGTCCGGTGCGGCGACTCCCTGACGACGGGGGCCGGGTCGCCGAACCACTCGGCCTCCCGGATCGCCTTCATCGCGGCCTTGCGCTGCTCGGGGTCCATCCGGTCGATGAAGATGATCCCGTCGAGGTGGTCGGTCTCGTGCTGGACGCAGCGGGCCAGCAGATGGGTGCCCTCCAGCGCGATGGGCTCGCCGTGCATGTTGAAGCCCTTCGCCACCACGCCGACCGAGCGCGGCGTGGGGAAGGCGAGGCCGGGCAGGGACAGGCAGCCCTCGTCGTCGGTCTCCTGCTCCTCCGACAGGTCGAGCGTGGGGTTGACCACGTGCCCCAGCCGGTCGTCGACGTAGTAGGCGAACACCCGCAGGCCCACGCCGAGCTGCGGCGCGGCCAGGCCCGCGCCGGGAGCGTCGATCATCGTGTCGGTGAGGTCCTTGACGAGCTGGCGCAGCTCCTTGTCGAAGTCCTTCACCGGCTCCGCGGGCGTGCGCAGCACGGGGTCGCCGAAGAGGCGGATGGGCTTGACGGCCAACGGGGGCTCCGTTTCCTGCGAATTCCTGCGGCGTTCTCTGCGTGTCCAGTCTACGGAGACAACCCGTGGTGGTTCACACGCCGCGGCGCGCCCCTTCGTGCGCGGAGCGCGCCTTGTAGGCGGCGGTACGGGCCGCCTTGGCGGTCGCCTTGTCCGGGTGGTGGGCGCCCAGGGCCTCCAGGACGTCGGCCACGGCGGGATGGTCGGTGCGCCAGAGCTCGTCCACCATGACCTTCATCTCAGCCTCCGGCGGCGCGTCGATGAGGGCGGCCTCGACCGCCTCGTCCGGTTCGGCGGTCTCCAGCATCCCGGCGACGGTGTCGACGAACACCCAGAGGTACTCCTCGCGGGCCAGCTCCCGTCCGGACGGGTCGCCGACGGCGTTCAGCCAGAGCGCGGCGTAGGGCGACACCAGCGGATGCTCCTGCGCGGCGCGCACGACGCCCGCCGCCTCCGGGCCGATGCGGTGCAGGACGGCCGCGGCGAGGTTGCGGGCGCCGGGGCCGCCGGTGCGCATGACGTCGAGCAGGTCGGCGGCGCCGTCCTTGGGGTCGTGCGCGGCCAGCCAGCCGTCGATCTCCTCGTCGGCCGCCTCCGGCCGGTACCAGGTGAGCCCCTCGATGAGCTCGGAGGCGCGCGCGCCGGCCAGCTCCCCGATAAGGGGGGCGGTGAAGCCGTCGGCCAGCAGCAGCTCCCGGACGGCCCACACGCCGAGCGGAGTCAGGGCGCGTCCGTCGCCGGACCGCTCCGCGATCCCCCAGTCCTCCAGGGTCGCCAGTTCCAGATGGAGCGCGTCCGAGACCAGGGCGGCCATGGCCTCTGCGTCGGAGAGGTCGTACGCCTCCTCGACGTGGCCCAGCAGGGCCCCGGCCAGGATCTCCGGCTCGGTCGGCTCCTCCTGCTCGTACAGGTGGATGAGGACACCGGTCAGCTCGTTCTGCACGAGTTCGATCGCGTCCAGGCCGTCCGCGTAGTCGTGCCCTGGCACGACCACCGCTTCGAACAGGCGCAGCCAAGCGGCGAGCAAGGTCTCGTCGTCGTCGGACCGGAGGTCGTCGCCGGCCGGACCGGGGGCGGCGGCTCCGTGCTCCGCCGTGATGACGTTCGCCTCTACGGCGGCCCACCACAGGCGTTCCAGGGCGCCCTCGTCCTCCATCTCGCCGTGGCGGCGGGGGGCCTCCATGCCGAGGGCGGCAGCGGCGGCGCCCGCGTCCTCCTCGGTGAGCGTCTCGTGCTCGGTGAGGGTGCGCTCGCCCGTCCAGTCGGCCAGGGCCAGGACCGCCGCGGTCAGGCGGGAGCCGCGCGCCGCCGCGGCCACCGCGGCCCGGGGCGCCGGCCGGACCGGCGGGACGACGAGGTCCCCGGTCCGCCGCAGGTACTCCTCGGTGCGGGCGTACCGCTCGGTCTCGGGGAGCTCCTCGAAGTCGCGCACCCACGCGTCGACGGCCTCCTGGTCGTCGAGGGAGACGCCGTCGGCCTGCATGAGACCGCCGATCACCTCGGCGGCGGCCTGCCGCTCCTCGCTGTCGACCGCGGCCACGACCTCCGCGAAGCCGGGGGCGGCCCGGTCGACCTCGGCCGCCAGGGCGGCGGCCGCCGGGGCGGTCACGGCGCCGGTGTCGCCCAGATACGCGACGATCTTGCGGAGCGCGTCGAGGACGGTGGGGACGTCGTCGCTCGCGGCGACCACCGTCTCGGGAAAGACCTCCAGCAGCAGCGTGCGGAGCCCCTCCGGGGTCAGTTCCTCCGGGCCCGCGAGGCCCATCTCCTCCCGCGCGAGGCCGAGCAGGATCCGTACGCCCTGCCCGTCCAGCGCCTCGCCGCGTTCGTCCGCCCACCGCCGCAGGTCGCCGGCGGTGCTCTCCACCCAGTTGTCGGCCACCCGAGAACCCTATTGGTCAGATCAGCTCCAGGGGGTCGATCTGGACGCGTACGGTCTCCGTGGCCTTCCTCGCACTGCGCACGCCCTGGGCTTCCTTGAGCGCGCGCGCGAGGGCGTTCCCCGCCGCGCGGGGCACGCGTATCAGCGCGCGCTCCCTCTCCTGGACGTCCGCTCCCGCCTGCGGCACGGGCACCGGCACGGGCACGGGCCCGAGGACCTCCGCGCCCTCGGGGAGCCGGGCGTCGGCCAGAAGCTCCCGTATCGCGGCCGGGGAGCCGGTGAGCGAGGCCATGCGCGCGGCGGGCGGGAACCCCGCCTCCCTGCGTTCGGCGAGCTCGCGCTCCGCGTAGGTGACCGGGTCCCACCGGACGAGCGCCTGGACGGCGGGGAGCGCCCCGTCGGCGGCCACGACCACCGGCCCCTGCGGGCGCACGAGCGAGGCCGCGTTCATCCAGCGGCGCAGCGTCTCCTCGCCGGCGCGCAGATCGGGACGGCCCAGCAGGACCCAGCCGTCCAGCAGCAGCGCCGCCCTGTATCCGTCTTCGGCGGGTGGCTCCGCGCCCGGCGTGGACACGACGAGAGCGCGTTCAGGGCCGACCCGTTCGAGGATCGCGTCGCGCCCGGACGTCCGTACGGGCACGCCGGGGAACGCCCTGCCGAGCTCCTCCGCCGTGCGTTTCGCACCGACCACGACCGCGCGCACTTGGAAGAAGCCGCACTCGGGGCAGTGCCAGTCGCCCGCGATGCGTCCGCACCATCGGCAGTAGGGGGCGGCGTGCGACGACGCCAGCGACAGAGGCCCCTGGCACGCCTCGCACCGTGCGGGAGTACGGCAGCGCCCGCACGCGATGCCCGGCACGTATCCGCGCCTCGGCACCTGCACGAGGACGGGGCCGTCCTCCAGGGCGTGCCGGGCCGCCTCGAACGCGACGTTGGGCAGGCGTGCCGTCCGGGCGGCGGCGTCGCGGGCGAGCTGCGCGTCCTCCCCCACGTACCGGACGCGGGGCATCGCCGTCCTGATCCGCGCCCGGTCGGCCGCGAGCATGTGCGCCCAGCCGCTCTCCACCAACTGTGTGGCGTCGGTCGTCCTGGTGAAGCCGCCGATGAGCGCCCCCGCGCCCGCTCGGTGCGCACGCAGGGCGAGGACGTCGCGGGGATGCGGGTACGGCGCGTGGGGTTCGGCATGGACGTCGTCACCGTCGTCCCACAGCACGACGAGCCCGAGCTCGGCCACGGGTGCGAACATGGCGGCACGCGTGCCGACCACCGCACGGGCCTTGCCGCGCAGGACGGCGAGCCACCTCCGGTAGCGCTCGGCTGGGCCGAGTTCCGCCGTGAGGGCGACGTGCGAGCCCTCCCCCAGCTCGGCCGTGAGCGCGGAGTTCACGCGCTCCACGTCACGTCCGTCGGCCACGACGACGAGAGCGCCGCGCCCGCCGTTCAGCACGGCGGCGACGGCCCGCGCTATGGCGGACGTCCAGTCCGGACCCGGCAGCGCGGTCCAGACCGCGCGCGGGGCCCTCCCGTCGGCGAGGGCGCTCAGGAACGACGCGCCCGCGGGGTAGTCCTCCCAGACGCCCGCGTCGACCGTGCCGGGCGTCTCGGGCGTCTCGGGCGTCTCGGGGCCGCCGGGCTCCGCTTGCGGCTCCGCTTCTACGCGGGCGTGCCGGGGCGGGACGGCCAGCCGCAGCACGTCCGCGAAGGTGCCCGCGTACCGGTCGGCCACCTCCCGCACCAGCGCGGCCGTCTCCGGCGTCAGGACGACCTCGGACGACGTGACGCGCTCCAGGAACAGCAGCTTGCCGTCGTGCCCGCTCTCGGCGGCCCGCTCCAGCAGGAACCCGTCGACGAGCTGCCCGGCGAACCGCACCCGCACCCGGCAGCCCGGCACCGCCTCGGCGTCCAGCTCGGCGGGCACCAGGTAGTCGAAGGGCCGGTCCAGGTGGGGCAGGGACATGTCGACCGCGACCCGCGCCACGGGCAGCTCCCCGGCCGGACGGCGCGCCCCCTTCTTCCCGGACTTGCCCGCCTTTCCAGACTTGCCCGCCTTGCCGGGCTTGCCGGAAGGCGCCCGCGGGAGGTCGTCCAGCCCCGGGATCAGGTCCGTTCCCCCGACGTCCTTCGTCACGCCCCCCGTCCTACCAGATCGACCCGACACCCGGACTCGCGCGCTAGGGTTGGTCCGATTGAACGGGGGCGCGCATCCACTGGCCCATCGCCCGATGCCCTCCTCGCTCCCGCCGTCCGACGAGCCCGTGCAGGCGATGTGACCTCAGCGCATACTCAAGAGCGGGCGGACGCCCCGGTCCAGCACGGACCGCCGCGCCGTCCCGCAGGCCCCCCGTCCGCGTGGAAGAAGTGGAAGAAGCGGATCCGCCACCCGGTGGTGGCGGCCACCGCCGTCGCCGCCGTCCTGCACCTGGGGTGGGCGGTCTTCCTCGCGACCGAGGGCGGCGACCTCGCGGCACAGGCCGCGTGGACCGACTTCGTCTGGAAGCACCCCGACGCGGCCTACAGCTTCGCCTGGTACGGCGGGATGCACCCGGTGTCCTACAGCGTCATGTCGCCCTACCTGATGGCGCTCTTCGGCATCCGCACCGTCGCGGTGGTGACCGGCACCCTCTCGGCCGCCTTCACCGCGTACCTGCTCAAGCAGTTCCGGGCCCCCGTGGCGCTGCCCGCGTCGCTGTGGGCCGCGTTCGCGCTGTCGTGCAACTCCGCCTCGGGCCGCGTCACCTTCGGCCTGGGCCTGACCTTCGCGCTCATGGCGACGATCGTGGCGTTCACCCCGCGCGGCACGCCCGCCCTGCGCGCCGCCGGGATGGCCGTCCTCAGCCTGCTCGCCTCGCTCGCCAGCCCCGTCGCCGGCCTGTTCCTGCTGGTGCTGGCCGCCGCGCTGTTCCTCACCGGCCGCCGCCGCGCGGGCGTCTGCGTCGCCGTCGGCCTCCCCGCCGTGGTGGGGACCACGAGCCTGCTGTTCCCGTTCAGCGGCGTGCAGCCGATCTCGCTGACCGCCATCGTGCTGCCCGCCGTCGCCGGCGTCATCGCGATCCTGCTGTGCGCGCCGAAGGGCTGGACGTTCATCCGCGTCGGCGCGGGCGTCTACCTGGCCGGGATCACCCTCACCTGGCTGGTCCCCTCCCCCGTCGGCAGCAACGTCGAGCGGCTGTCGCTGCTGTTCGGCGGGATGTTCCTGCTGTCGGCGGTCGCCCGCGCGCAGGGCCGGCTCCGGATCGCCGTGCTGTCCCTGGCGTTCATCGTCACGGCGTCCTGGCAGGTCGTGAAGCCCGTCGACGACCTGATCCACACCGAGCCCGCGGCGTCCGCGGCCGAGCACGCCCGCGGCCTCGTCGCCGAGCTGGACGCCCTCGGCGCGGACCGGGCGCGCATCGAGGTCGTGCCGCTGCGCTCCCACTGGGAGGCGTCCGGCCTCAGCCGCCACTTCGTCCTCGCGCGCGGCTGGAACCGGCAGGTCGACGCCGAACGCCACCGGCTGTTCTACGAGGACGGAGCGCTGACGCCCGCCTCCTACCGCGACTGGCTGCACCAGTGGGCCGTGCAGTACGTCGTCCTGCCCGAGCAGGAGGTCGACTGGTCGGCGCGGGACGAGGCCGCTCTCGTCGAGGGCGGCCAGCCGTACCTCACGGAGGTCTGGCAGGACGAGCACTGGCGCCTGTTCCGCGTCGCGGGCCCGACGCCGCTCGTCGACCGCCCCGCGTCCGTCCGCAAGCTGACCTCCGGGGAACTCGTCGTCGACATGCCGTCCAGCGGATCGGCCCTGGTGCGGGTCTCCTGGTCCCCCTGGCTGAGCGCGACGGGCGGGGACGCCTGCCTCGCGCGCGCGGGCGACTTCGTCCGGCTGACGGCGCACCGGCCCGGCCGCTACACGATCGCCGCCCGCTACGGCCTGCACCGCGGCAACCACTGCCCTTCCTGACCCTGCCCTCTGGCACTGCCTGCCCCCGCAGGCGCCCTTCCTGACGGCACGAAAAGGGCCCCGGGACGCCCCGGGGCCCTTCTTCGCGCGGACGGGTCAGAGACCGGCGGCGGAGGCCAGCGCCTTGGCGCGGTCGGTCGACTCCCAGGAGAAGTCGGGCTCGGACCGGCCGAAGTGGCCGTAGGCGGCCGTCTGCGAGTAGATCGGCCGGAGCAGGTCGAGGTCGCGGACGATCGCGGCCGGCCGCAGGTCGAAGACGTCGTCGACGGCCTTCTCGATCTTCTCCGGGGCGACCTTCTCGGTGCCGAACGTCTCCACGAACACGCCGACCGGGTGCGCCTTGCCGATCGCGTACGCGACCTGGACCTCGGCGCGGTCGGCGAGCTGCGCGGCGACGATGTTCTTGGCGACCCAGCGCATCGCGTACGCGGCGGACCGGTCGACCTTGGACGGGTCCTTGCCGGAGAACGCGCCGCCGCCGTGCCGGGCCATGCCGCCGTAGGTGTCGACGATGATCTTGCGGCCGGTGAGGCCGGCGTCGCCCATCGGGCCGCCGATCTCGAAGCGGCCGGTCGGGTTGACCAGCAGCCGGTAGCCGTCGATGTCGAGGTCGAACTGGGCGAGCACCGGGTCGACCACGTGCTCCTTCACGTCCGGGGCGAGGAGCTCCTTCAGGTCGATGTCGGGAGCGTGCTGGCTGGACACCACGACGGTGTCGAGGCGGACGCCGCGGTCGCCGTCGTACTCGATGGTGACCTGGGTCTTGCCGTCCGGGCGGAGGTAGGGCACGTCGCCGCTCTTGCGGACCGCCGACAGGCGCTGCGCGAGCCGGTGCGCCAGCGTGATCGGCAGCGGCATCAGCTCGGGGGTCTCGCTGGTGGCGTAGCCGAACATCAGGCCCTGGTCGCCGGCGCCCTGCCGGTCCAGGTCGTCGACGCCCTCGCCCTCGCGGGTCTCGTAGGCGTCGTCGACGCCCTGCGCGATGTCGGGCGACTGCGCGCCGATGGACACCGACACGCCGCAGGAGTGCCCGTCGAAGCCCTTCTTGGACGAGTCGTAGCCGATCTCCAGGATCTTCTCCCGGATCACGCCCGGGATGTCCACATAGGTCTCGGTGGTGACCTCACCGGCCACATGCACCTGACCGGTCGTGATCATCGTCTCGACGGCGACCCGGCTCTTCGGGTCGTCCTTGAGCATCGAGTCGAGGATCGCGTCGCTGATCTGGTCCGCGATCTTGTCCGGGTGTCCTTCGGTCACGGACTCGGAGGTGAACAGGCGGCGAGACACGTACGTGCACTCCTTGCAGCGGCTGCTGACTGACGTCGCAGGTCGGATATGTCATCGGGTTCGGCGGGAGCGTCCCCCCGCGCGGTATCCAAGAGCGGTAAGCCCGCAGTCTAGCCCGATCGTCATCAGGTACTGGTAGAGGCACGGTCGAGGCCGGCCGGCTCCCGCTCAATCCGCGGGCGGCGGGTCGAGGCGGGCGGCGACGAGGTCCCAGACGATCTCGGCGAGGGCCTCCTTGGCGCCGCGCGGCACCTCGGTGTGCGAACCGTCCGCGCCGAGGATCACGGCCTCGTTGTCGGGACGGCCGAACGTGAGGTCCTCGCCGACCTGGTTGACCACGAGGAGGTCGCTGCCCTTGCGGGCGAGCTTGGCGCGGCCGTTCGCGAGGACGTCGTCGGTCTCTGCCGCGAAGCCGACGATCACCTGCCCGGGGCGGCGGTTCGCGCCGAGCTCGGCCAGGATGTCGGCGTTCTTGACGAGCCGGATCGGCTCCGGCTCCGCGCCCTCCGCCTTCTTGATCTTCGAGCCCCGGTAGCCGGCCGGCCGGAAGTCGGCGACGGCGGCGGCCATCACCACGGCGTCGGCGCCGGCGGCGGCCGCGACGACGGCCTTGTGCATCTCCTCGGCCGACCCTGCGGCGACGACCTCGGCGCCGGCCGGGTCGGGCAGGGCGACGTTGGCGGAGACGAGCGTGACCCGGGCGCCGCGGGCCACGGCCGTGCGGGCGAGGGCGTAGCCCTGGAGGCCGGACGAGCGGTTCCCGATGAAGCGGACGGGGTCGATGGCCTCGCGGGTGCCGCCCGCCGAGACGACGATGCGCCGTCCGGCGAGGTCGCGGCCGGCGGCGCCGCGGGCCAGGACGTGCCGCGCGACCTCGAACAGCTCCGCCGGGTCGGGCAGCCGGCCGGGGCCGGTGTCCTTGCCGGTGAGCCGCCCGGAGGCCGGCTCGACCACGAGCGCGCCCCGCGCCCGCAGCGTGGCGACGTTGGCCCGGGTCGCCGGGTGCTCCCACATCTCGGTGTGCATCGCGGGCGCGAACACGACCGGACATCGCGCGGTGAGCAGCGTGTTGGTGAGCAGGTCGTCGGCCAGCCCGTGCGCGGCCCTGGCGAGCAGGTCGGCGGTGGCGGGCGCGACGAACACCAGGTCGGCGCCCTGCCCGAGCCGGACGTGCGGGACCTGCGCCACCCCGTCCCAGACGGCGGTGGACACCGGGTTGCCCGACAGCGCCGCCCAGGTCGGCTCTCCGACGAAGCGCAGCGCGTCATCGGTGGGCACGACGGTGACGTCGTGGCCGGACTCGGTGAGCCGCCGCAGCAGCTCGCACACCTTGTACGCGGCGATTCCGGCGCTCACGCCCAGCACGACGCGCGGCTTACGGGAGGTCATGCGAACACTGTCCCACTAGGTCTCGGCGCCCGGTCGCACCGGGTCGCCCGCGACCCGGCCGGCTCAGCCCTCGATGGGCTCGGCGTTCAGGAGGCCCTCGCGCGTCTCGCGGAGCGCGATCGACAGGGGCTTCTCCTGCACCTGGGTCTCGACGAGCGGGCCGACGTACTCCAGCAGGCCCTCGCCCAGCTGGGCGTAGTAGGCGTTGATCTGCCGGGCGCGCTTCGCGGCGATGCTCACGAGGCCGTACTTGGTGTCGACGACCTCCAGGAGCTCGTCGATCGACGGGTTGGTGATGCCCTCATTGCTGGCTGCCACTCGGTGGCCTTCCACTGGTAGGACTCGACTAGTGAACAGCCATCAAGACTAGCAGCTCATCGCATACGCCCTGGACGGACGTGTTGACGAGCGTGACGTCGAACTCCTTCTCGGCGGCGAGCTCCACGCGGGCCGCGTCGAGGCGGCGTTCGATCACCTCGGGCGGCTCGGTGCCGCGGCCGGTGAGCCGCCGGACGAGCTCCTCCCAGCTCGGCGGCGCGAGGAAGACGAGCCGCGCCTCCGCCATGGACCGGCGGACCTGCCGGGCGCCCTGCAGGTCGATCTCCAGGAGCACCGGCTCGCCGCGGGCGAGGCGCTCCTCGACGGGCCGCCGCGGGGTGCCGTAGCGGTTCCCCGCGAACTCGGCCCATTCGAGGAGCTCCCCCTCGTCGACGAGCCGGTCGAAACCGGCGTCGTCGACGAAGAAGTACTGCACACCATCGGTCTCACCCGGGCGGGGGGCCCGGGTGGTCACCGAGACCGACAGCCACACCTGCGGGTGTGAGCGCCGGATCTCGGCGACGACCGTGCTCTTGCCGACGCCCGACGGCCCGGACAGGACCGTCAGCCGCCGCGCGAGCGGGCCAGGCGTTCTGGAGCCCTCCGGCGCAGCGATGGGTGCGCCGGAGCCGGACGGGATGGAGGCGGCTTCGGGTCGCCCCGAGCCGGCCGCGGCGGTCTGACCGCCGCGCCCGCCCGTGAGTCGCGCGTCAGCGGTTCGCACTTCCGCCGAACTCACGCTCCAGGGATGCGCGCTGGTTGGCGCCGAGGCCCCGCACACGGCGGGACTCGGCGATGCCCAGGCGCTCCATGATCTGCTTCGCACGGACCTTGCCCACACCGGGCAGTGATTCGAGGAGGGCCGACACCTTCATCTTTCCTACGACGTCGTCGGACTGACCCTCTTTGAGAACCTCGGCAAGCGAGGTTCCCCCGTGCTTGAGCCGGTTCTTAACCTCGGCCCGCTCCTTGCGAGCCTTGGCAGCCTTTTCCAGGGCTGCGGCGCGCTGTTCGGGGGTTAGGGGCGGAAGAGCCACGCCGGGTCACCTCAGGTTTCCACTCGACGGAGTCGGACGGGTTGGGAAACTAGCGAGTTCACCACCCATAAGGCAACGTGAAGTGCCGTTTAGCCCACCACAAATTCACGAATATCACTCCCCGGAGTGTCCTGAATACAGAGTGTACCCAATCCCGGGGGGTCGGCGGCGCATCCCCTTGCCTTGCTGGGACTTTCGCATGATCGTGAAAATCCCCCCTTTCCAACCCCAAATGCGGCACTCCATGCCCATCTGTCACTGCGGTTCGCGCCCCGCGGGGCCGTCCCGCCACGCCGTCGGGAGCCCGCGCGGGACGCTCCCCGCCCCCGCTTGTGAGGTCTCCCACAAACGATCCCGACCGAGTGACACTCGTCACGCCGCACCCTTCCGCACGTCGCGGCGGCACCGTTACTGTCATCCTCGACAACACCGACCCCGCCAAGATCGTCTCCCGCTCGGAGGGCCGCGCCACCGCACCAGCTCCCCCGCCCGCCGCCAGGGCACCGACACGGACGCGGAACACCCGGCCGACCGCCGCGGCCTCCGCCGCGGCGAATCGCCGCTCCGCGTGAACGAGTTCCTCGTTCGGCACGTACCAGCAATGCGAACACTCCATCCCCGGCATTCGCATGCGACTAAAACCACAATGTGCAATTACTCCCAGGGGGGCGACCCCCTGGAACCCCCGTTGCGACGCAGGCGATCCTCGCGCCGCCGTTGCGGTTCTTGTGCCCGTTGCGGTTCATGGGGCGTCGCTGCGGTCGCCTGCGTCGTCGGGCATGCCCGCTGCGCTCGCTTGCGCTCGCTCCGCGTGCCTGCCCGTGTTCCGCCCGTTGAGGTCACTACCGGCTGTGCTCGCACCGCGCGCCTGCCCATGCTCCGGCGGCTGAGGTCACTACCGGCTTCGCTCACTCCCCGTCCCTGCCGTGCTCCACCGGCCTTGGTCAGTACCGGCTGTGCTCGCTGCGCGTGCCTGCCCCTGCTCCGGTGACTGCGCGTGCTCCCTTGCCCGGCGGCGCCTCGCTCCAGGGTGCTCCTGTGGCTTCTGTGGCTGCGGGGCGGTGCCGGGCCGGGGGCTGCGGTCGGCGCGGCGGGTCAGGGGGCGGGGGTGCGGCGGAGGGCGGCGGCTATCGCGGCCGCGGCGGCGCCGGGGTCGGGGGCGCCGGTGATGGGGCGGCCGATGACCAGGAGGTCGGCGCCGGCCGCCAGGGCGGCCTCGGGGGTGGCGACGCGGGCCTGGTCCTGGTTGGCGGCGCCCGCGGGGCGGACGCCCGGCGTGATCAGCGTGATGCCGGGGCCGACCTCGGCGCGGACGGCGGCCGCCTCCCGCGGGGAGCAGACGAGGGCGTGCGCGCCCGCCTCGACGGCGAGGACGGCGAGGCGGCGGACGGCGTCCGAGGTCGGTCCCGCGACCCCGATGCCGGTGAGGTCGGCGTCGCCGAGGGACGTCAGGACGGTCACCGCGGCGATCTTCGTGGCGGGGGCGGCCTCGACGGCGGCGCGGATCATCGCGGGGCCGCCCGCGGCGTGCACGGTCAGGTAGGACGGCTTGAGCCGCGCCACGGCGCGGGCGGCGCCGCGCACGGTCGCGGGGATGTCGTGGAGCTTCAGGTCCAGGAAGACCTGCACGCGGCTGGCGCCGCGGACGCTCGCGACGACGTCGGGCCCGTACCGCAGGTACAGCTCCAGGCCCACCTTGACGGTGGAGACGTGCGGCGTGACCAGGGTGGCCCAGCGCGCGGCCGTCTCCAGGTCGGGCGCGTCCAGCGCGACGGCGATGGGGGCGGCGGTCACAGCTTCTCCTTCTCGGGCTCTTGCGGGCGCACCTGGGGCGGGACGTACCCGGCCGGCTTGTGCGCGAGGCCGACGGCGTCGGCGAGGCGGTCGATGCGGCGGGCCGCGAGGGCCTCCTCCAGCTCGCGGAGGATGCGGGGCCCCGCCGCGGGGTCGTGGAAGACGGCGGTGCCGGCGGCGACGGCGGACGCCCCGGCGAGGACGAACTCCAGCGCGTCCAGGCCGGTGGCGATGCCGCCGACGCCGATGATGGGCGTGCTCGGCAGCGCGGCGTGCACCTGGTAGACGCAGCGGACCGCGATCGGCCGGATCGCGGGCCCCGACAGGCCGCCCGACACGCCGGTGAGGGCGGGCCGGAGCGTCCGCGGGTCGATCGCCATCGCCTCCACGGTGTTGATCAGGGTGAGGCCGTCGGCGCCCGCGTCGACGCAGGCGAGCGCGATCGTGACGATGTCGGTCACGTCGGGGGCGAGCTTGGCGAAGATCGGGACGCCGGGCCGGGCGTGGGCGCGGACGGCGCGGACGACGGACGCCGCGGCGGCCGGGTGCCAGGCGAACGCGCGGCCGCGGTCCTCGACGTTGGGGCAGGCGACGTTGACCTCGATCCCCGCGATGCCGGGGACGCCGCGGAGGCGGCGGGCCACGTCGCCGAACTCCTCGACGCTGCCGCCGGCGATGGAGACGATGGTGCGGACGTCCTGCTCGACGAGCCAGGGGAGGTCGCGTTCCAGGAACGTCTCCACGCCGGGGCCCGGGAGCCCCGTGGCGGTGAGGAGACCGCTCGGGGTCTCGGTCACGCGTGGTGTGGGACGTCCCGCGCGCGCTTGCGTCATCACGGACGCGGTGACGAACGCCCCCAGGCGGGACAGGTCGAAGAACTGGGCGAGCTCCCGTCCCGTCCCGCCGCACCCGGAGGCGGTCAGGACGGGGTTGGGCAGCTCCAGCGGCCCGAGCGCGGTCCTGACGCGGTCGCCCGCCCGGTCGCTCATCGGGAGCCCCCCTCGGAGACGCTCAGGACGCGCGGCGCGCCCAGCGCGTCGAACGGGATCGTGTCGAGGTCGCCCCAGCGGACGCGGTCGCCGCGCAGGACGGGGCCGTCCGCGCAGGCGCGGACCATGCGGGTCACGCCGTCGTCGCCGTGGACGGGCAGCACGCACGTCATGCACACGCCGGTGCCGCACGCGCCCGTCCGCTGCAGGAACTCCTCGACCGACACCTGCGAGGGCAGGCCGAAGTCGCCGGCGACCTGGGTGACCGAGCGGAGCAGGCCGGTCGGTCCGCAGCCGTAGACGACGTCGGCGCCGGTCTCCTCGATGACGCGGGGCAGCACGTCGCGGACGGTGCCGCGCTCCCCCATCGAGCCGTCCTCGGTGGCGACGGTCGAGCTGTCGCCGATGCGCTGCGCCATCCGGGAGCCGAACACCTGCCGGGCGGACGGCCCGCCGAGCACGAAGTGCACCTGGCAGCCGCGCCGCAGCAGCGTGTCGGCGAGCGCGAACACCGCCGCGCCGCCGGGCCCGCCGCCGACGAGCAGGCAGGTCACCGGGTCGCGGGGCAGCCGGAACGGGCGGCCGAGCGGCCCGAGGAGGTCGATCTGGTCGCGGGAGCGGCGGCCGGCGAGCCAGCCGGTGCCGGGCTCGGTGTCGGCGAACACCAGCTCGACGGTGCCGCCGTAGTCGGACTTGACCTCGTGCACGCCGAGGCAGCGGCGGACCAGGCGGGACGTGTGCTCGCCGCCGACGGCGAGCGCCACGAACTGGCCGGGCCGGAAGCGCTCGGCGATGGCCGGGGCCACCAGCGTCATCGCGTGGTAGTCCTGCACCTGGCGGACCGTGAGGACCGTCGCCGACGTCTGCACCGGCGTGTCGGACACCCGTCTCCCTCTCCTCGTCGTGCGCCGCGCTCGGCCGGGCGGCGGCGGAGTCCGCCCGGCCGGGCGCGGCCTGTCGTCACCCGGGCGCCACCGTGCCGTCCGGCTCTCCCGCGCGCCCGCGGGCGCCGCCGATCCGCTCGGCGTGCTCCTGGAGGGAGCGGACGCCGACCTGGCCGCCGGCGACGGCCTCGATGCCCTGCACGGCCGCCGCGAGGCCCTGCACGGTCGTCACGCACGGTACGCCCCGCAGCACGGCCGCGGTGCGGATCTCGTAACCGTCGAGCCGCGGCCCGGACTGGCCGGGGCTGCCGAAGGGCGTGTTGACGATGAGGTCGACCTCGCCGTCGAGGACGCGCCGCACGATCGTGGGCTCGCCGGACGGGCCCGGACCCTCGCTGTGCTTGCGCACGATCTTGGCACGCACGCCGTTGCGGCGCAGGACCTCCGCGGTCCCTTCCGTGGCAAGAATCTCAAAGCCGAGGTCAGCGAGCCGCTTCACCGGGAACACCATGTGCCGTTTGTCGCGGTTCGCCACGGACACGAACGCGCGTCCCTTGGTGGGCAGCGACCCGTAGGCGGCCTGCTGCGACTTGGCGAACGCGGTGCCGAACACCTCGTCGATGCCCATGACCTCGCCGGTGGAGCGCATCTCGGGGCCGAGGACGATGTCGACGCCCTGCCCGCTCTCGTTGCGGAACCGGTCGAACGGGAGGACGGCCTCCTTCACCGCGATCGGCGCGTCCAGCGGGAGCGTCCCGCCGTCGCCCGTCTCCGGGAGCATGCCCTCGGCACGCAGTTCGGCGACGGTGGCGCCCATCATGACGCGCGCCGCCGCCTTGGCGAGGGGCACGGCCGTGGCCTTGGACACGAACGGCACCGTGCGGGACGCGCGCGGGTTCGCCTCCAGCACGTACAGGACGCCCGCGGAGAGCGCGTACTGGACGTTCATGAGGCCGCGCACGCCCACACCGCGCGCGAGCGCCTCGGTCGACTCCCGGATGCGGCGGATGTCGTCGTGCCCCAGGGTGATGGGCGGCAGCGCGCACGCCGAGTCGCCGGAGTGGATGCCGGCCTCCTCGATGTGCTCCATGACGCCGCCGAGGTAGAGCTCCTCGCCGTCGAAGAGGGCGTCGACGTCGATCTCGATGGCCTCGTCCAGGAAGCGGTCGACCAGGACGGGGTGCTCGGGGCTCGCCTCCGTGGCGCGGGCCATGTACGACTCCAGCGTGACGTCGTCGTACACGATCTCCATGCCGCGCCCGCCGAGCACGTACGAGGGGCGGACGAGCACGGGGTAGCCGATCTCGTCGGCGATCTCGCGCGCCTCCTCGTAGGACGTGGCGGTGCCGTGCTTGGGCGCGAGCAGGCCGGCCCGGTGCAGGACCCGCCCGAACGCGCCGCGCTCCTCGGCGAGGTGGATGCTCTCCGGGGACGTGCCCACGATCGGCACTCCGGCGTCCTTGAGCTTCTGGGCGAGCCCCAGGGGCGTCTGGCCGCCGAGCTGCACGATGACGCCCGCGACCTCACCGGACTGCTGCTCCGCGTAGACGACCTCCAGGACGTCCTCGAGCGTCAGGGGCTCGAAGTAGAGCCGGTCGGAGGTGTCGTAGTCGGTGGAGACCGTCTCGGGGTTGCAGTTGAGCATCACGGTCTCGTAGCCCGCCTCGGCCAGCGTGAACGACGCGTGGACGCACGAGTAGTCGAACTCGACGCCCTGGCCGATGCGGTTGGGGCCGCTGCCCAGGATGAGGACCTTGGGCTTGCTTCCCGGCGGGACCTCCGTCTCCTCGTCGTAGGCCGAGTACAGGTACGGCGTCTGCGCCTCGAACTCGGCGGCGCACGTGTCGACCGTCAGGTAGACGGGGCGGATGCCGAGCGCGTGCCGCACCTCGCGCACGACCTCCTCGGAGAGGTTGCGCAGCTCGCCGATCTGCGCGTCGGAGAAGCCGTGCCGCTTGGCGCGGAGCAGCTTGTCCCTGGTGAGGGCGTCGTCGGCGGTGCGGATCTCTTCGGCGACCTCGTTGACGGCCGCGATCTGGTCGAGGAACCAGGGGTCGATGCCGGTCGCGGTGTAGAGGTCCTCGATGCTCGCCCCGGCCCAGAGCGCGCGCTGGACGTCCCTGAGCCGCCCGTCGTGCGGCCGCGCGGCCGACTCGACGAGCGCTCCGGCGTCGGCCTCTCCGGCCCAGCTGAAGGACGAGCCCTTCTGCTCCAGCGACCGCAGGGCCTTCTGCAGGGCCTCGGTGAAGCAGCGCCCGATGGCCATGGCCTCGCCCACGGACTTCATGTGCGTGGTCAGCGTGCCGTCGGCGCCGGGGAACTTCTCGAACGCGAACCGGGGCACCTTCACCACGACGTAGTCGAGCGTGGGCTCGAACGACGCGGGCGTCTCGCGGGTGATGTCGTTCGGGATCTCGTCGAGGGTGTACCCGATCGCCAGCTTCGCCGCGATCTTGGCGATGGGGAAGCCGGTGGCCTTGGACGCGAGGGCCGACGACCGCGACACCCGCGGGTTCATCTCGATGACGATCATGCGGCCGGTGCCGGGGTGCACGGCGAACTGGATGTTGCAGCCGCCGGTGTCGACGCCGACCTCGCGGATCACCGCGATCGCGACGTCCCGCATGTTCTGGTACTCGCGGTCGGTGAGCGTCAGCGCGGGCGCGACCGTGATCGAGTCGCCGGTGTGCACGCCCATGGGGTCGAGGTTCTCGATGGAGCACACGATGACCACGTTGTCGGCGCGGTCGCGCATGACCTCCAGCTCGTACTCCTTCCAGCCGAGGATCGACTCCTCCAGGAGGACCTCGCCGGTCGGGGACGCGTCGAGGCCCGCGCCGGCGATGCGGCGCAGGTCGTCCTCGCCGTGGGCGAAGCCGGAGCCCCGGCCGCCCATGGTGAACGACGGCCGGACGACGAGCGGGTAGCCGAGCCCGCCGGCCGCCGCGAGGCAGTCGTCCATCGTGTGGCAGATGACCGACCGCGCGGACTCGGCGTTCAGGCCCTGCTCGCGCGCGACCTTGGCGACGACCTCCTTGAACCGCTCGCGGTTCTCGCCGGCCTGGATCGCGTCGACGTCGGCGCCGATCAGCTCGACCCCGTACTTCTCCAGGACGCCGCTCTCGTAGAGCGCGATGGAGGTGTTCAGGGCCGTCTGGCCGCCGAGGGTGGGCAGCAGCGCGTCCGGCCGCTCCTTGGCGATGATCTTCTCGACGACCTCGGGGGTGATCGGCTCGACGTAGGTCGCGTCGGCGAACTCGGGGTCGGTCATGATCGTGGCGGGGTTGCTGTTGACCAGCGTCACCCGCAGGCCCTCGGCCCTCAGCACCCGGCACGCCTGGGTGCCGGAGTAGTCGAACTCGCACGCCTGGCCGATGACGATCGGCCCGGAGCCGATGACCAGGACGGACTTCAGGTCTTCCCTGCGCGGCATTACTTCGACGCCTCCATCAGCTCGCAGAAACGGTCGAAGAGCCCGGACGCGTCGTGCGGGCCTGCGGCGGCCTCCGGGTGGTACTGGACGCTGAACGCGGGCCGCTCCAGGAGCCGCAGCCCTTCCACGCACCCGTCGTTGAGGTTGACGTGGCTGACCTCGGCGGGGCCGTAGGGGGTGTCGAACGGGCCGTCGGCGGGGGCGTCGACGGCGAACCCGTGGTTGTGGGCCGACACGTCGACCTTGCCGGTCGCCCGGTCCTGGACGGGCTGGTTGATGCCCCGGTGGCCGAACCTCAGCTTGTACGTGCCGAGGCCCAGCGCGCGGCCGAAGATCTGGTTGCCGAAGCAGATGCCGAAGAACGGCGTGCCGGTGTCGAGGACGCCCTTGAGCGCCTCCACGGCGTAGCCGGCGGCGGCGGGGTCGCCGGGGCCGTTGGAGAAGAACACGCCGTCGGGGGCGAGGGCGAGGATCTCCGCGGCCGTGCTGGACGCCGGGAGGACGTGCACTTCGCAGCCCCGCTCCGACATCCGGTAGGGCGTCATGGACTTGATGCCCAGGTCGACCGCGGCGACGGTGTAGCGCTTCTCGCCCCTGGCCTGGACGACGTAGGGCTCGGTGGTGGAGACGTCCCGCGCGAGGTCGGCGCCCTCCATCGAGGGGGTCTGCCGCACGCGCTCGACGAGCGCGTCCTCGCCGGGGGCGACCGCGTCGGCCCCGCTGAAGATGGCGGCGCGCATGGCGCCCTTGTCGCGCAGGTGCCGCGTCAGCGCGCGGGTGCCGGGCATGGCGATGCCCACCACGCCCTGGTCGCGCAGCGCGGAGCCCAGGGAGCCGGTGGCGCGCCAGTTGGACGCCACGCGGGCGGGCTCGCGCACCACGAAGCCGGCCACCTGGATGCGGCGCGACTCGGGGTCCTCGCCGTTGACACCGGTGTTGCCGATGTGGGGGGACGTCATGGCCACGATCTGGCGGGCGTACGAGGGGTCGGTGAGGGTCTCCTGGTAGCCGGTCATGCCGGTGTTGAAGACCATCTCGCCGAAGGTCTCGCCCTCGGCTCCGTACGCCGCCCCGTGGAACACCCTGCCGTCTTCCAGAACGAGCAGAGCAGGGTTCATTGGAGCTTCCCTTCCAGAACCGTCGGCCTGCCGCGCAGGAGCGTCGCGACGACCCGTCCGGGCAGCTCCAGCCCCGCGAACGGGGTGTTGCGGCTCTTGGACGTCATCGCGGACGGGTCCACCGCGCGGCGCGGCGACGGGTCGTACAGCGTGATGTTGGCGGGCGAACCTGCCTCGAGCGGACGACCCTGTCCGGAAAGGCGGCCGATGCGGGCGGGGCGGGCGGACATGCGGTCGGCGACCCCGGCCCAGTCGAGCAGGCCGGTGTCGACCATGGCCTCCTGGACGACCGGGAGCGCCGTCTCCAGGCCGATCATGCCCATCGCGGCCACGGCCCACTCGGTCTCCTTGGCCTCGACCGGGTGCGGGGCGTGGTCGGTGGCGACGCAGTCGATCGTGCCGTCGGCGAGCGCGTGCCGCAGCGCGGTGACGTCGTCGGCGGTGCGCAGCGGCGGGTTGACCTTGAAGATCGGGTCGTAGGTGCCGGCGCGGGCGTCGTTCAGCAGCAGGTGGTGCGGGGTGACCTCGGCGGTCACCGGGCAGCCCTTGCTCTTCGCCCAGCGGATGATCTCCACCGAGCCGGCCGTGGACACGTGGCACACGTGCAGCCGCGACCCGACGTGCTGGGCGAGCAGCACGTCCCTGGCGATGATCGCCTCCTCGGCGACGGCGGGCCAGCCGCGCAGGCCGAGCGCGGCGGACATCTCGCCCTCGTTCATCTGCGCGCCCTCGGTGAGGCGCGGCTCCTGCGCGTGCTGGGCGACGACGCCGTCGAACGCCTTCACGTACTCCAGCGCGCGGCGCATGATGACCGCGTCCGACACGCAGTGGCCGTCGTCGGAGAAGACCCGGACCCGGGCGGCGGAGTCGGCCATCGCGCCCAGTTCGGCGAGCTTCTCGCCGGCGATGCCGCGCGTGACCGCCCCGACGGGCTGGACGTCGCAGTACCCGGCCTCGCGGCCCAGGCGCCACACCTGCTCGACCACGCCGGCCGTGTCGGCGACGGGGTCGGTGTTGGCCATCGCGTGGACGGCGGTGTACCCGCCCATCGCGGCGGCCTTCGTCCCGGACTCGACGGTCTCGGCGTCCTCGCGGCCGGGCTCGCGCAGATGGGTGTGGAGGTCGACCAGGCCGGGGAGGGCCACGAGCCCGCCGGCGTCGATGACCTGCGCGCCCGCCTCGTCCAGGCCGGAGCCCACCTCGGCGATGGCGCCCTCGCGGACCAGGATGTCGGCGGGCTCGCCGCCGAGGATCCGGGCGCCCCTGATGATGTACGTCGTCACTGGGCGACCTCCTGGCCGATTGCGGGCTCGGAACCGCCGAGCAGCAGGTAGAGGACCGCCATGCGGGCGCTGACGCCGTTGGCGACCTGCTCGACGATCGTGGAGCGGACCGAGTCGGCGACCTCGGCGGCGATCTCGACGCCGCGGTTCATCGGGCCGGGGTGCATGACGATGGCGTGCTCGGGGAGCTGCGCCATGCGGTCGGTGTCCAGGCCGTAGCGGCGGCTGTACTCGCGCACGGTCGGGAAGTAGGCGGCGTTCATCCGCTCCTGCTGGACGCGCAGCATCATGATGACGTCGCTCTTGGGGAGGACGGCGTCGAGGTCGTACGACACCGAGCACGGCCACGTGTCGATGGCGACCGGCATCAGCGTGGGGGGCGCGACCACGGTGACGTCGGCGCCGAGGGTGTCCAGCAGCAGGACGTTGGACCGCGCCACGCGGCTGTGGAGGACGTCGCCCACGATCGTGACCCTGCGGCCGTCCAGGTCGCCGAGGCGCTTGCGCATCGTGAACGCGTCCAGGAGGGCCTGGGTGGGGTGCTCGTGCGTGCCGTCCCCGGCGTTGACCACGCTGCCCTGCACCCAGCCCGCGAGCCGGTGCGGGGCGCCCGACGCGCCGTGCCGGATGACGACGCCGTCCGCGCCCATCGCCTCCAGGGTGAGCGCCGTGTCCTTCAGGCTCTCGCCCTTGGACACGCTCGACCCCTTGGCGGAGAAGTTGATGACGTCCGCGGACAGCCGCTTGGCCGCCGCCTCGAACGAGATCCGGGTGCGGGTGGAGTCCTCGAAGAAGAGGTTGACGACCGTCCGGCCGCGCAGCGTCGGCAGCTTCTTGATGGAGCGGCCCGCGATCTGCGCCAGCTCCTCGGCCGTGTCGAGGACGAGCAGCGCGTCGTCCCGGGACAGGTCGGCGGCGGAGATCAGATGGCGGTTCATCCGGCGCCCCCCGCCGGGGCGGGCGGCACGGGTCCGCGCAGCGCGGGGCCGAGCAGCACCGCGTCGCGCCCGTCGTTCTCGTCCAGCAGCACCTTGACGGTCTCCCGCATGGAGGTGGGCAGGTTCTTGCCCACGTAGTCGGCACGGATCGGCAGCTCCCGGTGGCCGCGGTCGACCAGCACGGCCAGCTGGACGGCGCGGGGCCGGCCGAGGTCGTTCAGCGAGTCCAGCGCGGCGCGCACCGTCCGGCCGGAGAACAGCACGTCGTCGACCAGCACGACGACCCGGTCGTCGATGCCGCCGGGCGGCAGCTCGGTGCGGCCGAGGGCGCGGGCGGGCCGCATCCGCAGGTCGTCCCGGTACATGGTCACGTCGAGCGAGCCCCAGGGCACCGGGCGGCCCTCGACCTCGCGCAGCGCGCCCGCCAGCCGCTCGGCCAGCGTCACGCCGCGGGTCTGGATGCCGAGCAGCAGGACGTCGTGGCCGCCCTTGGTCCGCTCGAGGATCTCGTGTGCGATGCGGGTGAGCGCGCGTCTGATGTCGGGACCCTCCAGAACGGCCTTGGGCCGGGGATCACCGTCCGCCACGCGCTCCTCCGCCGGCCGTTGCGGCCTGGAGGCAGCATTCACCGCCGAAACCTCCTTCCCCGCCTCACGGGACGGGCCTTAAAGGACGTCATGTCTCCCCCACGTTAGCAGTCGTCCCGGACCGCCCCGCACCCGGACCGGTCCGCGTCTTCGCAGGTGAGAGGCGTCACATTCGATCATGCGCGGGGCGGCGCGGCGGGCGGCCGCGGGCCCGCCGCGGTGCGCCCGCGGCCGTTCCGGACGATCCGGACGGCCCGCATCGAGTCCTGCGGATTCGACCGCTTTTTCGCAATCAGCTTGACCTGGGGCCGTCCCCGTTTTACCGTCACTGTCCGTAACCATCCCTGGGGACAGAGTCTTGAGGCCTCCCGGTCTTGCGATTCTGTCTCCCCCCGGTGACCAGCCGGGGTCCGACGACGATGAAAGTGAGCCTGGGGGGCCGCAGAATGCCGTCTGAATACGCTAAGGCTCTCGGCGCGCGCCTGCGCGCGATCCGTACTCAGCAGGGCCTGTCCCTGCACGGTGTGGAGGAGAAGTCACGCGGCCGCTGGAAGGCCGTCGTCGTGGGTTCGTACGAGCGGGGCGACCGCGCCGTCACCGTTCAGAAGCTGGCCGAGCTCGCCGATTTCTACGGCGTGCCGGTTTCCGAGTTGCTGCCCGGCGGAGCCGCGCCGAGCCCGCTCGGGCCTACACCCAAGCTCGTGATCGATCTAGAGCGGTTGCAGCAGCTTCCGAAAGACAAGGCCGGTCCTCTCGCCCGCTACGCCGCGACGATCCAGAGCCAGCGGGGCGACTACAACGGAAAGGTCCTGTCCATCCGCCAGGAAGACCTGCGTTCACTCGCGGTCATCTACGACAAGTCCCCGACCGAGCTGACCGAAGAGCTGATCGGCTGGGGCGTCCTGGACCCGGAGGCGCGCCGCGCCGTCGAGTCCTTCTGATTCACCGCACCACGGGCTCCACCGTGACGGGGCCCGGCGCCACGCCGGGTCCCGTTCCGCTTCCCCGTGACCGGCGGCGGCGCGGGGCCAGCAGGGCCAGGGGCAGGACGGCGGCCATGGCGGCGGCGCTCAGCGCGAAGCCGGCCGCGTAGCCGGTCTCGCCCGGGACCACCACGATGACGACCGCGCTGACCTGCGTCCCGAGGGACGCGCCGACCGTCCGGATGAGGGTGTTGATGCCGGTCGCCACGCCCGTCTCCCTCGCCGGGACGGCGGCGACCACGAGGTTCGCGACGGCCGCGTAGGCGAACCCGAGGCCGATGCCCCGCGCCAGGCCGCCGGCGTAGAGCTGCCACATGGCGGCGTGCTGGAACGCCACGAACGCGTAGCCGAGGCCGGTCATCAGGGCGCCGCCCAACAGCACCGTCCGCGAGCCGATCCGCCGGTCGAGCAGGCCCGCCGTCATGCCCGCGACGGTCATGCCGATGCTCGCGGGGAGCTGCAGGAGGGCCGCCTGGGTGGCCGTCCCGCCGAACCCGTACCCGGTGCCCTCGGGGAGCTGGACGAGCAGCGGGAACAGCAGGCCGCCCGCCATGAGCGCGTAGCCGGACAGCAGCGACGCCGCGTTCGCCGTCCACACGCCGCGCATCCGCATCAGCTTCAGGTCGACCAGGGGCTCGGCGACGCGGCTCTCGACCCGCAGCCAGGCGGCGGCGGTCGCGGCCGAGAACGCGAGCAGGCCCAGCACGCCGGGCGACGTCCAGCCCCAGTCCATGCCCTCGGTCAGCGCGGTCAGCGCGGCCACCAGCCACACGGCGAAGAGCGCGGCGCCCCACCAGTCGACCCCGGCCGCCGCCCTGGGCGCCGGCCGCGGCACGACCCGCCAGGCGAGGACGATCCCGGGCACCAGCCCGAGGACGGGCACCCAGAGCAGCCACCGCCAGCCGAGCAGGTCGATGATCGGCCCCGCCACGCACCAGGAGACCGCCCCGCCGAGCCCCAGCATGGACGACATGAGGCCGACCGCGGACGCCGTCCGGGCGGGCGGGACGACGTCCCGGATGATCGTGTACGCCAGCGGGAAGACGCCGCCGCCGACGCCGGCGACGGCGCGCCCGGCCAGCATCACCGGAACGTTCCGGGCCAGGGCGGCGACGACCATGCCGGCGGTCGCGGTCACGAGGACGGCGAGCAGGACGCGCCGCGGGCCGTAGAGGTCGCCGAGCCGTCCCACCACCGGCGTCGCGACCGCGGCGGACAGCGTCATCGCGGTGAGCGCCCACGCGGCGCCCGCGGGCGTGGTGTCCAGCCCGTCCTGGATCTGCGGCAGCGCGGGCGTGACCACGGCCATGGACAGCGAGTAGGCCATCACGCCGAGGAACGCCAGCAGCGGAACCAGCCCGCGCCCCTCCCGCGCCGCCACTGCGTCCTCCCATGCTTCGCCGCCCTAACAATCTCACATCAGGACAAAGCGGCACCGGGGCGTCCCACCGCCGCGCTCGCGCTCCCCCGCCGGACGCGCGGCGCGGCGCGCACCGTCGCGTACCGGCCGCCGCCGCGGATCAGGGGGCGACGGCGCCGGCGCTCCGCAGCGCCTCGATGCGTTCGGGGGCCAGGTCCAGGACGTCCCGCAGCACCTCGGTCGTGTGCTCGCCCAGAGTGGGCGCCGGGGCCGGGGGCGGAGACGCGTCGCCGAGGCGCAGCGGGGAGCCCGGGGCGAGGTGGGGGCCGATGCCCGGCTGGTCGAGTTCGCCCATGAGGGGCTCGCGGTGCAGGTCCGCGGCCACCTCCGCGAAGTCGCGGTAGCGGGACCACAGGACCGACGTGCCCGTCAACGCGTCCTCGACCTGCTCGCACGTCCGGGACGCGAACCAGGGCGCGAGGACGCCGCCGAGCGCCTCCCGGCAGGCGAAGCGGTCGCCGGCGCGGCGGAAGTCGGCGCCGAGGGCGCGTTCGAGCGCGGCGCCCACCTCGCCGAGGCCGGTCGCCTCCACGAGGTCGCGCCAGTGGCGGGCGGTGAGGACCGCGACCATGACGCGTCCGTCGGCGGTGGCGAAGTCGCGCCCGAAGTCGCCGAACAGGTGGTTGCCCAGGCGCCGCCTGGGCTCGCCCAGTTGCGCCTCCGCGAGGTATCCCAGGTTCCCGGCGGTGGCCAGGGCGACGTCTTGCAGCGCCACGCGGAGGCTCTGCCCCTCGCCCGTGCGCAGCCGGTGCCGCTCGGCCGCCAGGAGGCCGACGGCCATGTAGAGCCCGCATGCCACGTCCCAGGCGGGCAGGGAGTGGTTGACCGGGACGTCCCCCCCGGACGGGCCCGTGACCGACGGGAAGCCCATGGCGGCGTTCACCGTGTAGTCGACGGCGTTGCCCCCGTCCCGCGTGCCCTGGAGCTGCACGTGGATCAGGTCGGGCCTGGCCGCCTTCAGCTCGTCGTAGGTGAGGCCCTGGCGCGGCGGCGCGTTGGTCAGGACGACGCCGCTCTCCGCGACGAGGCCGGCGACGACCTCGCGGCCCTCCCGCGAGCGCAGGTCGACGGCGACCGACCGCTTGCCCTTGTTCAGCCCGGCCCAGTACAGGCTCCGGCCGGACGGGGCGAGCGGCCACCGGTCGATGTCGGGGCCGCCGCCCACCTGGTCGACCCGGACGACGTCCGCGCCGAGCTGCGCGAGCGTCATCCCGCCCAGCGGCGTCGCGACGAAGCTGGACAGCTCCACCACGCGCATCCCGTCCAGCGGAAGGGTTCCCGTCATGCAGCGATGTCTATCAGGGACCGCGCCCGGCGGCTCGGGGCGGGGGCGGGCGCAGGCCGGGCGGGACGGGGCGGGACGGGACGGGACGTGGATCGCGCCGGCGGGGCCGGCTCGGGGGGGGATGCGGCCGCCGCCGGCGCGATCGTCGGGAGGTTCGCCGTCCCCGCGGGAGGGCGGGGACGGCCTCCGGGAACGGCTAACTGGCCTCCGGGACGGGCAGGGTGGGCTGCCCGTCGATGCCGAGGGTGTCCTCGACGAGGGTGACGAAGACCTCCGCGTCGTGCACGAGCTCCTCCGCCTCGCGCGGGGTGACGGCGCGCGGGAGGCCCGCCTCGGCGGCGGCGCGCTTGTCGGCGCCCGCGGCGAAGAACGCGGCCCACTCGCGCAGCGCGGGCTCGGCCTCCGGCAGCAGCACCCACACGCTGCGCGGACGGCCGCGGCGGTGGGTCTCCAGGGGTTCCTTGGACGCCAGCACCGCGGCGGCCGCGCGCAGCGCGGCCAGGTGGGCGCAGACGTAGCGGACGGCGGGCGAGGTGGCCTCGGCCGCCTCGGCGAGGCCCATGCGGGCGGCGTGCAGCTGGCCGACGGCCGTGTGCGCCGGACGCGGCGCGGGCAGCGGGCGGGGACGTGGGCGTGGGCTCGGCGGCGGGACGGACTGGGCGGCGGAGTGGACTCCGCGTGCGGTCATCGTTCCGGACATGTGTGCCTCCTTCCGGGCTCGGGCCGGCCGGGCGGAGAGCTTCCCCTCACTCCGCCCGGCCGTCCGTCCCGCCGAAACACCGCGATCGGCGGGGACGTCGCCCTGGCGCGGGCCGCGAGTCCCGCACCAGCGTCGAACATAAGTTCGACGCATTCCCCAGTAAACAGCTCTGACGGCGATTCGTCAACGTGTTCGAATGCGTGTCGTGCCCCGCAGGTCAGCGGGCATGGCGGCAGTACAGCGGCGGTACGGCGGCAGTACGGCCGGCGGGGCGCGGCGAGGGCGCGGGCGGGTGCCAGCGGGGCCTAGCGGGGCCGCCTGACGTGCACGGGGACGTCCGTCCCGAGGAGGTCCGGGAGGTACTCGGCGATGTGCATCGGCATCCGGACGCAGCCGTGGGAGGCCGGGTACGCGGGCACGTCCAGGGCGCCGTGGAAGGCGATGCCGCCGTTGAAGTAGACGGGGTTGTAGAGCCGCCCCAGGGGCGAGGTCTCCCAGCCGTCGAAGCGCCGCCCCGTCCGGAAGTCGCCCGTGCCGGTCGAGGCGTAGCGGCAGCGCGGGACGGTCGCGCCGCGGTCCTTGGCGCAGTAGTACTCCCCCGAGCCCGACGAGATGTGCGAGATGAGGCGCGGCTCGCCGTCCTTGTAGAGGACGAGGTACTGGCGCTTCAGGTCGACGTCGACGCGGTCCTTCTCGCGCTTCTTGGCCATCGGACGCGGCTTCTCGGGGGCGTCCAGGGCCTTCCAGAACGACGTGCCGAGGGTGCTCTTCTGCCTGAGGCCGTTCACCGCCTGGAAGGCCCACACGGCCATCTGCGTGGACGGCCCGTACTTCCCGTCCGGCTTGCCCGGGTCGTAGTCCAGTTCCTTGAGACGGCGCTGGAGGGCCTCGACGTCGGCCCCCTTCGCGCCCGGCTTCAGCTTGCGGTGCGTGGGCGCCGGCGTGGGCGTGGAGGGCGGCGTCGCCGTCGCGCTCGGCGAGCCCTCCTGCGCCCGGGGTTCCGCCTGCTCCGTCCCATCGCAGCCCGCCAGGACGACGGCCGCGATCAGCAGGACCGCGGCCTTCCGCACGTCGATCCGTATCCCGCGCATGAAGGCAGCTTAAAGTGCTCTCCATGCATCCGAATGCCGAAATCGTCGCGAAGGCCCTGCTCGACCAGGGCGCGACCGGGGTCATCGTGGAGCTCCCCGACTCAGCACGGACGGCGCAGGCCGCGGCCGACCAGCTGGGCTGCGCGGTGGGCGCCATCGCCAACAGCCTGCTGTTCGACGCCGACGGGGCGCCGCTGCTGGCGCTGACCAGCGGCGCGCACCGCGTGGACACCGCGAAGGTGGCGGCGCTGGTGGGCGCGGCGAAGGTGAGGCGGGCGACGCCGGAGTTCGTCCGGGAGGCGACCGGGCAGCCGATCGGGGGCGTGGCGCCGCTCGGCCACCCGGCTCCGATCCGTACGCTCGTGGACGTCTGGCTGGACGGGTACGACGAGGTCTGGGCGGCCGGCGGGCACCCGCACACCGTCTTCCCCACGTCGTACGGGGAACTGCTGAGGATCACCGGGGGAACCCCCGCGGAGGTGGAGTGATGGAGATCTGGCACAACCCGCGCTGCTCGAAGAGCCGCGCGGCGAAGGCGGCGCTGGACGAGGCGGGCGTGGAGTACACCGAGCGCCGCTACCTGGACGAGCCGCCCACGGCGGACGAGCTGGACGCCGTCCTCACCCGGATCGGCGCCGAGCCCTGGGACGTGGCGCGGCTGAACGAGCCGGTCGCCAAGGAGCTCGGGCTCAAGGACATGGAGCGCGACCGCGCCCGGTGGATCGAGGTCATGGCCGCGAACCCGGTGCTGATCCAGCGCCCGATCGTCCTGACCGGCGAGGGCGCGGTGGTGGCGCGGGACGCCGAATCGGTGCGCGAGGCCCTCGACAGCCGGTGACACGGATGTGATTCTGGGGAGTCAGGGCACGACGATCGGTGACCTCCGGAGGTGCGATGACCGCGCAGATGCGCACGGGCCCGGCGGCGCGCGACCCCGAGTTCCGGGGCATCGACCCGCCCGCGCTCAACCAGGTCGTCAGGCAGTTGCAGGACGCGCAGAACGCGATCCAGGGCTGGCTGAACGCGCATCGTCCCCCTCCGGGGGTGTCCGCGGCCGGGTACCGGCAGGCCGACCAGGTGGCGCGGTGGGCCGCCGACCAGCTCGGGATGCTGTCGCGCCGCTACAACTACGCGGTCACCCATCCCTCCCCCGGCGGCGGGGTCGACGCCCCGCCGCCGCCCGCCCCGTCCCCGGCCCCGGCGCCGGGCAGGCCGGGCCGGGCTCCGGACGGGACGCCCCGGCCCGTCGGGCCGCCGCCGCGCAGGACGCCGCCCGGGCCGACTCCGCGCGGCGCGGGCGACATCGGCGACTTCCCCACCCGGCAGGCCGCCGTCAGGGCCGCGAAGACCGACGCCCTGACCGTGGTGGCGGCCGTGCAGGACGGCAGGCACGTCCCCGACCCGGTCTGGAAGCACCTCAAGGCCAACGCAGACGACCCCGACTACACCGAGGAGCTGTACGAGCGGCTCGGTCCGGCCTCGGCGGCCGATCTGCTCAAGGCCGCGGGCGGGGACGAGGCGAGGGTGGACGAGGCGAGGGTGAAGGCCGTCCGGGAGTCGCTGGGCATGTCCAGCCACCACATGACGATGGACGCGAAGTGGCTGCGCGCCTTCCTGGCCGAGGCCGATCGCGCGGGGGTCCGCCCCCTCGCCGTCCAGGTGCTCACGGGGGCCGGCATGAGCGAGCGGACGCGCGCCGCCGTCGCCGAACTCGGCCTGCGCGAACCCGGAGCAGCCGCCCCGCGGACAACGACTGTCGCCTGAGAGGTCGCCATGGCCGCCCCACCGCCTCCCGGGAGCCTGCCCCTGCCGCTCACCGGCGCCGCCGCCGCGAAGCTGTCGCCGGCGGAGCGGCCCAATCCGGAGTACCAGCGGCTCTACCAGGCGTACGCGGACGCCTACGGCAGCATCGACCGGCTCCGGCAGGCCCTCGACGCGCCGGTGAAGACCCTGCGGGGGACGGACGCGTGGCTCGGTCCGGAGGCGCGCGTGTGGGGCGGGCAGCTCGACGCCAACCGCGGGGCGCTGCGGAAGGCCGCCGACCGCGTCCTCTGGGACATCTACGATCGGCTTTCGGCGACGCAGCGGACCGTCCCCCGGGTCTAGTCTCTGTCGGGTGAGGGACCCGAAGCTGCGCGAGATCGACGAACGCGCCTTCCTGCGCAGGCTCAACCCGATGCTGGACGTGTACGCGGCCGCGATGGAACCGCCGGGCGAGCAGCTTCCCGGCCGGCACGCCATCATGGAGCGGCACGCCACGTATCCGGGGTTCCGCGCGTTCGTGGTCGAGCGGCGCGGCGCGCTGCCCGTCCTGACGACCCCGGTGCAGGGGTTCGCGTACGGGTTCCACGGGACGCGCGGCCAGTGGTGGCACGACGTCGTCCACCAGGCGCTGTCCGACCTGGAGGGCCCCGAGCACGCCGAGGCGTGGCTGGACGACGCGTTCGAGGTCGCCGAGCTGCACGTCCATCCGCAGGCGCAGGGCAGGGGCCTCGGCCGCACCCTGCTCAACGCGCTGTGCGAGGGCAGGCCGGAGCGGACGGTCGTCCTGTCGACGCTGTACCGGCGGCCGGACACCCCGGCCCGCAACCTCTACCGCTCGGTCGGCATGGTCGACCTGCTGAGCGACTTCGAGTTCCCGGGCGGCGGGCCGCGCTACGCGGTCATGGGCGGGATGCTGCCGCTGGCGCCGTACTCCTCGGCGCCGAGGAGCGAGTAGACCTCGCGCGTCGCCGTGGACTTGTTGAACGTGATGAAGTGGATGCCGGGCGCGTCCTGTTCGAGCAGTTCGCGGCACAGTTCGGCGGCGTGCTCGACGCCGAGCCTGCGCACCGCCTCGGGGTCGTCGGCGACGGCGTCGAACCGGGCCCTGACCTCGGGCGGGAACGGCGCGCCCGACAGCTGCTCGGACCGCTCGATCGTGCTCAGCTGCGTGACCGGCATGATGCCCGGCAGGATCGGGACGTCGCAGCCGACGGCGGCGACGCGGTCGCGGAGCCGGAAGTAGTCCTCGGCGCGGAAGAACATCTGGGTGATCGCGTAGTCGGCCCCGGCCCGGCACTTCTCCACGAAGTAGCGGACGTCGCTGCCGACGTCGGGCGAGCGCGGGTGCTTGTAGGGGAACGCGGCGACGCCGACGCAGAAGTCGCCGTAGGAGCGGATCATCCGGACGAGCTCGGCGGCGTACGCGACGCCGTCGGGGTGCTTGACCCACTCCCCCATCGGGTCGCCCGGCGGGTCGCCGCGCAGGGCGAGGACGTTGCGGACGCCGGCCGCGGCGAACCGGCCGATCAGGTTGCGCAGCTCGGCCTGGGAGTGGTTCACGGCGGTGAAGTGCGCGACCGGGGTGAGCGTGGTGTCGGTCGCGATGCGCTCGACGATGTCGACGGTCGTGTCGCGGGTGCCGCCGCCCGCGCCGTAGGTCACCGACACGAACGTGGGGTGCAGGGACTCCAGCTCGCGGATCGCGCGCCACAGGTTCCGCGCGCCCTTCTCGGTCTTGGGCGGGAAGAACTCGAACGAGAAGGACCTGCCGCCCGAGGCCAGCAGCTCTCGGACGGTCGGGGGCCGGTCGGGGCGTGCGCGTCGCATCCCCCAAGCCTACAGAAGCCCCTCGAAGGGCTCTGGAGCCGTCGTCGCGGGTGATGCTCGCCACACCGGACGGCTGTTTTATCGATATTCCCAACAATCCACCGACTTCTCATGTTCTGTCGGCGAGGTTGAATCCCCCCAGGTGGATACGATCTCGGCATGTCGACCAGCCGTATTCGCAAGGAGGTCGACGAGGCCCTCCTCGGCTTCGTCGACCGGCAGCGCCCGGCGCTGCTGGCCATCAGCGACGACCTCGGCCCGCTGCTGTCCGCCCTCGACGCCCTGCTCGGCGGCGGAAAGCGGCTGCGGCCCGCGTTCTGCTACTGGGGTTGGCGCGCCGCGGGCGGCGAGAACGTCGCCGGCATCGTGGCCGCCGCCGCGTCCCTGGAGCTGCTGCAGGCGAGCGCGCTGATCCACGACGACGTGATGGACTCCAGCGACACCCGCCGCGGCCAGCCGTCCGCGCACCGCCGGTTCGAGGCGCTGCACCGGGCGCAGGCGTGGCCGGGCGACGCGGCGGCGTTCGGCGGCGGCGCCGCCATCCTGCTCGGCGACCTGTGCCTGGCCTGGTCGAGCGAGATGTTCGAGACGTGCGGGCTGGACGCCGAGCGCCGCCTGCGCGGCCGGGCCGTCTACGACCTGATGCGCACCGAGGTCATGTGCGGGCAGTACCTCGACATGCTGGAGGGCACCCGCGGCCTGGCGACCGTCGCGACGGCGCTGCGCGTGGTCGAGTACAAGAGCGCCAAGTACACGATCGAGCGCCCGCTGCACCTCGGCGCCGCGCTGGCCGGCGCCCGCCCGGACGTGACCGGCGCGCTCACCGGCTACGGGCTGCCGCTCGGCATCGCCTTCCAGCTCCGCGACGACGTCCTCGGCGTGTTCGGCGACCCCGCCGCGACAGGGAAGCCCGCCGGCGACGACCTCCGCGAGGGCAAGCGGACCGTGCTGATCGCGCTGACCCTGGAGCGCGCGTCCGCCGCGCAGGCCGCCGCGGTGCAGCGCCGCCTCGGCGACCCCGCCCTCGACCGCCCCGGCGTGGACGAGCTGCGCACGATCATCGAGGAGACCGGCGGCCTCGCCGCCTGCGAGGCCATGATCGACCGCTACCAGCGCGAGGCGGAGAAGATCCTCGGCTCCGCCCCGATCGCCGCCGAGGCCCGGGACGCCCTCGCCGAGCTGGCGGTGGCGGCCACCACCCGCAGCACATAAGTAACCAATGACACGATCTGGCCAAATTTTCCCAGCAGGCTAGAACTTTCCCACTGATCAGTGGCAGAAATGTCGCCATGTGCGCCGACACCCCGGGGAACCGCGTACCGCGATTCGACCCGCTGCCCGAAGACCAATGGGACGACGTCCTGAAGGCCGTGGCCGCCACGACAGGGCCGCTCAACGTCTTCACCACGCTCGGCCGCCACCCGGAGCTGTTCCGCGCGTGGATCGGGTTCGGCTCGATGCTCCTGATGAAGGGGACGCTGAGCGGCCGGGACCGGGAGCTCGCGATCCTGCGGACGGCGCACCACCGCTCCTGCGACTACGAGTGGGAGCACCACCGCGGGCTCGCGCTGGACGCGGGGCTCACCGAGGCGGAGATCGCGGCGATCGGGCGCGATCTCGGCGGCCACGACTGGGGCGACGACGACCACATGGTCCTCACCGCCGCGGACGAGCTCCACGCGTCCGGCACCCTGTCCGACGCGACGTGGACGGAGCTGGCCACCCGGTTCGGGGAGCACGAGCTGATCGAGCTGGTCATGCTGATCGGCCACTACCACATGGTCGCCTTCACCCTCAACGCCCTGCGCGTCCAGAACGAGGAGGGGCACTGATGCGGACGCGACGGTGGCTCCCGGCGGCGGGCGCGCTCGCCGCCGTGCTGGCGATGACGACGCTCTCCGGCCCCGGCTCGGCGCGCGCCGAGGCGGGACGCTGCGGCGACCCGGCGCAGCGTCCGTGGTGCGACACGGCGCTGACCCCCGACCAGCGGACGGCGCTGCTGCTGCCGAAGCTGACCGCCGACGAGAAGATCGCGCTGCTGGCGTCCGACGACCCGTTCGGCGGCCCGCTCGGCGGGTTCTTCGAGGACGCGCACGCCGACACCAACCGCGGGATCGACCGGCTCGGCATCCCGCCCGTCTACATGTCGGACGGCCCGGCCGGCGTCCGGCAGGGCAAGGCGACCGCGCTGCCCGCGCCGATCGCGCTGGCGGCGGGCTTCGACCCGGACACCGCGGGGCTGTACGGCGGGACGGTCGCGTGGGAGGCCAGGCACCGCGGCAACGACCTGATCTTCGGCCCGACCGTGGACGTGCTGCGCACCCCCCGCAACGGCCGGACGTTCGAGGGCTTCGGCGAGGACCCCTACCTGTCGGCGACCCTCGGGGTGCCGTGGATCAAGGGCGCGCAGGCCCAGGGCGTGATGACGTCGGTCAAGCACATGGCCGTCTACGCGCAGGAGACCGACCGGCTGTCGCTGGGCATGAAGGTGGACCCGCGCACGCTGCGGGAGATCTACCTGCCGCCGTTCGAGGCCGCGGTCAAGGAGGGCGGCGCGGCGACCGTGATGTGCGGGTTCGGGCGGCTGAACGGCAGGTGGGCGTGCCAGGACGACGCCCTCCTCACCAAGGTCCTGCGGGCGGAGTGGGGCTTCAAGGGGTTCGTGCCGTCCGACCACACCGCCGCGCAGGACACCGCGGCGGCCGCCAACGGCGGGCTCGACATGGAGCTGCCGCTCGGCATGAAGTACAACGCGTTCCTGCTGAAGGCGGCCGTCGCGCAGAACAAGGTCGCGCAGGCGACCATCGACGGGCACGTCCGCAACATCCTCCGGACGATGTTCGCCTTCGGCGTCTTCGACCGGCAGGCGTACCCGAACGACCTGTCGCGCGTCGACCGGACGGCGAGCCAGACCGCCGCGCGCCGGATCGAGGAGTCCGGGATCACGCTGCTGAAGAACGACGGCGTCCTGCCGCTGGCCGGACCGAAGTCGATCGCGCTGATCGGGCGGGCGGCGCGGGACGCGCCGAGCGGGTTCGGGTCGGCGAAGGTCGTGCCGTTCACGACGGTCAGCGCGCAGGACGGCATCGCGCGCCGCGCCGGGGCCGGGACCCAGATCACCTACACCGACGGCGACGATCGCGGCGGCGCGGCCGACGCCGCGCGGAAAGCCGACGTCGCGATCGTGTTCGCCACCGACAGCCAGGGCGAGTTCTTCGACAAGTCGTGCCTGACGCTCCAGTGCGGCGAACCGCTGCGCGGCGACCAGGACGGGCTCATCTCCGAGGTCGCCAAGGCCAACCCCAACACGATCGTCGTGCTCAACACGGGCGGCCCCGTGCTGACGCCTTGGGCCGGCCAGGTGAAGGGCATCGTCGAAGCCTGGTATCCGGGGCAGGAGGCAGGGAACGCCCTCGCGCGCATCCTGTACGGGGACGTGGACCCGGGCGGACGCCTCCCGGTGACGTTCCCCGTGAGCGAGAACGACGCGCCCGCGTCCGGGAACCCCGCGCAGTACCCCGGTGTCGACAAGACCGCCACGTTCTCCGAGGGCGTCATGGTCGGCTACCGGCACTACGACGCGAAGGGCATCGAGCCGCAGTTCCCGTTCGGGCACGGCCTGTCCTACACGACGTTCTCCTACAGCGGGCTCAAGGCGACCACCAAGGCGGTCCAGGTGACCGTCACCAACACCGGCGCCCGCGCCGGCGTGGCCGTCCCGCAGCTCTACATCGGCATGCCCGCGGCAGGTGTGGACGTCCCGCAGCCGCCCAAGCAGCTCAAGGGCTACACCAAGGTCGCCCTCGCCCCGGGCCAGAGCACCACGGTGACGTTCCCGCTGTCCTCGCGGTCGTTCGCCTACTGGAACGAAGAGGCGAAGGCGTGGAAGGTCGCGGACGGCTGCTACCGGGTCATGGTCGGCTCCTCATCCCGGCAGATCACTCAGAAGGGGACGCTGGGGACATGCGGGTGAAAACAAAGATCTCGGTTCCCCTGCCGTGTCCAGCCGTGACGCGGTACAAATGAGGAAATCTTCGTCCGTCCCCGCCGAGTCGGAGTTCTCCTGTGCCGCACGACACCTCCCACGGGAGGACGAACCCCCGTCCCGCGCGTACCGCCGCCGCCCGCTCCGGGCGTCCCGGGCACTCCGGGCACCCTGCCCGCACCGGTAAGCCCCGGTCCGGGCAGGGCCGCCCGAACGGCGCGCCCCGCCCGGCGCACGGCCGCGACCGGCGGCGCGAGACGCCGCTCGGCCCCGACGACCCGCGCGGCCTCGGCGGCTACACGCTGCTCGGCCGGCTCGGCGAGGGCGGCCAGGGCGTCGTCTACCTCGGCCGGGACGGCGACGGCGATCTCGTCACCGTCAAGCTGCTGCGCGGCGGCGCGACGGCCGGTCAGCGGGCGCGCAGCCGCTTCGTCAAGGAGGCGGACGCGGCGCTGCGGGTGTCCGGGCGGCACACGGCGCGCGTCCTGGACGCCGACATGACCGGCGACCGGCCCTACATCGTCAGCGAGTTCGTCGAGGGGCCCTCGCTCCAGCACGTCGTCGCCGACCGCGGCCCGCTGCCCGCCCCCCAGCTGCGCAAGGTCGCGCTGCGGACGGCGGCGGCGCTGGCCGCGATCCACCGCGCCGGGATCGTGCACCGCGACTTCAAGCCCGGCAACGTGCTGCTCGGCCCGGACGGCGCCAAGGTCATCGACTTCGGCATCGCCCGCACCGCCGACGCCCTCGGCCCGGACACGCCGCTGACCACCGGCCCGGTCGGCACGCCCGCCTACATGGCGCCCGAGCAGATCGAGGACGAGCCGGTCGGGCCGCCCGCCGACGTCTTCGCCTGGGGCGCCGCGATGGTGTTCGCCGCGACCGGGCGCCCGCCGTTCGGCACCGGGCCGAGCGCCGCCGTCATGCGGCGCGTCACCGCCCGGCCGCCGGAACTCGGCGACATGCAGGGCCCGCTGCGCGACCTCGCGGCCCGCTGCCTGGACAAGAACCCCGCCGCGCGGCCGACCGCGCCGCAGCTCGTCCGGGCGCTGCGGGACGGCCAGGGCCCCGCGCCGAAGCCGCGCCCGACCCGGATCCCGCGCTACCGGTGGCGGATGATGGTCGCGCTCGGCGCCGTCGTGGCCGCCGGGTTCGCGCTCGGCATGATGTTCTGACGGCCCGTCCTACCAGTGGGGCGGGCGGTCCTCCAGCAGGCGGGCGTCGTTGTCGTCGCCGCGGCGCCACTCGCCCCATCCGACGTCGGTGTCGTCGGACGTCTGGTCGGGCAGGATCTCCAGGTCGTCGTCGAGGTCGACCGTCCGGTCGTCGTCGGGTCCGAGGCTCATGACCCCCATTGTGGGCGATCGTTCCCGCGGCCCGCACCGTGCCCCGGGTCAAACCCCGACAAGTTCAGGTCGCCAGCCGGCGCGCGAACTCCGCCGCCGCGGCGCCGGGATCGTCCGCCTCGGTGATGGCGCGCACCACGACGATGCGGCTCGCGCCCGCCGCCAGCACCTCGCCGAGGTTCCCGAGGCCGATGCCGCCGATCGCGAACCACGGCCGCGCCACCCGCCGGTCCGCCACGTACTCCAGCAGCTCCGGGCCGGGCGCGGGACGGCCCGGCTTGGTCGGCGTGGGCCACACCGGGCCCGCGCAGAGGTAGTCGGCGCCGGGCTCCGCGGCCGCCGCCGCGGCCTGCTCGCCGGAGTGCGTGGACCGGCCGATCAGCATGTCGCCGCCGACGATCGCGCGGGCGGCGGGCACCGGCAGGTCGTCCTGGCCGAGGTGCAGCACGTCCGCGCCCGCAGCGTGCGCCACGTCGGCCCGGTCGTTGACCGCGAGCAGCGCGCCGTGCCGCGCGCAGGCCGCCCGGAAGACCTCCAGGTACGCCAGCTCCTGCCGGGCCTCCAGGCCCTTCTGGCGGAGCTGGACGATGTCGACGCCGCCCGCGAGGACGGCGTCCAGGAACCGGGGCAGGTCTCCCTGCCGTTCCCGCGCGTCGGTGCAGAGGTAGAGGCGGGCCCGGCCGAGCCGGGCGCGGAGCGCGACGGCGCGTTCGGAGGGGAGATGCCTGGACACGGCCGGTCGTCGTCCTTTCACAGCGGATCGCGGGGCCACGCGCGGCGCGATGCGCCGCCGCGTGACCCCGCGATCGTGTCACGTGCGTTGTCTTCCGTGGTCGCCGGGCCCTCCGCCGGCGGTCGGGCGGCTAGAAGGCGAGCGCCTGGGCGCGGCGGCGGACCTCGGTCCCCCGGTTCTCGGTGAGCGCGTCCACCGGTGTCCCCGGCAGCGTGTCGTCGGCGGTGAACAGCCAGCGGATCGTCTCCACGTCGTCGAACCCGGCGTCCGACAGGAGGGTCAGCGTGCCGGGCAGCCCCTTGATGACCTGGCCGTCCTTGATGAAGGCCGCGGGCACCATCGGCTCGCCGCCGCGGCGGACCGCGAGGACGCGGTGCTCGTGGATGAGCTGCTTGATCCGGTTGGGCTTGATCCCGAGCCGCTCGGCGGTCTCGCGGAGGGTGAGCCATTCGCCGGCGAGGGCGTCGGTCCGGGGGTCGAGTGCGCTGTCAACGGTTGCGTGCATCTGCGTCACGCCACCTTGCTACCACGCCTTCGGAGGCCTCAAACCCGCTGGACAGCCGTTGACGTCCATCCGCGATCGCCCTCAGCGAACGGCCTGCCGGACCGGGACGTCCGGGTCGGCGATCGCCACCGGGTCCACCGGCGTCCCCGCGGCGATCACCCGCCTCGCCTGCACCAGGTCACGGGGCCTGTCGACGGTGAGGATCGCGTCGAGGCGGTCGCCGGTCAGCCACACCGCCGCCCATTTGCGGCCGGCCGGGTCGCCGCGGCGGACGAGCCGCTCGGACGCCGCGTGGCTGCCCGCGTACTGCACCATGCGCCCGAACTGCTCGGACCAGAAGTACGGGGCGGCGTCGTAGCCGCCGTCCTGCCCGAGGAGGGCGGCGGCGGCGGTCTCGGGCGCGCTGAGCGCGGTGTCCCAGTGCTCGACGAGGAGCCGCCGCCCGTACCGCGCCGACCACCAGGCGGCGCAGTCGCCGACCGCCACGATGTCGGGGCGGAGGGAGCCGGGCTCCTCCTCGCCCTGGTAGACGCGGAAGGAGCCGTCGGTGACCACGCCGCGCTGCACGAGCAGCCCCGAGCCGTCCAGCCAGGACACCTCGGGCCGCACGCCGACGCCGACCACGACCTCGTCGGCGTCGATCCGCCCGCCGCCGGCGAGCGCGAGGCCCCCGCCGTCGACCGCGGCGACCTTCACGCCGGTGCGCAGGGCGACGCCCGCCTCCGCGTACCAGGGGGCGGTCAGCGCGCCGATCTCGGGCCCGACCGCGTTGGCGAGCGGGGTGTCCGCCGCCTCCACGACGGTGACGTCGCAGCCCTTCTTCGCGGCGGTGGTCGCGACCTCGGCGCCGATCCAGCCCGCGCCGACGATCACGATCCGGGCGCCGCCGGTCAGCCGGGCCCGCAGGTCGCGGGAGTCGTCGATGGTCCGCAGGACGTGCTGGCGGCCGTCCCCGGGCAGCGTGACCGGGGTGGCGCCGGTCGCGATCACCAGCCCGTCGAACGGCAGGTCGCCCGCCGTGGACGCGAGCACGCCGCCGCGTCCCGGGTCGGCCGGCCGCAGCGCGGTCGCGCGCTCGCCGAGCAGCAGGTCGCAGCGGAGCGCGGCCCAGTCGGCGTCGACGGTCGTGTCGTCGGACTCGCCCGCGAGGACGGCCTTCGACAGCGGCGGCCGGTCGTAGGGCCGGTGCCGCTCCGCCGACACGAGCGTCAGCGCGCCCTCGTACCCCTTGCTCCGCAGGGCCTCCACGGCGCGCACGCCGGCCAGCCCGCCACCCACGACGACGACGCTCTCCATGAAGGGCAGCCTAATGCGCCGCGATTTTCGCGTGGACACCTGTCCAGGAGTTGGCGGGCTTTACCGAGGTCGTAAGGTGGGAAGCGGAAAAATCGGCACAGAGCGCGGGAGTCCGGTGCGACCGGGCTGAGAGGGCGGCTGACCGGGCCGCCGACCGCCAGACCTGATCCGGATCATGCCGGCGAAGGGAGCGCGCGTGGAGATCGTGATCGTGGGTGCGGGGGTCATCGGCCTCGCCACCGCCTGGCGCGCCGCCGCGGGCGGCGCCTCGGTCGTCCTGGCCGACCCGTCCCCCGCGAGCGGCGCCTCGTCGGTGGCGGCGGGCATGCTCACCCCGGTCAGCGAGCTGACCTACGGCGAGGAGCCGCTGCTGCGGCTCGGCCTCGCCTCCCGCGACCGGTACGGCGCGTTCGTCGCCGAACTGGAGGAGCTGACCGGCCTGGAGACGGGCTACCGCACCGACGGGCTGCTCCAGGTCGCGTCCGGCGCGGACGACCTGGGGTACCTCGACGACCTGCGCCGCTTCCAGGAGAGCCTCGGCGTCCCCGTGCAGGCGCTGACCGCCCGGGAGTGCCGGCGGGCGGAGCCGATGCTCGCGCCCGGCGTGCGCGGCGGGCTGCTCGCCCCCGAGGACGGCTCCATCGACCCGCGCCGGCTCACCGCGGCGCTGCTGGCGGCGGCCGAGCGGCTCGGCGTCCGGCTCGTCCGGCGGCGGGCCGCGCGGATCGTCGTCGAGGGCGGCGCGGCGGCCGGGGTCGCGCTGGACGACGGCACGGTGCTGCGCGCCGACCGGGTGCTGCTCGCCGCCGGCCCGTGGTCGGGCGACCTCGAAGGGCTGCCGCCCGGGACCGTTCCACCCGTCCGGCCGGTGAAGGGCCAGGTGATCCGGCTCCGCACCCGCGTCCCGTTCCTGCGGCGCACCACGCGCGGCCTGGTGAAGGGCTCCTCGGTCTACCTGGTGCCGCGCGCGGACGGCGAGATCGTCCTCGGCGCCACGCAGGAGGAGCTGGGCTTCGACACGCGGGTCACCGCCGGCGGGCTGTGGGAGCTGCTGCGGGACGCCCGGGAGCTGCTGCCCGGCATCACCGAGCTGGAGTTCGCGGAGGTCACCGCCGGGCTGCGCCCCGGCTCCCCGGACAACGCGCCGGTCATGGGCCCGACCGCGCTGCCCGGCCTGTTCGCCGGGACCGGGCACTTCCGCAACGGCGTGCTGCTCGCCCCGGTGAGCGCCGACATCCTGTCCGCGATGCTGCTGGACGGGCCCGTCCCCGAGATCGCCGGGCCGTTCTCCCCGGCCCGATTCCGCGCCGAGGTGCAGGCATGAACGTGATCGTCAACGGTGCGCCGCGCGAGCTGCCCGAGGGGGCGAGCGTGGCCGAGGCCGTCGCGTCCGTCACCCCCGCCGGGACCGGCGTGGCGGCCGCGCTGAACGAGGAGGTCGTCCGCCGGTCCGCGTGGGAGACCACGGCGCTGCGCGACGGCGACCGCCTGGAAGTGCTGACCGCCGTACAAGGGGGCTGACCGCCGCGTGGAACGGAGCGCAGCGGAGTGCAACGCGGCGGACGGCGCCCGCCCGGGGGGCGTGGGGGGTCGTCCCCCCACAGGGACATCGTACAAGGGGGCTGACCGCCGCGGTGAACGGAGCGCAGCGGCGGGCGCGCAGCGGAGCGGATCGTACAGGGAGGGTGATGTGGACACCGACAAGCTGGTCATCGCCGGGGAGGAACTGGGCTCGCGGCTGATCATGGGGACGGGCGGCGCGCCCAGCATGCACGTGCTGCGGGAGGCGCTGGCCGCGTCCGGGACGGAGCTGACGACGGTCGCGATGCGGCGCGTGGACCCGTCCGCGCGCGGCTCGGTGCTGGACGTCCTGAAGGAGTGCGGCATCCGGGTGCTGCCGAACACGGCGGGCTGCTTCACCGCCGGCGAGGCCGTGCTGACCGCCAAGCTCGCCCGCGAGGCGCTCGGCACGAACTGGGTCAAGCTGGAGGTGATCGCGGACGAGCACACGCTGCTGCCCGATCCGATCGAGCTGGTCGAGGCGGCCGAGCAGCTCGTCGGCGACGGCTTCACCGTCCTGCCGTACACCAGCGACGACCCCGTCCTCGCGCACCGCCTGGAGCGGATCGGGTGCGCCGCGGTCATGCCGCTCGGCTCCCCGATCGGGTCGGGTCTCGGCATCCGGAACCCGCACAACATCGAGCTGATCGTCGAGCGGGCGGGCGTCCCGGTGATCCTGGACGCCGGGCTCGGCACCGCGTCCGACGCCGCGCTCGCCATGGAGCTCGGCTGCGACGCCGTGCTGCTGGCGACCGCCGTGACGCGCGCGCGGCACCCGGCGCGGATGGCCGCGGCGATGCGGCACGCGGTGGAGGCCGGGCGGCTCGCGCGGCTGGCCGGGCGCATCCCGAAGCGCCGCTACGCGCAGGCGTCCTCGCCCTTCGAAGGGCTGGCGACCTCGTAGCTTCGCTAAAGGTTGCCCTGTAGGAATATTCGCTGGACCTGAAACCTGCGCGTCACCAGACTGGGCGGGTCCGCCCCCGGGCATGCCGCAACCCGGCACGTCCCTTCGGTGTTCATGGAAACGACCCATACCTAAGGTGCGTGACATGCAGCACGAGAACACGGGCCGCGTCGACAGGCGCGCGGTCGCCGCCGCCACCGTCACGGTAGTGCTGTGGGCGTCCGCCTTCGTGTCGATCCGCAGCGCCGGCGCCGAGTACGGGCCCGGCGCCCTCGCCCTCGGCCGCCTCCTGTCCGGGACGGTCGTGCTCGGCGCCCTCTGGCTCGTCCGGCGCGAGGGCCTGCCGCCCAGGGCCGCCTGGCCCGGCATCGTGTCCGCCGGCGTCCTGTGGTTCGGCGCCTACATGGTCGCGCTGAACTGGGGCGAGCAGCTCGTGGACGCGGGCACCGCCGCGCTCGTGGTCAACATCGGCCCCATCCTGATCGCGCTGCTCGGCGGCTGGCTGCTCAAGGAGGGCGTCTCGCCCCGGCTGGTGATCGGCATGGCCGTGTCGTTCGCGGGCGCCGCCGTCGTCGGGCTGTCGATGTCGGGCGAGGGCCGCGCGTCCGTCGGCGGGGTGCTGCTCTGCCTGGTCGCCGCCGTCACCTACGCGGCGGGCGTGGTGAGCCAGAAGCCCGCGCTGCGGCACGCCTCCGCGCTCCAGTTCACCACGTTCGCGTGCGCGATCGGCGCGCTCGCCTGCCTGCCGTTCTCCGGGCAGCTGGTCTCCCAGGTCGCCGACGCCCCGGCCGGCGCCACCCTCAACATGGTCTACCTGGGCGTCTTCCCGACCGCGATCGCGTTCACCACCTGGGGGTACGCGCTGGCCCGCACGACCGCAGGGAAGATGGGCGCCACGACCTACGCCGTGCCCGCCCTCGTCGTCGGCATGTCGTGGCTGTTCCTCGGCGAGGTCCCCGGCCTGGTCACCCTCGCCGGCGGCCTGCTCTGCCTGGCCGGCGTGGCCGTCTCCCGGAGCACCCGGACGTCCCGCAGGCGCGTCCCCGCCGCCACTCCGGAACCGGGCGCCGCGGGGGACTCCGCCTCACGGCTCATGGATGCTCATACTCGGGACTGATGAGTTCCACCGGGAACCGCCCGTAAACTCGCAGCGATGGACACGGACCCTCTCGTCGGGCAGGTGCTCGACGGGCGCTACCGCATAGAGTCCCGCATCGCCCGCGGCGGCATGGCCACGGTCTACCTGGCGCGGGACCTGCGCCTCGACCGCGTGATCGCGATCAAGGTGATGCACGCCGGACTCGCCTCCGACGAGGACTTCGTCGCCCGCTTCATCGGCGAGGCCAAGGCGGCGGCGGCGCTCTCGCATCCGAACGTCGTCGCGGTCTACGACCAGCGCACCGACGGCGAGCACGTCTTCCTCGTGATGGAGTACGTCGCGGGCCGCACGCTGCGCGACGCGCTGACCTCGCTCGGGCGGTTCGGGCCGCGCGCCGCGCTGGAGATCATGCAGCCGGTGCTGGCCGCGCTCGGCGCCGCGCACCGCGCCGGTCTCGTGCACCGCGACGTCAAGCCCGAGAACGTCCTCATCACCGAGGACGGGCAGGTCAAGGTCGCCGACTTCGGGCTCGCCCGGGCCGAGACGGCGAGCAAGATGACCAAGACCGGCGTGATCATCGGGACGGTCGGCTACCTCGCGCCCGAGCAGGTGCTGTCGGGCAGCGCCGACGTCCGCTCCGACGTGTACGCGGCCGGGGTCATGCTGTTCGAGCTGCTCACCGGGCGCCTCCCCCACCAGGGCGACACGCCGCTCGCGGTCGCCTACAAGCACGTGAACGAGGCCGTCCCGCCGCCGTCCCACCTGGTCCCCGGCATCCCCCGGCGGGTGGACGACCTGGTCACGGACGCGACGAGCCACGACCCGGCGCGCCGCCCGCAGGACGCGAACCAGTACCACGCCGAGGTCGCCGAGGTGCTCGGCGGCCTCCCCCGCGACCTCGACGGGCGCGTCGAGGAGGGGTCCCGGGGCGCGACCAGCGTGCTGGAGCCGCCCCGGGGGCACACCGCCGTCCTGGACCAGGGCACCCTGCCCCCCGGTGAACCCGAGCACTTCCGGCGGCGCGGCAACACCGAGCGCGCCATCGACGCGCTGACCGGCCGCTACGTCCTCGTCGCGATCGGCGCGGTCGCGGCGCTCCTGCTCGGCTGGGCCGTCTGGTACCAGACGTCCGGCCAGTACGAGCACGTCCCGTCGTCGATCATCGGCATGAAGGTCGCCGACGCCCGCGACAAGCTGGAGTCCGGCGGCCTGGAGGTCCGGACGGCGAAGGCGGTCTACGACGACCGCGTCCACAAGGGCGGCGTCGCCAAGTCCGACCCGCCCGCGGGCGCCCGCGTCGCCAAGGGCCGGCCGGTCACGCTGACGCCGTCCAAGGGCATCACGCCCCGCGAGGTGCCGGACGTCTCGGGCAAGAGCCTCGGCGACGCCGAGCAGACCCTGGAGGACAAGGGCTTCGCCGTCGGCCGGACGAGCACCGCTCCGTCCCAGACCGTGGCCAAGGACAGGGTCATCGGCACTGACCCGGACGCCGGGGAGCGGCAGTCCCCCGACGAGCCCGTCGCCATCGTCGTGTCCAGCGGCATGTCCATGCCCGGCCTCGTCGGCCAGAACGGCGACGCCGCCGCCAACCAGCTGCGCTCCATGGGCCTGAACGTCAAGGTCCAGAAGAAGCAGGTGGACGGCAAGGAGCCGAACTCCGTCATCAGCCAGGACCCGGCCGAGGGCCAGGGCGTCTCCCGCGGCGACGAGGTCACCATCGTCGTCAACAAGCGCGACTGCATCGTCGACGCGGGCCCGATCCAGTTCGGCTGCGACGACGACGGCGGCAACCAGAACATCCCGGTGCCGGACATGACGAACCGCAGCGTGAACGACGCCCGCAAGGCCCTGCAGGAATCCGGGTTCAAGGTCAACGTGACGGGCTTCGGCGGCGACCGCGTCCGCTTCCAGTCCCCGTCCAGCGGGGAGGCCCCGCGCGGCTCGACCGTCACCCTCGTCCGGGGCCCGTGACCGGTAGGCTGAACACGCCATGACCTCATCGAACAACCCCGTAGGGGCGCACGTCCCCGTGGCCGGCGGCCTCGCCACCGGCGGACTGGAATACGCCGCGCGGATCGGCGCCGAGGCGATCCAGGTGTTCGTCGCGAACCCGCGCGGCTGGGCGCTTCCCGAAGGGAAGCCCGCCGAGGACGCGAAGCTCCGCGAGCACGGCGTCCCCGTCTACGTGCACGCCCCGTACCTCGTGAACTTCGGCTCCCCCACGCCGGAGACCCTCGCCAAGTCGATCGCGACCGTCCGCCACTCGCTCACCCGGGGCCGGGCCATCGGCGCCCGGGGCGTCGTCGTCCACACGGGCTCCGCCGTGAGCCAGACCTATGACGAGGCGATGGCGCAGGTCCACGAGCACGTCCTGCCCCTTCTGGAGGAGATCCCGGAAGACGGCCCCGACCTCCTCCTGGAACCCATGGCCGGCCAGAACAACATGCTCTGCGCCAAGGTCCAGGATCTCGGCCCGTTCTTCGAGAAACTGGAGCACCACCCGAAGCTGGGCGTCTGCTTCGACACGTGCCACGCCTTCGCCGCGGGCCACGACCTGGCCGCTCCCGGCGGCGTGAAGGACACGATCGACGCCCTGGTCGCCACCGTGGGCGAGGGCCGCCTGAAGCTGATCCACGCCAACGACTCGAAGGACCCCTGCGCCTCCGGCCGGGACCGCCACGAGAACATCGGCGCCGGCCTGATCGGCGAGCAGCCTTTCGCCGACCTCTTCACCCACCCGGCCGCGAGGAACGTCCCGTTCCTCATCGAGACCCCCGGCCGAGCCCCCGAACCCCACGCGAACGACATAGAGACCCTGAAACGCCTACGCGACACCTGACCACGGGCAGGCTTCGAGCGGAGCGAGAACCCAACGCCGAGCCGCGACACCCCAATCGCACCCCGCCCAGTCAACGCGCCCCACAACCCGCGACCACCCAGACAACGCGACCGCACCCCACGCGACCCGCACCCCGCCCACCCGCGACCCGCGACCCGCGACCCGCGACCCGCGACCCGCGACGACCCCAGCCACCCACCCCGGCCACGCATCGACCCGAACCGTTGCGATTGCGTCCGAAGGCAGGTTTCGAGCCTGCGAGAAACCTGATCGCGCAGCGAGCCCCTGGGCGAGCCGGAGCGATGCAGCAATCGCACGTTTTTCCGTGGAAGGGAGGGCCCCCAGGGCCCGACCGCCGAGGAAAAACAAACAAATACGACTCGGACGCCGCTGAACAACCCCCCGACTGTTCAACGGCGCCCGAGCCACAGGCCACCGGATCCCACCCCCCCGGTACGGGATCCGGCGACTCCGATCCGGCTTGCGCCGGATCTCCGGGATTTGCTGTTGTGGGAGGTTCCGCGGCCGGGGGCCGCCCGCCCCTCCGGTGGCGGTGTGGTTTGTGGTGCCACTGAGAACACTAGACGCGCGGTGCGGCCGGGCGGCACCAGGAAAACGCGGTACGCGCCGAACGGTACGTAGTCGGAGATGTGCGTAGCGTAGTCATGCGACGAGCGGTCGGTGCGGCGGGACGAGCGGCGGGCGGGGAACCCGTCCACGTGTCGCAGGCGCCGTTCGTGGGGAAATCACGGGCGTTCAGCGCGCGAGGGCGTCCTCGGGGAGGTGCAGGCGGCGCAGGGCGCGGTCGGTGTGGCGGGGGACGCGGCGGCGGGTCAGCAGGGACACCGCGATCATGGCGGCGAACGCGGCGGGCGCGATCACGAGGGTGGGGTGGTCGAGGACGGCCGCGGGCCAGCCGGGAGGGGCGTCGTGGAACAGGCCGGCGACGCCGGCGGTGACGGCGAGGCCGCCGCCGGCGAGGAGTCCGGTGGCGGCGCCGGCGGGGGTGAGGCCGCGCCACCAGATGCCGAGGACGAGCAGCGGGCACAGCGAGCAGGCGGACACGCCGAGGGCCGTCGCGACGAGGGCGGCGGCGCCCCGGGAGCCGATGCCGGGCAGCAGGGCCAGCGGCGCGGCCAGCGCGACCACGACGCCGGCGCGGAACGCGGCCGCGCCGCCGCGGCGCGGGCACTGCGAGATCGTCCCGCCGATGGCGACGGCGAGGCCGCAGGACGTGGAGATGAACGCGGCGAAGGCGCCGGCGGTGACGAGGCCGGTGAGCAGCAGGCCGGGCGGGCCGTCGATCATCCGGCGCGGGAGCAGCAGGAGGGTCGCGTCGGTGTCGCCGGTCATGAGCAGTTCGGGGGCGTACAGGCGTCCGAGCGTCCCGTAGAGGGTGGGGAACACGTAGAACAGGGCGAGGAGGACGGGCACGAAGGCGGCGGTGCGGCGTGCGGCGCTTCCGGACGGGTTGGTGTAGAAGCGCATCAGGATGTGGGGTAACCCCATCGTGCCCAGCAGGACGCCCAGCATCGCCGAGTAGGTGCGGAAGAGCCCGTGCTCCTCGCCGCGGCCGAACGGTGTCGCCCACGTGCCGCCGTCCTGGACGGGCAGGTGCTCGGCGTGCGGCGCCTCCGTGCCGGCGGGGAACACCACGTCGGTCCCGCGGCCGATGGTGTGCCGGCCCGCGGGCAGCGGTACCGTCTCGCCGCGGCGGGCGACGCCGTCGACGCGTCCCCGCGCGGTGACGGTGACGGACGCGGGGACGGTGACGGCGACGTCGGTCCGGACGTGCACCCGCGTGGTGTGCTCGAACCGGGGGACGCCGTCCCCCGGCGGGCGGGGGGCGCCGGACATGTGCCACATCCCGAGCAGCGCGACCGCGGGCACCGCCACGGCGGCGAGCTTCACCCAGAACTGGACGGCCTGCGCGGCGGTGATGCTGCGCATGCCGCCGGACAGGGCGAGCGCGAGCGTGACGGCGACCACGACGGCCCAGCCCGCCCAGACGGGGGCGCCGGTCAGCACGCGGAGCGTCAGGCCCGCGCCCTGGTACTGCGGCAGCAGGTAGAACCAGCCGATGAAGCAGACGCAGACGGTGACGACGCGGCGGACGCCGCGCGAGCCGAGCCGCCACTCGGCGAAGTCGGAGATGGTGTACGCGCCGGAGCGGCGCAGCGGCGCCGTGACGAACGCCAGCAGCAGGACGTGTCCGGCGGTCGCGGCGATGGGCAGCCACAGCATGTCGGCGCCGTAGGCGAGCACGAGCCCCGCGCTGCCGAGGAAGGCGGCGGCGGACAGGTACTCGCCGCCGATCGCGGACGCGTTCCACCAGGGGCTGACGCCGCGCGAGGCGACGAGCAGGTCGGACGTGGTGCGGGCGGGGCGCGTCACCGGCGGCCCATCGCGCGTTCGGCCCGTTCGGCGCGTCTCAGCTGCCGCCACGAGACCGCGACCCACACGGGCTGGACGCCGAGCACGAGGACGGCCCAGCACAGCGGCACGCCGTGGACGCGCGCGTGCGCGACCGCCGGGACGAGCGCGAGCAGCGGCAGGCCCGCCAGGACGGCCAGGACGAGCGCGCAGGTGCCGAGCGCGGTCCGCAACTGGGCGCGGATCAGGGCGCGCGCCTCGGCGGCCCCCGGAGCCGGGTCGGCGCCGGGGGCGGCGGAGCGGGGCGGCCCGGTATGGAGCGGCCCGGTATGGAGCGGGTCGGCGTCCGGCGGGTCGGCGTCCGGCGGGTCGGCCCGGGACGTCTCCGCGGCGGCGGCCCGGACGCCGGCCGCCGCGGACACCGCCACCCGGCCCTCAACGACCATCGCGGGTCTCCTGCGCCTCGTCCCCGTCCAGCTGGTGGAACCTGCGGACCAGGCGGTCCCGCACCTCGCGGGTGTGCCGGCGGCTGACCTGGAGCAGCTCGTCCCCGATGCGGACGGCCGCGCGGCCGCCGTCGAACCGCACCTCGGTGATGTGCGCGCACGCGACCAGGGTGCTGCGGTGGATCCGGATGAAGCCCGCGGCCTCCCACCGCTTGGTCAGCGCCGACAGCGGCATCCGGACCAGGTACCCGCCGTCGGCCGTGTGCAGCCGGACGTAGTCGCCCTGCGCCTCCACGTGCGTGACCGTCCGGCGGGAGACGAGCCTGGTCCGGCCGCCGAGCTCGACGGGGATCAGCTCGTCGTCGAGGGCGGGGCCGTCCGCGGCGGGCGGGTCCGACCGGTGCACGGCCTCGGCCACCCGGCGGACCGACTCGGCGAGCCGCTCCGGGCGGACGGGCTTCAGCAGGTAGTCGAGCGCGCCCAGTTCGTAGGCGGTGACGGCGCAGTCGTCGTGCGCGGTCACGAACACGACGCGCGGGGGGTCGGCGAACCCGGTGAGCAGCCGGGTGAAGTCGAGCCCGTCGAGCCCCGGCATCCGGATGTCCAGGAACACGGCGTCGAGGCGCTCGCCCTCCACGAGCATGCGGCTCAGGTCGCGGAGCGCGGACGAGGCGTCGCCCGCGCCGGTGACCTGCCCGATCCGCGGATCCTGGCGGAGGAGATAGGACAGCTCCTCCAGGGCGGGGCGTTCATCGTCGACGGCGAGGACGTGGAGCATGAGGGCGACTTTGCCGCGATTACCGTCCGTCCGCAATCGATTCCAAGAAGTGAGTTCGGTGTCGCCCGGTCAGGGGTCACTCCGGAAACACCCCTGGACGGTACTTCGGCACGCGTAAACTGACCTTGGTTCCGGCGCCGAGCGCTGTCTCGACGGTGAGCCCGTATTCGTCGCCGTAGACCTGGCGCATGCGCTCGTCGACGTTGGCGAGGCCGATGCCGGGGTCGCCGCGCCCGTCCGTCCGGGCCCGGGTGGTGACGCTGCCCCAGCCGGTCGGGCCGGGCCTGCCGAGCGGGGCGGACAGGATCTCCTGGAGCCGTTCGGGGTCCATGCCGACCCCGTCGTCCTCGACGCTGATCGCGGCCTCGGCGCCCGAGTCGCGCGCCACGATCGTGATGTGGAACGGCTCGCGTCCCCCCGCCATGCCGTGCCGGACCGCGTTCTCGACGAGCGGCTGCAGGGCCAGGAAGGGGACGGCGACCGGCAGCACCTCGGGCGCGACCTCGACGGCGCACCGCAACCGCTCGCCGAACCTGGCCCGTTCCAGCAGCAGGTACCGGTCGATGGAGCGCAGCTCGTCCGCGAGGGTGGTGAAGTCGCGGGGGTTGCGGAAGGAGTAGCGGGCGAAGTCGGCGAAGTCGAGCAGCAGGGCGCGGGCGCGGTCGGGTTCGGTGCGGACGAACGAGGCGATCGTGGTCAGCGAGTTGTAGACGAAGTGCGGGGAGATCTGGGCGCGCAGCGCCCGCGTCTCGGCCTCGCCGAGCCGGATGCGGGCGAGGTCGAGCTCGGCCAGCTCCAGCTGGCCGGCGACGATCCGGGCCGCCTCGCCGACCGCGCGGACCCGGGCGGCGGACGCGCTCCGCCAGTACGCGGTCAGCGTGCCCTCCACGCGTCCTTCGACGGTGAGCGGCGCGGTCATCGCCACCTGGACGGAGCAGGCCGGGTCGGCGCAGCCGACCGGTTCCGGCGCGCCGACCCGGGGACGGCCGGACGCGAGCACGGGCAGCGCGTGCCCGACGGCCTCCGCCGCGTGCGCGCCGCCGCCCGCGCCGTCCCAGGCCAGCAGGCGGGGCGCGGCCGGGACCCGGTCGGCGCCGTGCGGGCCGTCCGGACCGGCGGGGCCGTCCGGATCGTCCGGGGGGCGCAGCGCGACGAGCGCGACCGCCTCGGCGCCGAGCAGCGGCCGCAGCCACCGGGCCGCCTTGTGCGCCGTGTCGTCGGTGAGCCCGGCGCGCAGCGGCGGCGCCCCCCGCGCGATCAGGTGCAGGGTCGCGAACGCCGCCTGCTCGGCCGGGTCGGCGGGCGCGCGGCGCGGCAGGCGCAGCCACCGGCGCAGCCCCCAGACGCCGGGGGCGGCGCCGGCGGCCGCGGCGTGGACCACGGCATCGGCGACGGACGGTAGGACCATGACGACTTACGGTAACGTCTTCCGTCCCCGCTGGTCCGGTCGTTGCCCATTTACGAGGGTCTCGGATGGGAAACGCCCGGCCCGGCGCCGCCGGCCGGGCCCGCCGCACGCCTCACAGGGGCGGCGATTCGCGCCTCACAGGGGCGGCGATTCGCCCTCGTCCTCCTGGTAGGAGTAGCGCTGCTCCCGCCACGGGTCGGCGACGTTGTGGTAGCCGCGCTCCTCCCAGAAGCCGCGGCGGTCCCCCACCAGGTACTCGACGCCGCGGACCCACTTCACGCTCTTCCACGCGTACAGGTGCGGGACGACGATGCGGACGGGGAAGCCGTGGTCGGCGGTCAGCCGCTCGCCGCCGTGGTGGGTGGCGAACACCGTCCCGTCGGCGAGGAAGTCGGCGATCCGGATGTTGGCGCTGTAGCCGTACTCGGCCCAGACCATCACGTGCGTGACGTCCGGCGCGGGCGGCGCCAGCTCCACGACCGCCGTGCCGGGGACGCCCTCCCACTCGTTGCCGGGGATCGTGAACTTGGTGACGCAGTGGAAGTCCGACACCGACCCGGCCCTCGGCAGCGCGTCGAACTCGTCCCACGTCCAGCGGTGGGGCTGCCCCGACTCGGTGGCGCCGAAGACCCGGAAGTCCCAGGACGCGGGACGGAACTTCGGCACGGGGCCGTAGTGGAGGACGGGCCAGCCCCGGGGGACGTACTGGCCCGGCGGCAGGTCCCGCGGCTGCGGTGCGGAAGGCTCGGGGTGGGTCATGACGCGGCCATCCTGCCATCCGGCGTGAGCTGAGCCATATTCGGGGGCGGTGCGAATGCGCGCCCCGGACATCGGCTACGCTTGGGCCCGTGCGCAACGTCGTCTATTTCTTTTGGTACGACCAGCCCGGGCGGCTGGTCTGCCAGGCGTTGCGCTGACAGACCGCAGAACGAGAAGCCCCGGGCCGCAGTGGCCCGGGGCTTTCGTCGTTCCAGGGGTCGGCCGCGGGACCCACCGGGGTTCCGGGTTAAACAGGAGAGGCAGCACACGCATGGTCGTCGTCATGGCCCCGGAGGCCAACGAAGCGGATATCAAGGCCGTCGTCTCACTGGTCGAGACGGCGGGGGGTGACGCATTCGTCAGCCGCGGCGTGGAGCGCACCATCGTCGGGCTCATCGGCGACGTCCAGCAGTTCGGCTCGCTGAACCTGCGCGGGATGCGCGGCGTCAGCGACGTCGTCCGCATCTCGGCGCCCTACAAGCTGGTGAGCCGCGAGAACCACGCCGAGCGCTCGGTCGTCCGGGTCGGCGGCGTGCCGATCGGACCCGGCACCATGACGCTGATCGCCGGCCCGTGCGCCGTGGAGACCCCCGAGCAGACGCTCGGCGCCGCGCAGATGGCGCAGGCCGCGGGCGCGACGCTGCTGCGCGGCGGCGCGTTCAAGCCGCGCACCTCCCCGTACGCGTTCCAGGGCCTCGGCGAGGCCGGCCTGCGCATCCTCGCGGACGTGCGGGAGGAGACGGGCATGCCGATCGTCACCGAGGTGGTGGACGCCGCCGACGTCGACCTCGTCGCCTCGTACGCGGACATGCTGCAGATCGGCACCCGCAACGCGCAGAACTTCGCCCTGCTGCAGGCCGCGGGCGAGGCCGGGAAGCCGGTCATGCTGAAGCGCGGCATGAACGGGACGATCGAGGAGTGGCTGATGGCGGCCGAGTACGTCGCCCAGCGCGGCAACCTCGACATCGTGCTGTGCGAGCGCGGCATCCGCACGTTCGAGCGGGCCACCCGCAACACCCTCGACATCTCCGCGGTCCCGGTGGCGCAGCGCCTCTCCCACCTGCCGGTCATCGTGGACCCGTCGCACTCGGGCGGCAGCCGCGACCTCGTCCTGCCGCTGACCCGCGCCGCGATCGCGGTCGGCGCCGACGGCGTGATCATCGACGTGCACCCGCACCCGGAGACCGCGCTGTGCGACGGCCCGCAGGCCCTGGTGGACGGCGACCTCCGCGAGCTGGCCAAGCTGGTGCGCGACCTGCCCCCCATCGTCGGCCGCTCACTGGCCCAGGCCCAGGACCCGGACGCCGTCCCCGCCTGAACGGGTATCGTCCCTCCGTGGCCTACTGGACCTCCGACTGCGGGCCGCCGCGCTCCTGACGGGGCGCGGCGTCCGCACTCGCAGCGAACTGCGACCGGCCCGGCGCGGCACCGCGCCCGGCCGCGTCCTCCTGCGCCCCGAATCCGGATGACTCTCTTCCGATTCGAGGTCAGGAGCCTCACGTGCCACAGCACACCTTCGTCCGGCGCGCGTCCGCGGGCTGCGCCCGGGTCCGGTCCGGCGGCGGCGCCGACGTCCTGCTGGCGGCGTCCCTGTGGGGGACGACCGGGACGGTCCGCACGTTCGCCGGCGGCGCGTCGGCGTTCTCGATCGCCGCGAGCCGCATCGTCATCGGCGGCCTGGTGCTGCTCGCGCTCGCGGCGGGCACGCGCCGCGGCGCCGGGCTGCGCCGCCTGCTCGGCGACCGCCGCAACCTGCCGCTGATCGGGCTGGGCGCGGCCGCGATCGCCGTGTACCAGACCGCGTTCTTCGTCGCGGCGGGCCGCACCGGCGTGGCGGCGGGCACCGTCGTCACGATCGGCAGCGCGCCCGCGTTCGCCGGCCTGATCGGGCTGCTGGCCCGGCGGTCGCGGCCGACCGGGCGCTGGGCGGCGGCGACCGCCGGGGCCGTCGCGGGCTGCGCGCTGCTCGTCGGCGGCGGCCGGGACGCGGGCGTCGAGCCGCTCGGCATCGCCCTCGCGCTGCTGTCCGGGCTGTCGTACGCGGGGTACGCGACGGTCGCGTCCGTCCTCATCACGCGGGGCGAGGAGGACCGGGCCGTCGCGGGGGCGCTGTTCGCGGCGGCGGCCGTCCCGCTGCTCCCGGTCCTGTGCTCGGGTTCGGGCTGGCTGCTCACCGGTTCCGGCGCGGTGATCGCGCTCTACCTCGGCGTGGTCACCACGGGCGGCGGCTACCTGCTGTTCGCGCGGGGCCTGCGCACCACCCCGGCGACGACCGCGACGACGCTGACGCTGGCGGAACCGGCGGTGGCCGCGGCGCTCGGCGTGGTCCTGCTGGACGAGCGGCTGGGCCCCGTCGCGCTGGGCGGCCTCGCGCTGGTGGCGGCGGGCCTGGTCGCGGTGATCGCGCCGGGCGGCCGGGAACGCGGCGGTAACGAATTGGTCTGAACCATTGGCCGTACCGGGCTCGGCGAGGATGATGTCCGGCATGACTACGGGCGATGGTGACGCCGGGGGGCGGCTGTTCCCGGAGGATCTGGACGGCGTCGACCCGGTCGCCGCGGTGATGCTCGCGGACGCGTGCCGCGCCCTCACCGCCTACCCGGAGCTCGCGGCCGTGGGCACGCTGTTCACGGCCGCCGAGCACGTCCCGGGCGGCTGGCAGGTCGTGTGCCCGTCCGATCCGCTGCCGCAGGGCGCCCGCGAACTGCTCGCCGGGCGGCTGGAGGACATGGCCGCGCTCGCCGGCGGCGCGCGGGAGCACGAGCTGCTCGCCGCCGCGCGCACGCTGGCGGGCGAACCGGCCGACGAGGTGGCCGCGGGCGGGCGGCGGTTCCGGATCGTGCGGATCGAGCAGCTCGTCCGCACCGGCCCGGACGGTCCCGAGCCGCCCCGCCCGACCGACCTCGACCCGCTGCCGCCGGGCGGCGCCGCCCGGCCCGTCCGCCCCTACGAGCTGCTGCCCGAGGACGGCCCGGCGTCCGACTTCGCGACCGCCGAGCTGCTGTGCCAGGTGCTGGACGCGGCGGCGGCGACGGGCAGGGAGCCGACCGGCGCGTTCCTCACCCCGGTCGCGCTGGCGCCCGCGTTCACGGTGGCCGAGCGCAGCGAGCGGCGCTGGCGGCCGGTCGGCCGGCTGCACGAGGCCCCGCAGTTGGCCCGCGACGCGCTGATCACCTACTTCCGGCACGTGGTGCCGGCGGTGGAGAGCCCGGCCGCCGCGGACGTCGCCCGGTTCGCCGAGGCGGCGGAGCTGATGGAGGACGAGACCCGCCGCAACGGCATCGCGGTCGCCGGCCGCCGGTTCCGCATCGTCCGGATCGAGCGCATCACCCTGATGGGCCCGGACGGCCCCGAGCCCCCGCGCCCGACCGACTTCGACGCCCGCTGAGCTCCCCCTCCCGGGGTCGCCCGTGGAACGCCCGGCGTCCGCGGCCGCGCGTCAGGAGGCCGGGTCGCCGTAGGCGGGGCGGTGCTCCTGGACGGAGGCGGCCAGCTGGTCGGCCAGCTCGTCCACGTCGAGGCGCCGCTCGATCCGGCGCAGGTCGTCGATCTTGGCCTTGGTCTCGGCGCGGCGGGGCGCGAGCATGGTGCAGCAGTCCTCGTCGGGCAGCTCGGAGATCGACAGGGTGCGGATGCCGCGCGCCTGGTCCATGATCTCGCTCTTGTCCATGCCGACGAGGGGCCGCAGGATCGGCAGCTCGACGGCGTCGTCCAGCGCGGTGATGTTGGTGAGCGTCTGGCTGGACACCTGGCCGAGCGCGTCCCCGGTGATCAGCGCGCCGCCGCGCAGCCGGCGGGCGAGGACCTCGCCGGTGCGCAGCATCAGCCGGCGCTGCGCGATCACCGCGAGCCGGTCGGCGCCGGACGACTTGATCTGCTGCTGCGCCTTGCCGAACGGGACGACGAACAGCCGGGACCCGCCCTGGAACTTGTCCAGCTCGCGGACCAGCGCGTACGCCTTGTAGATCGACTCGGGGCCGGTGAACGGCATGCCGGAGAAGTGCAGGTAGTCGACGCGCAGGCCGCGGCGCATCATCCGGTACGCGGCGACGGGCGAGTCGATGCCGCCGGACATCAGCACGAGGGCGCGGCCGCTCATCCCGACGGGCAGGCCGCCCTGGCCGCGCAGCCCGCCGGAGTAGACGAACACCTCGTCGCGGTCGACCTCGATGGACAGGGTGTGCGCGGGGTCCTTGAGCTTGACGGGCTGCCCGTAGCGCTCGGCGACGAGCCCGCCGATGTGCCGGTCGAGTTCGGTGGAGGTCATCGGGAACCGCTTGTCGCGGCGCCGGGACCGGACGGCGAACGTGCCGGTGCGCCCGTCCATCAGTTCCAGGGCGGCGCGCTCGACGCTGGCGAGGTCCTTGCCGACCAGCCAGGCGCGGTGCGCCCACACGATGCCCATGACGTCGGAGATCCGCTGCGCGACCCGCTCCATGGTGGCGAGATCAGCACCTTGTCGGCGGACGATGAACACGCCGTGCCGCCGGATCACGTCCACCCTGGCGATGGGCCGGACGGCCAGCCGCACGTTGTCGGCCAAGCGGCGCTCGAACTGCTCGCGGTTCTTGCCCTTGAGGACGACCTCGCCCAGTTTGAGCAGCACGCACGGCTCGCCGTCGACCGGTGAATGCTCCCGGACGTCCGCCGGCACGGTGTCGAGCGTGGTCATGCGTGATCCTCCAGGCGGGAACAGGTCGCGGGACGGGACTCCAGTGTGGCCCAGAGAGGCCAACACCGCGACCCGGACGGCCTGTTCCCGCCGGGGGACGGTCAGCCGAAGAAGACCTCCGCCTCGGAGTAGCGCTCCAGCGGGACGGTCTTCAGCTCCTTGGTCGCCTCGTCCAGCCCGACGCGGACGATGTCGGTGCCCTGGAGGGCGACCATCTTGCCGTAGTCGCCGTCCCGGACGGCGTCGATGGCCTGGAGCCCGAAGCGGGTGGCGAGGACGCGGTCGAACGCGGTCGGGGTGCCGCCGCGCTGGATGTGCCCGAGCACGGTGGCGCGGGCCTCCTTGCCGGTGCGCTTCTCGATCTCGTCGGCGAGGGCCTGGCCGATGCCGCCGAGCCGGACGTGCCCGAACGAGTCGCGCTCGCCCGTCTGCAGCGCCATCTGCCCGTCGACCGGGTGGGCGCCCTCGGACACGACGATGATCGGCGCGTACCGGGTCTTGAACCGGCTCTCCACGTACTGGCAGACCTTGTCGATGTCGAAGGGCCGCTCGGGGATGAGGATGACGTTGGCGCCGGCGGCCATGCCGACGTGCAGCGCTATCCAGCCCGCGTGCCGCCCCATGACCTCGCAGATCAGCGCGCGGTGGTGGCTCTCGGCGGTGGTGTGCAGCCGGTCGACGGCCTCCATGCCGATGTTCACGGCGGTGTCGAACCCGAACGTGTAGTCGGTCGCGTTCAGGTCGTTGTCGATCGTCTTCGGGACGCCGACGACGTTGACGCCGTTGGCGTACAGCTCGCGCGCGACGCCGAGGGTGTCCTCGCCGCCGATGGCGATGAGGGCGTCCACGCCGAGGCCGGCGAGGTTGTCCTTGATCCGCTCGATGCCGCCCTCGACCTTGACCGGGTTGGTCCTGGACGAGCCGAGGATCGTCCCGCCGCGCGGCAGGATCCCGCGCACGGCCTGCACGTCGAGGGCCACGGTGTCGCCTTCGAGGGGTCCGCGCCAGCCGGCCCGGAAGCCCACGAACTCGTAGCCGAAGACCTGCACGCCCTTGCGGACGACCGCGCGGATCACCGCGTTCAGTCCGGGGCAGTCCCCGCCGCCGGTCAGCACTCCGACGCGCATGCCGTCTCCTTCTCCCGCCACCGGGCTCCTCCCTCGATTCACAGGCCCGAACATCCGGCCGCGCACGTCCGGCGCGGTCGCCGGGCGTCCCGGCCGGGCCGCCATTGGTCTAGACCATAGCCGGTGGCGCGGGCGGTGGCACATCGTTCCCGCAACCGGCGTCCGGCGCACGGCGACCGTGCGGGGACGCGGCGCGGACCCGCCGCCATACGACCATCCGGCCTCCGCGAGCGCCAGTTCCCGCGCCGCGCCACCGCCGAGATCGTCGCGGCGGACGCGCGCGAAGTCCCACCCGTCCCGGAATGGTCCGCGGGCCGGGCGGCGGCCCGCCCGCCGACCGCGTCCCCGGCCTCCCGGGCCGTGCGGCTAGTCCTCCTGGTCGAGGCCCTTCTCGATGGCGTAGCGGACGAGTTCGACGCGATTGTGGAGCTGGAGCTTGCCGAGGGTGTTCTGCACGTGGTTCTGCACCGTGCGGTGGGACAGCACCAGGCGCCCCGCGATCTGCTTGTACGTCAGGCCCTTCGCGACGAGCCGCAGCACCTCGGTCTCGCGGTCGGTGAGGCGCGGCGCGTCGTCGTCCTCGCGGGCGGGCGCGGCGGCGAGGCGGCGGTACTCGCCGAGGACGAGGCCGGCCAGCCCCGGGGTGAAGACGGCGTCGCCCTCCCCGGTGCGGCGGACGGCGTCCAGGAACTCCTCGCGGGCGGCGGACTTCAGCAGGTAGCCGGTCGCGCCCGCCTTCACCGCCTCCAGGACGTCCTGCTGCTCGCCGCTCGCCGACAGCACCAGCACCCGGACGGGCGGGTCGGCCGCCGCCAGGTGCCGGGTCACCTCGACGCCGCTCATGTCGGGCAGCTGGAGGTCGACGACCGCGACCTGCGGGCGCGCGGCGGCGGCGACGCGGACGGCGGCGCGGCCCTCCCCGAGGGTCGCGACCACGTCGTGGCCGGCCTCGGCGAGGTCGCGGGCGACGGCCTCGCGCCACATCGGATGGTCGTCCACGACCATGACTCGCAGGCTCACGCTCACACCCTAAGGCCGGGGGCCGGGGCGGGGGTCCGGGCGGTGGGGCACGGTCATCTCGATCTCGGTGCCCTCCCCCGGCGCGGAGGCGATCGCGACCGTGCCGCCGAGGTCGGCGACGCGGCCCCGGACGGACTGGGCGACGCCGAGCCGCCCGTCCGCCGCCGCCTCGTCCAGCCGGCCCGCGGGCATGCCGGGCCCGTCGTCGCGGACGCTGACGGTGACCCCGTCGGCGCCGTCCTCCAGCAGGATCCACGCGTGCGCCGCGTCGCCGCAGTGCCGCCGCACGTTGTCCAGCGCCGCCGCCACGGCCGCCGCGACCTCGCGGGCGGCGTGCGCGGGCAGCCGCACCTCCGTCGCCGGCGTCGAGACCGTGACCGACGTGGACGCGTGCGCGGTCAGCAGCGGGCGGAGATCGGCGTCGGCGCCCGCGGCCCGCGCCGGGGCCGCGGGGGCGGTGCCGATGAGGGCGCGCAGCGCGGCCTCCTGCTCCCCCGCCAGCCGGCCCAGCTCCGCCGCCTCGCCGCCGAGCTCGCCGCCGCGCCGCTGCACCATGGCGAGGACCTGCAGCACCGAGTCGTGGATGCCGCGCGCCAGCCGGTCCCGCTCCCGGTTGGCCGACTCCAGCTCCACCGCCCGCGCCAGCCGCGCCTCGGCCTCCCGCGCCAGCCGGACGACGTGCCCGACGACGAGCCCGGCGAGGAACAGCAGCACGATGCCGTTGAACGTGGTGCTCCCGATGCCGCCGCTCGTCTCGGCGATCGCGTGCACCAGCAGGTTCGCGGCGGCCAGCACCAGCGCCGCGGTCAGGCCGAGCCGCCGGCCGCCCGCGACCGCCCACGACAGCACCGCCGCCGCCACCCACGACACCGGCAGCGTGGGCCGCCCGGCGGCGATGTTCGCGGCCGTCTCCACCCACGCGGTCGCGAGCACGCAGCCCGCGGCGACGGCGAGGTCGGCGGCCAGCAGCGGCCACCCGCGCCGCCGCGGGTCGCTGAACGCGTGCACGGCGTAGGCCGTCCACGCGGACATGGCGGCGAGGACCGCCCACCCGCCGGCCGGATGCGCGTAGCCGCCGGAGTTCATGGCGATCACGACCGCGGCGTAGACCAGCGCGAGGCCGCGGTAGACCGCCACGGCCCGCCACAGCGCGACCTCCAGGCCCATCATCGGCGCCCCCGCGGACGGACGCCCCCCGGCGCCGCCGGATCCGCCCCGCTCATCCGTGGTCGCTCAACCCGCCGTCGTCGTCCTCGGCGGAGCGCACCGGCCGGCCGGCCAGCTCGGCCTTCACGTCGGCGGCGTACCGGTCGACGTACTCCTGCCCGGACAGCTCCCGGATCGCGTTCATGATCTCGTCGGTGATCTCCCGCAGCACCTCGCGGTCGTCCTCGCGGCCGTAGAACCGGGAGAAGTCCATCGGCCTCCCGAACCGGACGCCGGGCCGGACGCCGAGGCGCGGCAGCGCCCGGCCGGGCGGCATCAGCTCGAACGTGTTGATCATCGCCATCGGGATCACCGGGACGCGGGACTTCAGCGCGAGCCGCGCCACCCCCGTCTTGCCCCGGTACAGCCGGTTGTCGGGCGCCCGGGTGCCCTCCGGGTAGATGCCGAGCAGCTTGCCCTCGCCGAGGATCCGCAGGCCGGTCTGCAGCGCCGCCTCGGCCGCGTCCCCGCCGGTCCGGTCGACCGGCACGACCCCGACCCCCGTGAAGAACCCCTTGCTGATCAGCCCTTTGATCCCTTTGCCGGTGAAGTACTCGCCCTTGCCGATGAAGAAGATGGGGCGCAGCAGCGGCAGGGGCCCGAAGAAGTGGTCGGCGAACGACAGGTGGTTGCTCACCATCAGCGCCGGGCCCCGCATCGGGACGTTGCGCCGGCCCTTGTTCCGCGGCCACCATCCGAGGTACAGGATCGGCGACAGGACGATCCTGAGCAGGATCCAGAACCACAGCATGGGGGCACCTTCCTCGGACCGGCGCCCTCCGGGCGGGCACGGCCGGTCCCTGGCCGAGCGGAGATGATGGGACATCCTCCCACTCCGCGACGCACCGATCTACCGGCCGGTACCCCTCATCGGGACCGCCTACGCGCGGGCGGCGGGGGCGGCCGGGGCGGGAATGAACGTAGGCTCTGAGCGTTGAATCTCAATCGAGTGCGCCCGGGGGCTTGTCCCGCGCGGCGCAGCGAATACCGTGGGACACACGTTTCGGGGTGTCCGGGAGTGCCGCGGCGTGACGCGGGCGCGACCGGGCATCGCACTGTCGTCAGGGGAGCGGAGGCCGCCATGCCGGTGCTGTCGGTCACGCCGGAGTCGTCGAAGGAGCCGGCCCCGTGAATCGCCGTGGCAATGGACTGTCCGCCGACACCTACGCCCCGCTGGTCGACCTCGCCCCGCATCTGGCCGACGCGATGCTGGCGGCGCTCGGCGAGGCCGGGGTGGCCGCCTACGCGACCTCGCCGGCCGGGCTGCCGGAACTCGCCGAGCCGGCCGCCGCCGAGCCCGTGTCCGGCGACGTCCTCGACCGGCTCTACGTGGACGTCGCCATGAAGCCCGCCGCCGAGGGCATCCTGCGCGTCCACCTCGCCCGGCTCCGCGACGCCTCCGCCCGCGGCTCCGACGACGGGCGCGGCGAGCCCGCCGGGCGCGCCGAGACGGCCGAGCGCGCGGAGACCGACCTCGCCGACCCCGCCGCAACCGGCGCCGCCCCCGGCCCCGGTCCCGGTCCCGGCAAGGATGCGACCGGCCCCGCCGAGCGTGACGAGGACGCCATCTGGGCCGAGATCGTCGCCGGTTTCGACGCCGTCCCCGAAGGCGACGCCCCCTGGCCGGACGAGGAGAACATCCGGGAGCCCGCCGAGCCCCCGAAGGAGGGCGACGACCGCACCGGCCGCCTCCCCCGCGCCCGCGTGATCGAACCGGCCGAGCCGGCGGAGTTCCCGGACGGCGACACCGAGGAGGACCACTACGTCCCCCCGCCCCCGCCGCCGCTGCCGGCCGCCGACCCGCTCACCAAGGGCGCCTGGATCGCGCTGATCGGCGGCCCCGTCTACCTGCTCATCACCGTCATCCTCGACTGGGAGGTCCCCGGCTGGGCGGCCTTCCTCGCCGTCGCCGCCTTCATCGGCGGCTTCGTCACCCTCGTCCTCCGCATGGGCGACGAACCGAGAGACCCCGACGACGGGGCTGTCGTCTAAGGGGGGTTGTCTATTGGGGGGCGACCCCCCAATCCCCCCGTCACGACGCAGGCGATCCTCACGCCGCCGTTGCGGTCTGTCCTGCCCGTGGGCCGTGGCTGAGGTCCGGTCCGAGGGGGCGAGTTGTGACTCGTCCAAGAGGGGCGGGTGTGGCTCATCCAGGTGCGTGTGGGACGTCCAGGTCCGCCATTAGGGGGCGGTGATCTGTCGCCAGGGGGTAGTCCTGGGTCGGGGCTTCTTCTGTGGGGACGCCGCAGGCCGTCGGGCGGATCTGGGGGTCGGTGAAGACGGCGTCTATGCGGCGGGTCGGGTTCCGGGACGAGAAGGTGAGTCCCTCGCCGGTGGGGGCCGTTTCGTAGGCGTCCTCGAAATGGCCGGTGAGGCGGCTCCATGCTTCGCCGCCCGGTTCTTCGTTGAAGTCGCCGGCCAGGATCACCGGGGCGTCGTAGCGGGTGCGGGCGCGGGCCAGGTGGGCGAGGATCTCGCCGGTGTGGCGGAGGCGCGGCTCCGGCTCCAGGTCCAGGTGGGTGCTCGCGGCGATGAGGCGCGCGCCGCGAACGTCGAGGACGGCGATCGCCAGGGCGCGGCGGTGCAGGCCGGGGTCGGGGGTGAGGAGGTGGAACTCGCGCGCCTCGCGGCGGACGTGCGGGGCCGTGAGGACGGCGAGCCCGCAGGCCCGCCGTCCAGCCGCGATCCTCATGCCGCACGCGTCCGCCAGGCGGCGGCGCCGCAGGCGCCAGGCCCGGAAGCGCGGGACCTCCTGCAGGCACAGGACGTCCGGGGCGACCGCGCGGACGACGCGGGCCGCCGCCGCCGCGTCGTCGCGCAGCGACCGGACGTTGTAGCTCAGCAGGCGGACGGCGGCCACGCCTAGACGATCACGTCCCGGTGGGGGCGGACGCGGGCGAGGTCGGCGGCGCCGACGATGCCCGCCGCGGAGCCCAGCTCGGCGATGCGGATGTCGGGCAGCGGGCGGTGGCCGCGTCCGGTCAGGGCGTCCTCGAACGCGGCGCGGATCGGGTCGAGCAGCAGGTCGCCGGCGTCCGACAGGCCGCCGCCGATGATGAACGCGCCCGGGTCGAGGATCGCGCTGAGGTCGGCGAGGCCCTGGCCCGCCCAGTGCGCGATGGCGCGGAAGCACTCCAGGGCCGCCTTGTCGCCCTCGCGGGCCGCCTGCGACACCTCGGGGCCGCTGATGCCCTCCGGCCGGCCGCCGCCGAGCTCCAGCAGGCGCCCCGCCATCGCGGGCGCCACCCGGGCCAGGTCGCGGGCCTCGTGCACGAGGGCGTTGCCGCTGGCGTACTGCTCCCAGCAGCCCCGGTTGCCGCAGCCGCAGCGCCGGCCGTCCGGGACGACCCGGAAGTGGCCCATCTCGGCGCCGATGCCGAACCGCCCCCGGTACAGCTCGCCGTTGATGATGATGCCGCCGCCGATGCCGGTGCCGAGGGCCACCAGGACGAGGAAGTTCTCGCCGCGCCCGGCGCCGAACCTGGCCTCGCCCCACGCGGTCGCGTTGCCGTCGTTCTCGACGACGACCGGCAGCCCGACCAGGCTCTCGACCTTCTCCTTGATCGGCTCGTCGCGCCAGGCGAGGTTCGGCGCGAACAGCACCGTCGCGCGGGCCTCGTCGACGAAGCCCGCGGTGCCGAGACCGACCGCCGACACCTCGTCGTACTTGCCCTTCAGCAGCTCGACGACCTCGGCGATGGTCTCGGCGGTCTCCTTGGGGTTCGTCGAGGGAGTCGGCCGGCGGACCTTCTCCAGGATCGTCCCCCGGTCGTCGACGACCCCGGCGGCCACCTTCGTGCCGCCCACATCCACGCCGATGGTCAGGGCCATGTAACGCTTCCTCCTCCTCGCGCGCCCCGGCCGGAGCCGTACCGCACAACCCGTTGTCGAGGGACCGCCGCGGGCGGCGGCCCATCCCTCCATCATCCCCCCGCCAGGGGCCGCGCCGCGAACCGCCCGTGCGCCGCTCAGCGCTCCACGTGGCGTTTGAGGCCCTTGAGGGCGGAGTCGATGATCCGCTTCTCGCCCTTGCGCTTCACCATGCCGATCATCGGGATGCGGACGTCCACGGCGAGCTCGTAGGTCACCTCGGTGCCGCCGCCCTCCTCGGCCAGCGCGTAGGTGCCGTGCAGGCCGGTGACGACCGTGCCCGGCTCCACCAGCTCCCACGTCACCCGGTCGTCGCCCTCCCAGGTGTAGGCGAGCCCGACGGTGTCGCTGAACGGGCCGCCGTCGAAGGTCAGCCGGCCGCGCAGCGCGCGCCCGTCCGCGCCGGTCTCCTGCACGGTGAACTCGCGGATGCCGCTCGCCCACTCCGGGTAGGCCTCCAGGTCGGCGATCACCGCCATGATCTCGGCCTTCCCGGCCTTGACCGTGATGGAAGAACTCGTGCGGTCCGCCATCTGCGTCTCCCTCCGGCAGTCCTCGGGCCCGCGCCCGGACCCGCTCTCGTAGAGAAGGTATCCGTCACACCGTCAGGACGTACGGAACGCCGCGTGCGCGGAAGTGCCCGACGTTCACGCATTCGGTGCGGCCGATCCGGATCCGGCCCGCGAGCGGCTGGTGGACGTGCCCGAACAGCGCGTACCTCGGCTGCGTCCGGCGGATCGCGTCCAGGATCGCCTCGCTGCCCCGCTCGAACCGGCGCGCCACCGTGTCGTAGAGCAGGTCGGGGACGGCGGGCGGGATGTGGGAGCACAGCACGTCCACCTCGCCGACGGCGTCGACCTTGGCGGCGAAGGTCTCCTCGTCCAGCTCGTAGGGGGTGCGGTACTCGGTGCGGAGCCCGCCGCCGACGAACCCGAACCGCAGGCCGCCGATCTCGGCGGTGTCCCCGTCCAGGACGCGGTGGCCGTCGCGCAGGTGCCGGCCCCACATGCGCGGGACGTCGACGTTGCCGTAGGTCAGGTACGCCGGGGACGGCATGGCGGCGAACAGCTCGGCGTACTGCCGGTCGACGGCGCGCTCGATGTGCGGCCACGCGTCGCCCTCCAGCGACGCCCACAGGCTCCGGGAGAAGGCGCGCGCCTCGTCGAAGCGCTTCGCGGTCCGCAGCCCGATGAAGCGGTCGGCGTTCTCCTGGCCGAACAGGTCGGCGAAGATGCCCTGCGCGTGGTCCTCGTAGTCGATGAAGAGGATCAGGTCGCCCAGGCAGACGAGGACGTCCGCGCCGTCCGCGGCGCTCGCCAGCGCGTCCGCGCGGCCATGGACGTCGCTCACCACGTGGATCCTCATGAACCGACTCTAATGGGGCACTCCGCCCGGGAAAACGGGCGGGTCGGCCGGTCAGCCGGTCGCCGCGGACACCAGGGAGCGCCACTCCCGCACGAGGACCGGGTCGACGGGGTCGTCCCAGGCGCCGTCCGGGCGGACGGCGGTGCCCACGTGGAAGGCCGTGACGCCCGCGGCGGCGAGGGCCGCGACGTGCTTGCGGCGCAGCCCGCCCCCGGCCATGATCATCGCGGCCGCGTCCGGGTCCTCGGCGGCGCGCCGGACGAGGACGTCCACGCCGGCGTCCACGCCGCGCGCGGACCCGGCCGTGAGGACGGTGTCGAGCCCGCCGCCGAGATGGCGGACCGTCCGCCACGCCTGGACGGGGTCGGCGGCGTGGTCGAGCGCGCGGTGGAACGTCCAGGGCCGGGGGGCGGCGACGGCGGCGAGCTTGCCGGTGGCGGCCGCGTCGACGTGGCCGGCGGAGTCGAGGAAGCCGAGGACGAACCCGTCCGCGCCCGCGGCGGCGAGGTCGGCGGCGGCGCGGCGCAGCCGGTCGAGTTCGGCGCCGGTCGTGCGGAACCCCGCGTTGGCCCGCAGCATCACCCGCATCGGCAGGGCGGTGGCCGTCCGGATCGCGGCGACGAGGTCGGGATCGGGCGTGAGCCCGTCGGCGGCCATGTCGGCGACGACCTCGATGCGGTCGGCGCCGCCCTCCTCGGCCGCCGCCGCGTCCTCGGCGGTCAGCGCGATCACTTCGAGCAGTGACATGGCGATCCCCCGAACCGCGTGCGTGTGCGACCGGGGTCAAGCGTAGGCGACGGGACGGCCGCCGCCGCGTGCGACCGGCGGTCTTTGCCCTGCCGTTAACCCGGCACTGTTCCTACTCATGGGTATCATTCGGGTGCGGAGAAGCCTCCGGAGACTTCCCGCCGACCTGGAAGACCGACTACAGGAGTTGGGCCGTGCGCGAGTTCAGCGTCCCCGCGATGGTGGAGGTCCCCGACTCCGCCAATCTGACCGACGCGCCCTTCACCCGGGCCGCCGAGGCGCCCGGCACGATCGTGGCGCGCCGCAAGAGCGGCTCGGGGCCGGGACAGGCGTGGAGCGCCGTCACCGCGGCCGAGTTCGCGGCCGAGGCCGCGGCCGTCGCCAAGGGCCTGGCGGCCGCCGGGATCGAGCCCGGCGACCGGGTGTGCCTGCTGTCGCGGACCCGCTACGAGTGGACCGTCCTCGACTACGCGATCTGGACGGCCGGCGCCGTCTCCGTGCCGATCTACGAGACGTCGTCCGCCGAGCAGGTCGAGTGGATCGTCGGCGACTCCGCCGCGAAGGCCGTGTTCGCCGAGACCGCCGAGCACGCGGCGCGCGTCGCCGAGGTCCGCGGGGCGCTGCCGGGCCTCGCGCACGTGTGGGAGATCGACGCGGGCGGCGTCGACGAGGTGGTGGGGCTCGGCGCGGACGTCGGCGACGACGTGATCGAGGAGCGCCGACGGTCCCGCGCCGCCGCCGACGTCGCCACGCTCGTCTACACCTCGGGCACGACCGGCCGGCCCAAGGGCTGCGAGCTCACCCACGGCAACCTCGTGTCGACGGCCCGCAACGCCGTGCAGGGCGCCATCGCCGAGATCGCCGTCGAGGGCAGCTCCACGCTGCTGTTCCTGCCGCTGGCGCACGTGTTCGCGCGGCTGATCCAGGTGGCGACGATCGAGGGCGGCATCGTCCTCGGGCACAGCGACGTCCCGAACCTGCTGCCCGACCTCGCCACCTTCCAGCCGACGTTCCTGCTCGCCGTCCCGCGCGTGTTCGAGAAGGTCTACAACGGCGCCGAGCAGAAGGCCGCGGCGGACGGCAAGGGCAAGGTGTTCAAGGCGGCGGCCGAGACCGCGATCGCCTACAGCCGGGCGCTGGACTCGGGCGGCCCCGGCCTCGGGCTGAGGCTCAAGCACAAGGTCTTCGACGTCCTCGTGTACGGCAAGCTGCGCGCCGCGGTCGGCGGCAGGGTGGAGTACGCGGTGTCCGGCGGGGCCGCGCTGGGCGAGCGGCTCGGGCACTTCTTCCGCGGCGTCGGGATCACGATCCTGGAGGGCTACGGCCTCACCGAGACGACGGCGCCCGCCAGCGTCAACCGGCCCACCGCCATCAAGATCGGCACGGTGGGCCGGCCGATCCCGGGCGTGGACGTCCGCATCGCGGGCGACGGCGAGGTCCTCGTCCGCGGCGTCAACGTCCTGCGCGGCTACTGGAACAACGAGGCCGCCACCAAGGAGGCCCTGGAGGACGGCTGGTTCCACACCGGCGACCTCGGCTCCCTCGACGAGGACGGCTACCTGCGGATCACCGGCCGCAAGAAGGAGATCCTGGTCACCGCCGCGGGCAAGAACGTCGCGCCCGCCCCGCTGGAGGACCGGCTCCGCGCGCACCCGCTGATCAGCCAGTGCCTCGTCGTCGGCGACGGCCGCAAGTTCATCAGCGCGCTCGTCACGCTGGACGAGGAGGCCCTCGGCCCGTGGAAGGAGCGGCACGGCAAGCCCGCCGCGATGGGCGTGGACGACCTGCGCCGCGACCCCGACCTCATCGCCGAGGTCGAGGCCGCGGTCGCCGACGCGAACAAGTCCGTCAGCCAGGCCGAGGCGATCAAGAAGTACGTCATCCTCGGCGTCGACTTCACCGAGGAGGCCGGGCACATGACGCCGAGCCTGAAGGTGAAGCGCAACGTCGTGATGAAGGACTTCGCCGACGAGATCGACGCCCTCTACACCCCGTAGGGCGGCCGGTCAGCGGAGGGAGGCGACGGCGTCCTCGATCGGGGTGCCGCCGTTGAGGAGGTCGAGCGTGCGGCGGCGGACGGCGGGAGCGTCGAGCAGCGCCATGATCACCGCCGCCACGTCGTCGCGGGTGACCGCGTCGTGCCCGATCGGCGGCTCCTCCAGCCGCACCAGGCCGGTGCCCGGGTCGTCGGTGAGCCGGCCCGGCCGCAGGATCAGCCAGTCGAGGGCGTCGCGGTCCCGCAGGTCGTCCTCGGCCTCGCCCTTGGCCCGCATGTAGGCGTCCCAGACCTCGTCGCGTCCCGGCGCGGATCTCTCGCCGGCTCCCATCGCGGAGATCTGCACGAAGCCGCGCACGCCCGCGCGCTCCGCCGCGTCCGCCACCAGCACGGACGCGCCGCGGTCGACGGTGTCCTTGCGCGCGGCGCCGCTGCCGGGGCCCGCGCCGGCGGCGAACACGACGGCGTCCGCGCCGGCCAGGTGGCCGGCGACCTCCGCCGCGTCCGCGGACTCCAGGTCGCACACGACCGGGGCGGCGCCGGTGTCCCGGACGTCGCCCGCGTGCGCGGGATTGCGGATGATGCTCCGTACGGTGTCCCCCCGCGCGGCCAGCAGCCGGGACAGCCGCAGCGCGATCTGCCCGTGCCCGCCCGCGATCACAATCTCCATGCCGGTGATCGTAGGACGGCGGGCCGCCGGGCGCACGGGACGCGGCCGGTGAGGTCCGTCCTCACCGGCCGCGTCCGCGGAACCCCTCCCCCGGCCGTCCGGACGGCCCGGACGCCGGGACCCCTCAGCGGCGCTTGCCGGTGGTGCGCGCCCCCTTGTTGATCGCGGTGACGGCCTGCCGCATCAGCGCGTCGTCCATCACGTTGATGAGGTCGCCGTGGTCGGTGACCGGGTCGTGCCCGGACTCCGGGAAGCTGTCCAGCGCGAACGCCAGCGGCTTGGCGGGCAGCTTGTAGGAGATCGTCATCCGCAGCTGCGGGACGGCCTTGGTGCCCTGCGGGCAGGCGCCCGTCCGCGCGTCGGGGAAGACGATGTGGTCGCGGTGGTTGGCGCTGTCGGTGTTCTGCCCGTCCCAGCAGCTCGGGAAGTTCAGCACGCGCTGGACCTGGCTGCCCTGGGGGCACAGCGGGTACTTGTCGGTGAACGCCCGGTTCGTGAAGCCGCTGCACGTCCACGACGCGTGCGCGTTCTTCAGCCCGTTCGTCACGGCCTTGGCGTCGCCGGTGGCGACCCGGATGAAGCGCGGCATCGCGGTCACCTTGCTGCGCGGGTTGCCGAGGTACTGGAGCTTCACGCTCGCCGGGGTGACGATGCCGCCGACGTTGCCGTCCGCCGTGCTCTGCTCGGCCCGGTCGGAGGTGTCCTGGCCGTCGCGCAGCCGGACCACCGGCCAGAAGTAGGCCGACTTGTCGCCGTTCGTGCAGGTCGTCCCCGCCGCGGCGAACGTCTCGTCGGTGGAGAAGGCGTTCGTGTCGAGGTTGCCGACGTAGTCGTGGATGTGGTGCGCGCCGTTCACGACGCCGGGCGCCGCGAGCACGTTGTCGGGGTTGCTGTGCGCCTGGCCCTCGTTCACGCCGCAGCTGGACGCGAACACGCCGGTGGACGCCTGCCGGCTGCGGCGCGGCTGCCGGACGCGGGGCGCCTTGCGGATGTCGACGAACTGGTCGGCGCGCAGCTCGGGGTTGGGCGGGGGCTGCTCGCCCTGGTCGCCGTTCCCCTGGTCGCCGTTTCCTTGGTCGCCGTTCTGGCCGCCGTCGCCCATCTGGCCGCCGCCCGCGCCATCGGTCGGGTCGGCGGTCGGCTCGGCGGTCGGGTCCGCAGTCGGCTCGGCGGTCGGGTCGGCGGTCGGGTCCGCGGTCGGCTCGGCGGTCGGGTCGGCGGTCGGGTCCGCGGTGGGCTCGGCGGTCGGGTCGGCCGCGGGGTCTGCGGGGGGCTGGGCGGTCGGCCGGCCGTAGCCCTGGGCGCCGCCGTTCTGCTGGCCGCCGCCCTGCAGGTTGGGGATGCCGGAACCGGGCCCGCCGCCGGCCGGCTGCTGGGGGTAGGCGGCCTGGTTCGCGGCCCGGCCCGGCTGCGGCCCGTTCGGCTGCGCCGCCGCGCCGGGGGTCTCCTGGCAGGCCGTCGCGACAAGGGCGAGCGCCGGGATCAGCACCGCGAGCGCCTTCTTCTTTCGTCCCATGGAAAAGTGCTCCCTTTGCGGGGTGGGATGTTTATGTCAGTGCAGCGCGCGCCGAGGAACCAGCCCGGTGCTCTCCAGCAGCGAGATGTGCGTGTTCACGAATTTCATTCCGCTCTCGATGAACGATCGCATCACGGTGTTCTCGGTCTGCGCGCGGGCCTTGGCGAGAAGCTGGAAGACCTGCCCGTGCGCGGCGCGGAGCCGCAGCACGAAGGTCTTGTCGTAATCGGCGCCGAACTTGCCCGACATCTCTCTCAGCCAGCTCTTCTGCGACCCGTTGGGCTCAACGGGGAGGAGGACGCCCAACTGCTCCGCGACAGCGCGGGTGGCGGCGTCCAGCTGCATGTGCTGAGCCGAGATGATCCCGGCGACCTCCCGCACCCTGGGCGCCGCGGCGCGCTGCTGGGCCTGCTGGCCCGCGGGCATCTCCCACAGGTTGGCCTGCCGGACCTTGACGAGCACCGTCCTGTCCTGGGCGCTCAGCGGTCCCCACTTGGTGCGCACGGTGCCGCCGAGGCCGGCCGCGCCGCTGGCGGGGACGCCGACGGGATTCATGACGACCACGAACGCGGCCGCCCCGGCGGCGAGGACCGCCAGAATCAGGAGCAGCCGCCCTCTGCCTCGGCGCGGGAGTCCCCGCATTTCGGCTATTCCGTATGCCTTCCCCATGATCACCTTCCTCCTCTCGGAATCTCTTCGACGGATACGGCGCGGGTCCGGCTGTGAATACGCACCGCATCGGCGCCAGGTTCAACGGTGTCCACAATTCACCGGCGCGACGGCTCGCCCGGCAGGCCGCCGACGACGCGCAGCGCCAATGCGGGGCACATCGCGACGGCCTTCTGCACGTCCCTCTCCATCCATGCGGGGATTTCGGTGCCGAGCACCACGGGAAAGCCGTACCGGTCGAGCTGGATCAGCTCGGGGACGAGGTAGGCGCACAGGCCGTGCCCGTCGCACCGGCTCCAGTCGATCGCCACCCGCCCCTCCGAGCCGTCCGGCACCGGCAGCGGCAGCACGCCGTAGGTCGACAGGCCGCAGCCGGCGCCCCACCGGTGCGCGTCGATGTCGGCGCCGAACGCCTCCACCGCCGACAGCACGAACCTGGCCGTCCCGTCCGGATGGGTGCAGGCGCCGCGGCCCCGGCCCACGCCGGCGGCGCGGCGGACGTCCTCCACCGTCCCGGCGCCCTCGGTGAGCGCGTTCAGCGACCGGACGACATCGGGCAGCCCGAGCCGGCACGGCCCGCACTGCCCGGCCGACTGCGCCGCGAGGTAGGAGGCGATCCGGGTGACCTCGCCGAGCGGGCAGGTGCCCTGGGTGAGCGGCAGGACGATGCCGGCGCCGACCGTCCCGCCGACGCGCCGCATCCCGGCGCGCGACAGCACGGCCCGCGACACCCCGGCGGGGCCGAGCCACATGCCGTGGTAGCCGCCGACGAGGACGCCCGGCGAGGGCGGCACGTCGCAGTGGTCGAGGACGGCCTGCAGCGGCGTGCCGTAGGGCGCCTCCACGACCTGGGTGCCGCCGACCGTGAGCAGCGTGGTGCCGGGCTCCTCGTCCGTCCCGGCCGAGGCGTACAGGTCGGGGCCGAGCGAGACCAGCACCGCGAGTTGCGCGAACGTCTCGGTGTTGGACAGCAGCGTCGGGTAGCCGTCCACCCCCGAGTCGGACGCGCGGACCTTCACCCCCGGCGGGATCGGCGTCTCCCCGTTGATCGCGCGGACCACCGCGCCGCTCTCCCCGGAGATGAACCGCTCGGTCAGCCGGACGACGCGGGCCGGCATCCGCCGCTCGCTGATCGCGGCGCGGACGGAGCGGGCGGCCTCGTCGTCCTCGACGGCCACCACGATCCGCTGCGTGCCGAGCGCGGCCGCGGCGATCTGGGCGCCGTCGAGGACGAGGTGCGGGGCCCGGCAGAGCAGCACCTTGTCCTTGGCGCTGCCGGGCTCGCCCTCGGCGGCGTTCACCACCACGACGGCGTTCTCGCTGGGGCCGCGCCCGTCGGCGCGCTCGCCGGGCAGCAGCTCGGTCTGCTCGGCGGTGGGGTGCTTGATCCGCGCCGCGACCGCCATCAGCTTGCGGGCGAAGGGGAAGCCCGCCCCGCCGCGTCCGCGCATGTCGACCTGCTCGGCCATGCGGACCAGATCGTCCAGGCCCGGCGCGCGGAGCTTGCCGTGCACCGCCAGATGGCGGTCGATGTCCAGGCGGTCGAACCGGTCGAACCCGAGCGTCAGCCGCGGGCCGCCGATGCCCGAGACGGTGACGGTCGAGCTCATCGCAGGACCTCGGTGTCACGGCCCTGCCCGGTGACCGGCATGCCGCGCGGGTCGGAGACGGTGCGGCGCGGGTCGTCGTCGTAGCCCCGCCCGTCGAGGTCGCGCCCGTCGTAGCCGAGCCCGTCGTGGCCGCCCCCGTCGTGGCCGCGGCCGTCGAGGTCGCGGGCGGCCGCGGCGGCGCGGCCCTCCGCGTGCTCGCGCGCCGCCATCTCGCGCCGGTAGCGGGCGCGCCCGGCGCCGTCCGGCAGCGCGAAGGCGTCGACCTCGTCCCCGGCGCGGTGCACCTCCCGCGGCTTGATCACCACGACCATGCGGGTGACGAGGGCGAGCACGACGAGCACCACGCTCATCACGTAGCTGAGCACCACCCAGTTCGCGGCGGCCCGGCCGGTGATGAGGCCGTGCACGATCGCCATCGGCCAGGCGACGTAGGCGAGCACGTGCGCCGACCGCCACATCCAGGTCTTGCCCCGGACGGCGAACCGCGCCCGCACCATCCCGGTGACCATGACCAGGATCATCAGCTCGGCCGCCATCGTGCCGAGCCCCACCGCGCCGCCGTCCGGGACGACGATCTGGACCGGCAGCGCGATCCCGTTCATCACCTTCACCGAGACGTGCGCGACCAGCATCGCCGTCGCCACCACGGCGGCGGCGCGGTGCACCGCCTGCGCGAGCACCCGGTGCCGGATCTTCAGGATCAGCCGCTCGGTGGCGAGCAGCCCGCACATCACCGCGGTGGTGTAGGACACGAGGGCGAAGACGCCGGCGTAGAAGTTGAGGAAGTACTGCACGTTCGCGACCGCGACCGCTCCCGGCGGGGTCGCCGCGCCGACGAGCACCAGCACAGCGCCGGCGAGCACGACGCGCAGCACCCAGGTGGGCACCGCGGGATCATCACTGCTGCGAGTTCGCACCGTTCGGACTCCTCTTCCTAGGTGTCGGCCGGCGCCGGAGCGGCGGCCGTTCCTGCGCCGCCCGCCGGCGACGGACCGGGGGACGGGGACGACGGCGGAGGGTCGTCCGCCGCGGGGACCGGGCCGAGATTGGCCATCAGCCCCCCGGGAAGCACCTGCAGCGCGCCGCGCTCGGCGAACCCGAGGAGCGGCTTGGCCCGCTCGCGGAACGTCCAGCCGCCGATCTCCGCGCCGTCCAGCGGGACCGCCCCGCCGCCGCCGCGCAGCGCGAACCCGACCTCCGCGCGGGGCGCCTCGGCGCCGCCGCAGGGCCGGCCGGTGCCGGTGCCGCCGAGCACGTCGCCCTGCTCGACGACGCTGCCGTCGCGCAGCTCGGTCGCGTTCCGCAGCCCGTAGTAGGTGGTCGCGAGGCCGCTCGGGTGGATCAGCATCACCAGCGCGTTGCCGGACGCGTTGCCGCAGAACCGGTAGAGGCGGCCGTCGCCGGCGGCCACGACGCGGCCGTCGCCGCCGGAGAACGCGAGCGAGCCGAGCGGGCGCGGGGACGTGGAGCCGTCGGAGGTCGTCATCGCCCAGACCTGGCCGATCCGCCACGGCAGCATCAGCCGGTCGCCGGCCCGCGTCCCGTTGACGAGCGCGGCGGCCTGCGCGGCGCTCACCGACCCGTACCTGCTCAGCAGCCGCACCTCCGACGCCGACATGAGGGCCGGGGGCGCGTCGCCGAGCAGGGCGGCGAACGCCCGCCCGCCGGACAGCCCGACCTGCCACCGCTCGCCGGTCCAGTGGGCGGCGTAGAACGCGACCTCCGGGTTGGCGGTGCTCGTGGCGGGGACGGGGATCGCGCTCGTGCCGAACACCCACGCGCGGTCGGCGCTCGTCCGGGTGGCGCCCACGATCGGCTCCTGCGCCGGCGCGGCGCCGTAGGCCTGCCGGGCGGCGGCGCCGCGCTCGTCGATAGTCAGCTTGCGCACCTGCGCGGCGAGCACGCGCAGGCTCGGCCCGTCCTTCTCCGCGCCCGCGCCGCCGCCGGCCGCGGGCGCCTGCGAGGGCCGCCGCGGCTGCGCGGGCGTGCCCGCCCCCGGGTCCGGCGGCTGGATCGCGCGCTGCGAGCCGACGGGGCCGCCCGTGCCGCCGAGGGGGCCGCCGTCCAGCAGCGCCCGCTCGGCGATGCCGAGCAGGGACAGGCCGACGGCGGTGGACAGCACGATCGCGCCGATGCTCAGCCGGTCGGCCGGCCGCTTGCCGCGGCGCGGCCTCGCCTTCGGCCCGGGACGCTGCGGCGCCTGCCGCCGCGACGCCGCGCGGGCGGGCTGCCGGTGCTCCGCGCGCCGCTCGGCGCGCGGCTCGGGACGGCGCGGGCGCCTGCCCCGCGGCGCGAACTCGCGGGACCTGTCCCGTCCCTCCGTCCGGGCGTCGAACTGCTCCGCGGGGGCGTCGAAGGGCGCGGTGCGAGCGCCGGACCGCGCCGTGCGCGCGTCCCCGGACCGCGGCGCACGCGCGTCGCCCCGTCTCGGGCGGGCGTCCCGCCTCGGACGGGCGTCCGATCGCGGGGCGCGGGGCTCGGACCCGGTCGTGGGGACGTCGGTCCGGGTCGCGCGCGAGTCGGACTGCGGGGGGCGGGCGCCGGACGGCGCGGCGCCGCCGCGTCCGCCGGACCGCGCGGACCCCGCGCCGGGCTGCTCCGCCCGGGAGCCGGACCCGCCGCCCCGCGAGCCGGTCTCCCGGTTCCGGGCCTCGAAGGGGTCGTCGCGGCCGGAACCCCCGTTGCGCACGCCGAAGGGGTCGGTGCGCCCGCCGCGCCGCCGGGGAGGCGGTTCCGGCCGCTCCGGCCGGTCCTCCCGCTCCCGCCGCGCGCGGGACTTGCCCTCGTGCCGCTTCATCTCCCGCCGGCTGGGCGCGCGCCGGGACGGCTTGCGCCCCCGCTCGGACCAGTCCGGCTGCTCCGACCACCAGGACCCTTCGGGCCACTGGGGCTCCTCGGACCAGCGGGCCTGTCCGGACGCCGGTCTCGATGAGGGGCGCGCGGGCGTTTCCGCCCACGATGAAACATGCGTAGTGCTCCGGGACGCATGCCCGTTATCGCGTCGCGCCATGCCCTCTCCTGTGGAGGAGACGGAGGGCTCGGCGAACGCCGGTGGCTCCGCGCCGCCGGGCTCGTCGCCCGGCGGCGGTTCCGCTGAGACATTACGGGAGCGCGGCGCGGGAGCCCGCTCGCTCCCACCGCGTTCCCCGGACGGGTTCTCGCCGAACCCGCCCGATCACTCCGGGAGCATACGCCCCAAGAGCGGTTCTGACGCGAAATGGCGTCAAAAAACCGTCCAGGCCCTATCCCGCGGCCATTCCAGTCTCCGGACGAGTACGTACGAACGACGCATCAGGTTCATTTCTTCAGGAACGTCGCGGCGAGCGGAGCCGCCACCTTCGGGCCCGACCCGCCGGCCTCGACGAAGACCGCGAACGCGACGTCGTCCCGGTACCCGATGAACCAGGCGTGCGCCCCGCCCGCGAACTCGGCCGTGCCGGTCTTGCCCGCCGTCCCGCCCGGCAGGCCCGCCCCCGCCGCCGTGCCTTCGGTGACCACGGCCCGCATCATCGTCCGCAGCGCGGCCGCACCGGGCACCGCGCGCGGGCCGGGCGCCGCTCCCCCGCCCTCGCGGATCAGCTTCGGCGGCAGCAGCCGGGGCGGGCGCCACGCGCCGTCCGCCGCCGCCGCGGCGACCGACGCCATCAGCAGCGGGCTCGCCTGGACGCGGCCCTGCCCGATCGCGGCCTCGGCCAGTTCCGCGCCGCTCCGCGGGTCGGGGAAGCCGCCGCGGGCCGCCTCCACGCCCGGCGTGATCGGGGCGCCGAACCCGAAGCGGCGCGCGCTCGCCGCCAGCTTCGCCGCGCCGAGCCGCTCCACGCCGAGCCGCGCGAAGGTGGTGTTGCAGGACGCGGCGAACGCGCCGCGCAGCGTCGTCCGGCCGAGCGCGTGCTCCTCGTCGTTGCGGATCGTGCGCTGCGCGGTGACCACCGAGGCCGGGCAGTCGGCGCCGGTCCCCGCGCCCGCGCCGTCCGCGACCAGCCCGCCGGCCGTCACCACCTTGAACGTCGAGCCGGGCGGGTAGAGCCCGGCGAACGCGCCGAGGCCGCCCAGCCCGTCCGCCACCGCGAGGACCTCCCCGGTGGACGGCCGGACGGCGACGATCGCGGCCTGCCGGGACGCCGACGCGAGCGCCTTCTCCGCCGCCGCCTGCAGCCGCCGGTCGAGCGTCGTCCGGATCTTCCGGCCCTCCTCGGCGTCGAGCAGCTTCACCCGCTGCGGCGGGCCGCCGTCGTCGCGCATCTGGATCGTCCACACGGCCTGGTCGGCGTCCATGTCGAGCCACTCGACGATCCCGGCGAGGTAGGGCGCGAGCGGACCGTCGCCCGGCAGCGCCCTCCCGTCCCGCGCCACCAGCGTCACCGCCGGGACGCGGACCTGCCGCAGCGTCCACTCCCCCGAGCCCTTCAGCCCCGGGTACAGCGTCGCGGGCGTCCACCGCACCCGCCACCGCCCGCCGGCCCGGCCCAGCCGCAGCACCGACCGGAACGACCACGTGCCGTGATCGGCCAGCATGCGGCGGACGGTGAAGTCGGCGTGCGCCTCGCCCGCCCCCGACCGGACGACGGCGCGCGGCTCCAGCGTGATCCCGATGACCGTCAGCCCGCGCGACAGCGCCCGGTGCTGCCCCGCGAAGTCGGCGGGCGGGTCGGCGACGAACTCGCGCATCGCGTCGAGGTCGCCCTTCCGCCAGGCCGCGAAGTAGCCGGCCGCGACCTCCTCCGGGCTCGTGTCCCGCTCGCGCCGCAGCGCCCAGCCGGCGGTCAGCCCCGCCGCCAGCACGACCACCAGGACCCCGGCCAGCACCACGACACCGCGAGACCGCACGCCGCCTCCTCCGCCCACCCGCCCGCAAGGAGATTGATCATCCCAGTGTCCGGTTGCGTGGTACATGCGGAGGACGGCCGTCATCGTGGCCGAAACCGGAAGCCGGCTTAGCGACGAATGATCCGCCCCTTAAGCGCGCTTTAACGGCGCCGCCGCCGGGCGCGGGCGGCCCTACCTTCGGAAATGCCAGCGACCGCGGACGGCAGCGGCAGGGAGGAGGCCCCAATGAAACGATCACCGCGACACGGGATCGGCCCGGGGGCCGCCCCCCTTCCCGCGCGTCCGGGGCCGGGCGCCGCCGCGGGGGTCGAGCCGCGCGGCGCCGCAAGCCGGGGATCGTGCCCCGCGCTCCCGTCCACGCGGACCCGATCCGGCCCCGCGGCCGGACCACGCCCACCCCACCTCGGCAGGGGCGGTCCGCATGGGAACGGTCTCCGGGGCGGGTCACGATCCCCCACCACGTCGCCGCGCGCCGGCCCGTGCCCGAGGTCGGTGCGGCGGATCCGCTGAAGCCGGGGATTCCGCCGGCGGCGTGGCGGCGGAATCCCCTTCAGCGGGTCCAGGGGAGGCGGAGGGCCTCCAGGGTGGGGTCGGTCAGCACGGCCTCTATCAGGGACGTGGGGCCCACGATCTTCGTGCCCCACAGGTCCCAGTCGCAGTAGACGGCCCAGGAGCGGTCCTCCGGCCACAGGTCGGACGGGCAGCTGCCCAGGTCCGGGTGGTCGTAGAGGGCCGCCGCGTCCCCCAGGCGGCCCGCGAGGACGGTGTCCTCGTCCCAGTCGGCGGTGACCAGCGGGCAGTAGTACGCCAGGCAGCGGGTGCTCGCGCCGGACGGGCTGTGCCGCAGCAGGACGCCGATCAGCCGGTACCAGCTCTCCCGGTCGAGGCAGCCCTCCGCGGGCGGCCGGACCGCCGCCGACCAGCTGCCCGCCGGGTGCCCCTGGCGCAGGCAGCGGCTGCCGGGCAGCGCACCGTCCGGGACGACCGGCTCACCGAAGCCGCGGGCCAGTTCCCGCCAGCGCAGCCGCCGCCAGCCCTCGCCCGGGTCGCCGCTGCGGCCGAGGTCGACGCCGGTGACGATCGCGCCCTCCAGGAGGTCGCCGACGTCGGACTGCCCCGTCAGCCCCGCCGCCGTCATCGACTGGTGGACATCGTCGTGCGTCGTGGTGACCAGCCCCTCCTCCCACACGTACATCGCGTGCAGGAGCCAGGCGGCGTCGGGCCGGCTCGGCGGTTCGAACCCCGAGTGCCGGTGGCCGGGGTCGAGCTCGCGCAGCCACCGGGCGGCCTCCCCCGGAACGCGGGCCCATGCGTCCTCGATGTCCATAGGCGCATCCTGCCATCTCAGGGTGCCAGCAGGCTCCCCAGCCGGGCGGCCTGGACCTCCCAGCGCCATTCGCGCTCGACCCACGCGCGGCCCTGCTCGCCCATCGCGCGGGCGCGGGCCGGGTCGGCCAGCAGCGCGGCGACGGCGTCCGCGATCCCGGCGACCGATCGGCCGGGGACGACGACGCCCGTCTCACCGTCCAGGACGGCGTCGGGGGCGCCGCCGGAGTCGCCCGCGACGACGGGCAGGCCGGTCGCCGACGCCTCCAGGTAGACGATGCCGAGGCCCTCCACGTCCAGGCCGCGGCGGCGGGTCCGGCACGGCATCGCGAACACGTCGCCCGCGTCGTAGTGGGCGGGCAGTTCCTCCCAGTCCACGCCCCCGGTGAAGACCACGCTCCGCCGCACGCCGAGGGAGGACGCCAAGCCCTCCAGCTCTTTCCTGTACGGGCCGCCGCCCACGAGCAGGAGGGCGGCGTCCGGCTCCTTCCGGAGGACGCGCGGCCACGCGTGGATCAGCGCGTCCTGGCCCTTGCGCGGGACGAGGCGGGACACGCAGACCGCCACCGGCCTTCCGGTCAGCCCGTGCCGGGCGCGGACCTCCTCGCCGCCCGTGTCCCGGTGGAAGACCTTCTCGTCGACGCCGGGCGCGAGCCGCGACATCCGCGCCGCGCCCCGCGGGGACAGGGCCCGCGCCATCCGGGAGCGGGTGTACTCGCCCAGGTAGGTGAGGACGTCCAGGTCGTCGCCGATGCGGCGGAGCAGGCGCCGCGCCACCGGCAGCGCCGCCCAGCCCGCCTCATGGCCGTGCGTGATCCCGACGAGGCGGCCGGCGCCGCGGGCGCGCAGCGCCGGGGCCAGCAGGCCGAGCGGCGCCGCCGCGCCGAACACGACCGAGTCGCAGCCCTCGGCGCGCAGCACGTCCGCGGCGCGGCGCAGCACGCCCGGCTCCGGCAGCATCAGCGTGCCCGGATGCCGGACGACCGGGAACGGCTGCCGCGCGTCGAACCCGGCGGCGCCCCGCCACGCCGGCGCGTACACGACCACCGACCCGGCCGGGCGGCGGGCCGCGAGGCCGTGCACGAACGCCTGGATGCCGCCGGGACGGGGCGGGAAGTCGTTGGTGACGAACAGCGTCTTGGTCATCGTCCGGCCAGAATACGGAGGGGCCCGGCGCCGCCGATGCGGTGCCGGGCCCCTGCGCGCGCGATCAGTGCCTGATCTCCCGCGAGGTACCGCTCTCGATCTCCTCGTGCTCGCCGTGCCCGTGCTCCTCGACGGGGATGTCGTCGTAGGTCCACGCGCGGTTGAGCCGCGAGCGCAGGTGACCGAGCGGGCCCTTGGCGCCGGGCGCGGGGACGCCGCTGGCGTCCCGGTCCGGCGGCTGGACCCGCGTGTTCTCCTTGGACAGCAGGACGTGCCGCTCCTCGTCGCGGGCCGGCTCGTGCCGCTCGGAGAACCCGCCCTCCGGCGACATGAGGATGACGCCGCTCTCCACGCCGTGCCCGACGATGTCGGCGTCCTTGCGCTGCAGGCCGAGGCAGATCCGCTTCGTGATGACGAACGCGATCACCGGCCCGATGAAGAACGTCACCCGGAAGAACCACGTCGTGGCGAAGAGCGAGACGTGGAACTTGTCCGCCAGGACGTCGTTCGCACCGGCCAGCCACAGCAGCCCGTAGAAGGTGACGGCGGCGACGCCCGTCGCGGTGCGGACCGGGGCGTTGCGCGGCCGGGTGTTGACGTGGTGGTGCCGCTTGTCGCCGGTCACCCACGCCTCGACCCACGGCCAGACCGCCGCGCCCGTGAAGATGACGCCGAGCGGCAGCAGCGCCGGGATCAGCACGCTCAGGCTGAGCGTGTGGCCCCAGGCGTTGATCTCCCAACCCGGCATGATGCGCAGCGAGCCCTCGAGGATGCCCATGTACCAGTCGGGCTGGGAGGCCGAGGAGATGGCGCCGGGGTCGTACGGGCCGAACAGCCAGATCGGGTTGATCTGCGCGAACGCGCCGAACAGCGCCAGCACGCCGAAGGTGAACAGGAAGTAGGCGCCCGTCTTGGCCATGAACACCGGGTAGAACGGGTAGCCGTACACCTGCTTCTCGGTCTGGTTCTTGACCGGCATCGCGGTGTGCTTCTGCACCCACATGATCATCATGTGCGCGGTGACCAGGCCCAGCAGCAGCGCCGGGATCAGCAGGATGTGCACCATGTACAGCCTGGGCACGATGTCCTGGCCGGGGAACTCTCCGCCGAACAGGAACATGTAGATGTAGGTGCCGACGACCGGGATGCCCTCGGCGACGCCCTGCGTGATGCGCAGGCCGGTGCCGGAGAGCAGGTCGTCCGGCAGCGAGTACCCGGCCAGGCCCTCCAGCATGCCGAGCGTGAACATGCCGATGCCGATCAGCCAGTTCAGCTCGCGCGGCTTGCGGTAGGCGCCGGTGAAGAACACCCGCAGCATGTGCGCCAGGATCGACGCCATGAACAGCAGCGCCGCCCAGTGGTGGATCTGCCGCATCAGCAGGCCGCCGCGGATGTCGAAGCTGATGTGCAGCGTCGAGGCGTACGCCTCCGACATCGTCACGCCCTTGAGCGGGACGTACGAGCCGTCGTAGACGACCTCGACCATGCTCGGCTTGAACCAGAGCGTGAGGAACACGCCGGTCAGCAGCAGGATGATGAAGGAGTACAGGGCGATCTCGCCCAGCATGAAGGACCAGTGGTCCGGAAAGACCTTCTTCATGTTCCGCTTGAAGAAGGTGGTGGACCCGAGGCGGTCGTCGAGGAACGTCAGCGGAGCCTCGACCGCCTTCGGCGCTGTCGCCTCGCTCATCCGCGCTCCCAGAAGCTCGGGCCGACGGGCTCGTGGTAGTCGCTCGTCGCGATGATGTAACCGTCCTCGACCGACAGGGGCAGCTGCGGGAGCGGCCGGGCCGCCGGGCCGAAGACGACCTTCGCCGCGTCGGTGGCGTCGAAGGTGGACTGGTGGCACGGGCACAGGATGTGGTGCGTCGTCTGCTCGTACAGCGCCGCCGGGCAGCCGACGTGCGTGCAGACCTTCGAGTAGGCGACGATCCCGTTGACGTGCCAGTTGTCACGTCCCTTGGCGGGCTTGAACTGCTCCGCCGGGACGTTGATGAGGATCGTCACGGCCTTGGCGACCTGGGTGAGCACCTGGTCGTGCGGAAGGTGCTCCTCCATGCCCTCCGGCAGGACGGTGATCATCGAGCCGGGGGTGGCGAAGTCGCTGACCTTGAGCGGCCTGTTGGTGCCGTCCACCACCAGGCGGACGCCCTTCTTGCCCTCCGACCGCGCCCGCTTGACCGCGTCGCCCCAGAAGGTGTGCCGGAGCTTCGTCTCCGGCAGCGGGCCGAGGTCGCGCAGCAGCACCAGCGGCGCGAGGCCGAGCGGCGCGGCGGCCAGCAGCAGCGTGCGGCGCAGCAGCGGCCGCTTGGTGATGCCGCTGTCGTGCGCGCCCTCCATGAAGTCGCGGCTGAACGCGGCCTTGGTCTCCGCGTCGGCGGCCGGCTCGTGCCGCTCCTGGATGATCGGCTTGCTGGTCATCAGCCGGCGCACCCAGATGGTGACGCCGACCGCCATCGCCAGGAAGGCCAGCGCCATCGTCCCGCCGAGCCAGAAGTTGACCTCGCGGGCGTCCCAGATGCCGTGCATGCCGCCGTCGCGGCCGCTCCAGCCGATGAAATAGGCGATGAACACCACGCTGGACAGGAAAGCCAGCAGGAAGAACGCCGCCACGACCCGCTCGGCGCGCTTGGCCGACGCCTCGTCGAGCTGCTCTCCGACGCCCGCGGGCGCCGAGATGTCGTCCTCGGCGAGGAGCGCCTTCTCCCTCGCCGGGGACGGCGTGCCGATCACGCGTTCGCGCCGGCCGCCGTCCTCGCGCGGGCCCGTCGAGCCCGCGGTCTCCTTGTTGTCGTCGCTCATGACTTCTTCAGCTTCTTCGGCTTCTTCGCGGTGATCCACATGGCCGCCATGACCATCAGGCCGATGCCGACCACCCAGGCGACGAGACCCTCGCTCACCGGGCCGATGCGGCCGAGGCCGTTACCGCCCGGGTTGGGCTCCTCGCGGGTCTGCACCAGGTAGGCGATGATCGCCTGCTTGTCCTGGGGCGTGAGCGTGGTGTCGTTGAACACCGGCATCGCCTGCGGGCCGGTCAGCATGGCCTCGTACATCTGGGTGGGCGTGACGTCGTCGTTCGAGAGCGGGGGCGCGTACTTGCCGCCGGTCAGCGCACCGCCCTGGCCGGTGAAGTTGTGGCACTGCGCGCAGTTGGTGCGGAACAGCTTCCCGCCGAGCGCGGCGTCGCCCTCGGCCGGGTCGACCGCGGAGGCCGGCGGCACGGCGGGGCCGCCGCCCAGCGAGGCGATGTAGGCCCGCAGGTCGGCCAGGTTCTTCTCGGCCTGGGCCTTCTGCTTCTCGGCCGCCTCCCGCTTCTCCTTCTCCTCGTAGTCGGTCTTGATCGAGGTGTCGAAGGCGGGGACCGGCTCCTTGCGCGGCACCTGGGCGCCGGGGTTCATCGCGGGCATGCGGCCCGTGCTGACCTGGAAGTCGACGGATGCGGCGCCCACCCCGATGAGGCTGGGGGCGATCGAGTTGCCCTCGGCGTCCTTGGTGCCCTCGGCGTTCAGCCCGTGGCAGCTCGCGCAGTTCTTGTTGAACAGCTCCTGCCCGTGCTTCAAGTCCTCCGCGGCCTGCGCGGTGCCCTGCGCCTCGGCGCGGTCGGTCTGCGGCGAGAAGCCGGCGTAGATCACGCCGATCGCCGCCAGGGCCGCCAGCACGACGGCGTAGCCCGCCCACGGGCGCCGTCGCCATGCGGTGATCCTTTTCACGGAAATCCCCGTTCGGGTCATGTCGTCGGGATGGGTCAGAGGTCGAGCAGGTAAACGACCGAGAACAGGCCGATCCACACCACGTCGACGAAGTGCCAGTAGTAGGACACGACGATCGCGCTCGTCGCCTGCTCGTGCGTCCAGCGCTTGGCGGCGTAGGTGCGCCCGAGCAGGAACAGGAACGCGATCAGGCCGCCGATGACATGGAGGCCGTGGAAGCCGGTGGCCAGGTAGAAGACCGAGCCGTAGGCGGAGGACGAGAAGGTCAGGCCGTCGTGCGTGACCAGGTTGTAGTACTCGTACGCCTGGCCCGCGACGAAGTAGGCGCCCATGAGGAACGAGAGGACGTACCACTCGCGCAGTCCCCAGCGGCGGAAGTTCAGCAGGCCGCCGTCACGCCCGACCTTGCCCGCCTCGGCCCTGAACACGCCCATCTGGCACGTCACCGAGGACAGCACCAGAACGGTCGTGTTCACCGCCGACAGCGGCAGGTCCAGCGGGGCGCCCGGCCACGCGTCTTCACCGGACTGGCCGATCGTCACGGAGCGGATCGTGAAGAACATCGCGAACAGCGCCGCGAAGAACATCAGCTCGGACGACAGCCAAACGATCGTCCCCACGCTGACCAGATTGGGACGGTTCGCCCGTGCGTGAGGTGTTGTCTCTATCGCGGATGCTGTCACGGGCAGCATTATTGCGCCCCTATCCCGTGAGTGACGCATGACCCCCCTCCTACGGTTCCCCGCGCGTGTTGCCCGCGTCCCCGACCCGGTACCCTCACGTGCATGAGCACCGCCCCGGAGACCCCGATGAAGGTCCTCGTCTACAGCGACGACGCGAACACGCGCGCCCAGATCCGGATGGCGATCGGGCGCCGTCCCGCCGCCGACCTGCCGAAGACCGAGTTCGTCGAGATCGCGACCCAGCCCGCCGTCGTCGAGCGGCTGGACCGCGGCGACATCGACGTCCTGGTCGTGGACGGCGAGGCGCAGCCCGCGGGCGGGCTCGGCGTGTGCCGGCAGGCCAAGGACGAGGTCTACGACTGCCCGCCGGTCCTCGCCCTCATCGCCCGCCGCGACGACGGCTGGCTCGCCACCTGGTCGCGCGCCGACGCCGTCGCGAGCCTGCCGATCGACCCGATGGCCCTCGCGAACGAGCTCGCCGGCCTGATGCGGCACCGCCTCGCGAACCGCCTCACCGCCCTGTGAGCCCCACCGCCCCGTGAGAACGCGGGCCCGCCCGCGGGGCCGGCCCGCCCGGAGAACGTCGACCCGCCAAGAGACCCGGTAGGGGACATGGACGCGCGCACCACCTGGCCCGCACTGCTCAACGCCCTCCTGACGGGCTCCTCCCTGTCCAGCGAGGAGACCGCCTGGGCCATGAACAGCATCATGGCCGGGGAGGCCACCGACGTGCAGATCGCGGGCTTCGCGGTCGCGCTGCGCGCCAAGGGCGAGACGGTCGAGGAGGTCACCGGCCTCGCCGAGGGCATGATGGACAACGCCACCCGCATCGAGGTGCCGGGGCCCATCGCCGACCTCGTCGGGACGGGCGGCGACCGCGCCCACACCGTCAACATCTCCACGATGGCCGCCGTGGTGGCCGCCGCGTCCGGCGTCCGGGTCGTCAAGCACGGCAACCGCGCCGCGTCGTCCTCGTGCGGCGCCGCCGACCTGCTGGAGCATCTGGGCGTCGCCATCGACCTGCCGCCGGAGGCCGCCGCGCGCGTCGCCGCGGAGCTCGGCATCACCTTCTGCTTCGCGCCGCTCTACCACCCGGCGCTGAAGCACGCGTCGCGGACGCGCGCCGAGCTCGGCACGCCGACGGTGTTCAACTTCCTCGGCCCGCTGACGAACCCGGCGCGTCCCAAGGCCCAGGCGGTCGGGGTGTTCCACCCGCGCATGGCGGGCGTCATCGCCGGGGTGTTCGCCGCGCGGGGCTGCTCGTCCCTGGTGTTCCGCGGCGACGACGGGCTCGACGAGCTGACCACCACCGGCACGTCCACGGTGTGGGTCGTCCGCGACGGGACGGCGACGGAGACGACGTTCGACCCGTCCGACCTCGGCATCCCGCCCGCGCGCCCGGAGGACCTGCGCGGCGCCGACGCCGCGTTCAACGGCCGGGTGGCGCGCGAGACGTTCGCCGGCGCCGCCGGGCCGGTCCGCGACATGGTGCTGCTGAACGCCGCGGCGCTCATCACCGCCTACGAGGGCGCCCCGCCCGCCGCGAAGCTCACCGACGCGCTCCGCGACGCCTTCGAGCGCGCCGCGCAGGCGGTCGACTCCGGCGCCACGAGCACCCTCCTCGACCGCTGGATCGACACCACCCGGGCCCTGCGCGCCTAGCCCCTGGGCGGCTACGCGACGCCCCTCGCTCCACTCGAAACGCGCTGGGCGATGTAGATGGGGACGACCGAGAGGACGATCAGGGCGGCCGCGAGGACGTTCACGACCGGGGCCTGGTTGGGCCGGAACAGGTTGTTGAAGATCCAGATCGGCAGTGTGGTGGCGCCCGGCCCGGCGGTGAACGTGGTCACGATGATCTCGTCGAAGGACAGCGCGAACGACAGCAGCCCGCCGGCGAGGAACGCCGAGCGCAGCGTCGGCAGCGTCACGTAGCGGAACGTCTGGAAGGTGTCGGCGCCGAGGTCGGCGGACGCCTCCTCCAGGCTCGTGCCCGTGCGGCGCAGCCGGGCGAGGACGTTGTTGTAGATGGTGACGACGCAGAACGTGGCGTGCCCGACGATGACGGTGAACAGGCCGAGCCCGACCCCGAGCGGCTTCAGCACGACCTGGAAGGCGTTGCTGAGGGCGATGCCGGTCACGATGCCGGGCAGCGCGATCGGCAGGATGACGACGAGTGACACCGTCTCCCGTCCGAAGAACTTGTAGCGCGACACGGCGAACGCGGCCATCGTGCCGAGGACGAGCGCGATGGCCGTCGCGCCGAGCCCCGCCTTGACGCTGGTGAGGACGGCCTGCCGCGCGCCCTCGTTGTCCAGCGCCTGCGACCACCAGCGCCCGGTGGGGCCCGACGGCGGCCAGCCGAACGTCGTGTCGGCGTTGACGGAGTTGATCAGCACCACGAGCAGCGGCACGTAGATGACGGCGAGGCCGAGGGCCATGAGGACGCGCAGCGCGATCCGCGCGGCGGGCGAGAAGGTCATCACAGCTCCCTGAGGGCGCCGGTGCGGTGGGCGGCGGCGAGGTAGCCGAGCATCACCACCACCGGGATCGTGGCGACGGCCGCGGCGAACGGCAGGTTGTTGGCGGCGCCGATGTTGTCGTAGACGACGTTGCCGAGCAGCTGGCTCCGGCCGCCGACGATCTTCACGGTGATGTAGTCGCCGAGCGACAGCGAGAACGTGAAGACCGACCCGGCCACCAGGGACGGGAACGCCAGCGGCAGCAGCACCGTGCGGAACGTGCGCAGCGGCCGGGCGCCGAGGTCGCCGGACGCGTCCAGCAGCGAGTCGGGGAGCCGCTCCAGGCCCGTGTAGACGGGCAGGATCATGTACGGCAGCCACAGGTAGGACAGGACGAGCACGGTCGCGGGCAGGCCGTACCCGGGGCTGCCGAGCCCGATCGGGCGCAGCACCTCGTCGAGCAGGCCGCCCTGCTGCAGCATCACCCGCCACGCGTACGCCTTGACGAGGTAGGCGGCCCACAGCGGCGCCAGGATCGCGATCATCAGGTACGGCCGGTACCGGGGCTTCGCGACCTTGGCCATGTAGAGCGCCATCGGGAAGCCGATGGCGGTGTCGATGAGGGTGACGGCCGCCGCGACGCCGAGGCTGCGCAGCGCGACCGTCCGGTAGACGGGCTCGTCCAGCAGGGTCTGGAAGTTGGCGAGGGTGAACCGGCGGACGACCTCGCCGGTGAAGACGTCGGTCGTCCAGAACGCGGTGAGGAAGATCGCGGCGAGGGCGCCGAGGTAGACGACGACCAGCCAGGCGAGCGGCGCCGACAGCAGCAGCGACAGCCGCAGCCGGGGCCTGCGGTGCAGCAGGGCCGCCGCCCCGCGCCGGAGTCCCGGCGCCGGGCGGCCGTCCGCACCGCCGCTGCGGGCGGGGGCGGTCATCCCTTGATCGCGGTCCACGCCTGGGTCCACTTGGAGTAGTCGACGCACTTGACGTTCGTGCGCCCGTCGAGGCACTGCGCGATCGGCGTCGTCCAGAAGTGCACCTTGGAGAAGTAGTTCTCGTCGGTGGCGTGGAAGGTGTCGCAGAAGCCCTTGTCCGCGGTCTCCCCGCACGCCTTCGCGTTGGCCGGCGCCTCACCGAACCATTCGGCGACCTGCGCGTTCGCCTTCGGCGACACGATCCAGTCGAGCCACTTGTAGGCGCAGTTCGGGTGCTCGGCCTTGGCGGCGACCATCCAGGTGTCCGACCAGCCGGTGGCGCCCTCCTTGGGCAGCGTCACCTTCACCGGCGCCTTCTCCGCCTCGGCGAGGTTCGCGATGACCTGCCACGTCGTCCCGAGGACGGAGTCGCCGCTCTTGAACGCCTGGACCTCCTTCGTGTAGTCGGACCAGTACTCGCCGATGAGCCCGTGCTGCGTCTTCAGAAGTCCGACGGCCTCGTCGAACTGCTTCTGGTCGAGCGCGTACGGGTTCTTGATGCCGAGCTCCGGCTTGGCCGACATCAGGTAGAGCGCGGCGTCGGCGATGTAGATCGGCGAGTCGTAGGCGGTGATCTTGCCCTTGTGGGGCGAGTTCGCGTCGAACACCGCGCCCCACGAGTCGGGCGGGGTCGTGACCTTGTCGGTGCGCCACATCAGCAGGTTGGCGCCGCGGCCGTGCGGGATGCCGTAGGAGACGCCGTTCACCGAGTTCCACGGCTTCGTCTTCAGGCCGGCGAAGACGTCGGCGTAGTTCGGCACGAGCCCCGTGTTGACCGGCGCGACCGTCCCGGAGGCGATCAGCCGGAGCGAGGCGTCGCCGGAGGCGGAGACGGCGTCGTACTCGCCGGTCTTCATCAGCGTGACCATCTCGTCGGACGTCCCGGCGACCTTGGTGTTGACCTTGCAGCCGGTCTGCTTCTCGAACGGGGTGACCCAGTCGACCTTCGGGTCGTTGGAGCCGTCCTCGGCGTAGCCCGCCCAGGCGACCAGGTTGACCTCGCCCTCGCCCGCGCCGAGCGACTGGAGCATCGGGACCTTCGGGACGGGGAAGCCGCCCTGCCCTGCGCCGGACGCCTTGCCGTCGCCCGAGTCGCCGCAGGCCGCGGCCGTCAGTCCGATCGCCAGCGTCGCCGCGGCGGCGAGCGCCATGCGTGTGGACCACATGGGGGAACTCCTTATTTCGGGGGTTGGGGGTGAATCAGGAGGCGGGCGCCGGCGCGGAGCCCGCGCCGGCGTCCGGGACTTGGAACTCGTGCGCTTCGTGCCAGCCGATCCGGACGCGGGCTCCGCGCCGGCCCATCACGTCCATGGACGAGGTCCGCAGGTTCTGCTGCAGCGCCACGACCCGGTCCCCCGACTCCAGGTCGATGACGAAGCGGGTCACCGCGCCCGCGTAGACGACCTCGGCGACCGTGCCGAGTGCGTGCCGGTCCCCCGCGTCCGGCACGTCGTCGCCCTCCGCCGCGACGTGGATCTTCTCCGGCCGGACGCAGACGCCGCCGATCCGGTTGGAGGTCCCGACGAACCCCGCCACGAACTCCGTCGCGGGCCGCTCGTAGATCTCGGCGGGCGTGCCGACCTGCTCGATCCGGCCGGCCGCCATGACGGCGACCCGGTCGCTCAGGGTCAGCGCCTCCTCCTGGTCGTGGGTGACGAACACGAACGTGATGCCCGCCCGGCGCTGCAGGCTCTTCAGCTCGACCTGCATCTCCTCCCGCAGCTTCAGGTCGAGCGCGCCGAGCGGCTCGTCCAGCAGCAGCACCTTCGGCTCGTTCACCAGCGCGCGGGCGAGCGCGACCCGCTGGCGCTGGCCGCCCGAGAGCTCGCCGGGGCGGCGCGCCCCCATCCCGTCGAGCCGGACGCCGCGCAGGGCCTCCAGCGCCCGCTCACGGCGTTCGGCGCGCGGCACCCGCCGCGCCTTGAGGCCGTACTCGACGTTGCGGAGCACGTCCATGTGCGGGAAGAGGGCGTAGTCCTGGAAGACGGTGTTGACGTCGCGGTCGAACGGCGGGAGCGCCGTCACGTCCTCGCCGCCGAGTTCCACCGTCCCGGACGTCGGGCGCTCGAAGCCCGCGATGAGCCGCAGCACGGTCGTCTTCCCGGAACCGGACGGGCCGAGCATCGAGAAGAACTCGCCGTCCCCGATGTCGAGGTCGACGCCCGCCACCGCCTCGACGGAACCGAAGGTCTTGCGCAGATCGCGGATCCTCACCGCTGTCACCGGCATGACCGAAAACATATGGATTCATAGGTTTCAGTTCAAGTGATGTTCCGGTATCACTGTGTGCAACACCGGGAGGGGGCCCATGAACAGCGCGCACCTCGTCGTGTTCGCTCCCGTCGACAACACCGCGCGGGTGCACGCGGTCGTGCGGCGGCTCGGCGACGCGATCGCGCTCGGCCTCCTCGGCGACGGGGAGCAGTTGCCGAGCGAGACCGACCTGGCGGCACATCTCGGTATATCGACGGTCACACTACGCGAAGCGCTGATGGCCTTGCGTCAGCAAGGACTCATCGAGACCAGGCGCGGCCGGGGCGGCGGCAGCTTCGTCCGGGCCCCCGCCAGGCCGTTCGACCTCGACGAGCGGCTCCGTTCGCTGAGCGCGGAAGAGCTCCGCGATCTCGGCGACCACTACGCCGCCATCGCCGGGGCCGCCGCGCGCCTCGCCGCGCTGCGCTCGCTCCCCGGCGACGTCCGGCGGCTGCGCCGCTCGCTGGAGGAGATGTCCGGCACCGCCGCCGGGGCCGGGATGTCCAGGCTGGACGGCCGGCTCCACCTGGAGGTCGCCGCCGCGTCCCAGTCCGGCCGGCTCACCCGGGAGGAGATCCGGCTGCAGGCCGAGATCGGCCCGCTGGTCTGGGCCGTGCACGACCTGCCGGACCGGCGCGGCCGGGTCGACGCCGAGCACGCCGCGATCGTCGGCGCCATCGAGGGGGCCGACGACGCCCGAGCGCGCGATGTAGCTGAAAGTCACGTCTTGAATGCGGTAGAACGTCTGATTGAACGACGGCTCGCACTCTGACCCCGAGGGGGACCCATGCCCGCCGAGCCACCGGCCGTCGGCGCGGCGGCGGCACACGTCCGCGCGACCCTGGACGGCGTCTTCGAGACCGTGGCCCGGGTCCGCGACGCGACGGCGCGGTGCCTGGCGGACGTCCACCGCGCCGGCCGCGCCCCCGTCAGCGCCGACCTCGCCCCCCTGCGCCCGCTGCTGCTCGCCCGGCTCGGCCCGCTCGTCTGCGGCCTCGGGTTCATCGCCGCGCCGCGGCTGCTCGCCGACGCCGCCTGGCACCTGGAGTGGTGGCAGGCGGGCCCCGCCGGCCGCCCGTCCCGGCTGCTGCGCGACCTGGACCCCGAGCGCAGCGCCCTCTACGACTACACCCGCTGGGAGTGGTTCACCGGCCCGGAGAGCGGCGCCGAGCGGACCGTCTGCGGCCCCTACGTCGACTACCTGTGCAGCGACGAGTACGTGCTGACCCTGTCGGCGCCCGTGCGCGTCGGCGGGGCCTTCGCCGGCGTCGCGGCGGCGGACGTGTTCGCCCGGACGTTCGAGAACGAGGTCGTCCCGGCGCTGCGCGAGATCCCCGCGCCCGCGTTCGTCGTCAACGCCCCCGGCCGCGTCATGGCGTCCAACACCGCGAGCTGGCCCCCCGGCGCCGTCTACCGCGAGAACCCGGGCTACGCCGCCCGGCCCTGCGGGGACCTGTCCCTGTCCCTGGTCACCGCGGGCTGACCGCGGGACAACGGCCCCGCGCCCCCCGGAAGGCGCTCAGTCGGCGTCGGGGAGCCCCAGGGCGAACGCCTGCTCCAGGTCGTGCTGGGAGTAGGTGCGGAAGGCGATGTGGGTCTCGGTGCCGACCACGCCGTCGACCTTGTTGACGCGGCCGGGGATGACGTCGTTCAGCTCCTCGTGGCGGCGCACCCGGACCATCGCCATGAGGTCGTGGTCGCCGGTGACGGAGTAGACCTCGCTGACGCCGTCCAGCGCGGCGATCGTCTCGGCCACCTCGTGGATGCGCGCGACGTCGGCCTTGACGAACACGATCGCAGTGACCACTACACCCTCCCCCTCGGATTCGGACGCTCCGACCCTACCGGGAGGGTCAGCCGCGGCTGAGCGCGGCCAGGCGGTGGGCCGGGCCGGCGCGGCGGGCGAGCAGGGCGAACACCACCCCGGCCGCGAAGCCGTAGATGTGCGCCGTGTAGGCCACGTTGCTCGCCTCGTCGCCGAGCGACAGCCACTGCAGGACGAACCAGTACCCGAGCACCACCCACACCGGCAGCCTGACCACGATGACCGGCGGCACCCAGCTGACGATGCGGCCCCGCGGGTTGAGGATCACGTAGGCGCCCATCACCCCCGCGATGGCCCCGGACGCGCCGATGAGCGGGACGGTCGAGTCCGGCGACGTCCAGGCGAAGCCGTAGACGGCGACGAGCCCGAACAGCAGGTAGCTGAGGAGGTAGCGCCATCGGCCGAGCCGGTCCTCGACGCCCATGCCGACCACGAACAGCGCCACCAGGTTGCCCAGCAGGTGCAGCGCGCCGGAGTGCAGGAACATCGAGGTGAACGCGGCCGTCCAGGGCGCCTTGCCGAAGGTCGCCGGCCCGCACTCGCGCACGATGGCGGTCGGGACGGGCTGCTGGTCGCCGGTGGTCAGCTCCTTGGGCACCGCGCCGTACTCGTAGGTGAAGTGCGCGGCCCTGCACTCGCGGACCCGGTCCTCGCCGTACCAGGTGGCGAAGTTCGACATCGGCGTCAGCAGGAAGACCACGACGTTCGTCGCGACCAGCAGGTACGTCACCCACGGGATGCGGCGCGCCGGCTGGCTGTCGTAGAGGGGCAGTGCCACACGGTCACCTTAGTGGGCGGCCGGACCTCGGAGGCGACGCCTCGTGCCGCCCGTACGGCTTCTCGTAGGCCTTGTCGATCCATTCGCGCAGGCCCTCGGCGCCGTGGACGGGGCACGTCCACGGGCCGCCGACCTCGACCAGCCGGACGCCGGGCAGGTCGAGCCAGCGCAGCACGCACTCCATCTCCTCGGCGGTGGCGCCCGCCGACGGGGGCTCGCCGAGCGCGACGCCGCCGGGCGCCTCGCCCGCGGGCGGGAACACCGTCTCGGCGGTGGCGATGAGCGCGTCCACGTAGGGGCGGGGCTGGGCGTGCGGCGGGACGGTCCCGGCGGCGGCGAGCCGGCCGTAGCGCACGACCGACAGCTCCCAGCCGCCGTCGAACGCGGGCCGGGCGGCCACCAGCTCCGGGAGCCGGGCCAGCGCGGCGAGCCGCTGCCCGCGCGCGGCGGCGCGGACGAACGCGGCGAGCCGGTCGCGCTGGGCGGCGGCCTCCTCGTAGCGCAGCTCGGACGCGAGCCGGTCGATGCGCACCTGGGCGGCGGCCACCACCGGGCGGACGTCGCCCTCCATGACCGAGCGGGCCGTCGCGGCGTGCACGTTGTAGGCGTCGGCGGACTCGCGCCCGTCGCAGGGCGCGCCGCAGCGGCCGATCTCGGCGAGCGCGCACGCGCGGGCCTTGCCGCGCTCGATCAGCCGGAGCGTCAGCCGCTGGGTGCACTGGCGCAGCGGGACGGCCTCCTGCAGCGCGGCGCGGGCCTCCTCGGCCTGGCGGCGGGACGAGATCGGCCCGAGGTAGCGGGCGCCGTCGGCGCGGCACTCCCGCACGATCGACAGCCGCGGGAACGGCTCGACGGTCAGCTTCAGCCAGATCGCCCGCTCGGGGAACTTGGAGCGCCGGTTGTAGCGCGGCTTGTGCTCGGCGATCAGCCGCAGCTCGCGGACCTCGGCCTCCAGCCCGGTGGCGCACACGATCGTCCGGACGTTCTCGGCGAGGCCGACCATCTCCCGGACGCGCCACCGCGTCTCCGAGCCGGTGAAGTAGCTGCGGACGCGCGAGCGCAGGTCGCCGCTCTTGCCGACGTACAGCACCTCGCCCGCGTGGTCCTCGAACAGGTAGACGCCGGGGGTGGACGGCACGTCGTCGGCGAGGTGGCGCTTGCGGCGCTGCTCGGGCGTGGGCGCCTTGGCGAAGCCGCGCATCTCCTCCAGCGAGGTGACGCCGAACGAGCCGAGCCGCTCGATGAGGCCGTGCAGGACCTCCACGGTGGCGCGGGCGTCGGCGAGCGCGCGGTGCGTCGGCTCGTTGGACGTCCGGAAGAAGCGGGCCAGGGTGCCGAGCTTGCAGTTGGGCACCTCGTCCTTGGACAGGACGCGCCGCGCCAGGTCGACGGTGTCGACGACGGGGAACGCGGGCCAGGCGCGGCCGTTCTGGGCGCAGGCCGTCTTCAGGAAGCCGATGTCGAACGGGGCGTTGTGCGCGACGAGCACGCAGCCGCGCGCGAACTCCAGGAACGCCGGCAGCACCGACTCGATGCGCGGCGCCGCCGTGACCATCGCGGTGGTGATGCCGGTCAGCGCGGTGATGAACGGCGGGACGGGGCCGCCGGGGTCGACGAGCGTCCCCAGCTCGCCGAGCTCCTCTCCGCCGCGGACCTTCACCGCGCCGATCTCGGTGATGGCCGAGTCGGCGGCCGAGCCGCCCGTCGTCTCCAGGTCGACCACCACGAAGGTGACCTCGGAGAGCGGGGTGCCCAGGTCGTCCAGGGTGCCCTGGACGGCCTCGGCCCGAGTACCGGCGCCCTGGACACCGTGCGCAGCCGTCATGTGCGCGACCGTAGAGGACCCCACCGACAGAAGCTCGGGCCGCTAGGGTTGGACGCGCCGGCACGTCCCGCCGGGCGGGGGCCGCGGGGGACGGCTCGGGGGAGCCCGGCGCGATTCGTCCGATCGCACGTCCGCCCTTGTCGATCGCCGATTAGACCCGGGGCGGCAGGGAAGACACAGCCCACCGGCGGCGTAGCCCGGAAGGAGCGGGATCATCGACAGCGGCCCCGAAGCGACCCCCGGCTGCGCGGAGTCCGCGGAGAGTCTGGGCAGGCCCCTTCCCGAACCCGTGCGGCAGTCGGTGGTGGAGGCCGCCGCCGACCTGATCGGGTCGCTGCCCGCCGACGAGGTCCCCGCCCCGCTGCGCCGGTTCGCGCGGTTCGAGCGCCGCAAGCGCGCCAAGCTCGCCGGGCAGCACATCGCGGCGGTGCTGGAGAAGGACCCCGGTTTCCGGGCGCGGGTCGCCGGGCCGCTGCGCGAGACGCAGGCCGGCCTCGTGGAGGCGGTCGAGGACGGGCGGGTGCCGCCGGCCGCCGACCCGGTGCGCGTCGCGGTGCTGGCCTACCTGCTGCGCCCGGCGGGCTGGACCGGGCTCGTCGAGTCCGCGCGCGCCGAGTTGGAGCGCTCCGCGACCGCGTCGGAGGAGGAGGCCGCCGAGCGCCGCGTCGCCGCGCTGAAGGACGAGCTGGCCGCCGCCCGCGGCGCGCGCTCCGCCGAGCTGGACAAGCTGCGCGCCGAGCTGCGCGAGACCAAGGCCGAGGTCGCGGAGCTGCGCCGCAAGCTGCACGACGCCCGCACCCGGTTCCGCGCCGCGGAGGAGCGGGCGGGCGAGGTCGCCGCCGGCAGCGAGCTGGAGCTGGCCGCCGCCCGCGAGTCGACGGCGGCGGCCGAGAAGGAGCTGCGCAGGCTGCGCGCCCGCGCGGCGCAGGCGGAGGCGGCCGCGGAGACCGCCAAGCGCGCCGCGCGGGAGGGCCGCAACGTCGACGACGTCCGGCTGCGGATGCTGCTCGACACGCTCGTGGACGCGGCGCAGGGCGTCCGCCGCGAGCTGGCGCTGCCCTCCACGATCGGCCGTCCCGCCGACGTGGTCGGCGGGCAGCCGCACCGGGCGCTGCCGGGCCGGGCCGTGTCCGACGGCGACCCGCAGCTGCTCGACCGGCTGCTGACGCTGCCGCAGGTGCACCTGGTGGTCGACGGCTACAACGTCACGAAGACCGGCTACGGGGAATTGCCGCTGTCGGACCAGCGCAGCCGGCTGGTGTCCGGGCTCGGCGGGCTCGCGGCGCAGACCCGCGCCGAGGTGACGTGCGTGTTCGACGGCGCGGAACTGGACGCGCCGGTGGCGATCGTCGCGCCGCGCGGGGTCCGGGTGCGGTTCAGCGCGCCGGGCCAGACGGCGGACGAGATGATCGTCGAGCTGGTGCGGGCCGAGCCGCCGGGCCGTCCCGTGGTCGTGGTGTCCTCGGACCGGGAGGTCGCCGACGCGGCCCGCCGGGCCGACGCGCGGGCCTGCCCGTCCGCGCTGCTGCTGCGCCGGCTGGCCCGGTCATAAGGAGCCCATAAGGCTTTCATAAGGGACGCGTCGCGCTCTGTGATCATGTCATCACGAATGAGCGACAATGATCGCCGATATCAATCAAAGAGTGACGAATCGGTTGTGACGGTTGTTGCCCGTCGCTAGTGTCATCGGCTGACGTCGTGGACTGAGAGGGGCGAAACGGACCGTGGCCAAAGATCTCATCGGGGCACCAGCGCAGAGGCGTGACCGGAGGGGCGGCAAGGCGGGCAGAGGCGCCTCCCGTCGCCTGGCGGCCGTCGTCTGCCTGAGCCTGACGGCCTCCCTGGCGTCTGTCCCGGTGGTGGCGCACGCCGACCCCAAGCCGACCAGGGCGCAGGCCCAGAAGAAGCTCGACAAGCTCAACGAGCTGATGGACCAAGAGGTCGAGAAGTACAACCAGAACATGGAGAAGCTCAAGGTCGCCAAGAAGAAGTACACGGCGGCGACCAGGGCCAGCAAGCAGGAGCAGACCGCCTTCGAGCAGCAGCGCTCCCGGATCGCCCAGATGGCGGCCGACGCCTACAAGAACGGCGACTCCGCGGACGTGACGGGCTTCGTGGGCAGCAGGGACCCGCAGGCCATCCTCGACCAGGCGGCCGTCTTCTCCCACCTGTCGCACGAGCGCAGCTCCCAGCTCACCCAGTTCCTCGCGACCGCGCAGCGGCTCCGCCGCGAGCAGTCGCAGGCCAAGACGGCCTACGACGAGGTGAAGCAGAAGCAGGACGAGCTCAAGAAGAAGAAGAACGAGCTCGACAAGCAGGTCAAGAAGCAGAAGACGCTGCTGCGCAGCCTCGGCGGCGGCACGTCCTCCGGCGGCGGGGCCTCGGGCGGCGGCGGCACGGGCGGCACCTACAACGGCCCGGCCAGCGGCTCGGCGCGCACGGCGCTCGACTTCGCCTACGCCCAGCTCGGCAAGCCGTACCAGTACGGCGCGGAGGGTCCGGGCTCCTACGACTGCTCCGGCCTGACGATGAAGGCGTGGGCCGCGGCGGGCGTCAGCATCACCCGCACGACCAACTCGCAGTACGCCGCCACCAAGCGGGTGGCCAAGAGCAGCCTCCAGCCCGGTGACCTGGTCTTCTTCAACAGCCTCGGCCACGTCGGGATGTACGTGGGCGGCGGCAAGATGATCCACGCTCCGAGCACCGGCAAGAACGTGCAGATCGTGAGCATCACGTCGGGCTACTACCTCAACGGCTACTACGGCGCCGGGCGTCCCTGACGCCCCGCCGCCGCCCCCCGCGCGGGGCATGACGGAGCTCTCGTCGGCAACGGACCAGGCTTGACCTGGTCCGTTGTTGATTTTGGGGGGGTTTGCCTTCTGTTGGGGCTTTGGTACCTTGTCACCACCCCGGCGCCCTCCAGACGCCGCGGACCCGCGGCGCCCACCAGGCGCTTCGGCCCCACGCGGCGCATCCAGCCGCCGCGTGCCGGCGGCGCGAGCCACGCGCCGCTCCCCCCGGGCGGCACGACCCACGCGCCGCCCCGCGGCACCCGACGGTGCCGCACCGCCAGAGCACGCGGCCTGCACGCAGGCCGCGGCCGGCCCGGCCCACCGTGCGCACGCCCGCAGCGTGCATGGCGCTGAGAGCGCTGCCACGGCGGTTTCCTCCGGACCGGGCATCCGGACGCCCCCCGGCATGGGGCAGGCGTCCGTCCACAACATCAGCGCCGCTCTTTCGCACGCGGGAGACAGGTCCCGCGCCGGGCCCCATCTCGCCCCCAGGATCGCAGCGGCAGCGCCGAATCCGCCGCAGCGCGGAACCGGGGACCCACACCGCCGGAGTCCGGGACACCTCCCGGACGGGCATTCCGGCGACCGGGGTGAATCGGCGCGTCTCTCCCGTTCCGGTGAGAGCCGCCGTAGGGCCACTTCCACGCCCGAACCCGTCAGCTAACCCGGTAGGCGTCTTGGGAGAACGAAGGAGTGAGTTCCGCAGCGTCGCCCGGGCGCGGCCGCAGACGCGGCCGCGTCCCGAGCACCCCTGCGCTCCGCGGGCGGCCCCGCCCGCCGGAGCATCCACATCCGAACCGGCGTGCCCGCAACGGGGCACGCCACCGCCGAGTCCGCGTCCGCCGCGCGCACGCGCGCCGGACGCGGAGCCGGGGACCCATCGTGTCCTTCTCGTTTCGGGGTGAATCGGCCTGCCCGCAGGCCGTAGGGCGGCTTCCACGCCCGAACCCGTCAGCTAACCCGGTAGGCGGCATGGAAGTCGAGGAGACTCCCCCGTGCCAGGCGCGCACCGCAAGAAGACCCCGGGCAGGCCCGAGAAGTCCTCGGGCAGGCACCGCAAGCAGAACTCCCTGACCGTCACCTGGTGGACGACCGGCGGCATCCTCGTCGGCGCCGCCGTCCTCGGCACCGCCGCGGCCACCGCGCAGGCGTCCGTCCTGCCGTTCGGGTCCGCCCCGGCGGCCACGGCGGCCGGCGCCGCCACCGCCCAGAAGGCGGAGCGGAAACCGTCGAAGAGCACGTCCGAAGGCGGGTCCGGCGGCACGTCCAAGGCGGCGCCGGGGAAGGCGCCGGAGGGCGAGCCGAAGGCGGCCGCCCCCAGGAGGGCCGCCCCGCGGGCCTCCGCGTCGCGGCCCACCGCGGCCGAGGCCATCGAGATCGCCAAGTCCCAGGTGGGCGTGCAGGAGGACGGCGGCGGCGAGACCAAGTTCCAGAAGTGGTACATGGGCACCGCCCGCGCCAAGGAGACGGTCGCCCGCGACGGCGGCTCCGTCGGCGGCTACAGCGACGCCCAGTGGTGCGACATGTTCGTGTCCTGGGTCGGCGAGCAGGTCGGCCTCGCCGACCAGGTCGGCAGCGACGCCTGGACGGTCGAGCACGCCAGGTGGTTCCAGGAGCACGGCCGCTGGGGCACCGAGCCGAGGCCCGGCGCGATCGTCTTCTACGCCTGGAGCGGCAGCAAGGCGGTCAAGGACATCCGGCACGTCGGCCTGGTGGTCGAGAAGGTCGACGACGGCACCATCGAGGCCGTCGAGGGCAACACCGGCAACGCCGTCAAGGTCAAGGAGCGCTCGACCGACGACGTCGTCGGCTACGGATACCCCGACTACGGGTCGTGACGGCGCACCCGGCGGCGCGGGCTGCATAGGATCACGCGCATGGAGGACGGCCCCCCGGAGCACGGCGGCCCCGAGCCCGGCGCCCCGGAGCACGGCGGCCCCGTCTCGCGGCGCAGGGCCCTCGCCTTGGGCGCGGGCGGGGCCGCCGCGCTGCTCGCGGGCGGCGCCGGCGTGCTCGGCGCCCGGTCCGGCGGCGGCGCGCCGGACGGCCGCGCGTCCCGGGACGGCGCGTCCACGGCGGCCGGGACGTTCAGCCCCGGCGCCGCCGCCGCCGTCCTCGCCAACCGGACGCGAGCCGTCCGGAGCGGCGACCGCGTCGCCTTCCTCGCCACGGTGAGCGACGCGCCGAAGGCGTTCCAGGACGTCCAGTCCCGCATGTACGACAACCTCCGCAAGCTCCCGCTGGAGGGCTGGCAGGAGCGCCTCTCCGGCACGCAGGCCGTGCACGGGGACAGCGCGGTCGTCCGCGTGGAGATGCGCTACAAGCTGCGGGGGTTCGACAAGGGCCATGTGGCCCGCACCCGGTACCTCACCCTCGCCCCCGATTTCGGCACGTGGACGATCGTCGGAGACGGGACGTCCCGCGGCCTCACCGACGACGCCGACATCTGGGACGGCGGCCCGCTCACCGTGGTCAGAGGCCGCGCCACCCTCGCCATCGGCGACACCACCGGCCTCGAAGGCATCGCCGAGCGCCTGGACGCCGCCGTGCCCGTCGTCACCGGCGTCGTCGGCCGGGGCTGGGCGCAGCGGGTCGTCGCGCTCGTCCCCGCCGACCCGCGGCTCGCGTCCGCGCTCGCGGGCCCCGGCCAGAGCCTCGACGAGATCGCCGCCCTCGCCGCCGTCGCGCCCTCGGCCGGCGGACCGGGCGGAGCGGGCCGCGGCGAGGACCGCGTCATCGTCTCCCCCGGCACCTTCGGCCGGCTCAACGAACTGGGCCGCGACGTGGTCCTCACGCACGAGCTGACCCACGTCGCCACCGGCGGCGCCCGCGACCGGCGGACCCCGCTGTGGCTCATCGAGGGCTTCGCCGACTACGTCGGCTACCGGCGGGCCGGGATCGGCGTCCGGTCGGCGGCCGGCGAGCTGCGCCGCGAGGTCGCCGCGGGACGGCTCCCGGCCGCGCTGCCGGCGGCCGCCGACTTCGCGGGCGGCTCCCCGCGCCTCTCCCAGTCCTACCAGGAGGCCTGGCTCGCCTGCCGGATGGTCGCCGACCGGTACGGTGAGGCGACGCTCGTGCGGCTCTACCGGGCCGCCGGGCGCGCCCCCGAGGCCGCCGCGCTGCGCGACGCGCTCGGCCTCAACCGCGACCGCTTCACCACCCTGTGGCGCGACTATGTGAAGAAGGAGCTCGCATGAGCGCAGCGAACCGGGTGGAGCCGGGGGCCGTCCCCCCGCCGGAGGCGGACGCGAGCGGGACGCGGCGCCCCCGCGTCGCCGCCGGCACCGCCGCCGCCGTGCTGTTCGTCGCCGTGGGCGCGGTGCTCGCGCTGACCACCCCGTGGAACCCGCTGCCCGGCCGCGTCCCCGGCGGGCACGCCGCCGCCGACCCCGCGCTCGACTTCTCCCCCGCCGAGATCGCCCGCTCCAGGGCGTTCGACTCCGCCGTCAACCCGCCCGCCTACGCGGGGCTCCTGGCCGGCCTCGCGGTGGTCCTCGTCCTCGGCCTCACTCCGCTCGGCGCCCGCCTCATCGGCCGCGTCACGGCCCGCGTCCGCCGCCGTCCGCTCCGCGTCGTCCTCGCCGTCCTCGCGCTGACGACGGTGCTGCGCCTCGCCGGGCTCCCGTTCGACGTCTGGAGCGAGTCGGTCCTGCGCCGCTACGGGCTGTCCACGCAGAGCTGGCCCGCCTGGCTCGTCGACCAGCTCAAGTCGCTCGGCGTCACCTGGGTCGTCTACACGATCGCGCTGCTGCTCCTCTACGCGCTCGTCCGCCGCTTCCCCCGCTACTGGTGGACGGGCGCCGCCGCCGGCGGGTTCGTCCTCGTCGTCCTCGTGTCGTTCATCTACCCGGTCGCCGTCGAGCCGGTCTTCAACAAGTTCCACTCGCTGGAGCGGGGGCCGCTGCGCAGCGACCTCCTCGCCATGGCGGAACGGGACGGCGTGCCCGTGCGGGACGTCCTCGTCGCGGACGCCTCCCGCCGGACGACGGCGCTGAACGCCTACGTGTCCGGTTTCGGCTCCACGCGCCGCATCGTCCTCTACGACACGCTGCTGAAGTCGCCGCGCCCGCGGATCGAGTCGATCGTCGGGCACGAGCTGGGCCACGCCAAGCGCGACGACGTCCTGTGGGGGACGCTCGTGGGCGCGCTGGGCATCGCCGGGGCGCTGTGCCTGCTGTACCTGCTGATGACCTCTCCGCGCCTCCTGCGGCGCGCGGGAGTGGACCCCGGCGGCGCCCCGCCGGAGCCGCCCGGCGGGGGCGGGGCCGCGGACCCGCGCACCATCGCGCTGCTGCTCGCGCTCGTGGCCCTCGGGACGCAGCTCGCCGCCCCCGTGCAGAACCTCGTCAGCCGGCGCGTCGAGGCCCGCGCGGACGCGCACGCCCTGCACCTCACCCGCGACCCGTCGACGTTCGTGTCGATGCAGCACGAGCTGTCCGTGCGCAACATCTCCGATCTGAGCCCCGACGCCCTCGAGTACCTCCTGTGGATGTCGCATCCGTCGGGGCCCGACCGGATCGCGATGGCCCGCGACTGGGCCCGCATGAACGGCGCCGAGGTCCCGCCGCCGCTCCGCCGGTAGGCCGGGGCGTCAGTTCCCCTCGGCACCCTGCTTCTCCCCGTCCTTGGGCTTGGCGCCGTTCCCCTGCTGCGCGGACAGCGTCGCCGCGTCCAGGTGCGGCGCGGTCGTCACCGGCCGCTTCAGCGCGCCGCCCTTCACCCAGTCGTTCCAGCCGACCTGCCAGAAGCCCCAGCCGTTGTCGGGCTCCAGCTCCCGGCTGGTGCCCGTCACCGTCACGGGGTCGCCCCGGTAGCTGAGCTTGTAGAACCACTTCGCGTTGGACGGGCTGATGTTGATGCAGCCGTGGCTGACGTTCTCTTGCCCCTGGCTGCCGACGGACCACGGCGCGCTGTGGACGTACTCGCCGCTGTTGGAGATCCGCACGGACTTGTACACGGTCAGGCTGTACCCGCCGGGACTTCCGGGGGCGACCCCCATCCAGTCCGACGTCATGACGGTGGGGTCCTCCTTGGCCATCGTCAGGTGGACCCCGTTGGTGGTGGTGTACTTGCGGGAACCGCCGCGCCCCATGCTGGTCGGGATGGTCCGGACCTTCTTGCCGTTGACCGTCACGACCATCTTGTGGTTGTCCTCGCCCGCCGTGGACACGTGCGAGTCGCCGATCTTGAAGCCGACGGCGTAGTCCTTCCCGCCGTACTCGTCCCCGCCGGTGCGCACGCCGCTGAGGTGCGCCTGGAACCGCACGTTCGTGTGCGCGGGCCAGTACTGCCTCGTCCGGAAGACGACCTGCCGGTCCCCGAACCAGTGCCACGCGCCCTCCACGGTCTTGTCGGCGGTGACCTCCAGCGCCCGCTCGACCGCCGCCCGGTCCTTCACCGGGCGCTGGAAGTTCATGATGATCGGGACGCCGACGCCGACGGTCTCCTTGTCGTACGGCGCCTCGACCGTCGCGCCGTTCGTCTTCGCGACCTCGGCGGTGGCGAAGCGGCTGGAGACCGTCCGCGTCCCGCCGTCCTTCCCGAGCGCCGTCGCGGCGACGGTGTAGGTCTCCCCCGGCGTCAGCGACCAGCGCGACCGCCACCGCGTCCGGTCCGCGCTGAGATCCCCCTCGACCGCGCCGCCCCCCGCCGACACCGTGACGTTCTCGATCGTGCCGCCGTGGGCCCGGACGTCGATCGGGCTGTCCGGCCTGAGCTTCCCTCCGCTCGTCGGCGACACCGCGAGCCGCACGGCGTTCGCGCCGTCCGACTCACCGCCGCCCGAGCACGCCGCGGCGCCGGCCACGACGCTCGCTCCGACGAGCACGGCGGCGGTGCGCCGTCCCCGCTCCCCCGGTCCTGAGACGCCCACCCGCATGTGGTCCCCCCGGTCGTCCTCCTGGGCGATAGGTCCGCCTGCCCAGCCCGGTCGCTGGAACGGCGCCCAGTATGTGAAAGGGCCGGTACCCGCAAAAAAGCGGACACCGGCCCCCGATGGGGTTCTTTTACTGATCAGTGGGCGAAATGACCCCGGTAGTACTCGAAGACCAGACCGATGGTGGTCAGGACCGCGGCGCAGACGCCGAGGATGACCAGCCACCAGCCGAACACGACGCCGAGCGCCACGGCCGTCGCCGACAGCGCGACGAACAGCGGCCACCAGCTGTGCGGGCTGAAGAAGCCCAGCTCACCGGCCGCGTCGGCGACGTTGCCCTCGGGGTCGTCCTCGAACAGCGGGCCCGCGTTCGCCCGCTCGAGGCGGCGGACCGTGAAGTGGACGTAGAACCCGATCAGCCCGGCGAGGCCGACGGCCAGCCCGAGCGCCGTCGTGCCCGTCCAGTCCTTGGACCAGAGCCAGTACACGACGTCGGTCGCGAGGAAGAAGACCGCGCACCCGTAGAACATGAACGCCTGGACGCGCATCGGCTACTCCCCCTTCGTCCCGGCGAGTTCGCCCTTCGCACCCGCGTACGGGTGGTGCAGGTCGAACGCCGGCCGCTCGGAACGGATCTTCGGGATCGAGTTGAAGTTGTGCCGCGGCGGCGGGCACGACGTCGCCCACTCCAGCGAGTTGGCGTAGCCCCACGGGTCGTCCACCTCGACCCTCTTGCCCTTCTTCCACGTGATGTAGACGTTGTAGAAGAACGGCAGCATCGAGGCGCCGAGGATGAACGAGAAGATGGTGGAGATCTCGTTCAGGCCCTGGAACTCGGAGGCGTAGTCGGCGTACCGGCGGGGCATGCCCGCGGCGCCCAGCCAGTGCTGGACGAGGAACGTGCCGTGGAAGCCGATGAACAGCATCCAGAAGTGCACGTGGCCGAGCCGGTCGTTCAGCATCTTGCCGGTCCACTTCGGCCACCAGAAGTAGAAGCCCGCGAACATCGCGAACACCACCGTGCCGAAGACGACGTAGTGGAAGTGCGCCACCACGAAATAGGAGTCGGAGAGCTGGAAGTCCATCGGCGGGGAGGCCAGGATGACGCCGGTGAGACCGCCGAACAGGAACGTCACCAGGAAGCCCAGCGACCACAGCATCGGCGACTCGAACGTCAGTTGCCCTCGCCAGATGGTTCCCACCCAGTTGAAGAACTTCACCCCCGTGGGCACGGCGATGAGGAACGACATGAAGGAGAAGAACGGCAGCAGGACCTGGCCGGTCACGAACATGTGGTGCGCCCACACGGTGATGGACAGGCCGGTGATGCTGATGGTCGCGAACACCAGGCCGATGTAGCCGAAGACGGGCTTGCGGCTGAACACCGGGAGGATCTCCGTCACGATGCCGAAGAAGGGCAAGGCGATGATGTAGACCTCCGGATGCCCGAAGAACCAGAACAGGTGCTGCCAGAGCAGCGCGCCGCCGTGCGCGGCGTCGAAGATGTGCGCGCCCAGCTTGCGGTCGGCCTCCAGGGCCAGCAGCGCGGCGGCGAGGACCGGGAACGCCAGCAGGACCAGGATGGAGGTCAGCAGGACGTTCCAGGTGAAGATCGGCATCCGGAACATCGTCATGCCCGGCGCGCGCATGCACAGGATCGTGGTGATGAAGTTGACCGCGCCCATGATGGTGCCGAAGCCCGACATCGCGAGGCCCATCACCCACATGTCGCCGCCGACGCCCGGCGAGCGGACCGCGTCCGACAGCGGGGCGTAGGCGAACCAGCCGAAGCTGGCCGCGCCGCCCGGGGTCAGGAAGCCCGCGATGACGATGAGGCTGCCGAACAGGAAGAGCCAGTACGCCAGCATGTTCAGCCGCGGGAACGCCACGTCCGGCGCGCCGATCTGCAGCGGCATGATGACGTTGGTGAAGCCCGCGAACAGCGGCGTCGCGAACATCAGCAGCATGATCGTGCCGTGCATGGTGAACAGCTGGTTGTACTGCTCGTTGCTGACGACCTGCAGCCCCGGCTCGAACAGCTCCGCGCGGATCAGCAGGGCGAGCACGCCGCCGAACAGGAACATGATGAACGAGGTGATCAGGTAGAGGTAGCCGATCACCTTGTGGTCGGTGGACGACATCCAGGAGGCGATGATGCGCCCCTTGCTCGTCCGCGGCGCGGCGATCGGCGCGCTCGGGGCGTGACTCGTCGCGGTCACTTCCCACCTCCCGCGGCCAGTGCTTGCTTCGAATCTGCGATGAACTTGTCGTACTGCTCCGGCGTCACGACCCGCATCTGGAACAGCATCTTGCTGTGGTCGACGCCGCAGAGCTCGGCGCAGCGGCCCTCATAGGTGCCGAGCTTGGTCGCCGTGAACTCGAACTCGTTGGTGTACCCCGGCATGACGTCCTTCTTGTAGATCAGCGCGGGAACCCAGAACGAGTGGATCACGTCGTTGGAGTGCAGCTTCACCCGGACGGTCTTGCCGGCGGGGATCGTCATGACCGGCTTGCCCGGAGCGGGCCCGTTGGGGGCCACCGGCACGCCGGTGACGGTGGCGACGGTCTTGCCGCCCTCCTTGTAGTCGAACTGCCAGCTCCACTGGTACGCCGTCACGTCGACGACCACCGCGGGATTGTCGGTGGTCTTCTCGACGAAGTTCTCGTCGCGTGCGGTGAAGTAGAACAGGACCGCGATGATGACGAACGGGACCGCCGTGTAGAGGATCTCGATCGGCATGTTGTAGCGGACCTGAGGCGGCAGGTCGTCGGAGCGCTTGCGGTGGAAGAGCACCGCCCAGATGATCAGGCCCCAGACGACGGCCCCGACCGCGAACGCCGCGATCCAGGAGCCCTGCCACAGGTGGAGCATGCGCTCGCCTTGGACGCTGATCGGCTCGGGCAGGCCCAGCCGGGAACCACTGCAGCCAGTGGCGGCGAGCGCCAGCAGCCCTAGTGCACCGGCGCTTTTCAATGCGCGGCGACTGCGCACAGGCGTACGCCGCTCCCCAGAGCGGGTCGGACTCACGGAATGCCTTCCCCACGGATGAAGCCCGGTCGGCCGGGCGGTGAGATCACTGTTTACACGTGTGGTGGACACCCTAGCGCGAGGGTCGCCGGAACCCCCGATCGGGTGCCCGGTTAGTGTTTCCGCGTGGCCGATCCGAGCACGCCGGGCGCCCCTTCCCGGGCCGCCTACTTCGACGCCGCGTCCACCGAGCCGCCGCACCCGGCGGGACGGGCCGCGCTCCTCGCGGCGCTGGACGCGGGCTGGGCCGATCCCGCGCGGCTCTACGGGACGGCGCGCGGCGCGCGGCTCCTGCTGGACCGGGCCCGCGCACGCGTCGCGGGCGTCGTCGGCGCGCGCGCCGACGAGGTGTCGTTCACGTCCTCGGGCACCCAGGCGGTGCACCTGGCGGTCCTCGGGGGGCTCCAGGCGCGCCGGCGGGTCGGGCGGCACCTGGTGGTGAGCGCGGTGGAGCACTCCAGCGTGCTGCACGCCGCCGAGCGGCACGAGCGCGACGGCGGCGAGGTGACCGTCGTCGGCGTCGACCGCGCGGGCCGCGCCGACCCGGAGGAGTTCGCCGCGGCGCTGCGCCCGGACACCGCGCTCGCGTGCCTGCAGTCGGCCAACCACGAGGTCGGCACCGTCCAGCCCGTCGACGAGGCGGCGGCGGCCTGCCGCGCCGCCCGCGTCCCGCTGTTCGTGGACGCCGCCCAGTCCCTCGGGCGCGCCGGCGTCCCCGGCGGCTGGTCGTTCCTCGCCGGCAGCGCCCACAAGTGGGGCGGGCCCGCGGGCGTCGGCGTCCTCGCCGTGCGCAAGGGCGCCCGGTGGCGTTCGCCGCTGCCGGACGACGAGCGGGAGGGGCGCCGCGTCCCCGGGTTCGAGAACGTTCCCGCCATCGCGGCGGCGGCGGCCGCGCTGGAGGCGTACCGTGCGGATATGGCGGCGGACGCGCCGCGCGTCTCCGCGCTGGTGGACCGCATCCGCGCGGAGGTGCCGCGGACCGTGCCCGACGTCGAGGTGGTCGGCGACCCTGTCCGGCGGCTGCCGCACCTGGTGACGTTCTCGTGCCTGTACGTCGAGGGCGAGGCGCTGCTGACCGAACTCGACCGGCTGGGTTTCGCGGTTTCCTCCGGCAGCTCGTGCACGGCGGATACGCTGCGTCCCAGTCACGTGCTTGAGGCGATGGGAGTGATTACCCATGGGAACGTCCGGGTATCGCTGCCGCGTGGCGTCGACGCGGCGGACGTCGACCGGTTCCTCTCCGTGCTCCCGGGCGCCGTCGCCCGCCTCCGCGAGACGATGAGGACGGCCGGACGATGACCCCCCGGACGATGACCCGCCGGACGGCGAGCCCCCGGACGACCCGTCCGCGGACGTCGCGCACCTTCGAGACGTCGCGCACCTTCGAGACGTCGCAGACCTTCGAGACAGGGAGGCGGTCGCGCCCATGAGGTTCCGAGGCCGCGCCAGGAACGGGACGGCGCCCGCCGGCGCGGCGCCGCCGCCGGAGGCGCCCGCGGCCGGGCCGCCGCCCGTGCTCGTCATCGACGCGCTGGGCCGCAAGTGCCCCATCCCGATCATCATGCTGGCCGAGCGGATCCGCGAGGTGCCGGTCGGGCAGGTCGTCGCCGTCCTCGCCGACGACGCCGCCGCCCGCACCGACGTCCCCGCCTGGTGCCGCATGAAGTCGCAGGACTTCGTCCGCGAGGAGACCCTCCAGCAGGGCGGCTGGGGCTTCCACATCCGCCGGACGTACTGACGCCCGGCTGACGCCCGGCCCCCTGAACGCGAAAGGGCCGCGCCTCGCGGCGCGGCCCTTCCCCACCGCCCTTCCGGTTACGGGTTCGGGCAGCTGACGTGCTCGGCGATCTCGGCGGCGGCGGCCGCGCCGTACGCGGCGCCGAACCGGTCGAGGAACGCCTGCCGGGCGAGGGCGTACTCCTGCGGCCCGGCGGCCTCGAGGGCGTACGCGGCGATGGCGCAGCCGACCTGCGCGGCGCGCTCCAGCGGCAGGTTCCACGCGGTCGCCGACAGGAAGCCGGCGCGGAAGGCGTCGCCGACGCCGGTCGGGTCGGCGACGTCCTCGACGGGGACGCAGGGGACGTGCACGCCCTCCTCGCCCTCGCGGTCGATGACGACGCCCTTGGCGCCGAGGGTGGTGACCCGGACGCCGACGCGGGACAGGATCTCCGCGCCGCTCCAGCCGGTCTTCTCCTCGCAGAGCGCCTTCTCGTACTCGTTGGTGAACAGGTACGCGGCGCCGTCGATGAGGCGGCGGACGTCGGCGCCGTCCATGCGGGCGAGCTGCTGGGACGGGTCGGCGATGAACGGGATGCCGCGCGTCCGGCACTCGGCGGTGTGCCGGAGCATCGCGTCGGGGTCGTTGGGGCTGACGACGACGAGGTCGAGCCCGCCGACGCGGTCGGCGACCGGCTTCAGCTCGATGGAGCGGGCCTCGCTCATCGCGCCGGCGTAGAACGTGGCGATCTGGTTCTGGTCCTGGTCGGTGGTGCACAGGAACCGGGCCGTGTGGTGGACGTCCGACACGTGCACGGACGCGGTGTCGACCGCGTGCCGTTCGAGCCAGGACCGGTAGTCGGCGAAGTCGTCGCCGACGGAGCCGACGAGGACCGACTCCTTGCCGAGGCTGCCCATGCCGAAGCAGATGTTGGCGGCGATGCCGCCGCGGCGGATCTCCAGCTCGTCCACCAGGAAGGACAGCGACACCCGGTCCAGCTGGTCGGGCAGGAGCTGGTCGGTGAACCTGCCGGGGAAGGTCATCAGATGGTCGGTCGCAATGGAGCCAGTCACGGCGATGCGCACGGCGTCGCTCTCCTCGTCGTGGTCGTCCGGCTGTTCACCGGCTGTTTCGAACCCGGAAAGACTACTTCGTTCCCATCGCACCGCGGATCACGACCGGAGCGCGGCCGCGGAAGCGAAAAGGGCGGGCCGGACATATCGTCCGCCCGCCCCTTCGAACGCTCCTCGAACCCGGCTTGAGCGATCTCGCACGCCCCGCCGCGGGCCCGGACTGCCGGAGTCGCCGCGGAGTGCGCCTAGTTGAAGGAGTCGCCGCAGGCGCAGGAGCCCGACGCGTTGGGGTTGTCGATCGTGAAGCCCTGCTTCTCGATCGAGTCGACGAAGTCGATGGTGGCGCCGGTCAGGTACGGCGCGCTCATCCGGTCGACGCGCACGGCCAGGCCCTCGAAGTCCTGGATCTGGTCGCCGTCCATCTCCCGCTCGTCGAAGAAGAGCTGGTAGATCAGGCCGGAGCAGCCGCCCGGCTGCACGGCGACACGCAGCGCAAGGTCGTCGCGGCCCTCCTGCTCGAGCAGGCCCCTGGCCTTCTCGGCGGCGGCGTCGGTGAGGACGACGCCCTGCTGCGTGGTCTCCTGCGTGGTCTCGCCTGAAACCGTCATGTGTTCAGCTCCCGGGTCTCGCTGCGCCGCGATGCGGCGGACTGTCGCTTGTCCTGGAGGACGTCGTACGCCTCTTCTCGTAGGACAACGTACCTCGCTACATGGCCATTCCGCTTATCGGCCGTGTTTAACGCGCGGACGCGGTGCGTTCTACGTCACATCACCGGCGCCGCCGGGATGTGCCATCATTAGTCGTCAAAGCGACGATAAGCCTCCGTCGCGAAGGGAGACCGCCGTGACCACCCCGGTAAGCGACCTTCCGCTGCTGCTGCTCGGCAGCGGCGCCGACCCCGCGAGCGAGCGCGGCGTGGACTGCCCCGGCGAGCTGCCGGCCGCCTCCGACCCCGCGCTCGTCGAACGCGCCCGCGCCGCCAAGGAGTCCCTCGGCGACCGGGTGTTCGTCCTCGGCCACCACTACCAGCGGGACGAGGTCATCCAGTTCGCCGACGTCACCGGCGACTCGTTCAAACTGGCGCAGAAGGCCGCGGCCCGGCCGGAGGCGCCCTACATCGTGTTCTGCGGCGTGCACTTCATGGCGGAGTCGGCGGACGTCCTGACCGCCGCGCACCAGCGGGTGATCCTGCCCGACCTGGGCGCCGGCTGCTCGATGGCGGACATGGCGACCTTCGACCAGGTCGAGGACTGCTGGGACGTCCTGGAGGACGCCGGAGTCGCCGACGACGTCGTCCCGGTCACGTACATGAACTCCTCCGCCGACATCAAGGCGTTCGTGGGACGGCACGGCGGCGTGGTGTGCACCTCGTCCAACGCCAAGCGCGCCCTGGACTGGGCCTACGGCAAGGGCAAGAAGGTCCTGTTCCTGCCCGACCAGCACCTCGGCCGCAACACCGCCGTCCTGGACATGGGCTTCTCGCTGGACGACTGCGTCGTCTACAGCCCGCACCGCCGCGAGGGCGGCCTGGCCCCGCAGCAGCTGCGGGACGCGAAGATGATCCTCTGGCGCGGCCACTGCTCGGTGCACGGCCGGTTCACCGTGGAGTCGGTGGCCGAGGTCCGCGAGCGCGTGCCCGGCGTGAACGTCCTCGTGCACCCCGAGTGCCGCCACGAGGTCGTCACGGCCGCCGACCGGATCGGCTCGACCGAGTACATCATCAAGGCGATCGAGGCGGCCGAGCCCGGTTCGTCCTGGGCGATCGGCACGGAGCTGAACCTCGTCCGGCGGCTGGCCGACGCCCACCCGGACAAGAACGTCATGTTCCTCGACAAGGCCGTCTGCTACTGCTCGACGATGAACCGCATCGACCTCCCGCACCTGGTCCTGTCGCTGGAGTCGCTGGCGGCGGGCGTCGTCCAGAACGTCATCGCGGTGGAGGAGGAGACCGCGCACTACGCCCGCGTCGCCCTCGACCAGATGCTCGCCCTGCCCTGACCGGCCCCCCGTGCGCGGCGCCCCCGCCCTCACAGGCCGGGGGCGTCCCACACCGGGAACCAGCGGGCCGTGTCCGGCTCCATGGGGAGCACGTCCGCGAGCGCGTCCCTGGCGCGGGTCTCGACCAGGTTGTTGCGGCGGGGGGCGTCGCCGGGGCCGTCCGGCGGGCGCGGCGCGAACGGGTAGAACACGCCCCGGCCCGGCGCGTGCACCAGGAGGAGCCGCTGCCGCGCCCCGCCCCGGCGGAACGCGGCCACCGAGCACAGCAGGTAGCGCCCGTATCCGGCGGCCGCCAGGGTCGACTCGACGAGGTGCAGGTCGGCGGCCAGGCCCGCGAAGTCGTCCGGCGGGCGCGTGACGAGCGTCCAGCCCCAGCCGTGCGGGTCGGCGGTCGTCTCCGTGCGCCGGGGACCGCCGGCCAGCAGCCGGGCGGCCTCGCGCCGCGCCCGGTCGAACGCGCCGAACGCCCCGCCCTCCACCAGGCGGTGGCAGACGCCGCCCGCGCCGGACGGGACGAAGCCCGTCGCGGCCTCCAGCGCCGGCGCGGCCGCGGGCAGCGCGAGCAGCCGCCCGGCGTCCGGCGGGGCGGGCGCGGGCCGGCCGAGGAGGCCGTCCAGGACGCCCAACGTCAGCCTCCGCTCGCGAGCCGCCAGGACAGCGCGGCCAGCCGCTCCCGGCGCCGCCGCAGCGGCGGATGGGTGGACAGCAGGCCCGCCGCGCCGCCGCCGCGCGCCGCGACCACGCAGCGGGGGGCGGCCGCGCGCAGCGCCCGCAGGTCGTCCCGGGACGCGTCGCGCAGCTCGTCGGTGATCTTGTCGAGGGCGGCGGCGAGGTCGGCCGGCCGCCCGGTCAGCAGCGCCCCGGTGGCGTCGGCGCACAGCTCCCGGTGCCGGGAGAGCGCGAGCAGCACCAGCGTGCCGGCGGCGTTCAGGACCGCCGTCACCGCGCCGAGGGGCAGCAGGACGATCCCGCAGAGCAGCCCGAGGGCGTGCCCGGCGGCGCCCCGGCCGCGGCCGGTGAACAGGCCCGCCCACCAGGTGAGGAAGAGGCCGGAGACGAGGCTCGGGAACGAGGCGACCGCGGACACGAGCACGTCCCGGTTGGCGACGTGCGCGGTCTCGTGGGCCAGGACGGCGGCGAGTTCGGCCGGGTCGAGGCGGGCGCGCAGCCCCTCGGTGACGCACACGACCGCGGAGCCGGGGCCCGAGCCCGCGGCGAAGGCGTTGGGGGCGGCCAAGGCGGAGACCGCGAGGCGCGGCCTGGGCAGCCCGGACGACATGCACAGCCGGTCCAGGACCGCGTGCAGCTCCGGCTCCTCGGCGGCGTCCACCCGGCGGGCGTCCATCGCGCGCAGGACCAGCCCGTCCGCCGCGCGCGCCGACAGGACCGCGACGGTCGCGGCGGCCGCCACCGCGACCGCGCCCCAGACCGGCCCGGCCGGGAACGCGGGCAGCGCGGCGGCCGCGTAGACCAGCGCGACCAGGGCCATCGCGGCGAGCATCCGCCACGTCAGGCTCGGCTCGTCCATGTCGCGGGAGGGCGCCATGGCCCGACGCTAGCCCGCCGCGGGTGACGGTTCAGCGTCCTGCGACGCATAAGCGTGTGACGGGACGGCTACAGGCCGGGGGCGCCCCAGACGGGGAACCAGCGGCCGAGGTCCTCCTCGAAGGGGAGGTCGGCGCCGATCGCGCCGCGCACCTGGAGTTCGAGCGCGTTGTCGCGCTTGTCGCCGGGCAGCGGCGCGAACGGGTAGAAGGTGCCGCGCTTGTACAGGTAGACGAGCGCCAGGGGCCGCCCGTCCGGACCGCGGAAGCCCGCCAGGGAGCACAGCAGGTGCGGGCCGAACCCGCCGGACTCCAGCGTCGAGTTCACCGCGTGCAGGTCGGTGACGAGGTCGGGCAGCTCCTCGGGACGGTGCGTGGCGAGCAGCCACGTGTAGCCGTAGGCGTCGTTGCTCACCTCGACCTTCGGGCCCTCGTCGTCGTCCAGCAGCTGCTGGACGTCCGCCTGCAGCCGGGCGAACGCGCCGCCCTCGGCCGCCCGGAAGCAGACCGAGCCGCGCCCCGTCGGGGTGAACCCCGTCGCCGCCTCGAGCGTGATCGCCGCCGACGACAGCCCGAAGATCTGGTCGAGATCGGGCTTGGCCGGCTTGGAGCGGCCGAGGAGGGTGTCGAGGAAACCCACGGATCAGACTCCCCTGCTGAGCTGGTCGGAGATCTTCGAGAGCTGCGCGAGGCGCTTGTCCAGCGGCGGGTGGGTCGAGAACAGCGAGGAGACGCTGAAGCCCTTGCTCAGCGCCGGGGTGAAGAAGAACGCGTTGAACGCCTGCGCGGACCGCAGGTCGTTCGTCGGGATCCGCGCGATCTCGCCGCTGACCTTCGTCAGCGCGCTGGCGAGCGCCGAGGGGCGGCCGGTCAGCAGCGCGGCGGCGCGGTCGGCGGACAGCTCGCGGTACCGGGACAGGGCCCGGGTCAGCATGAAGCTCACCGCGTAGGCGAGCGCGCTGGCCGCGACGACGGCGAGCAGGATGAGCCCGGTGTTCTGGTCGTTGCTGCGGCGGCCGAACCCGCCCCACAGGCCCCACTGGAGGCCGAACCGGGTGATGAGGCCCGCGCAGATGCCGAGGAACGAGGCGATCGTCATGACCGCGACGTCCTTGTGCGCGACGTGCGCCATCTCGTGCGCGAGCACGCCCTCCAGCTCGACCGGGTCGAGCCGGCGCAGCAGCCCGGTGGTGACGCAGACGACCGCCTTCTTCTGGTTGCGGCCGGTGGCGAACGCGTTCGGCACGTCGGTGTCGGCGATCGCGACGCGCGGCTTCGGGGCGTCCGACATCGCGCAGATGCGGTCGATGACGCCGTGCAGCTCGGGCGCCTCCTCCGGCGTGACGACGCGGCCGTGCATCGCGAACAGCGTCATCCGGTCGGAGAAGAAGTACTGGGCGAGCAGGAACGCCACCGCGACGCCGAGCGCCACGAAGGCCCACTGCGGGACGAACACGAAGAACGCCCCGACGAAGACGACGTACACCAGCCCGAGCAGGAACATCGTCACGAGCATCCGCGATGTCAGCCCCCGGTCGGAGGCATAACGCGTACTGGCCATGCGGCCACCCCCAGTCCTTGCTCTTATTCATTTGTACCAACGCGCGAGACCCGGGTTTTGTGCCTGCCCGTCCGTGGCGGGCGGCACACCCGGGACCCCGCGTCGTCACGTACGGGACGCGGCCCCCGGCCCCGATGACCGGGGGGTCAGTCCGGGATGAGGCCCTCGTCCCCGAGCATGGAGCGGACCTCGTCGATGTGGGCGTCGGCCGGCGGGAGGATCAGCTCGGACGGCTCCAGGCTGTCGGCCGGAAGCGGCCTGCCGACCTTGCGGACGTTCTCCAGGAGGGCGTGCAGCGCGGCGCGGAACGCCGTCTCGTCGCCCGACTCGATCGCCGACTCCAGCTCGGAGTCGAGGGCGTTGAGGGAGGTGAGGTCCTCGTCGGCCACGTCCAGCTGGCCCTCGCCCATCAGCCGGACGATCACTGGGCACCCCCGGGGTTGTTCGGCCACGGGGCCTGCTGGGGGGTGTCCTGCTGCTGCTGTTGCGGCTGCGCGGTCGGCGTGCCCTGGTTCAGCTCCTTGGGCGCGGGACCCTGGCCCAATTCGGCCTTCAGGCGCTCCAGCTCGAGGTCGACGCCGGGGCCGGAGCCCATCCGGTCGAGCTCGGCCTGGATGTCGTCCTTGGGACCGGAGAAGTCCTCCAGGGCGCCGGAGGCCAGCAGCTCGTCGATGGCGCCGGCGCGCGCCTTCATCGTGTCGGTCTTCTCCTCGGCGCGCTGGATCGCCAGGCCGACGTCGCCCATCTCCTCGGAGATGCCGGAGAAAGCCTCGTTGATCTTGGTCTGCGCCTCGGCGGCCGTGTAGGTCGCCTTGATGGTCTCCTTGCGCGTGCGGAAGGAGTCGACCTTGGCCTGCAGCCGCTGGGAGGCGAGCGTGAGCTTCTCCTCCTCGCCCTGCAACTGCTGGTACTGGCCGCGCAGGTCGCTCAGCTGGCCCTCCAGGCCGGACCGGCGGGTCAGCGCCTCGCGGGCGAGGTCCTCGCGGCCCACCTGCAGCGCCTTCTTGCCCTGGTCGGTCAGCTTGCTCTGCTGCTGTTCCAGCTGGTTGATCTGCAACTCGAGACGCTTGCGCGAGGTGGCGACGTCGGCGACCCCGCGACGAACCTTCTGCAGCATCTCCAGCTGACGCTGGTAGGAGTAATCGAGGGTCTCCCGAGGATCTTCCATACGGTCCAGAGCCCTGTTGGCCTTGGACTTGAAGATCATCGACATTCGCTTCATCACGCTCATCGCGCGGCGCCGGTCCCTTCGTGCTGTCGCCTCAGAGTGAACTGGGCTCAATGACCACTGCTGGGGTTCTTATCACCCTACGCGTTAACGCGCGAGGCAGCCACGATGTTCGCAGCCGGTAGGCTGATCCCGTGTTCAAGCGTCGTACCCCGGAGGCCCCGGCGAATCCTCCTCAGGTAGTAAAGCCGGGAGGCAAGGGCCGCCCCACGCCCAAGCGCAGGGATGCCGAGAAGCTCCGCCGCCAGCCGATCACCGCGCCGGCCTCCGGCAAGGAGGCCTACAAGCGGCGCAGGGCCCAGCTCGCGGAGAACCGCGTCAAGACCCGCGAGGGGATGGCGAAGGGCGACGAGAAGCACCTGCTCAAGCGGGACAAGGGCCCCGTCCGCAGGCTCGCCCGCGACTACGTCGACGCGCGGCGCACCGTCGGCTCGTACCTCATGTACGCCATGTTCGCGATCGTGCTGCTGAGCATCCTGCCGGTCCCCGCCGCCAAGCTGCTGGTGCTGTTCGCGCCGCCGGTCCTGCTCGTCCTGGTGTTCGGCGAGGGCCTGCTGCTCAGCCGCGGCATCAAGCGGCTGGCCGCCGAGCGCTTCCCGGACGAGAACGCCAAGGGCGTCGGGATGTACGCCGCCATGCGCGCCATGCAGATCCGCCGGCTGCGGGTCCCGAACCCGCAGGTGCGGGTCGGCGAGCGGGAGAAGGTCTGACCGGACGCTCCCGCCGGGCGGCGGGGTCCGGGGCGGGTCTCCGCGTCGGTCCCGCGATCATCTCCGGGCTAGGGTCGCAGGCATGGAGTTCCGAAACCTGGGCCGGAGCGGTCTGAAGATCAGCGAGATCGCGTACGGCAACTGGCTCACCCACGGCTCCCAGGTCGAGGAGGACGCGGCGCGCGCGTGCGTGCGGGCGGCCCTCGACGAGGGGATCACCACCTTCGACACCGCCGACGTCTACGCGGGCACGCGCGCCGAGGAGGTCCTCGGGCGCGCGCTCAAGGGGCAGCGCCGCGAGGGCCTGGAGATCTTCACCAAGGTCTACTGGCCCACCGGCCCCGGCAGGAACGACTCGGGCCTGTCCCGCAAGCACATCCACGAGTCGATCAACGGCTCCCTGCGCCGCCTCGGCACGGACTACGTGGACCTGTACCAGGCCCACCGGTTCGACAACGAGACGCCGCTGGAGGAGACCATGCGGGCGTTCGACGACCTCGTCCGGCAGGGCAAGGTCCTGTACGTCGGGGTCTCGGAGTGGCGGGCCGAGCAGATCGAGCGCGCCCTCCGGATCGCCGACGAGATGGGCTTCGACCGGATCGTCTCCAGCCAGCCGCAGTACTCGATGCTGTGGCGGGTCATCGAGACGGAGGTCGTCCCGCTCTGCGAGCGCGAGGGCGTCGGGCAGATCGTCTGGTCGCCGATCGCGCAGGGCGTGCTGACCGGCAAGTACAGGCCGGGGCGGCCGCTGCCGGAGGGGTCGCGCGCCACCGACGACAAGGGCGGCGCCGACATGATCAAGCGCTACCTGAACAACGACCTGCTGACCCGCGTGCAGAACCTCGGGCCGATCGCGGACGAGCTCGGGCTGTCGATGGCGCAGCTCGCCATCGCCTGGACGCTGCAGAACCCGAACGTGTCGGCGGCGATCGTGGGCGCGTCCCGTCCCGAGCAGGTGGCCGACAACGTGAAGGCCGCCGGGGTGAAGCTGGACGCCGACGTGCTGAAGCGCATCGACGACGTCCTCGGCGAGGTCGTCATCCGCGACCCGGCCAAGACCGTGAGCCCGGCCCGGCGCCCCTGAGCGGGAGCGCCCCTGACGGGAGCACCCACACGGGAGCGCCCTGAGCCGGGCGCCCGTGCGAGGGCCGCGGAGCGGAAGCCCCGCGGCCCTCTCCGGGTCTCACTCCGGGTCTTGCAGGCTCATCTCGTACACGAGCGTCTCGCCGTCCAGCAGGACGACCTTGTCGACCTCGTCGGCGCGCAGCCCCCGCCAGTTCTCCCCCAGCCAGCTCTCCGCGTCCGCCTGGGTGGAGAAGGTCTCCTCCGACATGCCGACCGTCCGCCCGTCGGCCCTCTCCAAACGCCAGCTCCACGCCATCGGTGGTCCTCCCTCGTCGCGGTGAGACTAGCGCGTACGGCTCCGAGCACAGCTAGGACGCGGCCTCGATGGCGCGGCGCAGCGCGTCTGGGGTCTCGATGTCGGACGAGGCGAGGGCGGTCCCGTTCACCCGCACGCTGGGCGTGCCCTGGACCCCGGACGATATGTAGCCCTGGCTGACGGTCTTCACGCTCGCGGCGTGGCGCTGCTCCTCCACGCAGGATGTGAAGTCGCCGCCGGTCAGCCCGAGCGGCGCCGCCCAGGCGAGCAGCTCCCGCGTGGTGTAGCCCGTGGTGTTCTCGTTCGCGGGCTGGTGGGCGTAGAGGGCGTCCTGGTAGGAGAGCCAGTGCGCGCCGTCGCCGACGCAGCGGAGCGCGGCCGCCGCCCGCAGCGAGTTGTCGTGCGCCGGCTGGACGCTCTCGCCGAAGATCAGCATCGGGTGGAACACGACCTTGGCGCGTCCCTCGACCGCCATCTGCTTCAGCATCGGATCGTGCTTGCGGTCGAACGCGCCGCAGGGCGGGCAGGCGAAGTCCTCGTAGACGTCGACGACGGGCGCGGTGACGCCCGGCCGGGCCATGGCGAGGCTCCCGTCGGCGAGCGGCGTCGCCTCCGCCCCGCCGGCGATCTGGCCGACCCGCAGCGGGGCGGTGCCGCCGCCTCCGCCGCCCTCGTCGCCGCCCTGCAGGGCGAGCACGACCACGCCGACGACGATCAGCACCGCGACGAGGCCGCCGCCGACGAGCGCGAGCACCAGGCCGCCGCCGCCCTTGCGCCTGGGCGGGGGCGGTCCGGGGTGCCAGCCGGGCCCTGGGGGCGGGCCCGGCAGGGGTCCGCCGGGCGGACCGGGAGGGGGGCCGTAGGGCGGCTGCGGGCCGCCCTGGCCCGGCCATGGCGGGTTCGGGGGGTTGCCCACCGGGTCTCCTTCTGCTGTCGGGGGCAGGGTGATCGTTCCAGGTCAGCGTAACCGTAGAGTTTCCGACCAAGATGGACATCGAGCTTCGCGGCGCCGCCGCCGCACAAGGCTGGCCCGCACCGGCATGCCGGTGCGCGTCCTGCAACCGGCTGCGCGCGGCCGGCGTCCGGTACGAGCCGTTCGACGCGGCGATCGACGGCGTCGCGCTGGACGGCCTGCCCCGGACGGACGTCCCCGGCGGCTACGAGGTGCGCGGCCCCGGCGGAGGATTCGCGCTGGTGGCGTCCGGGCCCGGGGCCGAGCCGGAGCCGCCGCCGGGCACGGAGTACGAGGCCGTGCTGCTGGACCTGGCCGGCTCCCCGGAACACCTGGGCCGCCTCCGGAGCGCCGGGGCCGTGACGGACGGGACCCAGGTCGTCGCCGTCCACGTCGACCACCGGCTGCCCTCGCCGTCCGAACTGGAGCGGCGCCTGGCGTTCTGGACCCGGCCCCGTCCCGGCCCGTTCCGGACACTGCTCCTCGGCGGCGGCCGGTCGGGGAAGTCGGCCGAGGCGGAACTGCGGCTGGCCGCGTACCCGGACGTCCTCTACGTCGCGACCGGCCCCGCCCCCGGCGACGACCCCGAGTGGGCGGAGCGGGTCGCCGCGCACCGGCTCCGCCGCCCGGCGTGGTGGCGCACCGCCGAGACGACCGACCTGCCGGGCGTGCTGGGATCGGCGACGGGCGCGGTCCTCGTGGACGGCGTCGGCACCTGGCTGGCCGCCGCGATGGACGAGACCGGCGCGTGGGACGACCCGTCCCGGGTGCTCCCCCGCCTCGACGACCTCGTCTCGGCGTGGCGCGGCACGGCGGCGCGGGTCGTCGCGGTCAGCGACGAGGTCGGGCTCTCGCTCGTGCCCGCCACGCCGTCCGGGCGGGCGTTCCGCGACCTGCTCGGCCTGGCCAACCAGCGGCTCGCCGCCGAGTCGGAGGAGGCCGCGCTGGTCGTGGCCGGACGCGTCGCGGAGCTCGGATGACCGCGGGGCTGCGGCTGGCGGTCACACTGCTGACCGTCGTCCCGCTGGGCACGGCGCGGGTCGACCGGGGCACGGCGCGGACCGCGATGCTGCTCGCCCCGGCCGCCGGGCTGATCACCGGCGGCGCCGCCGCGCTGGTCCTGCTCGCGGCCGGCCCGCTGGGGCTGTCCGGTCCGCTCGCGGCGGTGCTCGCGGTGGCCGCGACCGCCGCGGCGACCCGCGCCCTGCACCTGGACGGGCTGGCGGACCTCGCGGACGGCCTCGGCAGCGGGCGCCCCGCCGCGGAGGCCCTCGCCGTCATGAAGCGGTCCGACATCGGCCCGTTCGGCGTCGTCACGCTGCTGCTGACGCTGCTGGCCCAGGTCGCCGCGCTCGCCTCGGCCCCGCATCCCGCCGTCGCGGTGCTCGTCGCGTCGGTCGCCGCCCGGCTCGCGCTGCCCTGGGCCTGCCGCGCCGCCGTCCCGGCGGCGCGCCCCGGCGGGCTGGGGGCGCTGGTCGCGGGGACCGTCGGCACGCGCGCCGCCCTGCTGGCCACGGCGGCGGTCCTGGCCGCCGCCGCGGGCGCCGGAGCGGCTGCCGGCGGTCCCGGCGGGGCGGTCCGGGCCGCCGTCGCGGTGCTCGCCGCGCTGGCCGCCGCCCTTCTGACGCTCCGGCACGCCGTCCGCCGGCTGGGCGGCGTCACCGGCGACGTCCTGGGCGCGCTCGTCGAGGTCGCCGCCACCGCCGCGCTGGTCGCGCTCGCCGCCGGTCCGCCGTGACCGCGCCCGCGCCGGGCCGCTCCCGGGACGGGCAATGCTTGATCCAAAAGGACGAAAGCGCTCACCGGGACGACTAACATCGTGCTACGTGACGAGCATCAGCCTTGACAGCGCAGACCTGGCCGGCCTCGACGCCGACGCGATCGTGATCGGCGTCTCCCCAGCGGGTGCGGGCGCCGCGCCCGCCGCCGGCGCGGACGCCCTCGACCGCGCGATGGACGGCCGGCTCGCGGAGGCGCTGACCGCGCTCGGCGCCACCGGCAAGGCCGGGGAGATCACCAGGCTGCCGTCGCTCGGCGCCGTCACCGCCAAGGTCATCGTCGCCGCCGGGCTCGGCGAGGACCCCTCCGCCGAGGACCTGCGCCGCGCCGCGGGCGCCGCCGTCCGCGCGCTCGCCGGCACCGCCCGGGTCGCCGTGGCGCTGCCCGCGCCGGCCGGGAGCGCCGGGGACGTCGCGCTGGGCGCGCTGCTCGGCGCCTACTCCTTCGACGCCTACCGCACCGGCGACGGCCGCAAGGGGCCCGTCGAGGAGATCCGGCTGATCGCGCCCGCCGCCGAGGAGGCCGCCGTCGAGCGCGCCCGGATCCTCGCCGCGTCGGTGAAGCTCGTCCGCGACCTGGTCAACACCCCGCCCTCGCACCTGTCGCCCGAGGACCTCGCCGACGAGGCCGCGCGGGTCGCCGCCGAGTCCGGCCTCGCGATCGAGGTGCTGGACGAGAAGGCCCTCGTGGACGGCGGCTACGGCGGCATCGCGGGCGTCGGGCAGGGCTCGGTCAACCCGCCGCGGCTCGTCCGGCTCGCCTACACCCACGCCGAGGCGTCCCGGACGCTCGCGCTGGTCGGCAAGGGCATCACGTTCGACTCCGGCGGCCTTTCCCTCAAGCCGACCGACGCGATGGACTGGATGAAGTCCGACATGGGCGGCGCCGCCGCGGTGCTCGGCGCGCTCGCCGCCATCGCGAAGCTCGGCCCGAAGGTCAACGTCGTCGGCTACCTCGCCATCGCCGAGAACATGCCGAGCGGCACAGCGCAGCGCCCGTCCGACGTGCTGCGCATCTACGGCGGCAAGACCGTCGAGGTCCTCAACACCGACGCCGAGGGCCGCCTCGTCATGGCCGACGCCCTCGTCCGCTCCGGCGAGGACTCCCCCGACCTCATCGTGGACGTCGCCACGCTGACCGGCGCGCAGCTCGTCGCGCTCGGCACCCGGACCACCGGAGTCATGGCCAACGACGACGGCGTCCGTGAGAAGGTGGTGGCGGCGGCCGACCGCGCGGGCGAACCGTCCTGGGGCATGCCCCTGCCGGCCGAGCTGCGCAAGGGCCTCGACTCGGCGGTCGCCGACATCGCCAACATCAGCGGCGAGCGCTGGGGCGGCATGCTGGTCGCCGGGACGTTCCTGAAGGAGTTCGTGCCGGACGGCGTCAAGTGGGCGCACCTCGACATCGCGGGCCCGTCCTTCAACAAGGGCGAGCCCTACGGGTACACGCCGAAGGGCGGCACCGGCGCCGCGGCCCGCACGCTGGTCCAGATCGCCGAGGACGTCGCCGCGGGAATTCTGTAGCGGTCCCGCCCGCTGTGACCTGGCGGAGAGCAGAATAGGTTTCTCATGGCGGCGGGGGCCCGCTACCGGTACGCGCCGCCCCGCCCTGACTACCGGCTAGGGGGCGCCGCGATCCACGCGGCGCCGCGACAGGGGAAAGGGAGCGTCCAGTGGCCAACAACGGCCCCTTCGACATCGTCGTCCTAGGTGCCGGCAGCGGCGGTTACGCGTGCGCGCTGCGCGCCGCCGAGCTCGGCAGGTCGGTCGCGCTCATCGAGCGGGACGAGTCCCTCGGCGGGACGTGCCTCAACCGCGGGTGCATCCCCACCAAGGCGCTGCTGCACGCGGCCGAGGTGGCGGACCACGCGCGCGACGCGGCGAAGTTCGGCGTCAAGACCACGTTCGAGGGCATCGACGTCGCCGGCGTGAACGCCTACAAGGACAAGGTCGTCTCCACGACCGTCAAGGGCCTCACCGGGCTGATCAAGTCCCGGGGCATCGAGGTCGTGCACGGCGCCGGGCGGCTGGCGGGCCCGACCTCGGTCGAGGTCACCGCGCCCGACGGGCGGACCACCGTGATCGAGGGCGGGCACATCGTCCTCGGCACCGGGTCGGAGCCGAAGACGCTGCCCGGCCTGGAGATCGACGGCGAGCGCGTCATCTCCAGCGACCACGCGCTGCGGCTGGAGCACGTCCCGGGCTCGGTCGTCATCCTCGGCGGCGGCGTCATCGGCGTCGAGTTCGCCAGCGTGTGGCGCTCGTTCGGCGCCGACGTCACGATCGTGGAGGCGCTGCCGCACCTGCTGCCGCTGGAGGAGGAGTCCAGCTCCAAGCGGCTGGAGCGCGCGTTCCGCAAGCGCGGCGTCAAGTTCGAGGTCGGCACCCGGTTCGAGAGCGCCAAGACGACGCAGGGCGGCATCTCCGTCACGCTCGAAGGCGGCAAGACCGTCGACGCCGAGCTGCTGCTCGTCGCGGTGGGCCGCGGCCCCGTCTCCGACGGCATCGGCCTGGCCGAGGCCGGCGTCGAGACCGAGCGCGGGTTCGTCAAGGTCGACGAGTACTGCCGGACGAGCGTCCCCACGATCTCGGCGGTCGGCGACCTGATCCAGACGCCGCAGCTGGCGCATGTCGGCTTCGCCGAGGGCATCCTCGTCGCCGAGCGGCTGAGCGGGCTCGCCCCGCCGCCGATCGACTACGACGGCGTGCCCCGGATCACCTACTCCGACCCGGAGGTGGCCTCGGTCGGCATCACGTCCGCGACGGCCCGCGAGCGCGGGCACCAGATCAAGGAGTTCACCTACGACCTGGCGGGCAACCCCAAGAGCAAGATCCTGGGGACGCAGGGCGAGGTCAAGGTGATCGCCTCCGTGGACGGCCCCGTCCTCGGCCTCCACATGGTCGGCGCGCGCGTCGGCGAGCTCATCGCGGAGGGCCAGCTCATCTACAACTGGGAGGCCCTGCCCGGCGAGGTCGCCCAGCTGATCCATCCCCACCCGACCCAGTCCGAGGCGGTCGGCGAGGCACTTCTCGCCCTCGCCGGCAAACCACTGCACGTGCACGGCTGAACGCCGCACAAGTAATACGAAGGAGTCGCTGAGACATGCCGGTCTCCGTCACCATGCCCCAGCTCGGCGAGAGCGTCACCGAGGGCACCGTCACCCGCTGGCTCAAGAAGGAGGGCGAGCGCGTCGAGACCGACGAGCCGCTCCTCGAAGTCTCCACCGACAAGGTGGACACCGAGATCCCCTCGCCCGCCTCGGGCATCCTGACCAGCATCACCGTCGCCGAGGACGAGACCGTCGAGGTCGGCGCCGAACTGGCCGTCATCGGCGACGAGGGCGAAGGGCCGTCCGGCGGCGGCGCCCCGGCCGCGCAGGACGCGCCCGCGCCGCAGGCCGAGCAGGCCCCGCCGCAGCCGGCGGCCCCCCAGCAGGAGGCCCCGCAGCAGGCGCCGCCGCCCGCCGCGTGGCCGCCGCCCGCGCAGCAGCAGCCCCCCGCGCCGCCGACCCCCGCCCCCGCCCCGCAGCAGCCGGCCCCGCAGGCGCCCGCACCGGCCCCCGCCGGGCAGGCGCAGCCCGAGGCCCCGTCCGGCGACGGCCCGTACGTCACGCCGCTGGTGCGCAAGCTCGCCGCCGAGCACGACGTCGACCTCGGCACGGTGAAGGGCACCGGCGTCGGCGGCCGCATCCGCAAGCAGGACGTCCTGGAGGCCGCCCGCGCGGCGCAGCAGGCCGCCCAGCAGCAGGCCCAGCAGGCCCAGGCCCCGGCGCCCGCCGCGCCGCAGGCCCCGGCCGGCCGGCACGCCGCCCCGGCGCCCGCGGGCGCCCCGGCCGAGCAGCTCGCGCTGCGCGGCCGCACCGAGAAGATGTCCCGGATGCGGCAGACGATCGCGCGCCGCATGGTCGAGTCGCTGCAGGTGTCGGCGCAGCTCACCACCGTGGTCGAGGTCGACATCACCAGGATCGCGCGGCTGCGCGAGCAGGCGAGGGCCGACTTCCAGTCCCGCGAGGGCGTCAAGCTGACGTTCCTGCCGTTCTTCGCGCAGGCGGCGGTCGAGGCGCTCAAGGCGCACCCGAAGCTGAACGCGGTCATCAACAGCGAGACCAACGAGGTCACCTACCACGACGTCGAGAACCTCGGCATCGCGGTGGACGTGCAGGAGCGCGGCCTGATGGTCCCGGTCGTGCACAACGCGGGCCAGCTGAACCTCGGCGGCCTCGCGCAGCGGATCGCCGACCTCGCCGAGCGCACCCGCGGCGGCAACGTCAGCCCGGACGAGCTGGCCGGCGGCACGTTCACGCTGACCAACACCGGCAGCCGCGGCGCGCTGTTCGACACCCCGATCCTCAACCAGCCGCAGGTCGGCATGCTCGGCACCGGCGCCGTGGTGAAGCGCCCCGCCGTCATCGACGACCCGCAGCTGGGCGAGGTCATCGCGGTCCGGTCGATGGTCTACCTGGCGCTGACCTACGACCACCGGCTGATCGACGGCGCGGACGCCGCCCGCTTCCTCGCCACGATCAAGCACCGCCTGGAGGAGGGCAACTTCGAGGCCGACCTCGGGCTCTGAGCGGGGGGAGCGGGGGGGTCGTCCCCCCTCGGGGAACACTGGCTCTGACCGGGGGGAGCGGGGGGTCGTCCCCCCTCGGGGAACACTGCCTCTGAGCGGGGGGGTCGCCCCCCTCGGGAAACACTGCCTCTGAGGCTCGTCCGCCGCCGGGACCCCGCCGTGCCGCAAGGCCGGCGGGGTCCCGCGCGTCCGGGGAAACCCGGGACCGCGCTGAGAATCTCAGCGTTCGGTGGAGCCGTCCGCCTAGGGTGGGGGCATGAGGGTCACCGTCACGGGCTCGTCGGGCCTCATCGGCTCGGCGCTGGTGCAGTCGCTGCGCGCGGACGGCCACGACGTCGTCCGGCTGGTCAGGCGGGAGCCGGCACGCGAGGACGAGGCGCGCTGGTCGCCATCCGACGGATGCGTCGACAAGGACTCCCTGGAGGGCGCGGACGCCGTCGTCCACCTGGCGGGCGCGGGGATCGGCGACCGGCCGTGGACGAAGGCGTACCAGCGCAAGATCAGGGACAGCCGGGTCGTCGGCACCCGGACCCTCTCCGAGGCGATCGCGGCGGCGCACCCGCGCCCCCGCGTCCTCGTCTGCGGGTCGGCGATCGGCTACTACGGCGACACCGGCGGCCGGGAGGTGGACGAGGCGTCCCCGGCCGGGCGGGGCTTCCTCGCGGCGCTCGTGCGCGACTGGGAGGCCGCGGCCGACCCGGCGCGGGAGGCGGGCGTCCGGGTCGTCCATCCGCGCGCCGGCATCGTCCTGGCGCGCGAGGGCGGCATGCTCGGGCGCACGCTGCCGCTGTTCCGGCTCGGCCTGGGCGGCCCGCTGGGCGACGGCCGGCAGTGGACGAGCTGGATCTCCCTCGCCGACCAGGTCGCCGCGCTGCGCTTCCTCATCGGCCACGAGCTCGACGGGCCGGTCAACCTGACCGCGCCGAACCCGGTGACGAACGAGGCGTACACGCGGGCGCTCGGCCGCGCCCTGCGCCGTCCGGCGCGGCTCGCGGTGCCGCGGTTCGCGCTGCGGGCGGCGCTGCGCGGGTTCGCCGACGAGGGCCCGCTGGTCAGCCAGCGGGTCCTGCCGCGCCGGCTCGGGGACGCGGGGTTCCGGTTCGCGCACGGGCGGGTCGAGGACGCCCTCTCCGCCGTCCTGTGAGTCCCAAGATTCGTCAAAGTCCCGGCCGACCCCATTCGGTAGCCATACGGTGACATTGGGACAGCTTGGCTCACGAGGAGGATGAATGAGCACCGATGGACAGCCGCACATCCTCGCGATAGGCGGGGGCACCTTCGTGCCGGACGGCCGGGGCGGGGTCGGCCCGAGCCCGCTGCTGCGCTACGCGTTCGACCTGACCGGGCAGGACCGGCCGCGGGTCTGCTTCCTGACGACGGCGGTCGGCGACGGCGCCGAGTACGTCTCCCGCTTCTACACCGCGTTCTCCTCGATGGACGCGGAGGTCAGCCACCTGGCGCTCTTCCCGATGCCGAACGTCGCGGACGTCCGGGCGCACCTGCTCACCCAGGACCTCGTCTACGTGTCGGGCGGCAGCGTCGCGAACCTGCTGGCGCTGTGGCGGCTGCACGGGCTCGACGAGATCATGCGGGAGGCGTGGCAGGAGGGCGTCGTGCTGTCCGGGCAGAGCGCGGGCGCGCTGTGCTGGCACGTCGGCGGCAACACCGACTCGTTCGGGCCGCAGCTCACGCCGATGACCGACGGCCTCGGCCTGCTGCCGTACTCGTGCGGCGTCCACTACGACAGCGAGCCGCAGCGGCGCCCGCTGCTGCAGCAGCTCGTCGGCGAGGGGACGCTGCCGGGCGGGTACGCGGCCGACGAGTCGGTCGCGCTGCACTACGTCGGCGCCGAGTTCGTCCAGGCCGTCTCCTACCGGCAGGACGCGGGCGCCTACCGCATCGAGCCGGACGGGCCGGGCACGGCGAAGGAGTCCCGGCTGGAGCCGCGCCTGCTCGCCGCCCTGTGACCCGCGCCGCCGGGCCCGCCGGGCGGGCCCGGCCTGCTTATGCCGCGGGCGCGTTCCGCCCGCCCGCGGCATAAGCTGGCCGGGTGAGCGATGTGGACGTACGCGAGCTGGTGGTGGTGCACGCGGGGTTCGGCACGGCGGCCGTCCCCTACGAGGCGGGGTGGGAGCTGCAGAAACGCACCCACGCGCTGCGGGTGGACGACGCGATCCCCGACACCGTCCTGCTGCTGGAGCACCGGCCGGTCTACACGGCGGGCAGGCGGACGGAGGCGCTCGACCGGCCGTTCGGCGACCCGGGCGCCCCGGTCGTCGACGTCGACCGCGGCGGCAAGATCACCTGGCACGGTCCGGGGCAGCTCACCGGCTACCCGATCGTCCGGCTGCCCGACCCCGTCGACGTCGTCGGCTACGTGCGGCTGCTGGAGCGGATGATGATGGACGTCTGCGCCGAGCTGGGCCTGAAGACCGCCACCGTGGAGGGGCGCAGCGGCCTGTGGGTGCCCGGCGTCCCGGACCGCAAGATCGGCTCCATCGGGATCCGGGTGGCGCGCGGCGTGGCGATGCACGGCTTCATGCTCAACTGCGACAACGACATGGGCTGGTTCGACAAGATCGTCCCGTGCGGCATCCGGGACGTCGGGTCGACCAGCCTCAGCCGCGAACTGGGCCGCGACGTCACGGTCGCCGAGGTCGTCCCGCTGGTCGAGCGGCACCTCGCCGCGGTGCTGGGCGCGGCGGAGACGTTCCACCGCACCGCGGCGCAGCTGGGCGTCTAGCACGCCGGGCCCGGCCGGCCGGCACGGTGCAGGCGGCCGTCAGGCCATCACCTTGTAGACGGCCTGGCCCTCGGCGGCGGCGGCCTTGAAGAACTCGGTCAGCCCCTCGTAGGCGGGCTTGAAGACCCGGTCGCGGGCGGCGCCGTCGAGCCTGCCCGCGTCCTGGACGCCGGCCCTGTCCATCGCCGCCGGGTCGTACCGCCCGGCGACCCGGCCGAACGGCGTCCCGGCGAGGTGGTCGGCGGTGGGCTTGACCCGGTCCGGCGCGAGGTAGATGACGTCCATGCCCAGCTCGTCGGCGCCGTCCTCGGTGAGGAGCCGGCCGCCGCACACGACGTCGGACTCGGGCTGCCGCCCTTCCCACGGGTCGCCGGTGACGAGGTAGTGCATCGCCTGCCACGCCCAGCCGAGCTCGAACAGTCCCGGCGCGCCGCGGCGGCGCCAGTCGGCGGTGCCGAAGATGTGGCGGGCGACGCGGCCGGGATCCGGCTCGCCCTCCAGCACCGGCGGCACCCTGAGGTACGACATTGCCAGACCCACTGCGGTCCTCCTGCTTACGCTTTTGCGTGACGACAGGGAGTCACCTTAGAGAGATCCGCTGTCGAGCACGTCCGAAACACGCGAATCGGCTGCGTGATCGGGGTACTGTCACGCGTTCGAGATCGCTCCGATACTGCATCGAGGCCCCGTCGGCCGGTGTACCGGCACCGTAGATCGCGACGTAGTCTGGGACGCGTGACGACGGTGACACCTGAGGGGCGCAAGCTCCTGCGCGTCGAGGCGCGCAACAGCCAGACCCCGATCGAGCGCAAGCCCGACTGGATCAAGACGCGGCTGAAGATGGGCCCGCAGTACCGCGAGCTGAGCGGCCTGGTGAAGTCCGAGGGTCTGCACACGGTGTGCCAGGAGGCGGGCTGCCCCAACATCTACGAATGCTGGGAGGACCGCGAGGCCACCTTCCTCATCGGCGGCGACCAGTGCACCCGGCGCTGCGACTTCTGCCAGATCGACACCGGCAAGCCGCAGGCGCTCGACCGGGACGAGCCGCGCCGCGTCGCCGAGTCCGTCGCCACGATGGGCCTGAAGTACGCGACCGTCACGGGCGTCGCCCGCGACGACCTGGCGGACGGCGGGGCCTGGCTGTACGCCGAGACCGTCCGGCAGATCCACGCGGCGATCCCCGGCTGCGGCGTCGAGCTCCTCATCCCCGACTTCAACAACGTGCCGGAGCAGCTCGCCGAGGTGTTCTCGTCCCGGCCCGAGGTGCTGGCGCACAACGTGGAGACCGTCCCGCGGATCTTCAAGCGGATCCGGCCCGGGTTCCGCTACGAGCGGTCCCTGGAGGTCCTCACCCGGGCCCGCGAGGACGGCCTCGTCACCAAGTCGAACCTGATCCTCGGCATGGGCGAGACCCGCGAGGAGGTCTCGCAGGCGCTGCGCGACCTGCACGCGGCGGGCTGCGAGCTGATCACGATCACCCAGTACCTGCGGCCGAGCCCCCGGCACCACCCGGTCGAGCGGTGGGTCAAGCCGGAGGAGTTCGTGGAGCTGTCGGCGGAGGCCGAGGAGATCGGCTTCGCGGGCGTGATGTCCGGGCCGCTCGTCCGGTCCAGCTACCGCGCCGGCCGCCTCTACAAGCAGGCGATCGAGGCGCGCGCCTAGCGGGGGTTGTCGGGTCGGGCGGCCGACCCGACTATCCTTGGATTCATGTCGAAAAAGCCCACGGACGGTGCCCAGGAGCGTCCGGGCCGTCTCAAGCAGATCCGCATGGTCGCCCAGGTGCTCCGCCAGGCCGACCCGAAGGCCCTGCCGATCGTGTTCGCCTCGGCGCTGGGCGCCCTGGTCGTCGTCATCGTCATCGGGCTGATCGCCGGCCAGCTGTGGTTCTTCGTCCCCCTCGCCGTCCTGGCGGCGCTCGCCGTCGGCATGATCGTCTTCGGCCAGCTGGCGCAGCGCGCGCAGTACAAGGTGATCGCGGGGCAGCCGGGCGCGGCGGCCGCGATCCTGAAGAACATGCGCGGCAACTGGACGGTCACCGAGGCGGTCAGCGGCAACCGCAACCTCGACATGGTGCACCGCGCGGTGGGGCGTCCCGGCGTGGTCCTGGTGTCGGAGGGCCCCCGCAACCGGGTCGGCCCGCTGCTCGGCGCCGAGAAGAAGCGCATCTCCCGCGCCGCCCAGCAGGTGCCGATCTACGACGTGCAGGTCGGGGACGACGAGGGCCAGATCCCGGTGGACAAGCTGCAGCGCCACCTGATGAAGCTGCCGCGCAACCTCAACAAGGGGCAGGTGTCGGAGCTGAACGACCGGCTCCAGGCGCTCCCCCGGTCGATGCAGATGCCGAAGGGCCCGATTCCGAAGGGCGCGAAGATGCCGAAGGGCCCGAAGCCGAAGATGCGCTGAGGGAAGCCGTCGCGAAAGGCGCCCCGCGGGGCGCCTTTCCCGTCTCCGCCCCGATGCCGACGACCGCCTGGATTGACGACGCCTAGATGTCGACGACGCCTAGATGTTGACGACGATCGTGTTGGCGGCGCGGTCGTGCAGGCCGCGGTAGTCGCGGTCCCAGAACAGCGCGGGCAGGACGAAGAGGATGAGCACCGCCCTGGCCAGGCCGCGGAGGAGACCGACCGGGCCCGGCCCGTCCAGCCGCATGACGCGGATGCCGCAGAGCCGCTTGCCGATCGTCACGCCCAGGAACCCGGTCAGCACCCACGCCTGGAGCCCGAAGATGAGCAGCGTCCACATGCTGCGTGCGGACGGGTCCCAGCCGAGAGCGCGCGCCAGCAGGCTCGCGACCAGCATCGACAGGGCCCAGTCGAGGAACAGCGCGACGAGCCGCCGCCCGTAGGACGCGACGGCGCCGCTGCCGCTCTCCGGGAGCCCGAGCCGCTCGCCGGGCCGGCCGAGATCGGCCCCCGCCGCCCCCGCCCCGCTCAGCCACGTCTGCGTCCAGCGGGGCCCGGCCGCGCGCCCCTTACCACTGCTCATGGCCCTACGCTATCCCGTCCCCCGACGGCTTCCGCCGCGCCTCCCCACCGGGCCGGAGTGACGCGTAACACAGCGGAAACATATGAGACACGGCCGGGAAACGGCGCCGCCGTAGCTTTTCGAGAAGCCGAGATGTGCCCTGAGGAGGCCGGATGTTCAGCAGCGCCGAAGAGGTCCTGAGCTACATCAGGAACGAAGGTGTGCGATTCGTCGACTGCCGTTTCGTGGACCTGCCCGGCAAGATGCAGCACTTCACGTTCCCGGTGGAGAGCTTCGGCGAGAGCGTCTTCACCGAGGGGCTGATGTTCGACGGCTCGTCCGTCCGCGGCTTCCAGGAGATCCACGAGTCGGACATGCTCCTGCTGCCGGACCCGTCCACCGCCGTCGTCGACCCGTTCCGGCAGCACAAGACCCTGAACCTGAACTTCTTCGTGCACGACCCGCTGACGGGCGAGCCGTACAGCCGCGACCCGCGCAACGTGGCGAAGAAGGCGCAGGACTACCTGCGCGGCACCGGCATCGCCGACACCTGCTACTTCGGCCCCGAGGCCGAGTTCTACATCTTCGACGACGTCCGCTTCGAGACGAAGCAGAACGCCGGCTACTACTACCTCGACTCGGTCGAGGGCGCCTGGAACACCGGCCGCGAAGAGCCCGGCGGCAACCTCGGCGCCAAGCCCCCCTACAAGGGCGGCTACTTCCCCGTCCCGCCGATGGACCACTACACCGACCTCCGCTCGGAGATGGTGTCCCAGCTGCTGGACGTCGGCATCCACGTCGAGATGCAGCACCACGAGGTCGGCACCGCCGGCCAGGCCGAGATCGACTTCCGCTTCGACACCCTCCTCAAGACCGCCGACCAGCTGCAGCTCTACAAGTACATCGTCAAGAACGTCGCGCGCGCCGCCGGCAAGACCGTCACGTTCATGCCGAAGCCGATCTTCGGCGACAACGGCTCGGGCATGCACTGCCACCAGTCCCTGTGGAAGGACGGCTCGCCCCTCTTCTACGACGAGGTCGGCTACGCGGGCCTGTCCGACAACGCCCGCTACTACATCGGCGGCCTGCTGAAGCACGCCCCGTCCCTGCTGGCGTTCACGAACCCGACCGTGAACAGCTACCACCGCCTCGTGCCCGGCTACGAGGCGCCGGTCAACCTGGTCTACTCCCAGCGCAACCGGTCGGCCTGCATCCGCATCCCGATCACCGGCTCGAACCCGAAGGCCAAGCGCGTCGAGTTCCGCGTCCCGGACCCGTCCTGCAACCCCTACCTGGCCTTCTCCGCCATGCTCATGGCCGGCCTGGACGGCATCCGCAACAAGATCGAGCCCGCCGAGCCGGTCGACAAGGACCTCTACGAGCTCCCGCCCGAGGAGGCCCGCGCGATCCCGCAGGTCCCCGGCTCCCTGCCCGAGGTCCTCGCGGCCCTGGAAGCCGACCACGACTACCTCCTTGAGGGCGGCGTCTTCACCCCCGACCTCATCGAGACCTGGATCACGATGAAGAACGAGTTCGAGATCGACCCGATCCGCCTCCGCCCCCACCCCCACGAATTCGAGCTCTACTACGACATCTGAGCCTTGAACCGAGGGCCCGGCGGCGCAGCCGCCGGGCCCTCGGCTTCGACCATGGCGCGCATCCCCTTGTACGAGCGGCGATGGCCCACCTCCACCTGGTGTCGATCCATCCCTGGGCGGACGGCAACGGCCGGATGTCCCGCTCCTTGCAGACGCTGATGATCGGACGGGAAGGCGTCCTCGCCCCGGTCGGACGCACCCGGGCCCGCTACTACACGGCCGGCTCCCGCTTCCCCGAAGATGCGCTGGAGATCGCGAACACGCCGATGACCCTGTCCGATCCCTACGCCGGGTGAGAGTGCCGGGGAGCGTGGCGGACGGCCCCGCGCGGATCGTCGAGGACGAGCGGCCCGCGGTCTCCTGACCGACCGCCGGTCCGGCGGCCCGAACGACCTCATTTCGTCCCGGGCCGCTGGCATTATGTCCGCGGAGGGGCGAGATGACGGATCGCGTCAGGCGCGTCCTGCGGGACATCGAGGCGCTGCGGCATGCCGCGCGCGCACTGCTGGACGAGTACCGGCGGGTGCGCGCCGAAGTGGCGGCGGCGGCCGCGCGGCTGGAACCGCCCGCGGACGGGCCGCCCGACCCGCGGGTCGGGATCCGCCTGCGGGACGAGGCGGCGGCGCCGCTGGTGGCCGCCCTCCACCGGCTGGTCGACGGGGACCCGGACGTGACGTCCGTCCACGAGTTCGCCGAACGGGTGGACGCCATCCCCGAGGCGCTGCTTCAGGACGTGCGCCGGGCGGCGCGGTGGCGGCCGTTCCCGCGCAGAGGCCGGCGGATGCGGGGACGGGAGGCGATCGGCCGGCTGAGGTGGATCCTGGACGATCGTCGCGCCGCGCTGCTGAGGTCCCCGGGCCTGCTGGCGGATCCGGTGCCGGCGGACGAGGCCCGGTGCGACTTCGAGCGGCGCCCGGCCCACTACCATGCCGTGCTGGCGCACGTGGCGGGGGTGACGCCAGAGGGGACGGCCGCGGAGGGCTTCCTGCCGGAGGAGCTGGCGCAATGGGCCTGGCTGGAGGACCTCGACGAAACCCACCTGAAGGTCTCGCTGCGGACCTACCAGTCGTTCGGGGCGCGGTTCGCGGTCATGCAGGGCCGGGTCATCCTGGGCGACGCGCCGGGGCTCGGCAAGACGGTCCAGGCGATCGCCGCCATCGCGCACCGGCGGGCGGAGGGGGCGACGCACTTCCTGGTCGCGTGCCCGGCGACCGTGCTGCTCAACTGGGTGCGCGACATCGAGGCGCACAGCTCGATCGCCGCTCATCCGCTGCGGGGCCCGGACCGCGACGCGGCGGTGCGGCGATGGATCGCCTCCGGCGGCGTCGCGGTGGCGCCCCTGTCCGCACTGCCCCGCCTGCGCGTCCCGCCCGGCCTCCTCGGGATGTTCGTGGTGGACGAGGCCGATCACACGAAGGACCGGGGGACGCGCCACGCGGCGGCCGTCACCGGCCTGTGCCACGGGACGGAGAACGTCATGCTCCTCACCGGGATCCCGCTGGAGGGCCGGGTGGAAGAGTTCCGCAGCCTGCTCGCGCACCTGCCTCCCGAGACGGCGGAGCGGGTCCGTCCGGTCGGGGGGCTGCCCGGCGCGCGGGCGTTCCGGGCGGCGGTCGCGCCCGTCTACCTGCGGCGCGAGCAGCGGGACGTGCTCGCGGAGCTGCCCGACATCGTGCGCGTGGACGAGCTGGTGGCGCCCGGCCGCGCGGACCGGGCGATGTACCGGGAGGCCGCGGGCGACGTCACGGCGCTGCGCCGCGCCGGGTACGCGGTCCCGGGGAGGTCGGCGAAGCTCAGGCGGTTGCGGGAGCTGGTCGGGGAGGCCGCGGCGAACGACGCGAAGGTGGCGGTCCTCTCCTGCTTCCGGGAGGTGCTGTACGCCGTCGCGGAGGCGCTCGGCCCCGGCGCGCTCGGCCCGGTGACCACCGAGGCGGCGGCCGGGGGGCGGGACGCGGTGGACGCGTTCACCGCCGCGACCGGGCACGCCGTCCTGCTGGCCGGCATCCGGGCGGACGGGCCGGACCTGGGCGCCGCCTCGGTGGTGATCATCTGTGAGCCGCAGGAGGACCCCCGCCTGGAGGCCCGCGCGATCGGACGCGCGCACGGAGCCGGGCGCCCGGGGGCCGTCCGGGTGCACCGGCTGGTGGCGCCCGGCGCCGCGGACGAGCGGATCGGCGGGGGAACGGGATGACGGACGAGGCCAAGGACGTCCTGCGGGGCGGGTACGCGCTGCTCGGCGCCGCGCGCGACCTGATCGCCGACCACCGGGCGGCGCTCGCGGAGGTGCACGCGGCGCTGGCGCCGCTGCGGTCGGAGGCGGCGCGCGAGCAGCTCGGGTCGATCCCGCTCGCCCGGCTGAAGGACGTCACGGACGGCCGCCTGCGGCTCGGCCCGCTGGAGGACGCCGGGTTCGGGAGCGTCGCGGACGTCCTGGAGGCGACCCCGTACCGGCTCCAGCTGCTGCCGGGCATCGGGCCGCAGACCGCGCGGCAGCTCCACGCGGCGGCGGCCAGCCTGGCGGAGGCGGCGGAGCGGTCGGCGACCGTGCGGATCGACGTGGAGCGGCGGGACGAGGCGATGACGCCCGTCGTCGTCGCGCTGCACCGGCTGGTGAACGCGGGGCCGGAGCTGCCGAAGGCCCGGGTCGCCGCCGAGGAGGCGGACGAGCGGTTCGCGCCGCTGGTGCACGACGCGCGGCCGGCCGGGTCGTGGTGGCGGCGGCTCGTCGCGCGGCCGGCGAAGCGGGAGCGGGCCCGGGCGGCGGTCGGCGAGCTGGCGGAGGCCCTGCGGGCCGAGGAGCGGCGCGGCACCAGGCTGCTGGTCTCGCAGGCGTCGGTCGACCTGCTGCGCCCCGGCGCCTCGCCCGACGAGGCGTGGATCGACTTCGAACTGCGCGCGTCCGACTACCAGACGCTGCTGGCCGAGCTGGCGGCGCTGGACCCGGAGCGGGGGGCCGCCGAGGGGTTCCTGCCGGGCGATCTGGCGGCGCGGGTCAAGGCGCAGCCGCTCGACGACGCGTTCCGGCGGGTGTCGCTGCGCGGGTACCAGTCGTTCGGGGCGCGGTTCGCGCTCGTCCAGCGGCGGGTGATCCTGGGCGACGAGATGGGGCTGGGCAAGACGATCCAGGCGATCGCCGCGATCGCCCATCTGCGGGCCGGGGGCGCGACGCATTTCCTGGTGGCGTGCCCGGCGAGCGTGCTGATCAACTGGGTGCGGGAGATCGAGACGCGCAGCACGGTGGCCGCGCATCCGCTGCACGGCCCGGGGCGCGCGGCGGCGCTGCGGAAGTGGGCCGGGGACGGCGGCATCGCCGTGACGACGCTGTCCACGCTCCACGCCCTGGACGTCCCGCCCGATCTGGAGGTCGGGATGTTCGTGGTGGACGAGGCCCATTACGCCAAGAACCACGAGACACGCCGCGCGCAGGCCGTCGCCCGGTGGTGCCGGCGGGCCGGGCACGTCCTGTTCCTCACCGGCACCCCGATGGAGAACCGGGTCGAGGAGTTCCGCAGCCTGGTCGCGCACCTGCGGCCCGACGTGGCCGAGCGGGTCCGGCCGAGCGACGCGGCGGTCGGGGCGCGGGCGTTCCGGTCGGCGGTCGCGCCGGTCTACCTGCGGCGCAACCAGCGGGACGTGCTCGTCGAGCTGCCCGAGGTCGTGCACGTGGACGAGCTGGAGGAGTTCAGCCGCGCCGACGCGGCGGCCTACCGGCGGGCGGTGGCGGACGGCAACTTCATGGCGATGCGCCGGGCCGCGTACGCCGTCCCGAAGAAGTCGGCCAAGCTCGGCCGGTTGGCGGAGCTGGTGGACGAGGCCGCGGAGAACGACCTGAAGGTGGTGGTGTTCTCCTACTTCCGGGACGTGCTGGCCGCCGTCCGGGACGCGGTGGGCCCCGAGGCGCGGGGGCCGATCGCGGGCGGCACCCCGGTCGCGCGGCGGCAGGAGATCGTGGACGCGTTCACCGCCGAACCCGGGCATGCCGTCCTGCTGGCGCAGATCCAGGCGGGCGGCGTCGGGCTCAACCTCCAGGCCGCGTCCGTGGTGATCCTCTGCGAGCCGCAGGTGAAGCCGACCATGGAGACGCAGGCGATCGCCCGCGCCCACCGGATGGGGCAGGTGCGGACGGTCCAGGTGCACCGGCTGCTGACGCCCGGCGGCGTGGACGAGCGGATGCTGGAGATCCTCCAGGTCAAGACCATGCTGTTCGACCGGTACGCGCGGCGCAGCGATCTCGCGGAGCGGACGCCGGACGCGGTGGACGTCTCCGAGCAGGCCCTCGCCCGGCAGATCGTCGCGGAGGAGCAGGAACGGCTCGGGACCTAGCGTCCGGCCGCGGGGCGGCGGGCCGCCGCACGACTCTGGACACGCCGCCCTTCCACGCGAAACGTCCCGGACCGGCCGGGGAAGAACGCGTGGAGGCGCCGTGTTCACGTCGGCGAGACCGGACGATCAAAGGGGATGTCATGGCCGAGGTCAGGGTGGAGCGCACCGAGGACGGCTTCCGGGCCGTCAACGCGCGGGGCGCGGAGGTCGCCGTCGGCGACGGCGACGCCGAAGGCGTCTTCACGCCGGTCGAGCTGCTGCTGGCGGCGCTCGGCGGCTGCGAACTGGTCACCGTCGAGCCGCTGACCGCGCAGCGCGGGCACCGGATGGCGCGGCTCGCCGCGACCGTCCGGGCGGACAAGGTCGCGACGAGCACGCTGGGCACGATCACGCTGACCTACGACGTGGAGCTCCCCGAGGGCGACGGCAAGGCCGAGGACGTGCTGAAGGCCGTGGCCAAGCGCGTCCACGAGCGGTACTGCACGGTCGGCGAGGCCCTGCGCGAGCCGAAGAAGGTCGAGCAGATCGTCTAGCCGCAGACCGCTCCGGCCGCGGGCAGCGTGCCGCGCAGGAGGTAGGCGTCCACGGCCTTGCGGACGCAGGGGTCGCCCGAGTCGTAGGCGCCGTGCCCGTCCCCCTTGCGGGTGAGGAGCACGGCCCGGCCGCCGAGCGCCCGCGTCAGCGCGGGCGCCCACGCGTACGGGGTGGCGGGGTCGCCGGTGCTGCCGACGACGAGGATCGGCGCGGCGGACGGGGCGGACACCTCGCGGGCCGCGTCGTCGCCCGGCACCGGCCAGCCGGTGCACTGGAGCAGGCCCCACGCCGTGGACTCCCCGAAGACCGGCGAGGCCGCGCGGAACCTCGGCAGCAGCCGGCGGACGTCGGCCGGGGTGTACCGGTCGGTGGTGTCCGCGCAGGTGATGGCGGCGTTGGCGGCGGGCAGGCTGCGGTACGTCCCGTCCTCGGCGCGGCCGTTGCGCGCGTCGGCGAGCATCAGCAGCAGCGACCCGTCGCGGCGCTCCACCGCGTCCTCCAGGCCCTGCGCGAGGTACGGCCAGGCGTCCCGGGAGTACAGCGCGGCGGCGACGCCGCTGGTGCCGAGGCTCTGCGTGAGCTTCCGGCCGGACGACGTGGCGAGCGGTCTCCGGTCGAGGCCGCCGAGGAACCGGCCGATGGACGCGGCGACGGACGGGCCGTCCGGGCCGAGGGGGCACGCCTCGCGCCCCAGCCGGGCGCAGGCCGCGGCGAAGCCGCCGAGGGCGCGCTGGAACGCGGCGGACTGCTGGAGCGCGAGGTCCGCGCCGCCGATCCGGGTGTCAACCGCGCCGTCAAGGACGGCCCGTCCCACGCTGCCGGGGAACTGGTGGGCGTAGCCGCCGCCGAGCCAGGTGCCGTAGGAGACGCCGAAGTAGCGCAGCTTCTCCTCGCCGAGCGCGACGCGGATCATCTCCATGTCGCGCGCGGCGTTCACCGTGCCGACGTGGGGCAGCGCCGCGCCGGAGCGCGCCGCGCATCCGCGCACGAAGGCGGCGCGGGCGTCGATGAAGGCGGTCTCCTCGGCGGCGGTGTCGGGGGTGTCGTCCATGGCGGCGAGCCCGTCCAGTTTCCGGTCGCTCACGCACCGCACCGGGGAGCTGCGCCCGACGCCGCGGGGGTCGAAGCCGACCAGGTCGTAGCGGGTGCGGAGGGCGGCGTAGTCGCCGGCGGTCCGGGCGAGGGCGGCGACGCCCTCGCCGCCGGGCCCGCCGAAGTTGAACAGCAGCGACCCGATGCGGTGCCGGCCGGTCGCCGGCACCTTGAGGAGGGCGAGGCCGATCGCCGCGCCGGACGGCCTGGTGTAGTCGAGCGGCACGCGGAGCGTCGCGCAGCGGACGCCGGCCGGGGGTCGCGCGCCGCCCGGCGGCGGGGCCGGCAGTCCGGTGCAGCGCTTCCACCGCGGGGGCGCGGACGGGGGCAGGGCCGGGGGCGTGCCGGTCGCCCCGCGGGGCGCGGCGGCGGCCGTGCGGGCCGCGCCGGCGGCCGTGCGCCGGGGTCCGCTCATTCCGTAGAGGGAGATCAGTCCGGAAACGGCCACCGCCGCGACCGAAACCAGCACCATGCCGGGTATGCCCCGGTATCCGACCATTCGTCCCCCTGTTCGTCTCGCGGGGGGCGACCGGGACCTACCCAGGGCCTTCTATGCTGACTCCTGATCAACTCCATAGGCTCCACGCGAGGGGCGAGCGCGGCGGGATCGGCCCGGCATCCCCGAGTCCCCTCCCCCGAAAGTCCGGATGCCGCATCAGGGTCGTACTACTCAAGGCTGAGATGAAGACCATTCATTGCGGTGATCTCATTCAGGGGGCCCTGAGGCAAAGATAGGTAGCATGGCTCAATCCGCCCCCCCAGCCGCCCGAAGAGGCCAGGCCGCCGCGACGATGCGGCGGCGGGTGCTCACCGCGCCACCGGTCTGGCGTGAGCTTCTGCTGGTCGTGCTGTTCTACACCGGATATACGCTGACGCGCATCGTTCTGGTTCAGGACGGCACCGGCCCGGCCTTCGCCCACGCGGACGACATCCTGCGCATCGAGCGCTACCTGGGGCTGGACGTCGAGCTGCACCTCAACCAGACGCTGCTGGCCGTCCCGTGGCTGGCCCGCACCGCCAACATCTTCTACGCCACGATGCACTTCATCGTGACGCTCGGCGTCGTCGTCTGGCTGTACCGCTACCGGCCGCAGCACTACCGGTGGCTCCGCGCGTCCATCATGATCGCCACCGGGGTGGCGCTGATCGGCTTCTGGCTGTACCCGCTCGCCCCGCCGCGGTTCCTGCACAGCGAGGGCTTCGTCGACCCGGTGACCGCGCTGCACTCGCTCGGCCTGTACGCCAGCGACGCGTCCGGCAGCCTCACCAACCAGTACGCCGCGATGCCGTCCATGCACGCCGGCTGGGCGCTGTGGTGCGGGATCATCCTGGTCAGGCTGGCGTCGCAGCCGTGGGCCAAGGTCCTCGGCGTGCTGTACCCCGCGACGACGGTGTTCGTGATCCTGTCCACCGCCAACCACTACGTCCTGGACGCGGTGGCCGGGATGGCGCTGATCAGCGGCGCGCTCTGGGTGTCCTGGCTGCTCTACATGCGCTGCCCCGCCACGGTCCTCATCGCACGGGCCCGCGTCGCGCACCGGCTCGCGCAGCGCGCGGGCCGCGACACCGGCCGCTCCGGGGCGGGGTCCCCCGCCGGCCCGTGCCGGGCCGGCAGATCCTGACCGGCGTACTACTCCGGTAGGAGGCACTCCCCCCGCAGTAGCCGCCCGCCCTCACTCCGCGCCGTAGAACACGCGGTCGACGACGGCGCGCGCGCGGCGGGTGTGCCGGCGGTAGTCCTCCAGCAGGTCGCCCGTCCCCGGATAGCCGAGGACGCGGGTGACGGCGCTGCGCTCCCGGTGGTGGTCGGTCGGCAGCAGATCCGACGCCCGCCCCCGCACCAGCATGATCGAGCCCCGGATGCGGGTCGCCAGGCACCACGCCTCCGCGAGGACCTCGGCGTCCCCCGCGTCCAGGAGCCGGGCCGCGACCGCCGCGTCCAGCGCGTCCAGCGTGCGCGTGGTGCGCAGCCCCGGGACGTCGTGGGCGTGCTTGAGCTGGAGGAGCTGCGCGACCCACTCCACGTCGGCGAGGCCGCCCGGCCCGAGCTTGGTGTGCAGCCGCCGCTCGACGCCGCGCGGCAGCCGCTCGGACTCCATCCGCGCCTTCAGCCGCCGGATCTGCCGGACGGCGTCCTCGCCGATGCCGTCCTCCGGCCAGCGGACCGGGTCGATCAGCGCGCGGAACCGGTCGCGCAGCCCCGCGTCGCCGATCAGCGGGTCGGCGCGCAGCAGCGCCTGCGCCTCCCACGGCTCCGACCAGCGGGCGTAGTAGGCGGCATAGGACGCGAGGGTCCGCACCAGCGGCCCCTGCCGGCCCTCCGGGCGCAGGTTCGGGTCGACCTCCAGCGGCGGGTCGGGGGCCGGGAGGGCGAGCAGGCGGCGCAGCTCCTCGGCGACGGCGTGCGCCGCCCGCCCGGCCGCCGCCTCGTCCGCGCCGGGCAGCGGGTCGTGCACGAACATCACGTCGGCGTCGCTGCCGTAGCCGAGCTCGTGCCCGCCGAACCGGCCCATCGCGACGACGGCCAGCCGCGTCGGCAGCGGCCCCCGCGCCTCCAGCTCGATCTTGTTGACGGCGATCCGGAGCGCGGCCTCGATCGTGACGGCGGCGATTCCGGTGAGGGCGTCCCCGACCGCCCGCACACCGGCCAGGCCCAGCAGGTCCGCGACCGAGACGCGGAACAGCTCCCTGCGGCGCAGCCCGCGCACCACCCCGACCGCCTCCTCGGCCGGCCGGCCCCCCTCGGCGTGCCGCCGGACCGCCGCCAGCGCCTCCGCGCGGAGCGCCTCGTCCGGACGCGGCGCGAGGTCGCCCTCGCCGCCGAGCAGCGCCACCGCCTCCGGAGCGCGCAGCAGCAGATCGGTCGCGTAGCGGCTGGAGCCGAGCACCCACGCCATCCGCTCGGCGACGGTCACCTCGTCCCGCAGCAGCCGCAGGTACCACGGCGTGGTGCCGAGCGCGTCGCTGACCTGCCGGAACCCGAGCAGGCCCGCGTCCGGGTCGGGCGCGTCGGCGAACCAGCCGAGCATCACCGGCAGCAGCGTCCGCTGGATCGCCGCGCGCCGGGACACGCCCGCGGTCAGCGCCTCGATATGGCGGAGCGCACCCGCCGGGTCGGCGTAACCGAGCGCCTCCAGCCGGGTCCGGGCGGCCTCGGGGGTGAGCCGGGCCTCCTCCCCCGGCAGCCGCGCCACGGCCCGCAGCAGCGGCCGGTAGAACAGCTTCTCGTGGATGCGGCGGACCTCCCGCGCGTGCCGCCGCCACAGCGCGCTGAACTCCCCGACCGGATCGGTGCGCAGGCCGAGGGCCCGGCCGAGGCGGCGCAGGCCGTCCTCGTCGTCCGGGACGAGATGGGTGCGGCGCAGCCGGTGCAGCTGGACGAGGTGCTCCACCCGCCGCAGGAACCGGTACGCCGACGTCAGCGCCGCCGCGTCGTCGCGCCCGACGTAACCGCCCCGGGACAGCTCGGCGAGCGCGTCGAGGGTGGCCCGGCCGCGCAGCGTCTCGTCGGCGCGGCCGTGCACGAGCTGGAGCAGCTGCACCGCGAACTCGACGTCGCGCAGCCCGCCAGGCCCCAGCTTGAGCTGCCGCTCCGAGTCGGCCGTGCGCCGCCCCAGGTCGGTCTCGACGCGGCGCCGCATGGCCTGGACGTCCTCGACGAAGCTCTCGCCCTCCGCCGCCTTCCACACGATCGGGGTGACCATGCCGAGGTAGCGGGCGCCGAGACCCGCGTCCCCCGCGACGGGACGGGCCTTCAGCAGCGCCTGGAACTCCCACGTCTTCGCCCACCGCTCGTAGTAGGCGCGGTGGCTGGCGAGGGTCCGCACCAGCGGCCCGGCCTTGCCCTCGGGACGCAGCGCCGCGTCCACCTCCCACAGCGCGCCCTCCTCGGTGCTCGCCGAGCACGCCCGCATCATCGCCGACGCCAGCCGCGTCGCCGTCCGCAGCGCCGCGACCTCGTCGACCCCCTCGGCCCCCTCGCCCGGCTCCGCCGCCCCACCCGTGCGCGGCTCCGCCGCCCCACCCGTGCGCGGCTCCGCCGCCCCACCCGTGCGCGGCTCCGCCATCCCACCCGTGCGCGGCTCCGCCGCCCCACCCATGCGCGGCTCCGCCACGAAGACAACGTCCACGTCGCTGACGTAGTTCAGCTCGCGGGCCCCGCACTTGCCCATGCCGATCACGGCGAGCCGGCACGTCGCGTGCTCGGGTACGGCGGCGCGGGCGATCGCGAGCCCCGCCTCCAGCGCGGCGGCGGCGAGGTCGGCCAGCTCGGCGGCGACCTCGGCGACGTCGGCCGCGCCGATCAGGTCGCGCCCGGCGAGCGCGAGCAGCCGCCGGCGGTAGGCGACGCGCAGCGCGACGAGGGCGTCGCCCGCGGCCGCCACGGGCTCCGCCGCGGACGGGTCGGCGCCCACCGCGGCCAGCAGCTCCTCGCGGGGACCGCCGGACTCCGGCGCCCCGCCGTCGCGGAGCACCCGCCAGTGCTCCGGGTGCCGGGCCAGGTGGTCGCCCAGCGCGGCGCTCACGCCGAGGACGGCGGTCAGCCGCTCGCGCGTGCCCGGCTCGGCGGTGAGGGCCGCGCGCAGCTCGCCGCCCAGGCCCCGCTCGTCGGCGGACGCGAGGAGGCGCAGCAGCCCGTCCAGCGCGAGGTCGGGGTCGGCGGTGCCGCCGAGGGCGTCGAGCAGCTCGTCGGCGGGCCGCGACCCGGCGACCCGCTCGGCGTCCCGCAGCAGCCACTCGGCCCGCGCGGCGTCGGTGAAGCCGAGCCGCGCGAGGCGCCCGGCGAGGGAGGGTCGGCGTTCGGGCGTCCGGGACTCGGTCACAGCGTCAACCGTATTCCGATCGGGCGGAGCCCGCCCGTCAAAGGCGGCGGCCGGAGGACGGTCAGAGCACCGCCAGAAGGCGCTTGCGCTCGAACTCGGTCACCTGGCGGCGGTACTCCTCCCACTCCTGCCGCTTGTTGCGCAGGAAGAAGTCGAACACGTGCTCGCCGAGGACGTCCGCCATCAGCTCGCTGCGCTCCATCGCGTGGATCGCCTCGTCCAGGTTCTGCGGCAGCGGCTCGATGCCGAGGGCGCGCCGCTCGGCGACCGTCAGCGCCCAGACGTCGTCCTCGGCGCCCGGCGGCAGCTCGTAGCCCTCCTCGATGCCCTTCAGCCCCGCGCCGAGGATCGCCGCGAACGCCAGGTACGGGTTCGCGGCCGTGTCCAGCGACCGGAACTCGATGCGGGTCGAGTGGCCCTTGTGCGGCTTGTACATCGGGACGCGGACGAGCGCGGACCGGTTGTTGTGCCCCCAGCAGATGTAGGACGGGGCCTCGCCCCCGGCGCCGGCCGCCGACCCGACGTTGCCCCACAGCCGCTTGTAGGAGTTGACCCACTGGTTGCAGACCGCGGTGATCTCCGCGGAGTGCCGCAGCAGGCCGGCGATGAACGCCCGCCCGACCTTGGACAGCTTGAACTCCGCGCCCGGCTCGTAGAAGGCGTTGCGGTCGCCCTCGAACAGCGACATGTGGGTGTGCATGCCGGAGCCGGGGTGCTCGGTGAACGGCTTCGGCATGAAGGACGCGTTGACGCCCTGCTCCAGCGCGACCTCCTTCATCACCAGCCGGAACGTCATGATGTTGTCGGCGGTGGTGAGCGCGTCGGCGTACCGGAGGTCGATCTCCTGCTGGCCGGGGGCGCCCTCGTGGTGGCTGTACTCCACCGAGATGCCCATCGCCTCCAGCATCATGATCGCGTTGCGGCGGAAGTCGTGCGCGGCGCTGTGCGGGGTGTGGTCGAAGTAGCCGCCGGAGTCGGCGGGCTCGGGCTCGCTGCCATCCTCGGGCTTGTCGTTGAGGAGGAAGAACTCGATCTCGGGATGGGTGTAGAAGGTGAACCCGAGGTCGGCGGCCCGCGACAGCGCCCGCTTCAGCACGTAGCGGGGGTCGGCGAAGCTGGGCGTCCCGTCCGGCATGAGGATGTCGCAGAACATCCGGCCCACGCCGGGGGACTCCGAGCGCCAGGGCAGCACCTGGAAGGTGGACGGGTCCGGCTTGGCGATCATGTCGGCCTCGTAGACCCGGGCGAAGCCCTCGATCGCCGACCCGTCGAACCCGATGCCCTCGCCGAAGGCCCCCTCCAGTTCGGCGGGGGCGACGGCCACGGACTTCAGGAAGCCGAGCACGTCGGTGAACCACAGCCGGATGAAGCGGATGTCGCGCTCCTCCAGCGTGCGGAGCACGAACTCCTGCTGACGGTCCAAAGCCTTCTCCCTCGGTACTGCCCTGCCGATGTTCCTGGGCGGGCGACGCATGCCGGCCGCGCGAGAGACGGTCCGGCTACCTCGCAGTATGCCCGGTCGCTGTTACCGCGACGTTACACGCGACCATTCCCGCTGACCGGAACATATCCGACTAGTCGCCGTCCCCGATCCGCGCGGCCGCCGGATCGAGGACGCGGGACAGGAACGCCCTGGTCCGCTCGTGCGTCGGGGCGGCGATCACCTGCTGCGGCGGACCCTCCTCGACGACCACGCCGTCGTCCATGAACACCACCCGGTCGGCGACCTCCTGCGCGAAGGTCATCTCGTGGGTGACCACGAGCATGGTCATCCCGGCCTCGGCGAGGCCGCGCATGACGCCGAGGACGTCCCCGACGAGTTCGGGGTCCAGCGCGGACGTCGGCTCGTCGAACAGCATGACCTCCGGGCCCATCGCCAGCGCGCGGGCGATCGCCACGCGCTGCTGCTGGCCGCCGGACAGCTGCGCCGGGTAGGAGTCGACCTTGTCGGCCAGCCCGACCCGCTCCAGGTTCTCCCGCGCGACCCTCTCCGCCTCCGCCCGGTCCCGCCGCAGCACCTTGCGCTGCGCGATCATGACGTTGCCGAGGGCCGTCAGGTGCGGGAACAGGTTGAACGACTGGAACACCATGCCGATGCGGCGGCGGACGGCGTCGATGTCCACCTCGGGGTCGGTGACCTCGGCGCCGACCACCCGGATCGTCCCCGCCGACGGCTCCTCCAGGAGGTTGACGCACCGCAGCAGGGTCGACTTGCCCGACCCGGACGGGCCGATCACGCACACGACCTCGCCCGGCTCGACGTGGAAGTCGATGCCGCGCAGCACCTCGTTCGTCCCGAACGACTTGCGCAGGCCGCCGATCTCGATGGCCCCGCCCGCCGCCTTCTTGCCGAGGCCCGTCATCGCTGCCCCCTGCGCTGCCGCGCCTCCAGCCGCCGCGCCAGCAGGCTCAGCGGGATCGTGATGATCAGATAGCAGATGCCGGCCACGATGATCGGCGTCGTGTTGCCCACCTGGCCCGCCAGGTCGCGGCCGAACTTCGTCAGCTCCCGCTGCTCCAGGGTGATGCCGAGGAAGAGCACCAGCGAGGAGTCCTTGCAGAGCAGGACGAGCTGGTTGGTGAGCGGCGGGATGATGATCCGGAACGCCTGCGGGATGACGATCGACCGCATCGCGCGGGCGTGCGACATGCCGAGCGAGCGCGCCGCCTCCGTCTGCCCCCGGGGCACGGCCTCGATCCCGGCCCGGATCGTCTCGGCCATGTAGGCGCCCGCGGCCAGGCCGAGGGCCAGGCCGGTCTGCCCGACCGCGCCGCCGGGGACGGTGGTGCCGAAGGCCAGCGGCACGCCGACGCTGATGAAGATGAAGATCAGCAGCAGCGGGAGCCCGCGGAAGACCTCGATGAAGGCGGCGGCGAACCACCGGTAGGGCGCGACCGACGACAGCCGCATCAGCGCGATGACGAGGCCGAGCGCCAGGCCGATCCCGAAGCCGGTGAGGGTGTAGACGGCGGTGTTGCGCAGCCCGACCGTGATGACGTCGGGGAACAGGTCCTTGGCGACGTCCCAGTTGGCGAAGTTGAGCCGCAGGGTCGGCCAGTCGGCCAGCAGGACGAGCAGCAGCACCACGAGGGCGAACAGCCCGTACTGGCCGCCGAGCGAGAGCTGCCGGCGGCGCCGTCGGGACAGCCCGCCCGGCGCCGCCGCGTCGATGGGCCCGGCGGTCACGAGCCGGCGCCCGCAGGCATTGGACCGATCCACTTCTCGTAGATCCGCTTGTAGGTGCCGTCCGCCTTCGCCTGCGCGATCGCCTCGTTGGTGATCTTGACCAGCTCGGGGTTGTGGTCCTTGCGCATCCACATGCCGTACTGCTCACCGGTGTTCAGGTTCGCGACGATCTCGTAGCCGGAGTTCGCCGGGTCCTTCAGCCAGCCCTTGACGACCGGGTCGTCCTGCACGATCACGTCGACCTGGCGGGTGCGCAGCCCGTCCAGCTCGGCGTTGGAGTTGTCGAACGAGCGCGGGTCGAAGCCCTTGCCCTTGACGTAGTCCTCACCGGTCGTCCCGGCCTGGGAGCCCAGCTTCGCCTTCTTCGCCTTGACGTCCTCCAGCGAGGCGATCCCGCTGCCCTTCTTCGCCATCAGCGACTGCGTGGCGTCGAAGTAGGGGGACGAGACGTCCATGAACTTCACCCGGTCGGGCTTGATCGTCATTCCGCCCATCTGGATGTCGCACTTGCCGGCGTTCAGCGCGGCCCCCGTCTTCATCGTCTCGAAGGGGGTGTCGACGACCTTCTGCGTGACGCCGAGCTTCTTGGCGACGAGGTCGATGATGTCGACGTCGAAGCCGACGACCTTGCCGGTCTTCTTGTCCTCCGACTGGAAGGGCGGGTACGGCAGGTGGGTGCACGAGGTCAGCGCGCCCTTCTCGATGAGCTTCACGCCCTGGACGGTGGCGCCCTCGTCGCCGCCGCACGCCGATGCCGTCAGCGCCAGGGCCGCCAGGCCGGCGCCCAGCGCCCATCGCACGGTCCCTCTGGACACGTTTCCTCCTGTTTGAGCGTGTTATCGATCAACGAACTATCGCACGTCGCGGGCCCGTCCGGCAGGGTCGGCCGGCGGGACGGGCATGACCGACCCGCATGAGTCCGTTTCCCGGAAATTGACGTGGCGATCATGGTCGCTCGACGAAGTGATCATTAGCGTGGGCAGGGCCGTGGACATCTCTCTTCTTCTCTCGATGAGCGACCGGGTGCCCGCGCTGGCGACCCCGTCGGCCATGCACCCGGAGTCGTGGCGGCTGTGCGCGCAGGTGGAGGCCTGGGCCCGCGGCCGCGGCCTGGTGCTCGGAGATCCGGACACCTCGCCGCTCGGCCGGGCCCGCTGCGAGCGGCTCGCCGCCCGCGTGCTGCCGGCCGCCGACCTCGCCGGGGTGGACCTGTTCGCCCGCTGGCTGACGTGGGCGCTCGCGCTGGACGACACGATGGACCACCCGCCGCTCGCCGACAGCGGCAGCGCCGTGCACGCGCTGTACGACGACCTGCTGCGCGCCATGCGGCGCGGCCACGCCCGGCCGGGCGCGCGGCCGCTGGAGGCGGCGCTGGTGGAGCTGTGGCAGGCGACGGCCAAGGACATGAGCCGCGACTGGCGGCGCAGGTTCATGCTGCAACTGGAGTCGCACCGGGACGGGTGCGCCAAGGAGGCGGTGAACCGGCGGATCCGGCACGTCCCGACGGAGGCGGAGTTCGCGCCGCTGCGCCGCCGGGCGTGCGGGCCGTTCATGTACGACCTCGTCGAGCCCGTCCTCGGCGTCGAGCTGCCGCCGCGGCTGCTGCGCACGCCCCGCTGGAAGACCCTCGCCGACGGCGTCGCCGACGTCGTGGCCTGGTCCAACGACCTCGCCTCGCACGACCTGGAGTCGGCGCGCGGCGACGTCCACGACCTGCCCGCCGTCCTGTCCCGCACGCGCGGGCTGGACGACGCCCAGGCCGCCGCCGCGGTCGCCGAGCGGATCGCCGACCGGCTGGACGAGGCGTGGACGGCGGCCCGCAGGCTGCCGGAGATGCTCGACCGGCTGGACCTGACCGTCGCGCAGCGCGCCGCCGCCGCGCAGGTCGTCAAGGTGCTCCTGGCCACGCCGCGCGCCCACCTGGACTGGCTCGCCGAGTCCGGCCGCTACGAGCCCGCCGCGGCGCCCGGCCCGCCGCGCCTGGACGCGCTCGCCTCGCTGCGCTGACCGCCCGCGAGAGCGTCGCCGGACGGGGTGCGGACGTACAGGACGCGGCGCCCCATGCGGTGCCCGGTGACGAGCCCGCACGCGCGCAGCACGCCGAGATGCTGGCTGACCGCGCCGGCCGTCACGCCCAGCCTGCGGGCCAGGTCGGTCGTCGACGCGGGCCGCGCCAGCGCGGCGAGCAGTTCGGCGCGGCGGCGGCCGACGAGCGCGGCGAGCGCGTCCGCCCGCGGCTGGTCCGGCCGCCCGGTCTCCCACAGCGTCGCGACGCCGCGCGGCGGGTAGCTGAGCATCGGCTGGTAGGGCGGCACCATCACCGACACGTCCGGCCACACGAACGCGCTGGGGACGAGCAGCATGCCGCGCCCGGCGAGCTCGCCGCGGAACGTCCAGCGCCGGTCGACGGCCAGCGTCCCGGCGCGCCACGACACCGCCTCGTGCAGGTCGCCGAACATCCCGGCGGCACCCTCGGCGGCGAGCGCGCCCGTGCGGCGCAGGACGTCCCCTTCGAGGAGGTCGCGGACGCGCGGCCAGTACGGCTCGACGGCGACCTCCCAGTACCGTTCGAGCAGGCCGGCGAGGCGCTCCAGGGTGCGTTCCGGCTCGGCGGCCATCGCCAGCCGCGCCGGGCCCGGCGCGATCGCCCGCTCGCTCCAGCGGAGCTCGGCGGCGACGACCCCGGGCGGCGTCGCCCGGACGATCTCCAGTTCGGCGGCGAGGTCGGGCAGCGGGGTCCCCGGCGGCGGGGTGAGGAAGTCCGGGATGTAGCCGGCCGGCCCGACGACCTCGTGCAGCGGGCCGAGGCCGAGCCCGCGCAGCCGCGGCCGGACGGTGCGCACCCACGGCAGGTGCAGCGCGTGGCCGGACGGGTCGGCGAGGACCCGCAGGCTGCGCACCATCTCCCACAGCGGCGAGAAGGCGAACCGGACGCGGGCCACGTCGTCCGGCGCGAACACGAACTCGATCATTCAGTCCAGGCTAAATCATTGTCGCGGGCCGGGGCGGACCGCTGACGATCGTGCAGTGACCACTCTCGAAGACCCTCCCGCCGGTCCCGCTCCGGGCAGGGTCGCGGCGTTCCTGCGCCCCCGGGTCGGGGGCTTCCCCCGCCCGTTCTGGGTGCTGTGGGCGGGGACGCTCCTCAACCGGCTCGGCACCATGGTCGAGCCGTTCCTCGGCCTCTACCTGACCACCGTGCGGGGCCTGTCGCTGGCGCAGGCCGGCGTCGTGATGGCGGTGCTCGGCGCGGGCTCGCTCGGCGGCCAGGTCGTCGGCGGCGCGCTCGCCGACCGGCTCGGCCGGCGGCCGACGCTGACGCTCGCGACCGTCGGCACCGGCGCCGCGATGCTCGCGCTCGGCTACGCCCAGGGCATCGCCGCGATCGTCGGGGCGGCGCTGCTGCTCGGCGTCCTGCTGGACATGTACCGGCCCGCCGCGCAGGCGATGGTGGCCGACATCGTCTCCCCCGCCGAGCGCCCGCGCGCGTTCGGGCTGCTGTTCTGGGCGATCAACCTGGGCTGGGCGGTCGCGATGGTGCTCGGCGGGACGCTCGCGCAGCAGGGCTTCCTGTGGCTGTTCTGGATCGACGCGATCACCTGCGCCGGGTTCGGGGTGCTGGTGTGGCGGGCCGTCCCGGAGACGCGGTCGCGGGACGCCCGCGCCGATCCCCGCGGCGGGTTCGGGCGCGCCCTGCGCGACCGGGTCATGGTCGGCTACGTGCTGGTCACGCTCGTCTACACGTTCGTCCTGATGCAGGGGATGACGACGATGCCGCTCGCCATGAAGGAGGACGGGCTCGGGCCGCAGTCCTACGGCCTCGCCATCGGCGCGAACGGCGTGCTGATCATCATCGTGCAGCCACTGGTGAACGCCTGGCTCGCCAGACGCGACCACAGCCTGGTGATGGTCGCCGGGTTCGTCCTCGTCGGCGTCGGCTACGGGCTCACCTCGCTGGCCTCGACGGTGGCCGCCTACACCGCGACGATCCTGGTGTGGACGCTCGGGGAGATCACGGCGGCGTCCGTCCTGCAGGCGGTCGTCGCCGACCTCGCGCCCGCGGACCTGCGCGGCCGGTACGGCGGCCTGTACGGGATGGCGTGGTCGGGCGGCTTCCTGCTGGCGCCGCTCGGCGGCACCCAGCTGCTCGGCGCCGGCGGGGCGGCCGCACTGTGGCTGACCTGCGCGGCCCTGGCCCTCGTCGCGGCGGCGGCGCAGCTCGCGCTGGCCCCCGCGATCAGGCGGCGGCGCGCCGCCGCGCTCGACACGCCCTTCTCGTCAAAGTGACGAAACTCTGTCCGGCGTTCTACTCTTGGAGCGTGGCACAGCTCAGGATCGCTCTCGCGCAGGTGAACCCGACCGTCGGCGACCTCGACGGCAACGCCGACCTGATCGTGGAATGGAGCCGGCGCGCCGCCGACGCGGGCGCGCACCTGGTCGCCTTCCCCGAGATGATGCTCACCGGCTACCCGGTGGAGGACCTCGCGCTCCGCGCGTCCTTCGTCGAGGCGTGCCGGCGGGCCCTCGACCGGCTCGCCCGCCGGCTCGCCGACGAGGGCCTCGGCGGCCTGCCCGTCGTCACCGGCTACCTCGACCGGCGCTCGGTCGGGCTCGTCCGGTCCGGGCAGCCCGCCGGGGCGCCGCTCGACGCCGCCGCGTGGCTGCACGGCGGCGAGGTGCTGGTCCGCTCGGCCAAGCACCACCTGCCGAACTACGGCGTCTTCGACGAGTACCGCGTCTTCGTCCGCGGCGACCGGCTGCCGGTCGTCCGCGTCAACGGCATCGACGTCGCCACCGTCATCTGCGAGGACCTCTGGCAGGACGGCGGCCCGGTCAGCGTCACGTCCACGTCCGGCGCGGGCCTGCTCCTGTCCATCAACGCCTCCCCCTACGAGCGCAACAAGGACGACGTCCGCCTCGGCCTGTGCGCCGAACGCGCCCGCGAGGCCGGCTGCGCGCTCGCCTACGTCAACATGGTCGGCGGCCAGGACGAGCTCGTCTTCGACGGCGACTCCGTCATCGTCGGCCCTGACGGCACCCCCCTCGCCCGCGCGCCGCAGTTCACCGAGCACCTCCTCGTCGCCGACCTCGCGCTGCCCGCCGCCGACCCGTCCGCCGGACCCGGCCGCACGCCCGTCGACGCCCTCGACGGCACCACGATCACCGTCGAGCGGCACATCCTCACCCCGGACCCGCCGCCCGCCTACCCGGTGCTGCCGCAGCCGGCGGCCGAGCCGATGGACGACCTCGCCGAGATCTACGCGGCGCTCGTCCTCGGCACCCGCGACTACGTCCGCAAGAACGGCTTCCGCTCGGTCGTCCTCGGCCTGTCCGGCGGCATCGACTCCGCGCTCGTCGCCACCATCGCCTCCGACGCGATCGGCCCGGAGAACGTGCACGCCGTCCTGCTCCCGAGCCGCCACTCCTCCGAGGGGTCCGTCGTGGACGCCGAGGAGCTCGTGAAGCGCCAGGGCGTCAACTCCCGCATCGTCCCCATCGCCGACATGGTGGACGCGTTCGAGAAGCACCTCGACCTGCACGGCCTCGCGGCCGAGAACCTCCAGGCCCGCGTCCGCGCCAACGTCTGGATGGGCCTCTCCAACGAGCACGGCCACCTAGTGCTGACCGGCGGCAACAAGAGCGAACTCGCCACCGGCTACTCCACCCTCTACGGCGACTCCGCCGGAGGCTTCGCCCCCATCAAGGACGTCTTCAAGCTCACCGTCTGGGACCTCGCCCGCTGGCGCAACGCCCAGGCGGCCCCCGGCGGCGGGACGGGCCCGGACCGGCCGTTCCTGCACCCGTTCGAGCAGGAGCCCATCCCCGAGGAGATCATCGACAAGGAGCCGTCCGCCGAGCTGCGCCCCGGCCAGCGCGACCGCGACTCGCTGCCCGAGTACACCGTCCTCGACCCGGTCCTCGCCGACTACGTCGAACGCGACATGGGCCGCGAGGCCCTCGTCGCCGCCGGCCACGACCCCGGGCTCGTCGACCGCGCCATCCGCCTCGTCGACATCGCCGAGTACAAGCGCCGCCAGTACCCGCCCGGCCCCAAGATCACCCCGAAGAACTTCGGCCGCGACCGCCGCCTCCCCATCACCAACGCCTGGCGCGAGAGGTAGACCCCCTCCGGGCCTGAGCTAGCCCCTGTGGTGGTTCTCCCCCGGCCAGGCCTCTTCGGGCCAGGCGGGGACCTGCTCGGAGGCGTCGGGGTCGATGCCGGGGACGATCTGCTCGCACCAGACGACCTTGCCGGCGGCGGTGCGGCGGGTGCCCCAGCGGTGGGCGAGCTGGCTGACGACGAGGAGGCCGCGGCCGTTCTCGTCGTCGTCCTCGGCGCGGCGGAGGCGGGGCAGCGCGGCGGACCGGTCCAGCACCTCGCAGACGAGGGTGCGCTCGAAGAGGAGGCGCAGCTCGATGGGGCCCGGCGCGTAGCGGAGCGCGTTGGTGATGAGCTCCGAGGCCAGGAGCTCGGTGGTGTAGTCGAGCTCGTCCAGGCCCCACTCCGCCAGGCGGGCGCGGACGAGGCCGCGGGCGCGGCGGACGGCGGCCGGGTCGGCGGGCAGCGTCCAGGAGGTGTGCCGGTCCTCGGGGAGGCGGCGCAGCCGGGCGATGAGGACGGCGATGTCGTCGCGGTGCTGGTCGGCGTAGACGCCGGCGAGGGTGGCCTTGGCGAGGTCCTCCATCGGGCGGTCGACGGAGTCGGGGCCGAAGATGCCGCGCAGGCGGGCGAGGCCGTCGTCGATGTCGCGGCCCCGGTTCTCGACGAGGCCGTCGGTGTAGATGACGAAGAGGCTGCCGTCCTCGACGGTGAACTCGCGGCTCTCGATGGCGGCGCCGCCCGCGACGCCGAGCGGCGGGGCGGGCGGGACCTGAAGGTACTCGTTGCCGCCGCTCGGGTCGGCGAGCAGCGGCGGCAGGTGGCCGGCGGAGGCGATCTCGATCGTGCCCGTCGTCGCGTCGTACACCGCGTACACGCAGGTGGCGAAGTGCGGCTCCTGCTCGCCGAGCTCGATCATCAGCTCGTGCATGACGTGCAGCGCCTCGGCGGGCGGCAGCTCCAGGTTGGCGAGCGTGTGCAGGGCGGTGCGGAGCCGGCCCATGGTGACGGCGGCGCGGACGCCGTGCCCGGCGACGTCGCCGACGATCAGGGCGACGCGGGCGCCGGGCAGCGCGATCGACTCGTACCAGTCGCCGCCGACCTCGACGAGCTTGCTGCCGGGCAGGTAGCGGTGCCGGACCTCGACCGAGGACGGCGCCGACAGCCGCATCGGCAGCAGGCTGCGCTGCAGCGCCAGCGCGGTCGCGCGCTCCCGGCTGAACCGCCGGGCGTTGTCGATGACGATCGCGGCGCGGGCGGCGAACTCCATGCCGATCTCGACGTCGTAGGCGTCGAACTTGCGGAAACCGGGGATGCGGGTGCAGGCGATGAAGCCGAGCAGGGTGTCGCGGGCGATCAGCGGCAGCAGCACCATCGACACGCCGGACAGCAGCTCGCCCGCCGGGCCGCGCCGCCACAGCCGGCCGATCTCGGACGCCTCGTCCACCGGGATGTGCGGCAGGTGGACGGGCCGCGCCGTCTCCATGACCTTCCGGTACGGGGTGCCCTCGGGGAAGACGAGGACCTCGCCGACGGGGAACGTGGACGTCCACGCCGGGTTGCCGTCGTCGGAGGTGACCGCGATGCGGCGCAGGACGGCCGCGCCGGACTCGCTGTGCACCTCGTCGGACGCGACGAGGCTCTCCAGCACCAGCACGGACGCGGCGTTGCAGTAGTGCGGGACGACGACGTCGACGAGGCCGCGGGCGGACTGGTCGAGGTCGAGGGACGCGCCGAACCGGGTGAGCTGGTCGTCCATCAGCGCGCGGCGCATGAGGGCCGGGTCCTGGTAGCGCTCGCTCGGCGGCAGCTCGACCCGGACGAACAGCAGCGCGGCGGGCGCCGCGTCCGGTGCGCCGCCGACCATCGGCTGGACGGTGACGAGGGCGGACGCCCCCTGGTCGCCGCGCAGCACGGTCATCACGCCGTTGCGCTCCTGGTCGCCGACCTCGAGGAGGGCCTCCAGCTCGGCCTTGGCCTCCTCCCCCACCAGGTCGGTGGCGGGGCGGCCGATCAGGTCCTCGGGGCCCCGGCCGAGGACGGCACGGGCGTTCGGCCCGCTCTGGACGATCCGCCTGGCCCCGTCGATGCCCAGGACCAGGGTCCGGGACGCCGAATCGGTGGCGGGCGCATCGCCTCGCGGCGCCATGACGGATCTCACCTGACGCGCTCCAGACAGCCGGTCGTCTCAGCACTACCCAGCGACAGTATGGGGCATGACACGGCCGCTGCGGGAGGAGATCACGCCTCCCGTCCCGAAATCGGTCCGCTTCCGTCGTCCGCACGCCATTCCGCACGTCAGTGCGCACGTCACTGCGCGGCGGTTTCGATGCCTCGCAGGAGGGTGTCGACGACGGCTTCGGCGTAGCCGTCCGGGAAGGTCTCCTGGGGCCTCCGCGGGACCAGCGAGCCGAGCAGCATCGACATCGCCACCTCCACGTCGAGGTCGGCGCGCAGCTCCCCGCCGCCCACCCCGCGCCGGAGCACCCGGCGGACGATGTCGCGGCGCGGCTCGATGATGTCGCGCTTGTACCGGGCGTACAGCTCGGGGTGCTTCTCGGCGCCGCCGGCGACGTTCCAGAAGCACCTGGCGTAGCGGCGCTTGCGCTCGTCGGTGAGCGCCCGCGCCAGCTCGGTGAGGTCCTCGCGGACGGACCCGCCGGACGGCTCGGGCAGCGGCGCCTTCGCCGCGCCGAGCGCGTCCAGGATCAGCGCGTCCTTGCTGGGCCAGCGCCGGTAGATGGTCGTCTTGCCGACGCCGGCGCGGGCGGCGACGGCCTCGATCGACACGCCGGCCACCCCCGGCTCGGCGGCGAGGAGGTCGAGGGTCGCCTCGATGATGGCCTTGTCGGCGCGCTCGCTGCGGGGCCGCCCGCCGTGGCGCCGCTCGGTCCCGGTCATGACGCGGTCACGCTCTCACACCGCGGTCCGCCGCGGCGGCCTTCCCGGGCGGGCTCGGCGCGCCGGTCTCCGCGGCGGGGGCGGCCGGGGCGCGTCCCGGCATCCACTTCAGGACGACCAGGGCGCCGAGCAGGGCGATGACGGCGGCGGCGGCCGACGCGGCGTGCATGGCGTTGACGAACGCGGCGTCCGCGTGGCCGGCGAGGCGGAGCCCGGCCTCGCCCATCCGGGCGGCGACGGCGTGCGCGCCCTCGATGGACTCGCCGGCCGCCTCCCGCGCGCCGGGGGGCAGCGCGGCGAGGTCGCCGTCCAGGTCGCGGCGGTAGACGGAGGCGACGACGGAGCCGAGCACGGCCACGCCCATCGCGACGGCGACCTGCCGGGCGGTGTTGTTGATGGCCGAGCCGGCGCCCGCCCGCTCGCGCGGCAGCGCCGACATGACCGACTCGGTGGCGGGCGGCATGACGTGGGCCATCCCCGCGCCCTGCACGAAGAAGATCGCGCCGAGGATCCACATCGGGGTGTCGGTCCCCACGAACCGGTAGCTCGCCAGCGCGGCGGCGACCAGCAGCAGACCGGACGTGCAGACGGCCTTCGCGCCGAAGCGGCGGACCGTCCCGGCGCTGCGGGGCGCGAACGCCAGCTGCGCGACCGCGAACGGCAGCACCATCGCGCCGGACTGCAGCGGACTCAGCCCGCGCACCGACTGCATGTAGAAGTTGGCGAAGAAGAACACGCCGCTCGCGGCGAAGAAGCACAGCGCGATGGACGCGACGGCGGCCGACATCCGCGCGTCCTTGAACAGCCGGACGTCGAACGCCGGGGACGCGGTGCGGGCCTCGTGCGCGACGAACAGCGCGATGACGGCGGCGCCCGCGAGGATCGGGCCGAGCACGGGGAGCGCCAGCCAGTCCCCCTTCTCGCCGCCCTGGATGATCCCGTACGACAGGACGACGAGGCCGATGACCGAGAGCACGACGCCGAGCGGGTCGAGCCGTCCGGGCTCGGGGTTGCGCGACTCGGGCACGAGGAACACCATGAGCGCGATGCCGACGGCGATGACCGGCACGTTGATGAGGAAGACCGAGCCCCACCAGAAGTGGGCGAGGAGCAGCCCGCCGGTGAGCGGGCCGATCGCGATGCCGAGCCCGACCGCGCCGGCCCAGATGCCGATCGCGCGGGCGCGCTCCTCCGGCTCGAACACGTTCGTGATGATCGACAGCGTCTGCGGCATGACCGCCGCGCCGCCGAGGCCCATCAGCGCGCGGGCGTAGATGAGCTGCTCCGGCGACCGCGCGTACGCCGACACCAGCGAGGCGACGGCGAACACCGCCAGGCCGCCGATCAGCACCCGCTTGCGCCCGATCCGGTCGCCGATCACGCCGAAGGTGAACAGCAGTCCGGCGAAGACCAGCGTGTAGGAGTTGATCGACCATTCGAGCTGGCTCTGCGTGGCGCCGAGGCCCTTCTCGGGGTCGGCGATGGTCTTGAGCGCCACGTTGAGGATGGTGTTGTCGAGCACCACCACCAGCAGGCTCAGGGTCAGCACGCCGAGGACGTACCACCTGCGGCGCCGGATCGTCTGGGGGTCCATGCCGATACGCAACGGTATCGTTTCGAAATCTGTTCCCGGGCCGCGCGAATTCGGGAATCTCCGGGGGTACCCGAATCGTTTTCGAAGTGGCACGATCGGTTCCGTCTGGGTACGCCACCGTGGCGCCTCAAGACCGGAGGTTCTCGCATGTCTTCTTCTGTCGCACCCCCAGCACAGCCGACCGCACTCTACGGCGGTACGGGCGGGCGAAGGGTGACCGTACGCGACATCGCCGCCGCCAAGGAGCGGCACGAGAAGTGGCCGATGCTCACCGCGTACGACGCGCTCACCGCGCGGGTCTTCGACGAGGCCGGCATCCCCGTGCTGCTCGTCGGCGACTCCGCCGCGATGGTCGTCTACGGCTACGACTCCACCATCCCCGTCACGGTGGACGAGCTGATCCCGCTGACCGCGGCCGTCGTGCGCGGCTCCAAGCGCGCCATGGTCGTCGCCGACCTGCCGTTCGGCTCGTACCAGACGGGCGTCGGCGAGGCGCTGAGGACCGCCACCCGCTTCATGAAGGAGGCGGGCGCGCACGCGATCAAGCTGGAGGGCGGCCACCGGGTCATCCCGCAGGCCGAGGCGCTGGTGTCGGCCGGCATCCCGGTCATGGGGCACCTCGGCCTCACCCCGCAGTCGGTGAACGTCTTCGGCGGCTACCGGGTGCAGGGCCGCGGCCAGGACGGCGACGAGCTGATGGCGGACGCGAAGGCCCTGGAGGCCGCGGGGGCGTTCGCCGTCGTCCTCGAATGCGTCCCCGCGGACCTCGCCGCCCGCGTCACCTCCTCGCTGTCCATCCCGACGATCGGCATCGGCGGCGGCAGCGGCACGGACGCGCAGGTGCTCGTCTGGCAGGACATGGCGGGCCTCACCCCGCACACGGCCAAGTTCGTGAAGAAGTTCGCCGACCTGAACACGCTGCTCGGCGAGGCCGCCCGCGGCTACGCCGAGGAGGTCGCCGGCGGCGTCTTCCCCGCCCCCGAGCACTCCTACCGGTAACCCGCCCCCCGCGGAGGCCCGGTCGCGCCCTAGCTGTCGGGGTTCGACCGGGCCGTCCGCGCGTGCGGCTCCCCGAGCCCGGCCCCGCCGCCGCGGGGCGGGGGGACGCGGGGCGCGTCCGGTTCCGGGGCCGCCTCGTCGGTCATGATCTCGGCGCGGAGCGTGTCCACGGCGGAGCGCAGGACGTCCGGGCCGGCGACGTTCATCAGCAGCAGGCCGAGGTTGAGCGCCATCTGCCCGTCGGTCATCTCGCTGCCGGCGAGCGCGTCCACGGCGGTGCGCAGGTCGGCCTGGTCCTCGGCGGACACGTTCTGCAGCAGCCCCAGGCAGTACGTCGGGAGCGCCAGCCGCGACCTGGCGAACGAGACGCCCCGCATGATCTCGCCCGCCTCGTGCGCGCGGGTCTTGGCCTGCATCCGGTCGACGCCCCGGTCGGCGGCGGCGAGCAGCGAGGTCAGCAGCGTGCTCGGGCCGACCGCGACGTCCTCGTCCCCGACCCGGACGGTGAACACCGCGCTGCGGAACACCATCATCGAGCCGAGGCTCGCGACCAGCACCTGCGTCGCCGCCGCCACGTCCGGCGCCCGGACGCCGAACCGCCAGTCGAAGGTGTGCAGGAGCAGCAGCGAGCCGGCGCCCGCGCCCCCGTTGATCAGCACGTACGCCCAGGTGCTCGGCACCCGGACCAGCGTGGTGGGCCGGTCCCGGTAGCGGCTGACCAGCTCGGCGACGCCGACGAGGCAGCTCAGCGAGACGGCGACGGCGTATCCGAGCACCCGCTCACTCCCCGGTCAGCCGGACGACCTCGTCGATCTCGCGTTCCACGGCGACCAGGCCGCGCTGGCGCAGCGCGTCCACGGCGTCCGCGACCTCCAGCAGCCCGAGCCGGGTCGCGTGGTGGAGCTGCTCCAGGGACTGCGGGCCGTTCACCGCCCGCAGCCGGGCCAGCACCCGCCGGCACGCGTCGGCGTCGGCGGGCGCGGCGGCGGGGGAACGGGTCTCGGCCGCGGGCGGGCCGGGCTCGCCGGCGGGCGCCGCGCCGGGCGGCCTGCGCGCCCCGGCGCTCCGCCCGGGAGGCGCGAGGAACGCGCTCCACGGATCTGCCGACCGGATCTCTCGCATGTCCACCTGCCTGTAGCCAACCCGATGGTACGTCACTGTTCGGACGCACCGGAGGCGCCGTCCGCTCCCTCGTTCCCGGCGGAGTCGGCGCGCGGGCGCGGACGCGGCGAGGAGCGCGCCACGATCAGCCGGTCGCCGGGTTCGAGCGTCGTGCACCGGGGGTGGTCGAACGGCAGCGTGCGGCCGTCCCGGACGACCGCGAGCGCCGGCTCCCGCACCGCCGACAGCGGCCCGCCGACCTCGTCCGGGCGCACCTCGCGCGACACCAGGTCGAGGCCGCTGCCCTGGTCGAGGAGGTCCTCGATGACCTCGCTGACGCTCGGCTGGCTGGTGGACATCCCGAGCAGCCGCCCCGCCGCCTCCGACGACGTCACCACGTGGTCGGCGCCCGACTGGCGCAGCAGCGGGACGTTCTCCGACTCGCGCACCGACGCCTGGATCCCGGCGCGCGGGTTCAGCTGCCGCGCGGTGAGGGTGATCAGCACCGCGGTGTCGTCGCGGGCGCTCGCCACCACGATCTCGCGGGCCCGCTGCACCGCCGCCTGCTTCAGCACCGAGCTGCGCGTCGCGTCGCCGACGATGCTGACGAACCCGGCCTCCGCGGCCTCGGCCACGACGCGCGGGTCCGGGTCCACGACGACGATGGACTCGCGGTCGACGCCCGTGCTCAGCAGGGTCTTGATGGCGCTGCGGCCCTTCGTGCCGTAGCCGGCCACCACGATGTGGTCGTGCACGCGTGCCCTCCAGCGTGACTTGCGCCAGTCCTCGCGGGTGCGTTCCGCCAGGACCTCGAGGGTCGTGCCCACGAGGACGATGAGGAACAGCACCCGCACGGGCGTGATGAAGACGATGTTGACGAGCCGGGCCGCGTCCCCGACCGGCGTGATGTCGCCGTAGCCGGTGGTGGAGACGGTCACCGTCGCGTAGTAGAAGGCGTCCAGCAGCGACAGCTCCCCGTCGCCGGTGTCGCGGTAGCCGTCGCGGTCGAGGTAGACGGCGGCCACCACGGCGAACAGGAGCGCCAGCGCGATCCCGACCCGCGTGGCCACCGCGCGCAGCGGCCCCGTCCTGGACGAGGGCAGCAGGACGAGCGGGCGGCGCACCGCCCCGGGGTCGTTCACGCTCGGCACCACACCGAGCTTAACGATCAGACGCCCGTTCCGGTGCCGGTCGCCCGCCCCGGTCAGACGTCGGTGATGCGCAGGCCGGCGTGGGCCTTGTAGCGGCGGTTCATGGAGATGAGGTTCGCGGTGAACGCCTCGATCTGGTGGGCGTTGTGCAGCCGGCCGCCGTAGACGCCGCGCATGCCGGGGATGCGGCCGGCGAGGGCCTGGACGAGGTCGGTGGCCTCGCGGTCGTCGCCGAGGACGAGGACGTCCAGCTCCATCTCGTCCACGCCGGGGTCGAGCAGCAGCTTGGCGGAGACGTGGTGGAACGCGGCGACGACGCGGCTGTCCGGCAGGACGGCGGCGGCCTGCTGGGCGGCGCTGCCCTCCTCGACCGGCAGCGCGAACGCGCCCTTGCCCTTCTCGAAGCCGAGCGGGTTCACGCAGTCCACGACGATCTTGCCGGCCAGCTCGGCGCGCAGCGACTCCAGCGTGGCCTTGTGGCCGTCCCACGGGACCGCGACGACCACCACGTCCGACTCCCCGGCGGCGACCGGGTTCTCCGCGCCGGAGACCGGCAGCCCGCCGCCCGGCCCCCCGGACAGCTCGTCGGCGGCGGCCTGGGCGCGCTCGGCCTTGCGCGACCCGATCGTCACCGTGTGCCCGGCGAGCGCGAACCGGCGCGCGAGCCCCTTGCCCTGGTCGCCGGTGCCGCCGAGGATGCCGATCGACAGGCCGCCTGCGTCGGGGAGGTCGTAGGGAGTCTTCCGCTGCTCAGTCATGCGGCCGAGTCTGCCAAACGCCCTCCCGGCCGCCGCGCCCCGGGCTCCCGCATCGCGAAAACCGCCTGACCAGGGCGCCCGGTGCGGCACCATGGTGCCCGTGGACGCCGAGCAGATCACGATGTTGCGCGAGGTCCTGTCGACGACGGGCTGGCTCGAGCGGACCCAGGAGTTCGGCCGCGCGCTGCGGGTCACGTCCCGCACCCCCGGCGGGCTGCTGCTGGTCGGCACGCCCGGCGGCGACCCCTGGCACCTGGCGGCGCACCTGGACGACGAGAGCCGCCTCGGCGGCGTCCCCGGCCTCGCGCCGACGCTGGTGCGCTGGACGCCGCCCGCGGACGCGCCCCCGCACCTGCGGATCGGGCTGGAGCGGCTGGAGGCGGCGCGGCGCGGCGAGACGCTGTTCGTCGTCGCCGAGGACGGCGCGCCCGTCCCGCTGCTGGAACGGGTGGACGACGCGCGCCGCACCGGCGCGACCGTCCTCGCGCTGGAGGGCGGCGACCGCGAGCTGCGGGGCCTCGCCCACGAGGCGCTGACCGTCCCGCCGGACGAGGCCCTCATGTCGTTCGACGGCGCGCAGCACCTCGTCAGCGCGGCGGCCGGGCACGAGCCGGCGCGGAGCCCGCGCGGGCTCCGGCACCGGCTCGCCAGGCTCCTCGACGCGGTCTCGGGCCCGGTCGTCGACTAGCCGTCCCGGTCCTAGTCCTCGTTGCGCTCGCGCCACGTCTCGTTGCGTTCGCGGGCGAGCGTGAGCGCGTTCGCCGCCTCGCTCTCGGACGCGTACGGGCCCATCCGCTCCCTGCCGGGGCAGCCGGGCCCGTGCTCGACCTTCATGTGCTTCAGGCAGAACCACCAGTCACCGTCGTCACCGGCCATCGGCGCTCCTCTCGATCGGCCCCGCACGGGATTCGTTGCCCCGATCCCGCTGGCTACACTCCATCACTATGACGACCCAGCTTCTCCGGCCCGGCAACGTTTCACCGATGCGGAAGGTGCCGTCGAGCATCCCGCGTCCGGAGTACGTGGGGAAGAAGCGGCCGAGGACGGGCGAGCCGGACGTCAAGACGCCCGAGGTCATCGAGCGGATGCGGGTCGCGGGGAGGATCGCGGCGCAGGCGCTCCAGGAGGTGGGCCGGCACGTCCGGCCCGGCGTCACCACCGACGAGCTGGACGTCGTCGGGCACGAGTTCATGCTCGACCACGGCGCGTACCCGTCCACGCTCGGGTACCGGGGGTTCCCCAAGTCGCTGTGCACCTCGGTCAACGAGGTGATCTGCCACGGCATCCCGGACGACACGGTCCTGCGCGACGGCGACATCGTCAACGTCGACATCACGGCGTTCATCGACGGCGTGCACGGCGACACCGACGCGACGTTCCTGTGCGGCGACGTCGACGAGGAGTCGCGACTGCTGGTGGAGCGCACCCATGAGGCGACCATGCGCGGCATCCGCGCGGTCAAGCCGGGACGGGCGCTGAACGTGATCGGGCGGGTCATCGAGTCGTACGCCAAGCGGTTCGGGTACGGGGTCGTCCGCGACTTCACCGGGCACGGGATCGGCACGACGTTCCACTCGGGGCTGGTCGTGCCGCACTACGACGACCCGGGCGCGACGACGGTCATCGAGCCGGGCATGACGTTCACGGTCGAGCCGATGCTGACGCTCGGCACCCACGACTACGACATGTGGGACGACGGCTGGACGGTCGTCACCAAGGACCGCAGGCGCACGGCCCAGTTCGAGCACACGCTGCTGGTGACCGACGACGGCCATGAAATCCTCACCCTGCCGTGACACTCCTGTTGATCTAGAGTCCGATTCGCCCCCATAACCGGCCGGGAGACTCTCTAGAGATGAACGCCCCAGCGCCGTACGAGCCGCGGGTTCCGTCCGACAGCATGCCGCCGGGGCGTGCCGCGCTGAGCGTGACGTGGGCGGCGCTGCCGTTCCTCACCCTCGGCTACGCCACGCCGTTCACGTTCGCGGCGGCGGCGCTGTGGCGGCGCAGCCTGCACCTGATGGTGTCCACGGCGGCCTACCTGGGCGTGTTCGCGCTCGCGATGTTCCTGCTCCCGGACATCGGCAAGGAGGACGGCGCCGAGCGGGCGGTCGGCGTGCTGCTGTTCGTCCTCGCGGTGGTGGGCTGCGCGCACGCGTTCCTGATCCGGCGCCGGGTGTTCGACCCGCACGGGCTGTCGGGGGTCGACAACGAGGCCGTGGTGGAGCGGGTGAAGCGGCGGCGGCTGCTGCGGGAGAAGGCGCGGGAGCTGGCCGCGGCCGACCCGGGCCTCGCCAGGGAGCTGCGGATCGGGCGCCCCGACCTGCCGCGCCAGTACAACGACGGCGGGCTGATCGACGTCAACCACGCCCCGGCGGAGGCGCTGACGCTGCTGCCCGGCGTCACCCCGGAGCTCGCGGCGAGGATCGAGCGCGTCAGGGGCGAGACGGGCGGGTTCATGTCGGCCGAGGAGCTGTCGGCCGTCGCGGGGCTGCCGCCGTCCCTGACGGGCGACGTGGCCGACTACGCCGTCTTCATCCGCTGATCCCGGGTATGCACCCGGCGTGACCCGCAAGAGGCGCGAGGACGGCGACCGGCTCGCCGAGTACCGGGGCAGGCGCGACCCGGGCAGGACGCCGGAGCCCGTCCCCGAGGAGAAGGCCCTGCCGCACGGCGACGACGACACGTTCGTCGTCCAGGAGCACCACGCGACCAGCCTGCACTGGGACCTGCGGCTCGAACGCGGCGGCGTGCTCGTGTCGTGGGCCGTCCCGAAGGGGCTGCCGTGGAGCCCGCGGACGAACCACCTCGCCGTCCGCACCGAGGACCACCCCCTGGAGTACGCCGGGTTCGAGGGCGAGATCCCGCACGGCGAGTACGGCGCGGGGACGACGACGATCTGGGACCGCGGGACGTACGAGACGGAGAAGTGGTCCGAGCGCGAGGTGAAGATCGTCGTCCACGGCTCGCGGGTGTCGGGCCGGTACGTGCTGTTCAGGACGCGCGGCGCGAACTGGATGATCCACCGGATGGACCCGCCGGCCGATCCGGACGCCGAGCCGCCGCCGGAGTCCCTGCGCCCGATGCGTCCCGTGGAGAAGGCGCGGCTCCCCCGCGACCAGGGCGCCTGGGGGTTCGAGTTCGCGTGGGGCGGCAGGCGCATGGCCGCCCGCGTCGACGGCGGACGCACCCGGTTCACCGACGGCCGGGGCCGCCCCGTGGACGGTCCCGGCGGGCTCGGCTCCCGGCTCGGCGCGGAGCTGGGCATCCGGCCGGCGCTGCTGGACGGGGAGCTGGCCGTCCTCGACGGCCGCGAGACCTACATGATCTACGACCTGCTGCACCTGGACGGGCATCCGCTGCTGGACGTCCCGTACCGGGAGCGGCGGGAGCGGCTCGACGGGCTGGGCCTGTCGGGGCCGCTGTGGCAGACGGCCCCCTGGTTCCCCGGCGACGGCGGCGCCGTGCGGGACGCGGCCCGCGCGCAGGGCCTGCCGGGCGTCGTCGCCAAGCGCCTGGACTCCCCGTACGAGCCGGGCGAGGAGTCCGGCGCCTGGCGGTTCGTCCCGTCCTGACCGGCGCCCCGCGGCGATCCGGGGCCGCCCGGAACCGGGACGCGGTATCCCGCATCAAAGGGACGTAGCACCCGCTTCGGCGCGTCGCCACTGAAAACGATCAGGCGCCGGTTAGAGTCCCGCCCTGAGTACGGGCGGTGGAGGCGCTGGAAGGCGGGGATCGGCATCATGATGGGCAAGACGCATGCCCTGAGCGGCGCGCTGGCATGGCTGGCGGCCGTCCCGGTGCTCGGCTACGAGCGGCTGCTCGGCGACCACGCCGTGTCGCTGTCGGTGGAGCAGGTCGCCGCGGGCGCCGTGGTGTGCGCGGGGGCGGCGATCCTGCCGGACATCGACCACCACAACGGCCGCATCGCCAACACGTTCGGCCCCATCACCCACCACATGTGCAAGTGGATCGGGAAGCTCTCCGGCGGGCACCGGCACGCGACCCACTCGATCCTGTTCGCGGTCGGCATCGGCTGGGCGATGGACACCCTCGCCACCCACTACGTCTACGCCTGGTGGGCCTGCCTGTTCATGATCGTCGGGCTCGGGCTGCGCGGCGTCGGGCTGGACTTCGAGGGCAAGGAGCCCCAGTCGGCGCTCGCCGACTGCGCGCTCGCCCTCGTCGCCGTCTGGCTCATGCACAAGATCGACATGAGCTTCGTCGGGTTCGCGGTCACGCTCGGCTGCCTCGCGCACGTCGTCGGCGACTGCCTGACGCCGCGGGGCTGCCCGGTGTTCTGGCCGCTGCCCTGGCGGATCGACGTCCCGATCGTCCCGAGGACGGACGGCAAGGTGGAGCGCTGGGTCGTGATGCCCGTCCTCACCCTCGGCATCGCCGTCCTCGCCGTCCGCTCGGTCCTCGGCGACTTCACCGCCCACTGGCTCACCCGGAACTGATCATTCGAGCAGGTCGGCGTACCGGTCGCAGGTCACCGTCGCCCACGCGGCCCCCCGCGCGTTCGGGGCTCCCCACAGGTTGACGCGCTCGATGCCCGGGACGGTCTGCGCGGTGCAGGCGATCTGCGCCGTCGCAATCCGCGACCAGACCTTCGACCGGTACCGGGCGCCGGGCGCCCGGACGACCATCTGCGGACGCCCGCCGGCCCCGCCGGACACGTCGACGACGGAGAACGCCTCCAGCGGCGCGTCCACCTCGGTGCGCAGCCCCATGGCGCGCTCCTGCGCCGTCGGCGGAACGCTGAGCCGTTCGAGGCCCACCTGCGGCCGGCCGGACAGGCCGGGCCGTGACACGGGCCGCAGCCGGCCGCCGTGGACCAGGTACACGGTGACCGTGGCGGGGTGCGCGCCGGCGGTCGGCATCCCGCCCGCCCGGATGATCCCGGTCGGCCGGATTCCGCAGCCGGCCAGGGCGGCGCAGGCCGCCAGCGCCAGGAGCGCTCGCGGCGCCCGGTGCGTCCGTCTCACGCGGGCTCCTCCCCCTCCCCGTCCGGCAGCCACAGCGTGAATACCGCGCCGCCGTCCGGCCCGTTCGCGGCGTCCAGCGTCCCGCCGTGCAGCGCGGCGTTCTCCTTGGCGATCGACAGGCCGAGGCCGCTGCCCTCACTGCGCGAGCGCGCCGCCTCGGCCTTGGCGAACCGGTCGAAGACCACGGCGGCCAGGTCGCCGGGGAGGCCGGGGCCGCGGTCGGCGACCACGACCCGCACGCCCCCGGCCGCGTCCTCCGGCGGGCCGAAGCGCAACGTGACGGGCGGGCGCCCGTGCTTGAGGGCGTTCCCGGCGAGGTTGGCGACGATGACGTCGAAGCGCCGCGGGTCCAGCCGGACGAACAGGTCCGCGGGGCCCTCGACCGCCACCGCCTCCCGCCAGCCGCGCGCCTCCAGCGCGGCGCCGACCGCGGCCGCCACGTGCACGTCGTCGAGGACGAGCGCGGCGGCGCCCGCGTCGAACCGGCTGATCTCGATCAGGTTCTCGACCAGCGTGCCGAGCCGCCGCGTCTCCGCCGCGACGAGCCGCGCCGCGCCGCCGCCGTCCGGCGCGTCCGCCGCCTCCTCGGCCAGTACCCCGGTCATCGCGACCATCGAGGTGAGCGGGGTGCGCAGCTCGTGCGAGACGTCCGCGACGAACCGGCGGGACGCGGCCTCCATCGCGCGCAGCTCGGTGACCGTCCGCTCCAGGGCCGCCGCGGTGCCGTTGAACGTGCGGGCGAGGTCGGCGAGCTCGTCCCGGCCGTCCACCCGGACCCGGGTGCCGAGCTCCCCCGCGCCGAGCGCGCGGGCGGCGGCGCCGAGGCGGCGCACCGGAACCAGCACGCCCCGGGTCGCCAGGAGCGCGAGCCCGAGGGCCGCCGCCAGCGCGGCGGCGTCCGCGATCAGCAGGGCACGGGTGAACAGCCGCAGGTCGGCGGCCTCCCGGCCCAGGCTCGCCGAGACGAACACCATGGGCGGCGTCGTCCGCCACGGCTCCTCCATCGTGGTCGCGTAGCCGGTGACGCGGGTGCCGACGAGCAGATAGGGGCGTCCGCCGGCCGCCCGGTCCTTGACGACGACGCGCTGGAAGACCATGCCGCCCAGCGACCGCCGGGCGAACTCCCGGGTCACCGGGACGTCCAGCGCGCCGGGCGGCGGAACGCCGAGCTCCCCGCCGGTCAGCGGCACCGCCACCGCCTTGCGGCCCGGGGCCGAGGCGGCGAGCGCCTCCGCCAGGGCCGCGCCGACCAGCGGCGCCGAGTCGGGCGGCAGGCTGACCGGGACCTGCTCGGCGAGGATGCTCCGCACGTCGGACAGCACCGCCTCCTGCGCGCGCTGCAGGATCATCCGGCGCATCAGCACGTAGGAGATGCCGGACGCGAGGACCGCGGCCAGCAGCGCGACCGCCGTGAAGGCCGCGACGAGCCGCACCCGCAGCCCGGTGAACCAGCGGCGCCGCATCACGGCGCGGTGAACCGGTAGCCGAAGCCCCGGACGGTCTCGATCAGCCGGGGTTCCGCGGGCTCGTCCTCGATCTTGGCGCGGACGCGCTGCACGCAGGCGTCCACGAGCCGGGAGTCGCCGGGATAGGTGTGCTCCCACACCTCGGCGAGGAGGTGCTGGCGGGTGAGCGCCTGCCCGGGGCGGCGGGCCAGCTCCAGCAGCAGCCGCAGCTCGGTCGGGGTGAGCCGCAGGTCGGCGCCGCCCTTGGTGACCTTCAGGGAGGTCCGGTCGATGACGAGGTCGCCGTAGACGGAGCGGTCGGTGCGGGTCTGGTCGGCGCGGCGCAGGACGGCGCGAATGCGGGCGTCCAGGACGCGCGGCTCGACGGGCTTCACCACGTAGTCGTCGGCGCCCGCCTCCAGGCCGAGGACGATGTCGAGGTCGTCGCCGCGCGCGGTCAGCAGGATCACGGGCAGCGAGTCCTCCCGGCGGATGCGGCGGCACACCTCGATTCCGTCGATGCCGGGCAGCATCACGTCCAGGAGCGCGATCTCGGGGCGCCGCGCCCGCAGCGCCGCCAGCCCGTCCTCGCCGGTCGCCCGCGACGTCACGCCGTGCCCCTGGCGGGTCAGCGCCAGCTCCAGCGCCGTCCGGGCGGACGGATCGTCCTCGATGAACAGAATGCTCGCCACCCGCACATTATCGGCTCGGGTCGATCTTCCCGCGGGTTGTGTCACAAGATCCGGACATCACCGGCACAAGATCATGACACCCCGCCGGAACGGTGGGGCGCATGACGCTCACGACCGCACCGGTCCGGCCGGCGGGCCCGGCCCGGCCCGCCCGCCGGCGTCCCCGCGCGCTGCCCTGGCTGCTCGCGGCGGGCGTGCTCGCGCAGGCCGCGGTGCGGCTCTGGTTCGCCCGCGCGCGGACCGGGCCGGTCGCGAACCCCGACGAGACCGGCTATCTCGTCGCGGCCCGGTGGCTGGCCGGCGGGCCCGGCGCCGACCTGTCCGGCAACACCTTCTACCAGGGCGGGTACCCGCTGCTGCTCACGCCCGCCTACTGGCTGTCGCACGACCCGGCGACGGTCTACACGGCGGTCATGGCGATCAACGCGGTGCTCGGCGCGGCGCTGTTCCCGCTCGGGTACGCGGCGGCGCGGCGGTTCGGGCTCGCGCGCCGCCCGGCGCTGCCGCTGGCGTTCGCGGCGGCGCTGCTGCCCGCCGGGGCGTTCTTCGGCGCCTTCGCGCTCGCGGACGCCGTCCTGCCCGCGCTCGTCCTGGCCTGGCTGCTGGCACTCGACCGCTTCGCCCGCGGCGGCGGCGCGGGCGACGCGGTGCTCGCGAGCCTGGCCGCGTCCGCCATGGCGGCCGTCCACTCGCGCGGGACGGTCGTCCTGGCCGTCCACGCCCTGGCGCTGGCCGTCATCGCGATCGGCGGGCGGCGGTGGCGCGGGGCCCTGGCCGGAGGCGGCGCGGCCGCCGCCGGCCACGCGCTCGGGGCGGCGCTGAACGCGCGGCTGGAGGCGGCGCTGTACCCCGGCGGCGTCCGGGACCTGGCCGGGAACATCGAGGCGCGGCTGACCACGGCCGACGGGCAGGCGTGGGCGCTGTCGGGGGCCGCCGGGCAGGTCTGGTACCTGGTCGTGTCCACCTGGGGGCTGGCCGGGGTGGGCCTGGCCGTCGTGGCGGCGGCGCTCGTGCGGCGGCGCACCCCGGCGGCCGACCGGATCATGGCGGGCGCGCTGCTCGCCGCCACCCTCGGGATCGCCTGCGCGTCGTCGGCCGCGCTGCCGGACGAGCACCGGGTCGGCAACTTCGCCTACGGCCGGTACCTGTCGTGCGCGGCCCTGGTCTACGCGCTGGCCGGGGCGGCGGCGCTGCTGCGGTCGGGCGCCCGCCGGGCCGTCGGGCTGGCGGCGTCGTCCGTCCTCGTCGTCGCGGCGGCGGGGGCCTGGGTCGGCGCCTACGCGGGCGAGCGGCTCCGCACCCACAAGTTCATCGCGTTCGACTTCCCCGAGACCACGTTCCTCACCGGCGACCGCACCGCGCTGCATCTCCAGGAGACGTCGCTCACCGCGATCGGGCTGCTCTGCGCGCTCGCCGTCCTGTCCCGGCTGGGCCGGACGCCGCTGATGGCCGCCGCCCTGGCCGGGACGAGCCTGGCCGCGCTGGCGTTCGCGATGGGCCCCTCGCCCGCGCGCACCCGCCCCGCCCCGGCGCTCCCCGGCCCGCAGGCGGGCGGCGTCGTCGCGGACGTGTCGCTCGACTGGGCCGTCCGGACCAGGCTCGTGCACCCGGTCTGGTGGACGCGCGTCGGCCGGATCGACGTCCGCGACGGCCGCCCGCCCGCGCCCGGCGTGTGCACGGTCCTGGTCGCCCTGCCGGACGGGACGGCGCCGGAGGCGTCATGGCCGGGGCATCCGGCGGGCTGGCGGCACCACGCCCGGCGGGACTGGTCGATCGGCTGGGTGATCTGGCGCGCCCCGTCCTGCGGGACGGGTCAGTAGCGCGTCACCAGGGCGATGCGGCCGTGGTCGACGAGGAAGCCGTCGGAGACGAAGGTGACCTCTCCGCCGTACTCCAGCGCCGTCTCGATGACGTCGTCCACGGCGTCGTCGACGACGTCCGCGCCCTTGAGGACGCCGGGCATGCCGTCCACCGGGACGAGTTCGCCGGCGGCCTTCACCGCGGGCGCGTAGTAGCCGCGCTCGACGACCAGGTGCTCGCCGCGGCCCTCCTCGACCAGCGGGGTGACCTCGCACAGCCCGCCCGCGTACCGCTGGATGCTGCGCGCGGCCTCCAGTTCGGACAGCACTCCGACCTCGCGGAGGTCCTCGTAGGCGGCGAGGGCCGGACGGGCGGCCTCGGCGAGCGCGCTCGGCGAGGCGCCCTCGAAGCTGCCGTCGACGCGTCCCGCCACGGTGATGTGCGGCCCGGCGACCTCGTCGAAGAACGCCTGGTGGCGGGTGACGCCGGCGACGATCAGCGGCCGCCGGTCGCGGGCGAGGACCCGGTCGAGGGCGGCCACCGCGTCCCGCATCTGCCGGCGCTGCCGCTCCCCGTCGCCGCCCTGTGCGGCGCGCCGGGCCTGCCGGCCGGAGCCGGCCTCGTCGAGCGGCTCCGGCTCGACCGGGAAGCCGCCGCCGGTGCGCTCGGTCAGCTCCTCGCCGCGGCCGTCCCACAGCCGGGTCCGCTGGTCCGACAGCGACAGCAGCCAGAAGCGCGGGGTGCGGGTGTAGGCGGCGACGAGGTCGCGGGTCGCGAAGCCGGTGTCCACGACCACCCGCTCGTCCACGGGCTGGTCGATCGTGAACGCGTGGTGCTCGCCGTCCGGCGCGGCGAACAGGACGAGCCCGTCGGAGGCGTGCCGGAGGTCGACCTCCTCCGCGGCCGCCTCCAGCCCGCGGACGACGTGGTCGGCGGCGTCGGGCGCCACCTTCACGTCGTCGTGCAGCCGCCGCCGCACCTCGGCGAGGAGGTTGCGCAGCCGGATCGGATCCTGGCGGTTGCCCGGCACGGACCGGTGCGTCGGCATCAGCACCGACACCGCCGGGTAGGCGCGCGGCTTGCGCAGTTCGGACAGCGTAACGGCGTCCATGATCCCCCGATCGTCAGCCTTTATTCCTTCTGTCTCTTTTGTAGCCACCGGTAGGTAAACCAGGTGTAAGCGCGGGTCGATGAGCGGGCCACCGGGCCCCGCGCGCCGGGTCAGACGCGCTCGATCACCGGGCCGAGGACGTCCAAGAACGGCGCGTGCACCGTGACGTAGGAGAACCCGAACCGCTCGCGCCGCTCCCGGATCTGCGCGGCGATCTGCGCCTCCGTGCCGAGCAGGACGAACGGTGTGTCGAGGATCTCCTCCGCGGTCATGTACGGCATGCGCTCGGCGCGGATCCGCTCGGCCTCGGCGCGCCGGTCCGGCGTCACCTGGACGTGCTGGACGAGCACGTTCCACTCGATGCCGTCCGCCCGGTCGCCGGCGTGCTCGCGGACGAACCGGACCCGCTCCGCCGCCTCCGCGGCCGTGCCCAGCCGGAACGTCCCCGGCGGCTCGCCCCGCACCTGGTACGCCCCGGCGATCCCGACGGTGTCGGCGTACCGGGCCGCCGCCCGCAGCACGGTGTCGCCGGTGCCGCCGACGAGCAGCGGCGGGCCCGCCCCGCCGAACCCGCTGCGCTGCACGGGCGCCAGCTCGGCCAGCCCGAAGTACTCGGCCACCGGCCGGTGCTCGGCGTAGCCGTCCCCGCCGAACAGCGCGCCCAGCTCCTCGATCGTCCGGGTCATCCGCTCCACGCGGGCGCCGAACGGCTCCCACGGGACGCCCGCCGCGTCGAACTCCCATTTCATGTGCCCGGCGCCGATGCCGAGCTCCACCCGCCCGCCGGTGAGCCGGTCGGCGGTGGCGGCCTCGCGGGCCAGCAGGTGCGCGTTCCAGAACCCGGCGTTCAGCACGAGCGTGCCGACGCGCAGCCGCTCGGTCGCGTCCGCGGCGGCGACCATCGTCGGGAACGGCGCCGGGGCGCCGAGGTGGTCGGGGACGAGCGCCACGTCGTAGCCGTACCGCTCGCCGCGCCGGCACCGTTCCGCGAAGTCGCCGCCGGAGGCGATGTCGAAGACGTTGAACCCGAAGCGGAAGTCCCTCATGCGCTCACCCTGCCACCTCAGCCGGGCGTGATGAAGGACGTCTCGTAGGCGAGGATCACGGCCTGGGTGCGGTCGCGGGCCTGGAGCTTGGCGAGGATGTTGCCGACGTGCGTCTTCACCGTCTGCGGGCTCACGAACAGGTCCCCGGCGATCTCGGCGTTCGAGCGGCCCTTGGCCATCAGCCGCAGCACGTCCCCCTCCCGCTCGGTCAGCCGCTCGTGCCAGCGCGCGCCGGCCGCGCCGCCGGACGGCTGCCCGTGCCGCGCGGCCAGCTCCCGGATCGCCGCCGGGAACAGCAGGCTGTCGCCGTGCGCGACCATCCGGATCGCCTGCAGGATCTCCTCCGGCCGCGTCCGCTTGAGCAGGAACCCGTGCGCGCCCGCCTTCAGCGCGTCGTAGACGTACTCGTCGTTCTCGAACGTGGTGACGACGATGATCCGCGGCGGCTCCGGCACGGTCTCCAGGATGCGGCGGGTGGCCTGGATGCCGTCCAGGCGCGGCATCCGCACGTCCATCAGGATCACGTCGGGGCGCAGCCGGCCCACCTCGCCCGGCACCTCGGCGCCGTCGGCCGCCTCGCCGACCACGGTCAGGTCGTCCTCGGCCCCGATGATGGCGGCGAGGCCCGCCCGGATCAGCCGCTCGTCGTCGACCAGCAGAACCTTGATCGTCATGTCCCGGACCTTAGCGGCAGCGAGACGCGGAACCGCCACGCGTCCGCGTCGGCGCCGGCGGCCATGTCGCCGCGCAGCACGGTGACGCGCTCCCGGACGCCGGCGAGGCCGCGGCCGCCGCCGTGGCCCGCGCCGTCCCCCCGGGGCGCGCCGAGCGGATTGCTCATCTCCACCTCCAGCCGGTCCCCGGCGATGCCGAGCCGCAGCCGCACCGGGACCTTCCCGGCGTGCCGCAGCGCGTTCGTCAGCCCCTCCTGGACGATCCGGTACGCCTCCCGCGACACCGCCGCCGGGACCTGCTCCACCTCGGGGTCCACGGCCGCGTCGAGCTCCACCCCGGCGATCCGGGTCTGCTCCAGCAGCCGGCCGAGATCCTTCAGCGTGGCCTGCGGGGCCGGCCGGGACGGGTCCTCGCGCAGCAGCCCCAGCACATGGTCGAGATCCTCCAGCGCGGCGCGGGCCGACTCCTCGATCGCGCCGAGCGCCTCCCGCGCGAACGCCGGGTCGTGGTCGAGGACCCGTCCGGCCGCCCCGGCCTGCAGGGTCACCACGCTGAGCGCGTGCCCCACCGAGTCGTGCAGCTCCCGCGCGAGCCGGTTCCGCTCGGCGAGCCGGACCGCCCTGGCCTCCGCGTCGGCGAGCCGCTCCGCGGCGGACGGCCCGAGGAACCACGGCGCCAGCCGGGACATCAGCGCGCCCGCGGCGACGATCAGCGCGAGCAGCGCGGCCAGCGACGCCAGCCCGGCCGGCGGCCCGGCCCACTGGTGCCAGGCCCCCTGCCATCCCCACGCCTCCAGGAGCCGGGTGTCCCAGGTCACCACCGGCGTGAGGATCAGCACGACCGCGAACGGCGGCACCGCCAGGCTGAGCCCGCTGACCACCACGCCCGCGCCGAGATGCAGCGCGAACCACGCCGCGGCCCTGGCCCGGCTCTCCCACGAGCGCGCCGACTCGGGGACGAGCACCGCGGCGGGCCCGCCGAGCAGCTCCTTGGCGAGCGAGCCCTCCAGCAGCCGGACGGTCGGCACGAGCCCGGTCACGAACGTCGCCGCCGCCGGCAGCACGAGCAGCATGAGCAGCAGCGTCACGACGGGGCCGCCGACGGGCAGCAGCGGGGTCAGGCTCATCGCGAGGAACCAGTACGGCATCAGCAGCGCGCCGCCCACCACGAGGTGGGACCAGCGCCGCCAGGTCGTCCCCTCGATCAGCGGGCGCAGCACACGAACCACACGACGATCCTGGCAGACGCGATCCCCGGGTCCCTCCCCCGCGAGAGGGAGAGGGAACCGGGCTCAGGTCTTGCCCTGCTCCTCGGCCGCGGCCTTGTCCCGTTCGGCGAGCCTGGCGAGGCGGGCGTTGTACACGGCCAGCTCGTCGTCCTCGGGGCGGCCGCCGGGCTTCGCGGCGCGGTCGGCCTTGCGGTCCATCCGGCGCGCCTGGCGCTGGTCGTCGGCGTACCACTGGAACGCCATCACGATGAGGACGATGAACGTCGGGATCTCCCCGAACGCCCAGGCGATGGCCCCGCCGGTGTGCTGGTCGTGCAGGGTGGTCGTGCCCCACGGCGGGTCGACGGCCCCGTACCAGCCGCGCGCGAGCGCCTGGCTCATGTTCATCAGCGCGATGCCGAAGAAGGCGTGGAACGGCATCGTGACGAACAGCAGGATGAGCCGGGCGGGGTAGGGCAGCTTCTTCGGCGCCGGGTCGACGCCGAGCAGCACCCAGAAGAACAGCGACCCGGCCGCGAGGAAGTGCACCATCATCGCGATGTGGCCGAGGTGGCTGCGCATCGCCGACTCGAACAGCGGCGTGAAGTACAGCGCGAACGTGCTCACCACGAAGATCAGTGTCGCGACCGCGGGATGCGCGACGACCGCCAGGTAGCGGCTGTGCAGCAGCGCGGTCAGCCACTCGCGCGGGCCGCGGTCGCCGCGCACCCGGGCGGGCTTCAGCGCCCGCAGCGCCAGCGTCGCCGGCGCGCCCACGACCAGGAAGATCGGGGTCAGCATGTTCAGCACCATGTGCTGCGCCATGTGCACGCTGAACAGGATCGGCGCGTACCTGGCGACGCCGGTCTGCGTGACGGCGACGATGGTGACGAGCCCGATGAGCCAGGCGGCGGTGCGGCCCATCGGCCAGGAGTCGCCGCGCCGCCGCAGCCGGACGACGGCGGCGAGGTAGAGGCCGCCGAGCACGACGGCGAGGGCGGCGAAGAACAGGTCGAACCGCCCCGGCGCCAGCAGCCGCAGCGGGGTGACCTCCGGCGGCATGTCGTAGCCGAGCAGCGACTTGACCGCGGACTCCGGCTCGGCCGGCGCGGGCGGCGCGGTGCGCGCCAGCGCGACCGCGAGGCCCATGGCGGCGGCCATCACGGCCGCCTCGACGGACGCGAACCGGGCGAACGCCCCCGGCCTGCCGTCGCCGAGGGCGGGCAGCGTCCGGATCCGGTGCCACCAGCCGAACCAGCCGAGCACCCCGAACGCGATGATCTTGCCGAGGGCGAGCCGCCCGTAGTTCGTGGTGGCCAGCTCGGCCGGGTCGGGCAGCCGGGCGATCACGTTCACCAGGCCGCTGACGCCGACGGTGAGGTAGCACCAGAGGGCCATCCGGCTGAACCGGTCGGCCATCAGCGGCAGCCGGTCGCGGCGCAGCAGCGCGTGCACGCCGACGACGGCGAGCCCGCCGACCCACGGCGCGACCGCGGCGACGTGCAGCGCGACGCCGGTCGTCGCGGTGGCGTGGTTGGCGGCCGAGGCCGAGTGCCCGGTGAGCGGCGCGGGCAGCAGCGCGATCGCGGCCATGGCGAGCAGCCCGAACGCGGCGGCGGGCGTCGTGGTGGTGCGGGCGAGCAGCGCCACGACCACGGCGAGCAGCACCACGATCATGAGGGCGGTGCCCTGCGGCAGCGAGCCGACGTAGCCGCTCAGCTCGCTGCCGGTGAGGACCTCCCCGACCGGCTGGCCGAGGACGTCCGCGACGGTGAACACGAGGGTGGCCGCCGCGGCGGCGGCCCAGCCCGCGGCGAGCCAGGACGCGGCGCGAAGGTAGCCGACCGCGTCCCCGGACAGCCGGGGGGCGCCGCGCCCGCCCTCGACGGGCAGGAACGCGGCGGCGGCCAGCAGGGCGCCCACGGTCAGCGCGGACAGCAGGTCCATCGCCGCCCGGGAGGCCGGCAGCCCCCACCGGGTGAGGGCGCCGGCGTCGCCGAGGCCGGGGATGACCTTCTCGGTGACCGAGCCGCCGAGGACGAGACCGGCCACCAGGGCGGCGGCGGCCGCGGCCGCGGCGACCGCCCCGGTCCGCCAGACGCCCAGGCTGCCCCTACTCACTTCCGGTTGCCGCCTGGTGCTTGCGCTTGGCACGGAAGACGATGGCGGCGCCGATGCCGACGCCGACGAGGAGGCCGGCGATGATCAGCACCCAGAGCACCATGCCGGAGCCCGAGTCCTCTTCCTCCGCGGCCTGCTGCTGGTCGAGCTTGAGGGGCTGCTCGTCGCCGGTGGCGGCGTCGCCCGTCTGCTGCTCGGCGCCGAACCCGCCGGCGGACGGCGCGGGCGGAACGGCCGGAGCGGCCCCGCCGCCCTCCGAGGTGAACGTGAGGTCGTCGCTCTCGATCGGGTGCCCGTCCTCGCCGACGACCCGGTAGGCCACCGTGTAGGGCCCGGCGGGCAGCGGCCCCGTCAGCCGCTGCGTCACCGTTTTCGTCCCGGCGCCTTCGGCCGCGCCCGCCTGGTACGTCTTGTCGTATTGGTCCTTGACGACCACCTTCGCCATGCTGATCTTGTCGCTGAAGACCAGCGAGACCTCGACGACCCCGGGCATCGAGTCGCCCTTGGTAGGGGTGCTGCTCAGCAGCCGGGCGTGCGCGAGGGCGGGGGTCGCGGTGACGGCGCCGAGGGCGAGGGCGAGGGCGGCGACGAGACCGAGGCGGCGCAGGGGCCGACGGGGCTTGCGGATGTTCATGGATGGCCGGGTTCTCTAGTGAGTTGAAGGGCTGCGTCCACCCTACTGAGCCCGCCACGATGGCACGCCCCGGGTTCCGCAGTGCTTCAAACCCGACAAATGCCGCTGGTCGCTCGCCTCAGCAGTCGCACCCGCAGCAGTCGCAGTCACAGTCACAATCGCAGCAGTTGCAGCAGTCGCAGCAGCTGCCGTCGCACCCGTCGCAGCCCCGGCTGCACCAGCAGCGGTCCCCGCACGACTCGCCGTGGTGGTCGCTCCACTCGGGCTGGAAGACGCCGCAGGTCCCGCAGACGAGCGCCCCGGTGAAGCACGGGATCGGCCAGCCGGGACGCGGCGGCCGGGGGCCGCGCCGCGACAGGTTCTCGGGGTCGGCGAAGACCCGCTCCACGGAGCGCCCGACCTCCCGGTCCAGCAGCGCCCGGACGAGCCGCGGCCGCTCCAGCTCCAGGTCGGCGAGGGCGAGGCGAAGCCCGTGCAGGGCGTCGTCGGCGTGCCGGCGGGCCTCGTCGAGGGTGGTCCCGGTGGCGAGGAGCGGGTTGTAGGCGCCCGCCGCCCGGTCGTCCGCGAGGTCCTCGACGGCGTCGATGAGGTGCGCGAGGCGGCCGAAGAAGCGGCCGGCCTCGGCGAGCGTCTCGGCGTTGGCGTCCCTGCCCGCGAGGACGGCCGTGTGCGCGAACACGGCGGCGACGGCGGTCTCGGTGGGCTCGGTGAGGTCGAGGAGCCCGAGGCCGGGCGCCGACTCCAGGACGGGCTGGCGCGCGACGGCGTCGCGCAGCACCGCCGGGTCGAAGCCGACCGCGGCGCCCGTCCGCGCGCCCGCGGCGTCCCAGCGGCCGGCCATCCGCCCCGCCGCGGCGGCGACCGCGCGGCGCCGGTACGGGCCGTCGCCGTCCGCGACATGGTCGCGGGTCTTGCCCGCCGCGAGCAGCAGCGACGCGGCGGCGGCCAGCTGCGCCCCCCGCGCCTTCGCCGTGACGACCTCGGCGGTCTTCAGCCCGCGCAGCGCGCACGGCCCGGCCTTGCGGCGCGGCGACAGCTCCGGCGCCTGCGCCTCGGCCAGCACCGACACCAGCAGGCCGTCGTAGTTGGTGACGAGCCGCGCGGCCTGGCCGTGCTCGGCCCGCAGCGTCAGGCAGAGCCCGCAGAGATGGGCCATCCAGTCCTTGAACAGCGACCCGCACAGGACGTGCCTGCATGGCCGAACAACACCGAACACCGGAAACTCCCCCAGATCAGGAAACTCGCAGCATTATGGACGCCGCGCGGCCCGGATCGGTTCGGTCACACGCCGACGCAGGTGAGCGCGCGCCGGTAGGCGGCCATCCGGGGCTCCTCGGCGTTCCCCGCCCCCGCCAGCACCTCGGCGAGGTCGAACCACGCCTGCGCGGCCTCCCGGGAGGACTCCATCTCCTCCAGGCAGGTCGCCGCCCGGGTCAGCACCTCGACGGCCCGGTCCCGGCGGCCGAGCCGCACCGACGCCTCGCCGAGCACGGTCAGCGCCCCGGCGGTGGCCCGGCGCGGGGCGTCCCCGAGCAGGTCGAGGGCCTCCTCGGCGAGCGCCACCGCCTCGGCGGGACGGCCGAGCGCGGTCTCCGCGCGGGCCAGCTCGGTCAGGCACCAGGCGACGTCGATCTCCCCGGACGAGCTGGCGCTGATCTCGCCGCGGACCCGGGCGAGCAGCTCGCGGGCGCGGACGGCCTGGTCGGGGCGGGCGCGCAGCAGCAGCCCGGCGTAGATCACGCGGAGCCGGTTGAGGTCGCGGGGGTCCTCGCCGTCGCCGGCCAGCAGCAGCGCCCGCTCGGCGAGCGCGACGCCGTCCTCGTAGTCGCCGCGGATCTCCGCGACGTAGGCGGCCTCCCAGTAGGCGACCATCCGCGCCCGGGGGCTGCCGATCCGCTCGGCCCGCTCGACGAGCTGGACGGCGAGGTGGCGGGCCCGGACGAGGTCGCCGCGCTCGATGAACGCGGCGAGCAGCGCCGCGCCGAGGTGCACGGCGGCGTCGGTGGAGTCGGCGCCGGTCGCGATGAGGTGCCGCAGCGCGCTCTCGGCCGCCTCGACCCCGGCGCTGACGTCGCCGCGCTCGCGCAGGCAGCGGCTCAGCGCGACGTGCACCTTCGCCCAGTGGTCGAGGTCGGCCTCGGCGGACGCCTGCTCGGTGAGCGCGGTCAGCCCGGCGATCGCCTCCTCCAGCCGGCCGGCGGCCTCCAGCGCGAGGGCGTGGCCCCAGCGCGCCTGGTGCAGCATCTCCGGCAGCGCGACCGCGTCGGCGCTCGCGAGGACCTCGGCGAACCGGGCCTGCGCCTCGGCCGCCGCGCCGTTGCTCAGCGCGATCTCGGCGTAGTCGAGCGTGACGCGCAGCTCGTCCACGACGTCCTCGCTGACGCCGCTGACGAGGTACGTCGCCGAGCAGCTCAGCTTGGCCGCGAGCAGTTCGACCACGCTCGGGGCGGGCACCCGCTTGTCGCTCTCGATCAGCGAGATGTAGCTGTCGGACAGCTCCGGGAAGGCGAGCTGCGCCTGGCTCACGCCCTGCCGGATCCGCAGGGCGCGGATGCGCTGCCCCAGTGTCTCCCGATCCATCGTGTGACCACCGCCTACCAGGTGCTCGCCGCGCGCGGGCGCGGCGAGGAAGCCGACTCGATCCTCAAGTGTGCCGAGATCCCGGCCGGTCGGGCCCGCGGTTCCCGCGGTTCGGTACCGAAGCGTGTTCGAATCCGCACCAGGGCAGGCTATAGCGGACGCCCCGCCCCCGTCACCGCCCCCGTTACGCCCCGAAGCGGCACCGGCTAATCTGTGCTCGCCAATTCCGGTCCACGCCGCCGGAACCACGCTGCGGAAAGCGGAGCGCCCGTCATGCCCAAGACCAGGACCGCCGAGACCGACGAATCACCGCCGGCCGGCGGGCGCGGGCCGCTGGAGCGGCTGTTCGACCTCACCGGACGCCGGACGACCGTCGCGCGCGAGCTGCGCGGCGGCGTCACCACGTTCTTCGCGATGGCCTACATCATCCTGCTGAACCCGATCATCCTCGGCGGGGCGAAGGACGTCACCGGCGCGACGCTGTCGATGCCGCAGCTCACCACGATGACCGCGCTGTCCGCCGCGATCACCACGGTGATCATGGGCCTGGTCGGGAACGCGCCGCTGGCGCTCGCCGCGGGCCTCGGCATCAACGCGGTGGTGGCGTTCCAGGCGGCGCCGGTGATGACCTGGCCGCAGGCGATGGGCCTGGTGGTGATCGAGGGCCTGGTCATCGTCCTCCTCGCGCTCACCGGCATCCGCGAGCGGATCATGAACTCGATCCCGCTGGCGCTCAAGCACGCGATCGCGGTCGGCATCGGCGCCTTCATCGCGCTCGTCGGCCTCTACGACTCGGGGTTCGTCACCTCCAGCGCCACGAGCCCGCCGCTGTCCCTCGGGACCGGCGGCCACCTGGCGACGTGGCCGACGCTGGTGTTCGCGCTCACCCTGCTGCTGATGATCGTGCTGTACGTGCGGCGGGTGCCCGGCGCCATCCTGATCAGCATCATCGCCGGGACGATCGGCGCGGTGGCGATCCAGGAGAACGCCTCCGTCAAGGAGGGCGGCTGGGGCGTCGTCACCCCGAACATGCCGGACAAGCTGTTCGCCGCGCCCGACTTCGGGCTCTTCGGGGAGATCGACCTCTTCGGCGGGTTCGGCAGGGCCGGGGTCATCACCGCGCTCGTCGTGCTGTTCACGCTGGTGCTGTCGGGCTTCTTCGACGCGATGGGCACGATCCTCGGCGTGAGCGACGAGGCGGGCCTGCTGGACGAGAAGGGCCAGGTGCCGCGGCTCGGCCGGATCCTGTCGGTGGACGGCCTGTCCGCCGCGTTCGGCGGCGTCACCAGCTCGTCCGCCAACACGGTGTTCGTGGAGTCGGCCGCCGGCGTCGGCGAGGGCGCCCGGACGGGCCTCGCCAACATCGCCACCGGCGCGCTGTTCGCGGTGACGCTGTTCCTCACCCCGCTCGCCGCGACCGTCCCCGCGCAGGCCGCCGCGCCCGCGCTGGTCGTCGTCGGCGCGCTGATGATGACGCAGGTCGCCAAGGTGGACTGGGACGACCTGGAGATCACCATCCCGGCGTTCCTCACCATCGTGCTGATGCCGTTCACGTTCTCGATCACCATCGGGATCGGCGGCGGGATGGTGAGCTACGCGCTGATCAAGCTCGCCCGGGGCCGGATCCGCGAGGTGTCGGTCTGGCTGTGGCCCGTGGTGGTGCTCTTCCTGATCTTCTTCGCGATCAACCCGATCGAGCAGTGGCTGGACGTGCGGTAGCCGCCGCCGAACCCCGGGAGAACACGGCTCTGCTGCCATTTGAGACTCTCGGACGCCCCTGCGGGTGTCAAATAGTGCCGTCATGGCGTAAGCAGAAGGTAGGGCCTTACCCCCCGGCGTGAAAGGCGTGGCTGTGGTGTCCGCGGACTCTCCCTCCCGTCCGTCCCCGCCGGGTCACGTCCTGCTGGCGCCTGACAGGTTCCCGGGAGCGCTGACCGCGGCGCGGGCGGCACGGCACCTCGCGGCCGGGCTGCGCCGTGCCCGGCCGGACGTCCCGCTGGTGGAGCTGCCCGTGGCCGACGGCGGCGAGGGCACCGTGGAGGCCGCGGTGGCGGCCGGGTGGCGGCCGGTCGAGGTCGAGGTGTGCGGGCCGACGGGCCGCCCGGTGACCGCGCGGCTGGCGCTGAACGGCCGCAGCGCGGTGGTGGAGCTGGCCGAGGCGTCCGGGCTGCGCCGGCTGCCCGGCGGCGAGCCGCGCCCGCTCACCGCCTCCAGCGTCGGGACGGGCCAGCTGATCGCGCACGCGATGCGGCTCGGCGCCCGCCGGATCGTGCTCGGCCTCGGCGGCGGCGCGTGCACCGACGGCGGCGCGGGCCTCGTCCAGGGGCTCGGCGGGCGGCTGCTGGACGCGCTCGGCAGGGACCTGCCGCCGGGCGGGGCGGCGCTGCGCTCGCTGCACGCCCTCGACCTGCGCGGCCTGCCCGACATGTCGGGCGTCCAGGTGGTGGTGGCGGGCGACTCCGCGGGACCGCTGCTCGGCCGCTCCGGCGCCGCCGCCGTGGACGGGCCGCGCCGCGGCGCCGGCCGCGAGGAGGTGCGGCTGCTGGACTCCGGGCTGCGCCGCTGGGCCGACCTGGCGGAGGCGGCGGCCCGCCGGGCGGCGCGCGACCTGCCCGGCGCCGGGACGTCCGGCGGCGTCGGGTTCGCCGCGCTCACCTTCCTCGGCGCGACGATCGAGCCCGGCCCGGCGCTGGTCCTGGACCTGCTGGGGTTCGCCGAGCGGGCGCGCGGCGCCCGGCTGGTGGTCACCGGCGAGGGCGTGCTCGACGCGCGGTCGCTGCGCGGCAGCGCGCCGATCGGGGTGGCCCGCACCGCCGCGCGCGCGGGCGCGCCGGTCATCGCGGTCGCCGGGCGCCGCGGGCTGACCGGCGAGCAGCTGCGCAAGGCGCGGATCCAGGCGGCGTACGCGCTGGCCGACATCGAGCCCGACGAGGAGCGCCGCGTCCGGCGGGCGGGGCCGCTGCTGGAGCAGCTGACGGTCGCGATCGCCGACGAGTGGCTCCCCGCGCGCCCGTAGCGTGCATCGTTCCAGTGAACATTCGCCGCTCGCGTGACGACCGCGTGGTCATCCGTTTACGATTCGACCGGCGGCGGACTTCGAGAACTCAACAGCGGCACGAGGCGGGCACGGCATGGCCGAAGAGCAGTACGACTGGGCGTCCCTCGGGATCGACACCACGAAGCCGAGCATCGCTCGGACCTACGACGTGGTGCTTCGGGGCAAGGACAACTTCGAGGTCGACCGGGCCTTCGTGGCGGAGATCGTGAAGATCATCCCGGAGATCTACGACGTCGCCACCTACAACCGGGAGATCCTCGGGCGCGGCGTGCGGTACCTCGCCGGGCAGGCGGGCATCGACCAGTTCCTCGACCTCGGCTCCGGGCTGCCGACGGTGCAGAACACCCACCAGGTGGCGCAGGCCACGGCGCCCGGCGCCCGGGTGGTGTACGTCGACAACGACCCGATCGTCCTCGCGCACGGGCGGGCGCTGCTGGCCGAGAACGCCGACACCACGGTCATCACCGCCGACGTGCGCGAACCGGAGAAGATCCTCGCGCACGAGGACGTCCGGCGGCTGATCGACTTCGACCGGCCGGTCGGCGTCATGCTGATCGGCATCCTGCACCACCTGCACGACGACGAGAACCCGCAGGGCATCGTCGAGACCCTGATGGACGCGGTGCCGTCCGGCAGCCACCTGTTCGTCACGAGCTTCTGCGCGTCCAGCCAGGAGGCGGTCGACGCCGAGGCGCAGTACCAGGGGCTGCTCGGCACCGGGCGGTTCCGCACGCCGGACGAGATCACCCGCTACTTCGCCGGCCTCGAACTCCTCGACCCCGGCGTCGTCCCGCTGCCGCTGTGGCGGCCCGACGGGGACCTCCCGGACGAGCTGACCGTCGGCCAGCGCCTCATGTACGGGGGCGTCGCCCGCAAGCCGTGAGCGCGCCGCCGGCGCCCCGTCCCGCGACCGGGCGCCCTTTACAGGGTGTCGCCGAAGCGGTCCATGCCTTGACACACTGAGCATGGCCGCGGGCGGGCCCCGCCGCGCACGCTGGAGACGCAGGTCCCTGGTCGGTGCTGACGGAGGAGCCCCGGTGAAGATCGGTGTGCCGCGAGAGATCAAGAACCACGAGTACCGGGTGGCCGGCACGCCGGCGGGCGTGCACGAGCTGACCCGGCACGGCCACGAGGTGTTCGTCGAGCGGGGCGCCGGGCTCGGCTCGGCGATCCCCGACGACGAGTACGCCGCCGCGGGCGCCAAGATCCTCGACGGCCCGGACGAGGTCTGGGCCGAGGGCGACCTGATCCTCAAGGTCAAGGAGCCGGTCGCGCCCGAGTACCACCGGATGCGCGACGGCCAGGTCCTGTTCGCCTACCTGCACCTCGCCGCGTCCCGCGCGTGCGCGGACGCGCTGCTGGCGGCCGGCGTCACCGCGATCGCCTACGAGACCGTCCAGCTGCCGGACCGCTCGCTGCCGCTGCTCGCCCCCATGTCCGAGGTCGCCGGGCGGCTCGCCCCGCAGGTCGGGGCCTACAACCTGATGGCGTCCAACGGCGGGCGCGGCGTGCTGCCGGGCGGCGTGCCCGGCGTCGCGCCGGCCAAGGTCGTCGTCATCGGCGGCGGCGTGTCCGGCCTCAACGCCGCGCAGATCGCCGCCGGGATGGGCGCGGACGTCACGGTCATGGACGTGGACCTCGACCGCCTCCGCCGCCTCGACGCCGTCTACCGCGGCCGCCTGCGGACCCTCGTGTCCAACGCCTACACGGTCGAGCAGCAGGCCCGCGCCGCCGACCTCGTCATCGGGGCCGTGCTGATCCCCGGCGCCCGCGCGCCCAAGCTGATCTCCAACGACCTCGTCTCCGCGATGAAGACCGGCTCCGTCCTGGTGGACATCGCCGTCGACCAGGGCGGCTGCTTCGAGGACTCCCGCCCGACCACGCACGCCGACCCGACCTACAAGGTGCACCGCTCGACGTTCTACTGCGTCGCGAACATGCCGGGGTCCGTCCCGAACACCTCCACCTACGCCCTCACCGGGGTCACGCTCCCCTACGCCGTCCAGCTCGCCGACAAGGGCTGGCACCGCGCCCTGCGGGAGAACGCCTCGCTGGCCCGCGGCCTCAACACCCACGCCGGCGAACTCGTGTACGACCACGTCGCCGAGGCCCACGGCCTCCCCTACACCCCGCTCGCCTCGATCCTGGACTGACGGGGCGCGAACTCCCCCGTCCCCTCACCCGTCCCGGGGGTTCCGGGAGGCGGCTCCGCCGGGTAGACAGTCCCCATGGGTGAGCTGATCTTGGCGCGGCACGGGGAGACCGAGTGGAGCCGGGTCCGCCGGCACACGGGGCTGACGGACGTGCCGCTGACCGCGCACGGCGAGGAGCAGGCGCGGGCGCTGCGCGGCGCGCTGAAGGGGCGGCACGTCGTGCGGACGCTGGTCAGCCCGGCCGAGCGGGCGCGGCGGACGGCCGAGCTGGCCGGGCTCTCCGCGGCGGAGACCGACCCCGGCCTGTGGGAGTGGGACTACGGCGGCTACGAGGGGATCACCAGCGCCGAGATCCGGAAGGAGCGGCCAGGCTGGTTCCTGTGGGACGACGGCGTGATCCCCGGCGGCGCCGGGCACCCGGGCGAGACCGTCGAGCAGGTCGGCGAGCGGGCGGACGCGGTGCTCGCGCGGGTGGGGCCGCCGCCCGCGGACGGCGACGTCGTGCTCGTCGCGCACGGGCACTTCCTGCGGGTGCTGACGGCGCGCTGGCTGGGCCTGGAGCCCGCGCTCGGACGGCTGTTCGCGCTCGGCACCGGGACGCTGTCGGCGCTCGGCACCGAGCACGACCGGCCGGTCGTCAGCGCCTGGAACGTCCCGGCGCCCTAGTCCGGCCAGCGCATAAGGTACCTGTTGGGGGATGTCCCCCAGGGGTACCCGGGCGTGCGCCCCCGGAAGGATTGCGGAGGACGGACATGGCGACCAGCGAGACCCCCACCCGCGGGTACACCGCCACGAAGGACCAGCTGCAGACCCGGCTGGCCCGGATCGAGGGCCAGGTGCGCGGCATCGACCGCATGGTCGAGGACGACCGCTACTGCATCGACATCCTGACCCAGATCAGCGCCGTCCAGGCCGCGCTGGACAAGGTGGCGCTCGGCCTGCTGGACGGGCACGTCCGGCACTGCGTGGCCGAGGGCGCCGAGGAGGGCAAGGGGGACGCGATGTCCACCGAGCTGATGGCCGCCGTCGGCCGGCTCATGCGGCGCGGCTGATCACTCGTCCGGCGGCGGGCACGGGCGGCCCGCTCCGCCGCCCGGCCCGCCGCGCTCCATGTTCTCGGCCAGCGTGCGCCAGCCGTGCAGGAAGTGCGCCCGCTCGGCCGGGGTGAGCGACTCCAGCGTCGTCCGCAGCGGGCGCAGCCGGCGCCAGGCGAACCGCTCGACGCTCTCGCGGTGCGCCTCGGCCAGGCTGACGATCATGCGGCGGCGGTCCCGCTCGTCCGGCCGGCGCTCGACGAAGCCGCCGCGCTGCAGCTCCCCGACCAGCTGGCTGACCGTGGCGGGGCTGAGCGCCATGTGCCGGGCGAGGACGCCCACCGGCGCCGGGCCGTGCAGGACGAGCTGCATCAGCGCGGGCACGTGCCGGGGCCCGAGCCCGGCCTCCTTCACCCGGTGGATGAGCTCTTCGGCCTCGGCCTGCCCGCCCTTCATCCGGCGCATCATCCTGCCCATGAGCTGGACCAGCGCCTCAAGGTCGGCGTCGATCGACGCGTCGGAACCGGCACGATCCTGGGACATACCTTGAAGTTCAACATATTCCGTGATGCACTGCAAAGCGTTGAACTTCAAGATGTTTCACGTCTTGAGCCGCGGGGACTCGGGGCTAGCGGAACACCAGGCAAGGGGGGCGACCATGGCCGAAAGCCCGTCCACCAAGACGGCGCCGCCGGGCGGGTCCGGCGGCGAACGGCTCGACCGGCAGACCATCGTGCTCGGCCTCGTGATCGTGGCGGGCACCGTGATGGCGATCCTCGACACCACGATCGTCAACGTGGCGCTGGAGACGCTCGGCCGCGACTTCTCGACCGACCTGGCCACGATCCAGTGGGTCATCACCGGCTACCTGCTGGCCATGGGGTCCGTCATCCCCGTCACCGGCTGGGCCGTCGACCGGTTCGGCGGGCGGCGCGTGTGGCTGACCTCGATCGTGCTGTTCGTGGCCGGGTCCGTGCTGTCCGGCTCGGCCTGGAACATCGAGTCCCTGATCGTCTTCCGGGTGCTGCAGGGGCTCGGCGGCGGCATGCTGATGCCGACCGGCATGGCCATCCTGACGATGGCGGCCGGGCCGCGGCGGCTCGGCCGGATCATGAGCATCGTCGGCGTCCCGATGCTGCTCGGGCCCGTCCTCGGCCCGGTGCTCGGCGGCTGGCTGGTCGAGGACGTCGACTGGCGGTGGATCTTCTTCGTGAACGTGCCGGTCGGCGCGCTGGCCCTCGCGCTGGCCTGGTGGAAGGTCCCGCGCGGCCGGGAGGCGCACGCGGCGTCGGCGCTCGACCTGCGCGGGCTGGCCCTGCTGCCGCCCGGGTTCGCGCTGCTGATCTACGGGCTGTCCACCGCGAGCCGCAACGGCGGCTTCGGCAACGCCGCGACGATCGGCTGGCTGGTCGCGGGCGCCGTCCTGGTGGGCCTGTTCGTCCTGCACAGCCTGCGCGTGCGCGAACGCTCCCTGATCGACGTGCGGCTGTTCGCCGACCGGACGTTCGCGACCGCGGCCGTCACGGTGACCCTCGTCGGCATGGCGCTCATGGGCTCGATGCTGCTGATCCCGCTCTTCTACCAGACCGCGCACGGCGAGGGCGCGTTCGCCGCGGGCCTGCTGCTGGCCCCGCAGGGCATCGGCGCGGCGATCGCGATGCCGGTGGCGGGCGTGATCACCGACCGGTTCGGGGCCGGCCGCATCGTCCCGGTCGGCATCGTGCTGCTGGTGATCGGCACCGTCCCGTTCGCCCTGGTGGACGCCGGCACGTCCTACTGGCTGCTCGGCGGCGCGCTGCTCGTGCGGGGGCTCGGGCTCGGCTGCACGATGATGCCGACCATGTCGGCCGCGCTCACGACGCTGAGCCGGGCGGCGGTGTCGCGGGCCAGCAGCACGCTGAACATCCTCGTCCAGTTCGGCGGGTCGGTCGGCACGGCGCTGCTCGCCGTGATCCTCTCCCAGGAGATCAGCGACCGGGTCCCCCGGGCCGCGGGCGGGGGCGGCGCGGGCGGCGTCGGCTCGATCCCGGAGCAGGTCAGGCAGCAGATCGCGCCGAAGCTCGCCGAGGCGTTCGGGAGCACGTTCTGGGTCGCGCTCGTCCTCACCGCGGTGATGATCGTCCCGGCGCTGATGCTGCCGCGGCACGGCGCCGAGCACCGCGAGGAGGCGGACGCGGCCGCGCCCCTGGCCTGAGCCCGGCCCGGCCGCGGATCAGGACGCGATCGACCAGGTGGCCAGGCCGTTCTCGTGCTCGCGCGTGAGGCGCCTGGCCCGCTGGGCGTCCGGCGAGTACCGGTACCGCTCCGGGACGACGAGCGAGGTGCGGTACAGGCCCTTCAGCGTGAGCGTGGCCGCCAGGTCGGACGTGGGCAGCCCCGGCAGCCCGTACATGCGGCGGGCCCAGCGCGGCAGCGTCGCGACGGTCAGCGTCCCGACGGCGGGCGCGGCGAGCTTCAGCGGCAGCAGGTGGCGCGGGACCGCCGGGCTGAACATGCGGCGCAGCCCCTCGCGCGCCTCCCGGCACGCCCAGATCCGCCGCCGCATCCCCGCGTAGTACTCCGCCATCTCCGCGACGGTCGCGGGCACGTCCGCCGGGTCGAGCCCGACGACCTCGGCGGCGCGGCGCTGCTCGTCCACGAAGGTGTCGGCGTCCTCGGCCGTCAGCGGTACGCCGGCGCGGCGCGCCACGTCGAGGTAGGAGTCGACCTCGCCCATGTGCACCCAGAGCAGGTTCTCCGGATCGTCGACCGGGAACGTGTCGCCGGTGCGCATGTCGAGGCCGGTGAGCCTGGAGTGCAGCCGGCGGACGCGGCGGCCCACCCGCTCGACGTCCTCCTCCGTCCCGTAGGTGCGGACGCGGACGAACTCGACCGTCCGGGTCAGCCGCGCCCACGCGGCCGCCGGGTCCATGAGTTCGGAGTTCTGCGCGGTCCCCCACATGGAGCGTGGATGGAGGGCCTGCAGCAGCAGCGCCCTGATCCCGCCGACCAGCAGCACGGGCTCGCCCATGACCCGCCAGGTCACCGAACCCGGCCCGAACAGGCCGTGGTCCGCGCCCGCCTCGCTCAGCTCGCGCACATCGACCGCCTCCCTCCGCCGCGACCGGGCGGAACACGTCCGGCCAGGGTAAACAAGAACTTACCCTGCCATGACGCGCGTCACACAGGCCAGTGCCCGGCCGTCCCGGGCGGCGGTCAGGCGTCGTCCTCCGGGTCCTCGACGGCCTCGTCGCGCTCGCCGGCCTCGGTCTGCTCGGTGATCCAGGCGAGGTAGTCCATGCTGCCCGCCACCACCGGCGTCGCGATGATCTCCGGGGTGTCGTAGGAGTGCCCGTCGGTGATGAGGGACGCCAGTTCGTCGAAGCGGTCGGCGGAGGTCTTGAACAGCACCATCCACTCCTCCGCCGACTCGATCTCGCCCTCCCACCAGTAGGTGCTGGCGATCGGCCCGACGAGCTGGGCGCAGGCCGCGAGCCGCTCGGCCACCGCGGACCGCGCCAGCTCCGCGGCCTCCGCACGGGAGTCGGTCGTGGTCGTCACCTGCACGAAAGAGTGGGCCATGGCACGATTCCTTCCCGTTCGCCGTCCGCGCACGCCATCGCGGCGCGCCCCCGGGGGAGGATCACCGGATCGGACGGACGACCAGCGCGCTGCCGCCGCCCCGCCGCGCCGGCTCCGCGACCGCCTGCACGAGCCCCGGGCGGAGGAACTCCAGCCCCGTCGCGGCGCCGATCACGCCCGCCGGCGGGCCGGGGAAGAGCTCCAGCCGGTGCCCCCGCGCGGCGAGGTCGCGGCCGTACCGGTCGATGAACGGCTGCTCGGCGTACACGTACGGGGTGTTGCGCTGCGTGGCGCGCGGCGCGGCCAGCGCGGCGGGCAGGCCCATGCCGAGGTCGATCCGGTTCATCAGGATCTGCAGCACGGTCGTGATGATCGTCGATCCGCCGGGCGTGCCGACCGCGAGCTTCGGCCGCCCGTCCTCGAGCACGAGCGTCGGGGACATGCTGCTGCGCGGGCGCTTGCGCGGGCCGGGCAGGTTCGGGTCGGGCGCCTGGCCGGGCGCGGGCGGCTGGAAGGAGAAGTCGGTCAGCTCGTTGTTCAGCAGGAAGCCGCGACCGGGGACGGTGATGGCGCTGCCGCCGAACTGCTCGATCGACAGCGTGTAGGAGACGACGTTCCCCCACTTGTCGGCGACGACGAGGTGGGTGGTCTGCGGGCCCTCCAACGCCAGCGCGCGGGTCTGCGTGCCGGGCGGGACGCACGGCGCGTAGCTCCCGTCCGGCGAGCCGGGGGCGACGGGGGCGGGCGCGGCCCGGTCGGGCTTGATCAGGCAGGCGCGCTCGCGGGCGAACCCGGCCGACAGCAGCTCGTCCAGCGGCACGTCCACCTTGTCGGCGTCGCCCACGTAGCGGCCGCGGTCGGCGTAGGCGAGCTTGGACGCCTCCAGGTAGTAGTGCAGGGCCGTGGCCGGGTCGCGGGCGTCGAGGCGGAAGTTGCCCAGGATGTTGAGCGCCTCCCCCACCGTGGAGCCGCCGGAGGACGACGGCGGCATGCCGTACACGTCCGTCCCCCGGTAGGGGACGTGCGTGGGCTCGCGCATGACCGCCCGGTAGGCGGCGAGGTCGCCGCGCTCCATCAGCCCCGGCCGGACGACGCGGGCCGCCGCCGGGTCCACCGGCGGCCTGGCGACCGTCCGGGCGATCTCCGCGCCGAGCCCGCCCCCGTAGAACCAGTCCGTCCCGCGCTCGGCCAGCCGCCGGTAGGTGTCGGCGAGGTCGGGGTTGCGGAAGACCGAGCCGACCTCGGGCGCCTTCCCGCCCGGGAGGAACAGCTCGCGGGTCGGGACGATGTCGCGGAAGCGCGCCTCGTTCACGGCGGTCTGGTCGTGGAACTCCTGGTCCACGACGAAGCCCCGGTCGGCGATCCGGATCGCGGGACGCAGCAGGGCGCCGAGGTCGCGGCTGCCGAAGCGGCGCAGCGCGAGGTCCCACTGGGCGAGGGTGCCGGGCACGCCGACGCCGAGCCCGCTGGTGACGGCCTGGTCGAACGGGAGCGGCTTCCCCGTCGCGGGGTCGGTGAAGGAGTCCTGCCTCATCCGCTCCGGCGCGAACTCGCGGCCGTCGAGGGCGTAGACGCGGCGCTTCTTCGCGTCGTAGTAGGTGATGTAGCCGCCGCCCCCGATCGCGGACACGTACGGCTCGGTGACGCCGAGCGTCGCGCCGGCGGCGACGGCGGCGTCCATCGCGTTGCCGCCGTGCTTCAGGACGTCGAGGGCCGTCCGGCTGGCGTCCAGGTCGACCGTCGAGACGGCGCCGCCGTAGCCGGTCGCGACCGGCTGCTTGACCGGCGCCGCCGGACGCCCCGGTGCGGGAACGGGTGCGGGGACGGGTGCGGGGACGGGCGCGGCGGACCCGGCGGACGCGGTCGCGGGCAGGGCGGCGGGGACGGCCAGCGACGCGGCGACGGTCGCCGCGGCGGCGAGCGCCGTGCGGCGGCGGACGCGCGCCGGGCCCCGGCGGGCGGGAATGGACGGCTTCGAGGGCGATGGGGAGCGGGACACCGGACCTCCAGTCGAAACGCGGCGTCCCCACGGTGCCACCGATCTTCATCCGATGCCACCGTCCGCACCGGCCGACCCCGGTCGCGGCGAAGAAAGATCGAAAGCGCTTCCCGCATTGGAAATTGACCATATTCGATCGGAACGGTCCATTAGAAATTGGTTCGGGAGTCGATGAGCCGAGCGTGAGTGGGCCGTTGCGGCACGTCGACGACCTGCGCTTTGGCAGGATGCGACAACGACAGGACGACATCCGGCCGGGGGAAACCGTTGCGATTATGGTCATACCTGGTGAATTCTTAGGGACTTCGACCAGCCGTCACCTCGCGAACAGCGGCGCGGGTGCATCATTCCCGGCCCCCGGCCAGGGGGACGACCTATGACCTGGGACATGCGCATGCGCAACAACATGTTTCGCCGCCTGCCGGTGGAACAGGCGACCGGCCGGCTGTACGGCGGGCGGCACCGGCTCCGCGTGGTCTACCGCACCCGCGACCTCGTCGTGCTCGGCCTCGGCGTCATGATCGGCTCCGGCATCTTCAAGATCGCCGGTGAGCAGGCCAGCTCGACCGCCGGGCCCGGCGTGCTCGTCTCCTTCCTCATCGCGGGCGGCGTGTGCGTGCTGGCGGCGCTCGCGTACGCCGAGCTCTCCTCGATCATCCCGGTGGCGGGCAGCGCCTACTCCTTCAGCTACGTCGCGTTCGGCGAGGTGTGGGCGTGGGTCGTCGGCTGGGCGCTGATCATGGAGCTGCTGCTCGCCGCGTCCGTGCTCGCGCGGGTGTGGTCGCTGTACTTCACGCAGGCGCTGGGCGACTTCGGGGCGCCGGTCCCCGGCTGGCTCGGCGACCTGATCGGCCAGGTGAAGGGCCCGGACGTGCTGGCCCTCGGCATCCTGCTGCTGGTCGTGCTGATGCTCGCCACCGGCAGCCGGATGAGCCTGAAGTCGCTGTGGTTCATGGTGATGGCCAAGGTCATCGTCATCGGCCTCGTCATCGCCACCGGCCTGAAGTTCTTCGACGCCGGGAACCTCACCCCGTTCGTGCCGCCCGCGCGGCCGGCCCCGGAGGGCGACCAGACGGTGCTGGACGCCGTGCTCGGCGCGCTCGGCGGCGGGACGCCGCACGCGTTCGGCGTCTGGGGGCTGTTCGCCGCCGCGCCCGCCATCGCGTTCGCCTACATCGGGTTCGACCTCATCGCGACCGCGTCGGAGGAGACCGACGACGCGCCGCGCAAGGTGCCGCGCGGCATCCTCACCGCCCTGCTCACCGCGATCGTGCTGTACGCGGCGGTCGCGATCGCGCTGGTCGGCATGGTCGGGATGGACGGCTTCGCCGAGCTCGACCCCGACAAGCTGCTGATCGCCGCCGCGTTCGACGAGGTCGGCGCGGGCGCGATGGGCAAGATCGTCGACGTGGGCGCGGTGCTCGCGCTCACCACCGTCATCCTGGTGGTGGTGATCAGCCTGACCCGGGTGGTGTTCTCGATGGCCCGGGACGGCCTGCTGCCGCGCCCGCTCGCCGCGATGAGCCGCTACAAGGTGCCGTCCCGGGCCACGCTGCTGGCCGGCGGCGCGGCGGCGGTCATGTCGCAGACGATCGACGTGCTGACGCTGGAGCAGCTCGTCGTGATCGGCACGCTGTTCGCGTTCCTGTTCGTCGCCGCCGCGGTGCTCGCGCTGCGCCACTCCCAGCCCGACCTGCACCGGCCGTTCCGGATGCCCGCGGCGCCGCTCGTCGTGCTCGTGACGATCTTCGCGGTCGGCTGGCTGATGCTGAACCTCAAGGTCCAGACGTGGGCGTACTTCGCGGTCTGGATGGCCGTCGGCCTCGTCCTGTACCTGGTCTACGGGCGCCGGAAGAGCCAGATGAAGCTGCTGCTGGACGCGCCGCCGCCGGACCGCGCGGTCGCCGCCGCGCTGGCCGCCGCGCCGCCGCCCGGCGCGCTGCCGCCGGGCGTCGTGCCCGTGCCGTACCCGCCCGGCGCGCGCGACGGCCGGCCGGTCCCGGGACCGTACGAGCCGTGGCCGGGCGACCCGCGGCCCGGCCCGCCCGAGAGCCCCTACCCGACCGGCCGGTACTCGACCGGCCGGTACGGACGGGACCCGTACCCGCCCGAGCACCGTCCCGCCGAACACGGGCCTGCCGACCACCGTCCCGCCGACCACCGGCCTGCCGACCACCGGCCTGCCGACCACGGGCCCGCCGAACCGCACGAGCGGGACGGCCGCGGGCGGCCGCCCGGCCCGAACTCCCCGGGGCCGTCCGGGGCCGGCGGGCCGACCGATCCGTACGCGGTCGACCCCGGCGTGCCGAACCCGTTCGCGTCCGGCCCCTACCGGTCCGGGCGGTACGGCGCCGGCGAGCAGGCGTATCCCGAGCGGGACTTCGGCGGGCAGGACTACGGCGAGGAGCACGAGGAGCCGCCGGGCGGCGGCCGGCATCGCCGCTGAGGCACGAAGCCGGTGACTTGGCTTTTGTGAACTTCCGCCGAACGCAGCGGGCGCCGCTCCCCTTCCGGGGGGCGGCGCCCGTTTTCGTCATCCGGCCCCGCCCTGGACAAGCGGCCCCGCTCGGGGTATGTTCTTCTCATACCGAGATGAACTCACTGTGAGACTTACTCAGTCGGAGACCGACGGGAGGCACGGAATGACCCCGGACCCGAGCGCCGAGGCCGAGTTCCTCGCGGGCTACGACCCGCGCGACTACGACCCGGTCGCCGTGACGGTGGACGTGGTCGCGCTGACCATCCGCGACGGCGCCCTGCACGTCCTGCTCGTCCGGCGCGGGCAGGCCCCGTACGCGGGCATGTGGGCGCTGCCGGGCGGGTTCGTCCAGGCCGGCGGCCCATTGCAGGGCGCCGGCGCCGAGGACCTCCCGGACGCGGCCGTCCGGGAACTGGCCGAGGAGACCGGGCTCGCCGCCAAGGGCGGCGACCCGGGCCGTTCCCCGCTGGAGCGCGTCCATCTGGAGCAGCTCGGCACCTACGGGTCGCCCGGCCGCGACCCGCGCATGCGCGTCATCTCCGTCGCCCACCTGGCGTTCGCGCCGGAGCTGCCCGCCCCGGCGGCGGGCGGCGACGCGGCCGACGCGGCGTGGGTCCCGGTCGACGCGCTGGGCCTGACCGAGTCCGGCGACCAGCGTCCGGGCACGACCCGGCGGCTGGCGTTCGACCACGCGCGGATCCTCGCGGACGGCCTGGAGCGGGCGCGCGGGAAGCTGGAGTACACCCCGCTCGCGACGGCGTTCTGCGGCGCCGAGTTCACGATCCCGGAGCTGCGCGCGGTCTACGAGGCGGTGTGGGGCGAGGAACTGCACGCCGGAAACTTCCACCGGAAGGTCCTGTCGGTGCCCGGGCTCGTGGAGGGCACGGGCGCGACGTCGGACCGGGGCGGCCGGCGCGGCGGCCCGCGGCCCCGGCTCTACCGCGCGGGCGACGCCCGGCTCCTGCACCCGGCACTGCTGCGGCCGAGCCGGGAGGAGGAGATCCGATGAGCGGGGCGGAGCGGGTGGCGGGGCCGGACGCGCTGGACGACGCGCTGGCGCGGCTGGACCGGGCGCGCGTCCCGGCCGACCTGTTCGGCGCGGACGGGGCGGAGGCGGCGCGGCGCTACCGGCGGCTGGCCCGGCTCGTCCACCCGGACGCGACCGGCGGCCGCACCCGCGACGCGTTCGTCCGGCTGAACGCGCTCTGGCGCGCCTACCACCGCGACGACCCGGCCGTGATCACCACCCGCCGGCACGCGTACCGGCTGGACGGCGACCCGGTCGGCGGCGACCTCGCCGAGCTGTACCCGGCGCGTCCCGGGACCGGCCCGGACGTCCTGCTGAAGATGCCGCGCGACCCGCGCGACGGCGACCTGGTCGAGCGCGAGGCGGCGGCGCTCCGCCGGCTCGCCGCGGACGGCGACGCGAGGCTCCCGGCCTACGTCCCGCGCCTGGTCGAGTCGTTCCGGCACCGGGACGCGGCGTCCGGCGCGCAGCGGCGGGTCAACGCGATCGCCGCGCTGGACGGGTTCCACACCCTCGCCGCGGTCAAGGAGGCGTTCCCCGGCGGCGTCGACCCGCGCGACGCGGCCTGGATGTGGCGGCGGCTGCTGGCCGGCCTCGGGTTCGCGCACCGCGCGGGCGTCGTGCACGGCGCGGTCCTGCCCGACCACGTGATGATCCACCCGGCGGAGCACGGCCTGGTCCTCGTCGACTGGTGCTACTCGGTGCCCATCGGCCACCCGCACGACGACCCGTCCGGGCGCGTCCCGGCGATGGTCGACCGGTACGCCGGCTGGTACCCGCCCGAGGTGCCGGGGCGGCGGCCGGCGGGCCCGGCGACCGACGTCTTCATGGCCACCCGGTGCATGACCGATCTGATGGGCGGCAAGGCGCCCCCGGCGATGCGCGCGTTCGCGCGCGGCTGCACGCTGCCCGCGCAGCACCGGCGCCCGTCCGACGCCTGGCGGCTGCTGGCCGAGCTGGACGAGCTGCTGGAGCGGCTCTACGGCCCGCGGCGCTTCCGCCCCTTCCACCTGCCCGTCCCGAACTGAAGGAGACCGCCATGGGAAGCGGACACTGGTCCACCGACGTCTACGCCGCCCGCGCGAGCTACCGCGCGTCCACCGGCGCCAGCGCGTTCGCCTACTCCGACGGCGGCGCCACCGCCGTCCACCCCGACCTGGACCCGCGCGGCGTGGCCGCCCGGGAGAGCCGCGACTCCAACGACCACCCGGAGTCGCTCGCGATCGGCGTCCTGTTCGACGTGACGGGGTCGATGGGGAACGTGCCGCGGACGCTGCAGACCAAGCTCCCCGACCTGCTCGGGCTGCTGCTGCGCAAGGGGTACGCCGCGGACCCGCACATCCTGTTCGGCGCGGTCGGCGACGCGACCTGCGACCGCGCGCCGCTGCAGATCGGCCAGTTCGAGGCCGACAACCGGATGGACGACGACCTCGGCAAGATCCTGCTGGAGGGCGGGGGCGGCGGCCAGATGCGCGAGTCGTACGAGCTGGCCATGTACTTCATGGCCCGGCACACCGCGATCGACTGCTTCGAGAAGCGCGGCAGGCGCGGCTACCTGTTCATGATCGGCGACGAGCTGGCCTACCCGAAGGCCAAGCGGCGCGAGATCGCGAAGGTGATCGGGGGCGAGCCGGACGAGGACGTCCCGATCGCCGCGCTCGTCCGCGAACTGCAGCGCATGTACGACGTGTACTTCATCATCCCCGAGGGGGCCTACCACTCCGGGAGCCGCGAGCTGACGGACTTCTGGCGCGGCCTCCTCGGGCAGAACGTCCTCTACCTGGACGACCTGGACGCGGTCTGCGAGACGATCGCGCTGACCATCGGGCTCGCCGAGGACGCCATCGACCTCGGCGAGGGGCTGGAGCACCTGGCGGAGAGCGGGTCGGACGCCGGCGCGTCGGTGTCGCGGGCCCTCGCCCCGCTCGACGCGTCCCGCGCGCCGGTCGCGGTGTCGCCCGCCCCGCCCGGACTGGACGCCTCGGGTCCGTCCGCGACGACCCGCCTCTGACCGTGGACCACGTGATCGTCGTCGACCTCGGCTTCGGGGACGCGGGCAAGGGCACGGTCGTCGACCACCTCTGCTCGGCGAACCCCGTCACGGCGGTCGTCCGGTTCAACGGCGGCGCGCAGGCGGCGCACAACGTCGTCGCGGCGGACGGGCGGCACCACACGTTCGCCCAGTTCGGCTCGGGGACGTTCACGCCGGGCGTCCGCACGCACCTGTCGCGGTTCATGCTGGTCGACCCGCTGGCCCTCGCCGCCGAGGCCGGGCACCTGCGGGCGCTCGGCGCCGGCGACGCGCTCGACCGGCTCACCGTGGACCGGGACGCGCTCCTCACGACGCCGTACCACCGGGCCGCCAACCGCGCGCGGGAGTCGGCGCGCGGCGCGGCCCGGCACGGGTCGTGCGGCATGGGCGTCGGCGAGACCGCGTCCTACGCGCTCGCGCACGGCGACGCGCCCCGCGCCGGCGACTGCCGGACGCCGGCGCGGCTGCGGCGGCGGCTGGCGGCCGTCCGCGACTGGTACCGCGAGACGTTCCCCGGCGGGGAGGACGTCCCGGACGCGGACGCCTGCGCCGACGCCTTCACCGCGTTCGGCGAGCGGGTCCGGATCGTCGGCGGCGACCACCTCCGCGGGCTGCTGCGCGCCGGGACCGTCGTGTTCGAGGGGGCCCAGGGCGTCCTGCTGGACGAGTGGCACGGCTTCCACCCGTACACGACCTGGTCGACGACGACGTTCGCCAACGCGGAGGCGCTGCTGGACGAGGCGGGCGCGTCCGCGGCGCGGCTCGGCGTGCTGCGCGCGTACGCGACCCGGCACGGGCCGGGCCCGTTCGTCACCGAGGACCCCGCGCTCACCGCCGGGCTGCCCGACCGGCACAACGGCGCGGGCCGCTGGCAGGGCGCGTTCCGGGTCGGCCACCTCGACACGGTCGCGCTCCGGTACGCGGTGGACGCGGCGGGCGGCGTCGACGGCCTGGCGGTCACGCATCTGGACGTCGCGGGGGCGCGCCCGGACCTGCGCGCCTGCCGGGCCTACGACGTGGACGGGGAGCGGGTCGAGCGGCTGGCGGCGGGGCCGCCCGACCTCGCCCGCCAGGCCGCCCTCACCCGCCGCCTGCTCCGCGCGCGGCCCGTGTACGCGCCGCTCGGCGACCCCGTCGAGACGATCGGGGACGCGCTGCGGGCGCCGGTCGTCCTGCGCTCCCACGGCCCCGCCTCGGCCGACAAGCGGGGTGGCCACCTTCGGACAGCCATTGACCTCGGGCTCCGCTGAGACCAAGATCCCGCTGAACGCCGCGGATCTTCCGGAGGTGGACGTTGCGTCTCCCCCAGCGCACCCTGTCGGCCCTGGCGGCGGTCGCCGCGGCCCTCGCCCTGCTGACCGTCCCGCCGGCGCCGGCCGCGTCGGCCGGGGCGGGCGGCGGCTGCGACCCGATCGACCCCGCCGCCTGCCTGCTGCCGTTCCCGAGCGACTGGTACACGGTCGCGGACGGGAGCACGCCGACGGGCCGCCGCGTCCGCATGCAGACGACGATCGAGAACGCGCTGGGCCTGCCCGTCGCGCCCGCCGAGTGGAACCGCGCGGACGGCTTCTCCCCCGGCTCGATGCTGCTCAGCCGCGTCCCGGGCGTCGACCTGGCCCGCACGGGCGCCGCGCCGGTCACCGACATCGGCGCCTCGCTGCGCGCCGACGCCCCGATCGTGATCGTGGACACCGCGACCGGCGAGCGCTGGCCGTACTGGGCGGAACTGGACGCCAACGCGCCCGACGACCGGAAGGCGCTGATCGTCCGTCCGGCGAGGAACTTCCGTGAGGGCCACCACTACGCGGTCGCGTTCCGCGACCTGCGCGACGCGTCCGGGAAGCTGATCGGGCCGAACGCCGCGTTCGCCAAGATCCTCGGGCCGGACCTGCCGTCCGGCGACCCGCTCGCCGCGCGGCAGCGGGACGAGCGGAAGGTGCTCGCCGCGCTCCAGGCGAACGGCGTGGGCCGCGACGGCCTGTACCTCGCGTGGGACTTCACCGTCGCCAGCCGGCAGAGCCTCGCCGGCCCGGTCCTGCACATGCGCGACGAGGCGCTCCGCAAGCTCGGCGACCGGTCGCCGTCGTTCCTCGTGACGCAGGTGACCGACGGCGTGGACGACCGGATCGCGCGCGAGGTCAAGGGCGTCGTCTGGGCGCCGAGCTACCTCGACCAGTACGGCGGGCTGCCCGGATCGTCCCTCCACCGGGGCCGGGACGGGCGGCCGGCGCAGCTGTTCGGCAACTCGCAGGCCGTCCCGTTCCAGTGCGAGATCCCGAAGTCGGCGTTCACCGACCCGGCCCGTCCGGCGCTCTACGGGCACGGACTCCTCGGCGGCGAGGGCGAGGTCGACGCGGGCAACGTCAAGGCGATGGCGGCCGAGCACGGCTTCATGTTCTGCGCGACGAAGTGGATCGGCATGTCCGAGGAGGACCTCCCGAACGTGGTCTCGGCGCTCGCCGACCTGACCCGCTTCCGGACGGTCGCGGACCGCCTCCAGCAGAGCCTGCTCAACTTCACCTTCCTCGGCCGCGCGATGACCCGCGGATTCGCCGGGCACACGGCGTTCCAGGACGGCGCGGGGAAGTCCCTGATCGACACCGGGGCCGAGCTGACCTACGACGGGAACAGCCAGGGCGGGATCATGGGCGGCGCGCTCACCGCCGTGTCCCCCGACATCCGGCGCGCCGTCCTCGGCGTCCCGGCGATGAACTACAGCACGCTGCTCAACCGCAGCGCCGACTTCCCCGAGTACGCGCAGGTCCTCGACCTGTTCTACCCGGACAAGCTCGACCAGCAGATCGGCCTCGCGCTGATCCAGATGCTGTGGGACCGCGGCGAGGCCGACGGCTACGCCTGGCACATGACCGACGACCCGCTGCCGGGCACTCCGGCGCACCGGGTGCTGATGCACGTGGCGTTCGGCGACCACCAGGTCGCGCCGGTGGCCGCCGAGGTCCAGGCCCGCACGATCGGGGCCCGCGTCCACGCCCCGGCCGTCCAGCCGGGCCGCAACCCCGACAAGGTGCCGTACTGGGGCATACCGACGTTCGGGTCGTCCTACGACGGCTCGGCCATGGTCGTGTGGGACAGCGGGTCCCCGGCGCCGCCGCTGACGAACACGCCGCCGACGGAGGGCCGCGACCCGCACTCGGACCCGCGCGGCAACGCCGACGCCCGCCGCCAGAAGGCCGCGTTCCTGAAGACCGGCGCCGTCGTGGACGTGTGCGGAGGGGGACCCTGCGTGATCGCCCCCTGACCCGTTTGAGACGATCGGACCATGCTCCAGGTCTGCCCGAACGGAACCCGGACCGAGGGCGTGCCGGTCTCGCCGGCGCAGATCGCCGCCGAGGTCCGCGCCGCCGCCGACGTCGGCGCCGAGGACGTCCACGTGCACCCGAAGGACGACACCGGCGCCGACGCCCTGGACGCGTTCCACGTCGCGGAGACCCTCACGGCCGTCCGCGCGCGGACGCCGTCCCTGCGCGTCGGCGTCACCACGGGCGCCTGGACGGCCCCGGACCCGGCCGAGCGCGCCGCGCTGATCCGGTCCTGGACCGTCCTGCCCGACCACGCCTCGGTGAACTTCCACGAGACCGGCGCTGAGACGGTCGCCGAGGCGCTGTTCGAGCGGGGCGTCGCGATCGAGGCGGGCATCTTCTCCGGCACCGACGCCGCCGAGCGGTTCCTGCGCTGGCCGCACGCCCACCACGTGCTGCGGATCCTCGCCGAGGTCACCGACACCGCGCCCGAGACCGCGACCGGCACCGCCAAGGCGCTCCTGCACGCGATCGGAACCCACCACTCCCGGCCCATCCTGCTGCACGGCGAGGACGGCGGCGCGTGGCCGGTGCTGCGGCTCGCCGTCCGGCACAACCTGGACGTCCGGATCGGCCTGGAGGACACCCTCACCCTCCCGGACGGCAGCCCCGCCGGGGACAACGCGACCCTGATCCAGACGGCCCGCGCCCTCCTCGCCCCCTGATCGCCCGGGAACCGGACGGTCAGGAGCGCGGATTGTGGCCGGGGGCGTCCATGCGGGCCCAGTCGGCCTCCCACATCGCGTCGCGGTGCCGGTCGCAGCGGCGGCGGACGAGGACGTAGGCGAGCAGCACGGGCATCGCGGAGCCCAGGACGGCCGCGGCGCCCGCGTAGACCGCGTCGGTCACCGTGCGGCTGTGCGGGCGGGGACGCGCCGTCGGATCGCCGGCGGCGTCGACCCAGATCGTCCGGTGCGCGCCGACCTTGACGTCCTTCCAGCTCGGCAGCGTCCCGACGCGCGGCTGCCCGTTCCCGCCCGGCCAGGTCGCCTGGACGGTCTCGTGGATGTAGCGGTCACCGGCGGAGCCGACGCCGCCGGTCGCGGTGACCGTGGCGACGACCTGGCGCCGGTTCGCGTTCTCCGCGTTCTCCGCGGCGGTCCCCGCGCTGTAGGACCAGTTCACGGCCAGCGCCGCCAGCGGCGGGGCCGTGCCGAGCAGCAGCAGGAGCAGCCCGAGCGCGATCAGCCGCTGGACGCGGTCCACCCGGCGGCGCAGCTCGCTGTGCTCCAGTCCGAGCCGGCGGCGCAGCCGGACGAGCGGCGTGCCGCCGCGGCGGATGCCGGACCTGCGCATCTGCGTTCACCTCCCCGGGGAGCGCTACTCCCGGCAAGAGGCCCGTCAACCTTCTTTACCGAGGATATTCCCGAGTTCGTTGATCGGCACATCGCCGCTGGCCGAATCATTTCCCGGATCGCGCCCGATATGCCCGGTTGATGACCGTTTTAGGTCATCGTCCGGACCCGCGGCGTCCCGCCGCGCCCCCACGGCCAGCGCCAGCAGCGCCCCCAGCGCGCACATCCCCGCGGTGATCCAGAAGATCTCCTGGTACTCCGTCCGCAGCGCGTCCTGCAACGCCGCGTCGTACACCTTCATCTGCCGCGCGAACTCGCCCTTCGACATCAGGAACGGCAGCGGCGGCTTCAAATCCGCCGTCAGCGCGTGGAACCGGTAGAAACCCCACCCCGACAGCGCCGACACGCCGAGCAGCATCCCCATCATCCGCGCCACCACCACCGCCGCCGACGCGACACCGTGCTGCGCCGCCGGAACGAAGGCCAGCACCGCCGACGACACCGGCGCGATCACCAGCCCCAAGCCCAGCCCCGTCACCACCAGATCGACGTCCATCCGCGGCAGCGGCCCGTACGACGCGCCCGCCAGATCCGCCGGCCAGCCCGCGATCAGCAGATAACCCGCCGCCGACACCGCCATGCCCGCCGCCATCGGCCACCGCTCCCCCACCCGCCGCGCGACCAGCCCCCCGGCCACCGCCGCGACCGGCAGCGCCACCAGGAACCGCGTCAGCAGCAGCGCACCCTCCGTCGTGTCCTTGTGCAGGACGGTCTGCGCCACCAGCACCACGTCCACCAGCGTCACCATCAGCGCCGCACCCGACAGCAGGCTCACGCCCAGCGTCGCCAGCAGCGGCCCCCGCCGCACCCCCGACAGGTCCAGCAGCCGCGTCCGCGACCTGACCTCCCACAGGACGAACACCGCCAGCACCACCGCGCCCGCCGCCAGCACCGGCAGCCCCCACGGCGGCAGCGCCGACTCCTGCGGCTCCGGGTTGTACACCGCCGCCACCAGCAGACCCAGCCCCAACGCCAGCAGCAGACCCCCGACCACGTCCACGCCGGGCCTCGGCCCCTCCCGGCGCCCGCCCGGCACGGCCGCCTGCACCGCCACCATCGCCACCGCCACCAGCGGCACATTGATCCAGAAGATCGCCCGCCAGTCCGCCGCCGCCGCGACCCCCGCCCCGTACAGCGGACCCAGCACACTCCCCAGCTCCTGCGCCGCCCCCACCGCGCCCAGCACCACCGGACGCTGCCGCTCCTCCCACAGATCCCCGGCGAGCGCCATCGTCACCGGCAGCAGCGCACCGCCCGCCACCCCCTGCACCACCCGGCCCGCCGTCAGCGCCGGCACACCCTGCGCCAGCGCCGTCACCACCGACCCCACCGCGAAGAACACCAGGCACGCCTGCAGCAGCGGCCGCCGCCCGAACCGGTCCGACAACTGCCCCAGCAACGGCATCGCCGCCACATACCCCAGCAGGAACCCCGTCAGAACCGGCGTCACCCGCTCCAGCCGGTTGATCGGAACCCCGACGTCCTTCACCATCGGCACCAGGACCGTCGTCACCACATACGCGTCCAGCGCCGCCAGCAGCACCACCGCGCCGCCCGCCCCGATCGCGACCCGGCGCCGCACCCTCACCGCCGCCGCCCTACTTCGGCGCGCTGATCTTGTACGGGGCGTCGAACTCGGTGAACGAGATCACCACCGCGCCCCCCTTCGGGAACTCCCCCCGCACCTTCACCAGCCGATGATCGGCCTTACTCACCCACAACTGGCCGTCCATGTCCGCGTTGATCCCCGGGATCAGGCCCGCGATCTGCGCCTTCGGCAACTTCGCACCCACCCGGTAGACGTCCTTTCCGTCCACCTTCTCCACCGCCTGCGGCTCCGGCGCCGCCGCCGACGACAGCAGCATCGGAATCCCCCGCTGCGGATCCAGCACCGCCGACGGGTCGTACACCGACGCCGCCAGCGCCTTCGGCAGCTTCCGCCAACCCCCCGTCCCCGCGTCCAGATAGATGCTGGCCCCCGCCGCGACGACCTTCATCTCGATGTTCTGGCCCTGCTGCTCGACCGTCAGCGTCCCCTCCGCGTCCCCGCTCCGCAGCAACTTCATGTCGCCGCCCTTCACGATCACCGGCGTCTTGCCGTCCGACTCCACCGAGAACCCGACACTCTTCAACGCCCCCATCGCCTGCGCCGACTGCCGGAGCGTCCCCGCGGCATCGAACTCCGCCTTCTTCCCCGGCTCATCCGACCCGCCGCCATCACACCCCCCGGAGAAGACCAGCGCCAGCAGAACAGGAACGAGCACGAACACGCGTCTGGACATACGCGGGACCCTACCGACGGGTCACCACAGCCGTCACTCGCCTCCGGGTATGACATCGCCCCATCCAAAGGAGGACATCACCACACGCGGCAACCCCCGCCGCCGCTAAGATTGCACGCGGCAAAACCCCCGCCGGCACCCCGGCGGAACGCCCACGGGGCGGTAGCTCAGCTGGTCAGAGCAGGAGACTCATAATCTCCCGGTCGCGGGTTCGAGTCCCGCCCGCCCTACGGCGATGGGCGTGCCGTGGTCGGAGCCTTTGGCTCCTTCACGGCACGCCTCCGCCTGCCTTCCCGGGGGGCGACCCCCCGGACCCCCGATGCGGGGGCTCCGCCCCCACGCCCCCTGGTGGCTCAGGTCCGTGCGGACCTTTCGGAGCGCGGGGTGGGGGTCAGGCGGGCCAGGTGGGGTGGCGTTTTTCCAGGAAGGCCGTCATGCCCTCCTGGGCCTCCGGGGTCTGGCTGGACGCGGCCATCACCTCTACCGCGTAGGCGTAGGCGTCCTGTTCTGGGCGGTCCAGCTGGGCGTACATGGCCTGTTTCCCCAGGGCCTTGCTGCGGGGGCTGCCCTGGGTGGCGCGCTGGAGGAGGTCGCGGGTCGCCTTGTCCAGGTCCTCGTCGGGGACCGCATAGTTGATCAGGCCCCACTCCGCTGCCGTCTCGGCGTCGAAGACCTCGCCCGTCAGGGCCATCTCGGCGGCGCGCTTGCGGCCGACGTTGTGGGAGATCGCGACCAGGGGCGTGTGGCAGAACCAGCCGCCCTTGCCGCCCGGCGCCGCGAAACCCGCGCTCTCGGCGGCCACGGCCAGGTCGCAGCTCGCGACGAGCTGGCAGCCCGCCGCGGTGGCCAGGCCGTGCACCCTGGCCACCACGACCTGCGGCACCGACTGGATCGTGCGCATCAGGTCCGCGCACACCTGGAGCAGGTCGCGGACATCGGCGTGCGACGCCCCCGCCATGTCGGCGAAGTCGTGGCCCGCCGAGAAGACCGGGCCGTTCGCGGCCAGGACGACGCCGCGCGCGTCCGTGGCGCCCACCTGGCGGAACGCGTGCGCCAGTTCTTCGAGGAATGCTCTGGAGAGCGCGTTGCGGCGGCGAGGGCGGTTCATCGTGATCGTCGTGAACGGGCCGTCGCGGTCCAGCAGGACGTCGTTGTCTTCGCTCATGCTCCCGACGTTATGTCAGACCTCCGTCGTACCGTTGTCGGGTCCGAGGACCGAGGGGGTCTGGCCTTGAAGCTGCTCACCGCCACCAACGCCGGCCAGGGATTGCGCGACAACGACTTCGACTGGTGCGTCGAAGGGGAGCTGGTGCACATCGGGATGGTGTGCGCCCGCGACCGGGGAGACCCCGACGGGGGCTGCGGCTGCGGCCGGTCCTTCGCCGGGCTCAACTCGCACCGCGCCACGACGACCGCGATGGTCCGGGACGTCCCCGGATTCACCGAGGGCGACTACGTCCTGGCGATCAGGTCCAGCCTTGAGCAGCAGGGCTGCGACCCCGCGTTCGCCGAGCACGACGCGGCGCTGCTGCGGTGCCTCGTGCGCGACTGGCCGGTGGGGGTGATCGTCGAGCGGCGGCTGGATGAGATCGTGGTGAGGCAGGTCGTCCAGCCCTAGGAGGTGCTCGATGCTCGTCGCGTTCTCGGTGACCCCGCTCGGCGTGGGCGAGGAGGTCGGCGAACTCGTCGCGGAAGCCGTCCGGGTGGTGCGCGACAGCGGGCTCCCCAACCGCACCGACGCCATGTTCACCACCATCGAAGGTGAATGGAACGAGGTGATGGCCGTGGTCAAGGACGCCACCGAGGCGGTGGCCGCGCGAGCGCCCAGGGTGGGGCTCGTGTTGAAGGCCGACATCCGCCCTGGTGTCACGGGCGCCTTGGACGCCAAGGTCGAATCGGTGGAGCGTCACCTCAGCCGGTGAGCCAGTCCCTGATCTCGTCGTCCGTGCGGGGGAAGAGGCACCACAGCGCCTCCTCCGTCGAGCGGCAGAGGGGAATCAGCTCGTCCAGGCCGAGGATCCGGAACAGCCTGGCCGTGAAAGGGCTCACGCCCACCAGGGCCAGGGCCGTGCCCTCGGCCTTGCAGCCGCGCGCGCACTCGTGGACCATGCGCAACCCGTCCACGTCGATGAAGGAGACCCCGGAGAAGTCGAGGAGGAGGGGGCGGTGCGGCAGCTCCCGCAACCGCCGCTGGACGGCAGGGCATGCCGCCCGGTCCATCTCGCCGGACAGCATGACGGTGGTGTGGCGGTCGCCCTCGACGACGACCATGTCGGCGGCCATGACTCCATGATGGCCAGCGGGGCCGTCCCGCGTCAGCTGAAGCAGGCCCGCACGCCGTTCTCGCCGCCGCGCGAGAAGCTGCGCAGGCGCTGAACGGCCGAGCCGTGGTCGCCGGGTTTCGTCCAGGGGGCCTTGTCTCCGATGACCTGGAAGGCGTCCACGAGTTCCTGCTCGTCGCCGTCCTCGAACCGCAGCGCGCCGTCGTCGGACGAGCCGTAGAGGACGGCCCCCGCCAGGCAGTCGGCCTGGAGTTCGGCGGCGGACGACACCAGGCCCCGCCGGAGCCTCGCCTGGATCGCGTGCCCCCACTCGTGCGCGATCACCAGGTACACCCACGCGTCGCCGCGCGCGTAGCCGGAGCGCATCAGGTGGGCGTCCCACGCCACGTAGTCGCCGGAGGGGCAGTACGCCGCGTTGTCGCGCTCCAGCCTGTCCTTGCCGCACAACGGCGCCGACCGCGGATCGCGCCCGTTGTACAGGCCCACAACGCGGGGTGAGTCGTAGGAGCCGGTGAACAGCCCGTCCCAGTGCCGGCGCCAGAAGTCGTCCGTCGTCGTCTCGGCCGCCCGCACGTCCTCCTGGAACCCGGTCTCGTCGAACCTGCTCGGCCGGGTGGGCGAACCCGTCCCGGCGGGTGCGCCCTGCGCGGCCGGACGGGCCTCCCCGGGCACCGCCGGCCGCGGTTCGAACTGGCACGCGCCCGTCAGCGCGAGCGCCGCCGCGACGGCCGCTCCGGCCCGCCACCGTCGCTGAAGATTCCGCGCGGTCTCCCTCATGACGGGACATACGCACGCACGCCCACCGAAGGCCGAACTTCGCGGCGACTGTGCTCGCCGCACAACCCGAACGACGTTCGATTGGACCCCCGCCACGTCTTGCCCGCGGGCTGTGGACGCAGGTCGGCGGCCCGTGCTGGGCTGCCCGCCACACGAACTTCTGGAGGGGCGAATGACGAACGGGACCCTCGTGGTCCGCGATCTGTCGGTGAGCTACGGGCGCGCGGTGCGGGCCCTGCGGGGCGTCTCGCTGGACGTCCCGGCGGGCTCGGTCACGGCCGTGCTCGGCGCGAACGGGGCGGGCAAGACGACGCTGCTCCGGGCGATCTCGGGCACGCTGCCGTTCCACCGCGGGGCGGTGGACACCGGCGCGGTCCGGCTCGGCGACCGGTCCCTCATCGGGCTGCATCCGGCCACCGTCGTGGCGGCCGGGGTGGTGCAGGTCCCGGAGGGGCGGCGGGTGTTCGGCCGGCTCAGCGTGGAGGAGAACCTGCGGGCGGGCGCGCTCGGGGCGCCCGCCCGCGGCGCGGCCGCCAAGGCGCGCGGGCGGGTGCTGGAGCTGTTCCCGGTGCTCGCCGAGCGGGCCCGGCAGCGGGCCGGGCTGCTGTCCGGCGGCGAGCAGCAGATGCTCGCCATCGGGCGGGCGCTGATGGCGTGCCCGTCGGTGCTGCTGCTCGACGAGCCGACGCTCGGCCTCGCGCCGCTGATGGCCGAGCGGATCGCCGAGACCGTCCGGGAGATCAACCTGCAGGGCACCGCGATCCTGCTGATCGAGCAGAACGCCGCGCTGGCGCTGGAGCTGTCGTCGTCCGCGCACGTGCTGGAGGTCGGCGCGGTGACGCTGCACGGGCCGTCGGCGGAGCTGGCCGCGAGCGACGAGGTCCGGCGGCGGTACCTCGGCGTCGGCGGCGGGGACGACGAGGGCGGGGACGACTCGGCGCCGCCGCCGTCGCTGGAGCGGTGGGCCGGATGAGCGAGGCGAAACGGGGGGCGTCGGAGGTCGCCCGCCCACAGGAGACGGGCGAGCTGGTGGTCGACGGGCTCACGGTGCGGTTCGCGGGGCTGACCGCGCTGGACGCGGTCGGGTTCACCGTCGCGGCGGGCAGCGTCCACGCGGTCATCGGGCCGAACGGGGCGGGCAAGTCGACGTGCTTCAACGTGCTGTCCGGGGTGTACCGGGCGAGCGCGGGCAGCGTCCGGTTCGGCGGCGCGGAGCTGACCTCGCTGCCGCCGCACCGGATCGCCGGCCTCGGCGTGGCCCGGACGTTCCAGAACATCGCGCTGTCGCGGCACCTGTCCGTCGAGGACAACCTGATGCTCGGGCGGCACCGGCTCACCCGGGCCGGGTTCGCGTCGGCGGGGCTGCGGCTGCCGCGGGCGCGCCGCGAGGACGCCCGGCACCGGGCGCGGGTCCGCGACATCGCCCGGTTCGTCGGCGTCGGCGAGCACCTGGACGCGCCCGTCGGGCTGCTGTCCTACGGCGTCCAGAAGCGGGTCGAGCTGGCCCGCGCCCTCGCGATGGAACCCCGGCTGCTGCTCCTGGACGAGCCCGTGGCCGGGATGAACGGCGCGGAGCGCAAGCGGATGGCGGAGGTCATCGGGCGCGTCCGCGCCGACCTCGGCGTCTCGGTCCTGCTCGTCGAGCACGACATGGGGATGGTCATGCGGCTGGCCGACGAGGTCACCGTCCTCGACTTCGGCCGGCGCATCGCGGGCGGCGAGCCGGAGCGGGTGCAGCGGGACCCGGCCGTGATCCGCGCCTACCTCGGCGCCGCGCACGAGCCGCGGCAGCCCGCGGATTCGGAGGGAAACCCTTGAGCACGTTCATCGAGCTGGTGGTCAACGGGGTCTCGGCGGGATCGGTGTACGCGCTGATCGCCCTCGGCTTCGTGATCATCTTCAAGGCCACCGAGGTGGTCAACTTCGCGCACGCGTCGCTGCTGCTCGCCGGCGGCTACGTGACGGCGGTCCTGCACGACGACATCGGCTTCCTGCCGGCGCTCGGCGCGGGCATCGCCGCCGCCGCGGCCGCGGGCGCGCTGGTCGAACTGCTGGTGCTGCGCCGCGCCCGCGTCGAGAACCACGCGGTGCTCGCGATCGTCACGATCGGCGTCGACATCGTGCTGACGACCGCGCTGACGCGGGAGATCGGCACGCAGGTCCTGTCCATGGGCGACCCCTGGCAGGACGAGATCGTCGACGTGGCGGGCGTCGGCATCGCGCAGACCCGCATCGCCGCGTTCGTCGTCGCGTCCCTGCTGATCACGGCGTTCCTGCTGGCGTTCCGCTACACCTCGTGGGGCGTGGCGATGCGGGCGGCCGCCGAGGACGGGGAGACGGCCGCGCTGATGGGCGTCCGGCTGACCCGCGTCTCGCTGGCCGCGTGGGCGGTCGCGGGCGCCCTCGCGGCGGTCGCGGCGCTGTTCCTGACCGTGTTCCCCACGCCGGGCCTGGACCGCAGCACGTCGTTCGCGGCGATGAAGGCGTTCCCGGCCGCGATCCTCGGCGGGCTCGACTCCACGACGGGCGCGCTCGTCGGCGGCCTCGTCGTCGGGCTCACCGAGTCGCTGGTGACCGGCTACCAGGGCGACCTCGCGTTCATGGGGCGCGGCATCGGCGAGGTGGCGCCGTTCCTGGTGATGCTCGCCGTGCTGCTGGTCCGCCCGGCCGGGCTGTTCGGGACGAGGGAGCTGTCGCGTGTCTGACCGTGCGCTCCGGCTGGCCGCCGCGACCGGGGGAACCCTGGTCCTGCTCGCCATGCCCTTCTACCTGGACGCGTTCTGGCTGCAGACGGGCCTGTTCGCGATGTCGGCGGCGATCGGCGCCATCGGCCTGAACCTGCTGACCGGCGCGACCGGGCAGCTGTCGATGGGGCACGCGTTCTTCCTCGCGGTCGGCGCCTACGGGTACGTGTACCTGGCGTCCGACCCGGGGCCGCACGCGGCGGGGCTCGGGCTGCCGACGCCGCTGGCGTTCCTCGGCGCGATCGTCCTCGCCGGGATCGCGGGCGGCCTGTTCAGCCCCATCGCCGGACGGCTGCGCGGCGTCTACCTCGGCATCGCCTCCCTCGCGCTGATCTTCATCGGGCAGCACGTGCTGTTCAACGCCGAGGGCGTCACCGGCGGGTTCAACGGCCGGGACGTCCCGCCGCTGGTGGTGGCCGGGTTCCGGTTCGACGACTCCCCCGAGCTGGTGCTGTTCAACGTGCCGCTCGGCGCGCTGGAGCGGCTGTGGTTCCTCGCCGTCCTGCTGCTGATCCCGGCGGCGTGGATCGCGCGCGGCATCCTGCGCGGCCGGCCGGGGCGGGCGATGAACACGATCCGCGACCACGAGACGGCGGCGGCGGTGATGGGCGTGCCGGTGGCGCGGTACCGGGCCGGGGTGTTCGTGCTGTCGTCGATGTACGCGGGGGCGGCCGGGGCGCTGCTCGCGCTGGCGTTCCGGCGGACCGTCCCGGACTACTTCGGCATGTTCCTGTCCCTGGACTACCTCGCCATGATCGTCATCGGCGGGCTCGGCACCGCCGCCGGCGCCGTCGCGGGCGCGGTGTTCGTCTCCGTCCTGCCGCAGCTCCTCACCCGCTTCGGCGACGACCTGCCGCTCGTCGCCGCGCCGGGCTCCGGCGGGGTCTCCCCCGCCGAGGCCGCCCGGATCCTGTACGGCGCCGCCGTCGTCGCCGTCGTCCTGTTCCTTCCCGGCGGCCTGGCCGGGATGTGGCCGCGGCTCCGCTCGGCCGCGGCCCGGCGCCGGGCCGCCCGTCCCCTCACCCGACTAGAACAAGAGGAGCAACCGACATGAACCGAACGGCACGCCTCACGGCGGTCGCCGCCCTGGCGCTCGCGCTGCCGCTGAGCATGGCGACCGGCTGCAGCGGCAAGGCGACCGGCGAGTCCGGCGGCACCGGCAAGGACGGCGTCAAGACCGGCCCCGGCGTCACCGACGACACGATCCGCGTCGGGGCCGCGACCGACCTCACCGGCGTGTACGCGCCGCTCGGCAAGAGCCTCACCCAGGCGCAGCAGCTGTACTTCGAGCAGGTCAACGCGGAGGGCGGGATCTGCGGCCGCAAGGTCGAGCTGGTCGTCCGCGACCACGGCTACGACGTGCAGAAGGCGGTCTCCGGGTACAGCGAGATGCAGTCGAGCGTCATCGGCCTCGCCCAGTTCGTCGGGTCGCCGATGGTGACGGCGCTCAAGCAGCGGATCACCTCCGACAAGATGTTCGTGATCCCGAACGCGTGGGCGACGACGCTGCTCGGCAACAAGTACATCCAGGTCACCGGCACGACCTACGACGTCGACATGATCAACGCCCTGGACTTCCTCACCAAGGAGAAGGGGATCGAGAAGGGCGACAAGGTCGGGCACGTGTACTTCGAGGGCGACTATGGCGAGAGCGCGCTCGCCGGGTCCGAGTACGCGGCGGGCAAGCTCGGCCTGACGATCGTCGAGCAGAAGATCAAGGCGACCGACAACGACATGACCGCGCAGGTCTCGGCGCTGAAGGACGCCGGCGTGAAGGCGATCCTGATGAGCGCCGGGCCGAAGCAGTCGGCGTCGCTCGCGGGCGTCGCGCGGGCCAAGGGGATCACGGCGCCGATCGTGGCGAGCAACTCCGGGTTCTCCCCGCAGCTGCTGCAGACCCCGGCGGCGCCCGCGCTGCTGAAGGGCTTCTACCTCGCCAGCGCCGGTGCGCCGATCTCCTCCGACCTGCCGCTGATCAAGAAGCTGGCGGACGACTACGGCAAGAAGTACCCGGGGCAGCCGCGCGACAGCGCGGTCGTCAACGGCTACACCGGCGCCGTGATCTTCGCGGACGCGCTGAAGAAGGCGTGCGACGCCAAGGACCTCACCCGGGAGGGCCTGATCGCCGCGCACCGGTCGACCACCGCGCACGACGGCGGCTACGGCACGCCGATGGACTTCTCGAAGGTGGCCGAGCCCGGCACCCGCAAGACCTACATCCTGCGGACGGACGCGAAGGCGCTGGGCGGCATGGTCGTCGAGCGGGCGCCGCAGGAGTCCGAGGCGGCCGAGACCTACAAGGTCCCGTCCGGCGCCTAGGACCCGGCGAGGAGGTGGGCGGCGATCCGGTCGAGGACGGCGAGGTCCTCGGCCGGGAGGTCGTACAGCGACGGCGGCGGGGTGGCGAGGATGCGCTCGGCCTCCGCCGCCGCGGCGCGGCCCGGCCCGGTCGCGGTCACGAGCTTGGCGCGCCGGTCGGCCGGGTTCGGGGTCCGCTCGACGAGGCCGCGGCCGACCAGGTCGTCCACCACGACGGTGGCGTAGGGGCGGTCGGTGAGCAGGAGTTCGGCGACGTCGCGCAGCGTGAGCGGCGTCGCGGCGGCCGCGATGCGGCGCAGCGCCTTGACCCGGAAGAAGCTCATGCCGAGCGCCTCGGTGACCTCGCGGCGCCGGTCGTTGCGCTCGTGGAACACGATCCCCAGGTTGCGCCAGGCGCGGCCCGCCACATCGGCGGGCGCGGACGGCTCGGCGGCCGGCTCGGTCATCGGGGGCTCGCTCCCTTCACAGGGCGGTCTGGGGCACGGTGGTCAGGGGCACGGTGGTCCGGGGCCGGCTCGCCGGCGTCGAACAGCCCGGACACGCGCGCGGTGGTGCGCGCGGCCCGCCGGCCGGTGGTGACCGTGCCGAGTACGAGGACGGCGGCGGCGCATCCGGTCAGGATCCAGTATGCCGGGCGGGCGGCGGCCACGAAGGCGTCCGCGCCCGGCGCGCCGGACGTCCCGGCGGCGAGCACCGCGCCGATCACCGCGACGCCGAGGGCCTGCCCGATCTGCCGGCTGGTGGAGGCGATCGCGGCGGCGACGCCGGCCTGGGCGCGCGGCATCCCGGACACGGCCGTGTTGGTGATCGGCGAGTTCACCATGCCGAAGCCGATGCCGAACAGCATGTAGGAGGCGAACAGCGTGGCGTTCCGCGTCTCGGCGTCGAACCCGGCGAGCAGCAGGCCGCTGGCCAGCATGGTCGCCCCGGAGATCTGCAGCGGCAGCCGCGGGCCGCGGCCGCCGACGAGCCGTCCCGACAGCGGGGACGTCACGGCGGTCATCGCGGCCATCGGCAGCAGGTACAGCCCGGCGTGCAGCGCGGACAGCCCCCGGATGTTCTGCAGGTAGAGCGTGGTGACGAACAGGAACCCGCCGAGCGCCGCGAAGCTGGCGACGGCGATGAGCGTCGCGCCCGAGAACGGGACGCTGCGGAAGAAGCGCAGGTCGACGAGCGGTTCGGGGGTGCGGAGCGCGTGCCGGACGAACCCGGCCAGGGACGCGGCGGCGAGCAGCGCGGCGCCGTAGACGGCCGGGTCGCCGGGGCCGCGGCCGGGCGCCTCGATGATCGCGTACGTCAGCGTCCCGAGCAGCACGATCATGAAGCCCTGGCCGAGCGGGTCCGGGCGGCGCGGGCGCGCGGCGCGCGACTCGGGCACGAACAGCGCGGTCAGCGCGAGCGCGGCGAGGCCGATCGGCACGTTCAGCCAGAAGATCGACCGCCAGCCGACGGAGTCGACGAGCAGCCCGCCGACGAGCGGCCCCATCGCCATGCTGAGCCCGACGACGGCGCCCCAGACGCCGATGGCGCGGGCCCGTTCGCGCGGCTCGGTGAACACGTTCGTGATGATCGACATGGCGACCGGGGTGAGCATCGACCCGCCGACCGCCTGCACGACGCGGGCGCCGACGAGCCAGCCGAGGGACGGCGCGAGGCTGCACAGCACCGACCCGGCGACGAACAGCACGAGCCCGGTCTGGAACACCCGGCGGCGGCCGATCCGGTCGGCGGTCGAGCCGGACAGGATCAGCAGCGACGCGAGGACGATCAGGTACGCGTCGATCGTCCACTGCAGGCCGGACAGCGAGCTGCGGAAGTCGTGCTGGAGCGTGGGCAGCGCGACGTTGAGGATCGTGTTGTCGAGGCTGACGATGAGGAGGCTCATGCAGCAGATCGCGAGCACGAGCATTCTGCGGCGGCGGCTCAGCTCGGGCACCGGGCTCCGATCGTTGTAGGCGTACAAACATTGTAAGCCTACAACGATTTTCCGGATCAGGTCAGGGCGGGGACGCGGGCGCGCGCCGCCGGGACGACGAGCGGCGTCCCGGTCTCCGGGCAGTCGATCACCCGGCACGGCAGCCGGAACACCTCCTCGACCAGTTCCGCCGTGACGACCTCGGCCGGGCCGCCCTCGGCGGCGATCCGGCCGTCCCGCATGGCGATCATGTGCGTGGCGTAGCGGGCGGCGTGGTTGAGGTCGTGCAGGACGGCGACGACCGTGCGGCCCTCCTCGTGCAGCCGCGCGCACAGGTCGAGGACCTCGATCTGGTGGGCGATGTCGAGGTAGGTCGTCGGCTCGTCCAGCAGCAGGATCGGGGTCTGCTGGGCGAGCGCCATCGCGATCCACACCCGCTGCCGCTGCCCGCCCGACAGCTCGTCCACGTGCCGGTCGGCGAGGTCCCCGACGCCGGTCGCGGCCATCGACTCGGCCACGACGCGCTCGTCCTCGCGCGACCACTGCCGCAGCAGGCTCTGGTGCGGGTACCGGCCGCGCGACACCAGGTCGGCGACCGTGATGCCCTCCGGCGCGATGGACGACTGCGGCAGCAGCCCGAGCGTCCGGGCGAGCCTCTTGGCGGGCCAGTCCGCGATGGGCCGGCCGTCGAGGACGACCGCCCCGTCCGCCGGCCTCAGGATCCGGGCGAGCGCCCGGAGCAGCGTCGACTTGCCGCACGCGTTCGGTCCCACGATGACCGTGAACGAGCCGTCCGGGACGGCCACGTCGAGGTCCTCGGCGACGGTGCGCTTGTCGTAGGCCAGCGTCAGCCGGGCGCCGGCGAGCCGCGCGCCCGTGCTCAGAGAATCCTTCATTCAGATCCGTCCCGTCTTGCGTTCGGTCACGAGGAGCCAGACCAGGTACCCGCCGCCGAGGAGGCCGGTCACGACGCCGACCGGGAGCTGGTGCCCGGGGAAGGCGCGCTGCGCGACCCAGTCGGCGGCGACCAGCAGCGCCGCCCCCATGCACATCGCGGGCAGCAGGTTGGGGCCGGTCGTGCGGGTGAGGCGCCGGGCGAGCTGCGGCGCGGTCAGCGCGACGAACGCGACCGGACCGGCCGCCGCCGCGGCGAGCGAGGTGAGCAGCACGGCCGCGGCCAGCATGACCAGCCGGACCCGCTCGATGGGGACGCCGAGGCCGTGCGCCGCGTCGTCGCCCATCTCCAGCATCCGCAGCGCCCGGCCGCAGCCCACCATGACCAGCGGCCCGAGGACGGCGAGTGCCGCCAGCACGGGCGCGGTGTCGGCCCAGTCGCGGCCGTCGAGGCTGCCGGTCAGCCACAGCACGGCGCGGGCCGCGTCCGTGATGTGCGCCTGGGTGAGCAGGTAGCCGTTCACGCCGGTGAGGATCGCCGCGACGCCGATGCCGACGAGGATGAGCCGCTGCCCGTGCGCGCCGTGCCGTCCCGCGACCGCCCACACGACCAGGCCGGTGAGCAGCCCGCCGCCCGCCGCGCCGGCCGCGACCGCGGCGGTGCCGCCGCCGGTCAGCACGATCACCGCGAGGACGCCGCTCGCCGCGCCCTGGCTGAACCCGAGGATGTCCGGGCTGCCGAGCGGGTTGCGGGTCAGCGACTGGAAGATCGCGCCCGCGAGGCCGAGCGCGGCGCCGACGGCGAGCGCCGCCGCCGCGCGCGGCAGCCGGATCTGGTTGACGATCAGCGAGTCGGCGGGCGCGCCCCGCCCGAGCAGGGTGCGGACGACCTCGGCGGGGCTCATCGGGAAGTCGCCGCTGCCGATGAGGAGGACGCCCGTCCCGAGCGCCACCGCCAGGCAGGCCGCCGCGACGGCGAGCGCGCGCGGGCGGAACCGGAAGGACGGGCCGGACGGCGTCCGGACGACGGCGAAGCGCGGCGCGCGGCTCACGAGGTCACCGCCCTGCTCAGCGGCCGCCGGACGAAGTACAGGAACAGCGGCCCGCCCGCGACGACCATCACGATGCCCACCTGGAGCTCGGACGGGCGGACGACGACGCGGCCGAGGACGTCCGCCGCCAGCATCAGCGCGGGCGACAGGACCGCGCAGTACGGCAGCAGCCGCCGCAGGTCGGGGCCGGTCAGCGCGCGGACGAGGTGCGGCACCATCAGCCCGACGAAGACGATCGGCCCGCAGGCGGCCGTCGCGGCGCCGCACAGCAGGGTGACCGCGGCGATCGCGGTGATCCGGGCGCGCCCGGGGGCGGCGCCGAGCGCGCGGGCCGCGTCCTCGCCCATCGCCATCGCGTTCAGCGGGCGGGCGAGCAGCAGCGCGAGCACCGCGCCGACGGCGACGAACGGCGCGACGCGGACGACGGTGTAGCCCTGCGCGGAGGCGAGGGAGCCGACCGTCCAGAAGCGCATCCGGTCGAGGGACGCGGTGTCCAGCAACTGCACGGCGCTCACGTACGAGAAGAGGGCGGCGTTCAGCGCGGCCCCGGCGAGCACGAGCCGCGCGGGGGTGGCGCCGCGCCCGCCGCCCACCGCGTAGAGCAGCACCGCGACGGCTCCGGCGCCCGCGAACGCGAACCACACGAAGCCGGTGAACGAGGTGACGCCGAGGAACGAGATCGCCGACACGACGGCGGCGGACGCGCCCGCGTTGATGCCGAGGAGCCCCGGGTCGGCGAGCGGGTTGCGGGTCAGCGCCTGCATCACCGCGCCGGCCAGCCCGAGCGACACCCCGGCGAGCAGCCCGAGCAGCGTGCGCGGCAGGCGCATGTCGTGGACGACGGTGTACGCGGCCGAGTCGGCGTGGAACAGGCCGTCCCACGCCTGCCCGAGCGACAGCGGCTTCGCGCCGACCGCGAGGCTGAGCGCGATGGCCGCGAGCAGGAACAGGACCCCGCCGAGGAGCCCGGCCGCCTGCCGCGGACCGCGGCGGGATCGCGCGGCCGGCCGCTCCGCGAGCGGCGGCGGCTTGGTCGACAGCACCTGGCGGGCCCCCTCTCGACAAGATCTTAGGTTAGGTTAACCTAAGTTCTCATCGGCCCACTAACCGGCCACCGTAGTTGATTTGGGAGAAAGTCCGCATGTCGAAGACCGGTGCTCGTCCCCTCACCCGCCGCGCCGTCCTGGGCGCCGGCGGCGCCTTCGCCCTCGGAGCGCTGATCAGCGCGTGCGGCGGCGACGACGGCGCGGGCGGCGCCGCCTCCCCCGCCGGCGGCGCCTGGACGTTCACCGACGACCGCGGCACGAAGATCGGTCTCCAGCGGCGGCCGCGGCGGATCGTCGGCTACTCCGCCACCGCCGCCGCCCTCCACGACTTCGGCATCGACGAGCAGATCGTCGGCGTGTTCGGCCCGACGAAGCTCAAGGACGGCGGGCCCGACCCGCAGGCGGGGAACCTGCCCGTCGGCCGGCTGGAGATCATCGGCAACGCGTTCGGCGAGTTCAACATCGAGAAGTACGCCGCGCTCCGCCCCGACCTGCTCGTCGACAACATGTTCCTGCCGGGCGAGCTGTTCTACGTCCCCGCGGAGAGCAAGGACAAGATCTACGCGCTGGCCCCGAGCGTCGCGATCTCCGCCGGCGCCGTCGCCCTGCCGAAGCCGATCGAGCGGACCGCCGCGCTCGCCGCCGCCCTCGGCGCCGACCTGAAGTCGGCGAAGGTCACCGCAGCCAAGGCCCGGTTCGAGAAGGCCGCCGAGGCCGTGCGCGCGGCGGCCAAGGCCAAGCCGGGCCTGAAGGTCCTCGCCGCGTCCGCGAGCCCCGACCTGTTCTACGCGTCCAGCCCGGACATGAACACCGACCTCATCTACTACAAGGAACTCGGCGTCGAGCTGATCGTCCCGGACAACCTCGACAAGAACGGCTACTTCGAGAACCTGAGCTGGGAGAACGCCGACAAGTACAAGGCCGACGTCATCATGCTCGACTCCCGCACGCAGGCGCTCCAGCCGAAGGACCTCGGCTCCAAGCCGTCCTGGAAGGACCTGCCCGCGGTGAAGGCCGGCCAGGTCGTCCCGTGGCAGCCGGAGCCCCGCTTCTCCTACGAGGGCTGCGCGCCGCTCCTCGAAGCGGTCGCCACGGCCCTGAACTCCGCGAAGAAGACCGGTTGAAAGGCGGCACGATGGCCACCCCCACCCACCCGTACGCGTTCTTCGACCTGCACGTCCTCCGGTCCGAACGGCTCGGGCCGTCCATGGTCCGCGTCACCTTCGGCGGGACGGCCCTGGACGGTTTCGCCACCGCCGGCCGCGACCAGCGCTTCAAGCTGTTCCTGCCGCACCCGCACCAGGACGCGCCCGTCATGCCGGAGAACAGCGACGGCGACACGTGGTTCGCCGACTGGCGCGCCCTGGACCCGGCCGAGCGCGGCATCATGCGGTCCTACACCGTCCGCGACCACCGGCCCGGCGAACTGGACGTCGACTTCGCGCTGCACGCCGACGGCTCGTCCGGACCGGCCGCCCGGTGGGCCGCGGCGGCCCGCGCGGGCGACCGCGTCACCATCCTCGGCCCGACCGGCCCCGACAACGGCGGCTACGACTTCCGGCCGCCGCCCGGCTCCCCCGTCGTCATCGCGGGCGACCTGACCGCGCTGCCCGCCATCGCCGGGAACCTCGCCTGGCTGCCCGCCGGGACGCCCGCCCAGGTCTGGATCGACGTCCCGCACGCCGAGGACCGGCAGGACCTGCCCACCGCCGCCGACACGGAGATCACCTGGGTCTCCCCCGGAACCGTGCTGGACGCCGTCCGCGACGCGGAGATCCCCGGCGGCGCGTACGCGTGGATCGCGGGCGAGTCCGCCGTGGTCAAGGCCCTGCGCCGGCACCTGGTGAAGGAGCGCGGCCTGGACCGCCGCGCCGTCTCCTTCACCGGCTACTGGCGCCGCGGCGCCACCGAAGAGGACCTACTCGCAGAGTTCGAGGCAGGCGAGACCCCCGCCACCGCGGAGTGAGCCGACGCGGGGTCAGGGGGTGGTGATGATGCCGTGCTGCATCGCGGCCATCACGGCCGCGGTGCGGTCGGAGACGCCTAGTTTGGCGAAGATGCGCAGCATGTGCGTCTTCACCGTCGCCTGGCCTATGTAGAGGCGCTCGCCGATCTGGGCGTTCGTGAGGCCCTCCGCGACGAGGACGAGGACCTCCGCCTCGCGCGCCGACAGGGCCGGCGGGGCGGGAGCCGCGGCCACCGCCGTCAGCCGCGCCGACACCTCGGGCGACAGGACGCGGCGGCCCGCCGCGACGTCCCGGACGGCCGCGGCGAGGTCGGCGCGCGACGCGTCCTTCAGCAGGTAGCCCGCCGCGCCCGCCTCGATCGCGCGGACGATGTCGGCGTCGTCCCGGAACGTCGTCAGCACGAGGATCCGGTGGCCGGGCAGGCGCTCGATCGCGCTCACGCCGTCCCCGGACGGCATCCGCAGGTCCATCAGGACGACGTCCGGGGCGACGCGGGGCACCAGCGCGACGGCCTCGTCCCCGGATGCGGCCTCCGCCGCCACCTCGATGTCCGGTTCGGCGGCGAGCATCCCGCGCAGCCCCTCCCGGACGATCGGGTGGTCGTCGACGATCATCACGCGGAGCACGGGATCTCCACCTCGACTCTGGTCCCGTCGCCGCCGGCGACGGTGAACGTCCCGCCGGCCTGCTCGACGCGGCTCCGCATGCCGCGCAGCCCGAACCCCCGCTCGACCTCCTCCGGCGCGAACCCGCGCCCGTCGTCGGCGACGCTCAGCCGCACGGGCTCCCCGTACTCCAGCCGCACCCGTACCCCCGTCGCGGCGGCGTGCTTGCGGACGTTGGCGAGGGCCTCCTGCGTCACCCGCAGCAGGACGACCTCCACGGCGTCCAGGGGCCGCGGCTCGCCCTCGACGGCCAGGTCGACCGGGAGGTCGAAGTCGCGGGCCATCCGCCGCAGCGCCTCCACCAGCGAGCTGCCGTCCAGCGCGGGCGGCGCCAGCGCGGCGACCAGGCCCCGCGTCTCGGCCAGGTTCTCGCGCGCCGCCCGCAGGGCCAGCTCCAGGTGCCGGTTCCGCCCGACCTCGGCCTCCGCCGCCTGCACCAGCATCGTGATGGACGTGAACCCCTGCGCGATCGTGTCGTGGATGTCGCGGGCGAGCCGCTCCCGCTCGGCGAGCACGCCCGCCTCGCGGCTGACCTCGGCCAGTTCGCCGCGCGTCCGGTCCAGCTCCTCGATGAGCCGCATCCGCTCGTGGTTCTGGTGGCCCATCCGCCCGATGAACACCGCGAGCAGCCCGCTGCACGCGATGCCCGCCGCGACGATCACGGCCGTCGCCGCGGTGCCCGCCCCGGACTGCGCCAGCCCCCGCCCGACCGGCCCGGCGAGCAGGACGAGCATCAGCGCGAACCCGCGCGCCGCCCCGAAGATCATGTAGACCTGCGGCGCCAGCGCGGCCAGGCCCGTCGCCGTCACCGGCGCGAGGAGCGTCGCGGGCACGAACATGCAGACCAGCGCGACGGCGTAGATCCTGCAGCCGGGCCGCGGCACCTCCGGCGAGCGCAGCGCCGGCCGCCCGATCGCCGCGTACGCCACGCTCAGCAGGACGAGCAGCGCGATCGCCGCCCCTCGCCGGCCGGGCGGCGCCGAGTCGGCGGCCGTCGCGGCGATGGTCCCGACCAGCACCATCGCGAAATAGGCGTCCCACAGCGGATACGAGCGCCGCCAGACGTTCTCCGCCCGCGCCACCGGCTCGGCCATGTCCCCCGTACCCCTCGTGTCCACCGACCGGTGGATACTACTGCCCCGCCGGTCACAGCAGGATTATGGCCATGAACAAGAACATCGCCCGGCAGGCCCTCTTCGCCTTCACCGTCCTCTACGGCCTCGTCATCGCCCTCCTGGCGGTACTGGACGTGGCGGCCCTCGGCGTGTTCGCCGCCATCGGCGCCGTGGCCATCGGCCTCGGCTGGGGCTGCTCCGGCATGTTCGCCCGCGGCGCCTCCCGGAACTGACCCGGTCAGGTCGTGCGGTCGGTCTCGTCCAGGGCGAGGGCGGCGGGGTCGACGACGCCGGCGCGGTAGGCGGCGCCGGCGATCGTCTGGGCGGTCACCGGCGCGGTGATCAGCTGGAAGACGGCGATGAGCAGCAGCGGCGTCGCCGACGACACCGACCCGGTCTGCGGCGCCAGCCCGGCGAGGACGAGCAGGAGCCCGATCGTCTGCGGCTTCGTCGCCGCGTGCAGCCGGGCGAGCAGGTCCGGGAAGCGGAGCATGCCGAGCGCGCCGACGGCGCAGAACCCGGATCCGGCGAGCAGCAGGACGGCGCTGACGGCGTCGGCGGCGCTCACGCCCGGTCCCGCCGCTCCGCCCGCGCCGCCGCCAGGTGCGCCGCGCCGACCGATCCCACGAAGCCCATCAGCGCGATGACCACGAGGACCGTGGTGTTGGCGGTCTCCCCGACGACGGCCGTGTGCACCGCGATGCCGCTCACCAGCAGGACGGCCAGGACGTCCAGCGCCATGATGCGGTCGAACGTGGACGGGCCGCGGACGAGCCGCGCCCCCGTCATCAGGAACGCGGCGCCCAGCAGCGCCAAGGCCGCGGCGTAGACGATGCTCATCGGTCCTCCCTGGTGGGTTCGTCCTGTCCGGGGGTGTCCTCGGCGGTCACGAGGGCGCGCATCAGCCTCTCCTCGGTGCGGAGCACGCCGTCGCGCGCGGCGTCCGCCTCCCGCTGGGAGCGGACGGGCATGGCGTGGATGCGCAGGATGTGCCGGTCCCAGTCGGGGTCGACCAGGAGGGTGCCGGGACGCAGCGAGATGCTCGTCGTGACGGCCAGCAGGATGAGCTCGGAGCGGGTCCGCGCGTCGACCTCGACGATCGCGCCGCGCACCCGGCCCGGCCGGTACAGGGCGTGCCGGCCGATGATCAGGCTGGAGACGAGCAGGTCCCAGGCGAACTCCAGCAGCGCCGCGGCGAACCACAGCGGCCGGACCCGGCGCAGCGCCGGGGCGGCCGGCGGCCGGCTCACCGCGAAGGCGGAGGCGACGACGGCGACGCCGCCGGCCGCGATGAGCGGGCCGACCCGTCCCCAGAGCATCAGCCACACCGCGAACAGCCAGGCGGCCATGACCAGCCGGGATCCGATGCGGCGCGCGGCGGTGTTCACGGGCTCCCCCCGTCCAGGACGGCGTGCCGGTAGGCGCTCCGGTCGATCAGGTCGCTCGCGGCCCGCCGGCTCCAGGCCGCGAGCGGGCCGGCGAACACGGCGATGAGCAGGCCCGCGACGACCAGGACGGCGGTCACGGACTGCATGAGCCGCACGCCGCCCGGCGTGTACGACTCGGCGGCGGGCGGCTCGCCGGCCTCCGCCGGGCGGGGGCGCCAGAACCCGAGCGTCCAGATGCGGCTCATCGCCATGAGGGTGAGGACGCTCCCCAGCACGGCCACCCCCGTCACCGCGTAGGCGAGCACGCTCCCCGCGCCGGCGCCGGCCTGGAACAGCGCGAGCTTGGCGACGAAACCCGAGGTCGGCGGCACGCCGCTGACGCTCATGGCGGGAACGAAGAACAGCACGGCGATGAACGCCGACAGGCCCGCGAGCCCGCCGAGCCGGTGCAGCGACGTCTCCCCCGTCCGCCCCTGGACGAGGTCGCTGACCAGGAAGAGCGTCGCCTGCACGACGATGTGGTGGACGAGGTAGAGGATCGCTCCGGTGAGGCCCGCCACGTCGAACAGGGCGAGGCCGAACAGCATGTAGCCGATGTGGCCGACGAGGATGAACGAGAACACCCGGTGGATGTCGTCGTGCGTCAGCGCGCCGAGGGTGCCGACGACGATCGTCCCGGCGGCGAGGACGAGCATGACCCGGGAGCCGTGCTCGCGCGGGAACACCAGCGTCTCGACCCGGATGAGCGAGTACACGGCGGCCTTCGTCAGCAGCGCCGCGAACACCGCGGTGATCTTGGTGAGCGCGGCGGGGTAGCTGTCGGGCAGCCACAGGTGCATGGGCACGATCGCGCCCTTGATCCCGAACACCGCCAGGAACAGCAGGCCGAGCGCCGTCCGGGTGGCGCCGGGCAGGTCCGCGGCGCGCATCGACAGGTCGGCGAGGTTCACCGTGCCCGCCGCCGCGTAGGTCAGGCCGAGCGAGGTGAGGAAGAGGATGGAGGACGTGAGGCTGACCACGGTGTAGGTCATCCCGGCCCGCACCCGCTCCCCGGTCGGCGTCAGCGTCATGAGGACGTAGCTCGACGCGAGCATGACCTCGAACGCGACGAAGAGGTTGAACAGGTCCCCGGCGAGGAAGACCAGGCCGACCCCGGCCGTCAGCGTGAGGTAGGCGGGGTAGAACACGCCGGGCTCGTGCCCGCCGAGCCCGCCGGCGCCCTCCCCCACCGCGTGCAGCATGATCGCCAGCAGCACCGCGCCGGACACCACCAGCAGCAGCGCCGACAGCCGGTCGACGACGAGCGTGATGCCGAGCGGGGCGGCCCAGCCGCCCATCTGGACGGCGAGCACGCCGTCCCGGGCCACGGCCGCGACGAGTCCCGCGCCGGCGGCGACGACCCCCGCGACGGTCAGCGGCCCGAGGACCCGCAGCCAGGTCCGCCGGCGGCGGGCGAGCAGCGCCAGCGCCGCGCCGAGCAGCGGCAGCGCGAACGGCAGCGGGACGAGGACGTTCACGGGCCGTCCTCCGGGCCGGGGTTGCGCTCCTCCAGCGGCGTGGCGTCCGGCTCCTCCTCGCGGCGGCGCCGCTCCGCGCAGATCCGGCGGTCCTCGACGTCGTCGGCGACCTCGTCGCCGCCGCGCAGCTGCCGGCTCCGGTAGGCAAGGGCCAGCAGGAACGCCGTGACGCCGAAGGTGATCACGATGGCGGTCAGCGCCATCGCCTGCGGGAACGGGTCGACCATGCGCCCGGGACCCTTCGCGCCGAGCAGCGGCGGCGTGCCGGGGCCGCCGCCCGCCAGCAGGAGGACGAGGTTGGCGCCGTGCCCGAGCAGCGTGAAGCCGACCACGATCCGGATGAGGGACCGCTGCATCAGCAGGTCGAACCCGGCGGCGAACAGCACGGCGACCACCACCACGAGGACGAGGCCGGGCCCGGTCACGCCGGCCCCTCCTCGGGGGTCTCCTGGTCGTCCGGCTCCTCCAGGCTCGCCCCGAGCGTGGTGAGGATCGTCAGCACCAGCCCGAGCACCAGGAGGTAGACGCCCGCGTCGAAGAGCAGGTTGGTGGGGATCTCGACGCGGCCCAGCACCGGCACCGCGCCGCCCAGGTGCTCCGAGCTCAGGAACTCGCCGCCGGACGCCCAGCCGCCCGCGCCCGTCGCGACCGCGATCCCCAGCCCGGCGCCGAGCAGCACGGCGGGACGCACGGGCAGCGCGGTGGCGAGCTCGCGGCGCCCGCCGGGCAGGTACCGCAGGACGAACGCCATCCCCGCCACGAGACCGCCCACGAAGCCGCCGCCGGGACGGCCGTGCCCGGCGAAGAACAGGTACGCCGAGAACACCAGGATCGTCGGCGTCAGCACCCGCGCCGCCGCGCCCAGCACCACCGCGGAGCCGCCCAGCGGAGGGCGGCCGGGTGCGGCGAGCCAGCGGCTGAGCGGCCCGTCCCCCGGCCCGCCCCCGCCGCCGGGCGGGCTCCGCCGCGTCCCCGGCCCGGTCAGCACCAGGCTCGCGACGCCCATCGCGGTCGCGGCCAGCACCGCGATCTCGCCCAGCGTGTCGAGCGCGCGCAGGTCCACCAGGATCAGGTTCACCACGTTCTTCGTGTGCTCCTGCGCGGCGAGACGGGTGTAGCCGGGCCCGGCCGGGGCGGTGGTCCGGCTCAGCGACGCCACCGTCAGGAAGAGCCCGACGAACGCGCCCATGCCGACGCCGACCGCCGCCGTGGCGACGCGGGTCCCGGTCTTGCGGAGGCGCGGCGGGAACCGCTCCGGCAGCCGCCGCAGCACCAGCACGAGCATGATCAGCGACAGCGTCTCCACGACCACGAGGGTGAGCGCGAGGTCGGGTGCGCCGTGCACGACGAACAGGCCCGCCGTCCCGTACCCCGTGCCGGACAGCAGCACCACCGCCGACAGCCTGTTGCGCACCCACATCGCCGCCAGCGCGCAGGCGACCACCACCGCGGACAGGACGAGCTGCATCGCGTCGTCCCAGGCCGGGAGCCCGCCCGCCGGCCACGCCGGCCCCGCGCCGCGGACCAGGCCGGCGACGAGGGCCGTCCCGGGCACGGCCAGCACCGTCAGCGCGATCACGCCGAGGTACACCGGCAGGGAGCCGGTCTGGAGCCGCCTCGTCACCGCGTGCGCGCCGGCCATCGTCCCCTCGATCACGGCGTCGTAGGCGCGCTGCGCGTCCGGGAGCCGCCACCGCGCGGGGCGGCCCGGGAACGTCCGGCCGAACGCGGCGTACAGCCCGGCGCCCGCCACGAGGGCGGCCGCCGACAGCCCGAGCGGCAGCCCGAGCCCGTGCCAGACCGCGAGCTCGTGGCCGGGCACATGGCCGGGTCCGCCCGCCGGAAGCGTCCCGGCGTAGGGCCCGATCAGCTTCTGCAGCGCCCCGGGGACGAGCCCCAGCCCGAATCCGGCGGCGGCCAGCAGCACGACGGGCACGACGAGCCCCCAGGGGTCGCCGGGGCCGTCGTCCGTCCCGCCGGAGAAGGCGCCGTGCAGGAAGCGCGCCCCGTACGCCACGGTCAGCGCCGCCCCCGCCACCACCCCGGCGAGGACGGCGATGTCCAGGCCGCCGTGCGCGAACGCCTCGAACGCCGCCTCCTTCGCCACGAACCCGAGGAACGGCGGAATGCCGATCATGGACGCGATCGCCGCCGTCGCCGCCGCCGCCAGCACGGGCAGCCGCCGTCCCGCGCCCGCCAGCCGGTCCGCGCGCCGCGTCCCCGTCTCGTGCTCGACGGCGCCGACCGTCAGGAACAGCGGCGCCTTGAACAGGCCGTGCGCCAGCAGGAGAGCCGCGCCGGCCAGCGCCGCCGTCCGCGTCCCGTTCCCCAGCAGGACGATCAGGAAGCCGAGCTGGCTGATCGTCCCGTAGGCGAGCAGCCGCTTGAGATCGTCCTGCCGCAGGGCGACGAGGCCGCCCGCCAGCAGGCTCAGCAGCCCGACCGCCAGCACCAGGGGCCGCCACGGGGCCGTCCCGGCGAAGCCGGGCGCGAGCCGCGCCACCAGGTAGACCCCGGCCTTCACCATCGCCGCCGCGTGCAGGTAGGCGCTGACCGGCGTCGGCGCGACCATCGCGGCGGGCAGCCACGCGTGCAGCGGCACCTGCGCCGACTTGGCGAACGCGCCCAGCAGCACCAGGACGACGCCGACGCGCGCCGCGGCGCCGCCCGGCGGGTCCGCGACCAGCGCCGAGATCCGGTACGTCCCCGCGGCCTGCCCGAGCACCACGAAGCCGACGAGCATGACGAGCCCGAACGCCGTCGTCGTCAGCAGCGCCTGCGTGGCCGCCCGCCGGTCCGCGGCCCGGTCCGGCCGCGTGTGCCCGATGAGGACGAACGAACTCAGCGTGGTCAGTTCCCAGAACACGTACAGGACGAGCAGGTTGTCGGCGAGCACCAGCCCCGTCATCGCCCCCGCGAACGCGACCAGCGTCCCGGTCATCAGCCGCTCGGACCGCTCGAAGTACCAGCCCGCGTAGCAGAGCACGACGGCCCCGACCCCGCCGACCAGCAGCAGCATCACCACGGTCAGCGCGTCCACCCGGAAGTCGAGCACGAGCCCCAGGTCGGACGCCCAGACGACGCTCGTGTCCAGCTCCCCCCGCCCGGCCCGGGTCGCGGCCCACGCGGCGGTGGCGGCGGGCACGGCGGCCGCGGCGCACGCCATGGCCCGCCGGTGCCGGCCCAGCGCCCAGGGCACGCAGACCGCCGCGACGGCATAGATCCCGACCAGCGCCAGCATGCCGCCCGCAGCCCCCTCCCCCAAGGCACGTCCGCAGGCGATCTACCCGGCCAGCGCTCCCGAAACGAGGCCCCGGCGCGTCAGGGGACCTTCCGGAGCCGCACCTTGTGGTCGTCGCGATGCGCGCCGGCCACGGTCCTGCCGTCCGGACTGAACGCGACCGCCTGCATGTCCTCGGTGTGGCCGCTCAGGGCGTCGCCGGTCGGCAGCGCGTACAGCACCGCGCCGATAAGGGTTCGATAACCGGGCTCTCTAGCGTGTTCCGCGTCCAACCACATGAACGGGGAGAAAGGGATGCACAAGAGACGCATCATCGTGGGCGCGCTCGCGGCGGCGTCCGTACTGGGGACGGTTCCGGCCGGCGCCACCGCCCAGGCCGACGGCCCGGACCCGAGCGCTCAGGCGGCCTGCTGGACGGACGCCACGGTCGACGGCAAGCAGTGGGTCCGGACGTTCGCCAAGGCGTTCGCCAACCCCAACTACCTCAAGTGCGGGGAACGCGTCGGCTACCTGTACCAGGGCTCGAACTACGTCTTCTGCAAGATGTGGGGCCAGAAGTACGAGGGCGAGTACGGCAGCAACCACTGGTGGCTCTACACCGACCTCGACCAGGGCGCCACGCGGGGCTGGGTGTCGGCCTACTTCCTGACCGGGCCCGGCAACGGCGACGACAAGGCCGTGGACGTCAACGGCAAGACCATCAAGACCTGCTCCGGGATCCACTGAGCAGGGGGACGGGGAGACAATGCACAAGATCCGAATCGGGCTGCTGGCCGGCGCCGTGACGGCGGGGGCCGTCACCGCGCTGGCGCCCTCGGCCGCGCTGGCCGCCTCCACCGACGGCGTCTGCCCGAAGGGCGACGTATGCGTGTGGAGCGGCAAGAACGCCACCGGCACCCGCTGCAACTGGACCGGCGACGACCCCGACTGGCAGGACGGCGCGATCCGCTGCCGGCCGTACGGGTTCAAGGTCAACAGCATCTGGAACAACGGCTACACCGGCGACCCGTACAACAAGGTCCGGTTCTTCAAGAACGCGAACTACGGGAGCCAGATCTCCGACCCGGTCATCGTCACGTCCAAGCCGATCAACGCGGGGAACGTGTCCATCCGCTCGCACCAGTGGTCGAAGTAGGGGGCGGCGTGCACAAGGTCCGGATCACCGTGGCGGGCATCGCCGTCGCGGGGCTCGCCGCCGTCCTGTCGCCCGCCGCCGCACAGGCCGAGGCGGCCGCGCCGGCCGGCGCCGCCGCCTGGCAGGGCTCCTGCGCCAAGGGCGACTTCTGCGTCTGGAGCGGCAAGAACGGCACGGGCACCAGGTGCGCCTGGGACGGGGACGACCCCGACTGGCGCGGCGGCGACGTCCAGTGCAACCCGAAATTCCTCGTCGCCTCGTACTGGAACAACGGCTACACGGGCTCGTACAGCAAGGTGAAGGTGTACCACTTCGCCGGTTACGACGGCTACTGGGGCACCATTCCCGCCGGGAAGCGGGAGAGTTTCTGGGAGGGGCAGCTCATGAACTCCCACAAGTGGGCCGACTAGCCTCCCCTGGAAGGCCGCCGGGCAGCGCGCCCGGCGGCCTTTCCCGTCAGCAGGACCTTCCCGTCAGCAGGACCGGACGCCCCGCGCCGACGTGCGCCGCCACCGCAGCGCACGGCCCCGCCGCCGCGGCACGCCGGGCGCGCCCGGACGCACCAGCGGATCGTCCCGCAGGATCCCCAGCTGGAGTTCCCGCAGTTCACGGCCCGGCTCCAGGCCCAGCTCCTCGTCCAGCCTGCGGCGCCCCTCCCGGTACACGTCGAGTGCCTCGCCCTGCCGGCCGGCCCGCGCCAGCGCCATCATCAGCAGGCCGCGTACCCGCTCCCGGTAGGGATGCTCCTCCACCGTCCCGATGAGCTCGCCGATCAGCTCCCGGTGGCGGCCGAGGCCGAGCTCCACGTGCGCGGCCTCCTCGATCGCGGTCAGCCGCAGCTCCTCCCAGCGCAACGCCCCCGCCTCGATCACCGGGCGGTCGAGGCCGGCGAGGACGGGACCGTTCCACAGCGCCAGCGCCGCCCGGAAGCGCCCGGCGGCCTGCTCCAGCCGTCCCGCCGCGACGTCCCGGCGCGCCTCGCCGATCCGCTCCGCCGCCTCCTCCGCGTCGAGCGCCGCCGCCTCGGCCGGTATCCGGTAGCCCGGCCGGACGGTCTCGATCACGTGCGGGCGTCCCGCGTCCCGGAACGCGCGCCGCAGCCCCGACACGGCGATCGCGATCTGCGTGCGGGCCGAGGACGGCGGCCGGTCCCCCCATACGGCGTCCACAAGGCGGTCCACCGGCACCGGCCGGTCCGCGTCGAGGAGGAGCGCCGCCAGCACCAGCCGGGCACGCCCCCCACCGAGATCGACCGGCTCCCCCTGGACCCCGGCCCGCAAGGGCCCCAGGATCCGAAAACTCACGCGCTCCGTCACCCGTCGCGTCTCCCTTTCCATGGCGGTTTCGTCGCGGGGTGCGGGGTGTCCCCGAAACGTTAGACAACCGGCCGCCCGGACGGTTCCGCGCACGCCGTTCTGAACGTTCAGAACAGCGAAAGGCCAGGTCAGCAGTGCCGCGTGATCGCCGGATCGGGCGCCTTGCCGACCCGCAGATCGGACGCGGGAACGTACCCCCACCCGTTCAGCTCGGGCCGTCCCGTCGCCCGGTCGCCCTGCGTGTAGTACCAGACGTCGTTGCCGCCCTGGTGCTCGGCGCCGCGCGTCCAGCAGATGAACCAGCTCGGATCGGTGTCCAGCACGGCGACCTCGGTGCCGAACGCCGCCTCCTCGTACACGCCGACGCGGGGCCGGTTCGGGCACTGGAACATGAACGGCCACGTCCGCTTCGCCCGCATGTCCTCGATGGTGCCGGTCAACCGCCGGCACCCCTCCCCGGACGCGCTCCCGGCGGCGAACCACACGACCGCCCCCGCCACCAGCAGGACGGAGACGCCGGCAGCCGCCCCCCACCGGCCCCGCCACCACGCCCGCCGCGCCGGCGCCGCCGGGAGGCCGGGGCCGTCGAGAACCCGCCACCGGGCCGCCCACCTGGCGGCCTCCTCCTCAGGCGACGCCCACTCCCCGTACCGCAGGCACGCCTCGACGAACCGGGCCGTGGCCGTCTCCGGCGGCCGGGTCAGCGGATTCTTGCCGATCAGCGTGGACACGGCCGCAGGCGAGAGCCCCTGACTGCGCCCGCACAGCGCGCGGTACTTGGGCCGTCCGCACCACTCATGCAGCGCGCGGAGCCTGGCGGTGAACTCCGTCCAGTCGGACGCGTCCTCGGGAGCGGGCGGGGGGTCGGGCAGAACAGCCAAGAAGCACTCCTGGGAGTCGAGCGGGGCGCACCCCTTGTGACTACCCGCCCGCGCCCGCGGTTCCTCCTCGATCAGCGAACCGGCGGCTTCGGGAGCCGGTGGAGCCGATCCGGGCGCTCGGCCGCGCCGGGCTCCGTCCCGCACTGCCCCCGGACGGCGGCTCCGAGTTCCCAGGCTCGCAGACCGCGGCCGGGGCGCTCCACCCACACGAGAGCCCCGGGACCTCAAGACGCCCGGGGCCGCTCAGTTCTGGTCGGGGGGTCAGCGCTTCAGGGACGCCACCAGGGCCGCGAACTCGTTCCGGCCCACCAGCAGCTTCGGGCCGTGCGGATCCTTGCTGTCCCGGATGCCGATGGCCCCGGCATTGTCGGCGACCTCTACGCACTCGCCGCCATTGCCTCCGCTGTGGCTGGACTTGCGCCACTGGATCTTCAGATCTTCCATCGTTCTTCCGCCGTTCTGCGAATCAGGTCTCTCGACATGCCTATGGGGAGCACCAACGAGCGGATCTCCCGGAGCGCCCTGCGCATCGCTGCCACATCCTCGCCGTCCTCCATCGTGAAGCCGCGAGCGAAGCACTCGATGTAAGCGACCTCCCGCAGGTCTTCGAGGGTCGCAATCGTGAACGAGCCGATGCTACCGAGGTGATCGCCCCGCATGGGGACGACCTGGATGGACACGTTCGAGTTGGACATCTCGGCAAGATGGTTCAGTTGGTTGTACATGATCTTCGGGTCGCCGACCTCTCGCTGAAGCACGGCTTCGTCTATGAGGAACGAGCAGCCTGGCGGGGCCGGTTCCACGCGCGTGAGAATGTCCTGCCGTCTCATCCGGGCCTCTACAGCCTCTTGGTCGCCGTACATCAGGACATTGGCGTACTCGGGGATCTGGAGCAGGCCGTGGACGAGGCCGAGGCTGTAGGAGACAAGCTCCACGGCGGTCTCCTCGATGCTCACCCAGTCGAACCACACCGGGAAGGCCGCGTCTTTCACCAGGTCGTCCCAGAGGGCGACCAGTTCTCCGTCCGCCTCAAGGATCGTGTCCATGGCTTCGGCGAATTCACGAGTACAGCGGGTCCGACCGGTCTCGATCGCCCCGATGTACTGCGGGGTGACGCCCTCCCCGTCGCGAGCCCTGCGCGCCAGGTTGTCCTGCGACCAACCCTTCGCCTCGCGAAGCCTACGGAACCTGCGGCCGAACGGGAGGAGGGCAGGGCTCACCTTGCCCTTGAGGCGACGTGGCGTCATAGCGTCATCGTCCCCCAACCGAGGGTCAAGTGGCCAGCAAGTCGAGAGAACTCGCGGCGAGCTACTTGTCTAGCGTGAGCTGCACTTCGTCGCGCTCCGGAATTGCTCGGTGACTAACTGAGAGCCGGTCCAACCACGGAGACGTTAGGTCACGCACCATGCCAGCAACAGCACTCGCCCCAGAGCTCCCGCCCACGCTCGTCCTCGACCCCGACGACCAGGCCCCATGCCTCGCCCGCGCGTTCCTCGCCGACCTGTTCGCCGCGTGGGGGATCAAGGACGACTACGTGGGCCGGCTCGTGGTCTGTGAGCTGGTCACCAACAGCTTCCGGCACGGGAAGGGCCAGATCGTCGTCCGGATCTTCCGCGACGAGCGCGACGGCCTCCCGGTGGTGGAGGTGTGGGACGCCGGGGAGGGGAGGCCGGAGATCCAGCCGGAGAACTACGCCGCCACGAGCGGCCGGGGGCTCATGCTCATGGCCGAACTCGTCCGCGACTGGGGCGTCCGTCCGCTCAACGAAGGCGGAAAGGCCGTCTGGGCGAAACTCAGCCACTCCTGACCTGCGAGAACGCCCGGCGCGGGTGAGCCGGGGGCCCCGTCCCCCGGCCGGGAGCTTGCAAGGCCCCCGGCCGGTGAGGGCCTTCCCCCTATGAGGAGATGATGAACGAGCCCGTCACGCTGCTGCTTCTCCAGCACCTTTTCCCGACGTGGACGATCACGCGGGACGAGCAGGGCGGCTGGAGGGCCTTCGGCCGCATCCTCGTATCGTCCGGTGACGTCGACGGCCTGATCGCCCTGATCAGCGTCGCGGACCCGGACGCCGCGTGCAGGGCCGTCTCACTCCTCACGGAGAGCTGACGCCCGCATCGGGAAGGAGCGTCGGCCCGGCAGGTTCCCAGGCGGTCAGCGCTTGGCCTCGTACCTGGTCAGGAGTACGCCGTCGGGGAACGTCCGGGTCTCCGCCAGGGTCAGGTTCACCCAGTTGTCCAGCGCCGTGAAGAACGGCTTGCCGCCGCCCACCAGGACCGGTGCGGTGACCAGCACGTACTCGTCGATCAGCCCGGCCCGCATCGCCGCCGCGGCGAGCGTGGCGCCGACGATGTCCATGGGGCCGCCGTCCTCGGCCTTGAGCCGGGTGATCTCGGTGACCGCGTCGCCGGTGACGAGGCGGGAGTTCCAGTCGACCTTGCTGATCGTGGAGGAGAACACCACCTTCGGCATGTCCCGCCAGCGGCGAGAGAACTCGATCTCGGCCGGTGTGGCGCCGGGCTGCTGGTCGGCGGTCGGCCAGTGGGAACTCATCCCCTCCCACACTCTGCGCCCGTACAGCGCCAGGTCCGTCGCCCCCACGCGATCGGACCACCACTGGAACAGCTCGTCGCTCGGCACGCTCCAGCCGAGGTCGTCGCCGGGCGCGGCGACGTAGCCGTCCAGGCTCAGGTTCATGGCAAAGGTCAGTTTCCGCATGGTCAGCCTCCTGTGAGCCGGTGTTCGGCGTACGGACCGGCACCGCGCGGAAAAATCATCGGTCAGGCCCCACACAGTTGTCACTCGGAGATGAGCAAAGCCCCCGTCCGCGCACGGACAGGGGCTGTGAAGAGGACTCACATGGAGTGGATCAAGCTCCCGCGATTGGACTCGAACCAATAACCTGCCGGTTAACAGCCGGCTGCTCTGCCGATTGAGCTACGCGGGATCGTGCGTCCGGTGGGGGCGTGGCCCCTGTCGGCGGGTCTAGATTAGCGCATGTGGGGGGCTGTTCGCGCACACGTTATGGATGGCGGCGGCGTTGACGGGTATGGGGGTGTCACGATTTCGCCGTCAGTGGGAGTTTGACATGAAGACGCGCATGATGTTCATGGCGGGCGCCGCGGTCGGGTACGTCCTCGGGACGAAGGCCGGGCGCGAGCGGTACGAGCAGATCAAGCGGCTGTCGCAGCAGGTGTCGGAGAACCCGAACGTGCAGCAGGCCGCGGGGACGCTGCGGGCCAAGGGCGAGGAGTTCGCCGGCGCCGCGCGCGGCAAGGCGAACCACCTGAAGGAGCGGGTGCCGGAGCAGGTGCCCGGGCGCAAGGCCGACAAGGAGCAGCCGGGGGTCTACCCCGGTTAGAGGCCGGTCTGGCGGCGCAGGTCTTCGAGGGCCTGTTCGGCCTGGGCCCGCAGGCCCGGGTCTGACGGGTCCATGCCTGCGTCGAAGACGAACGTCCAGCGGACGTCGCCGCCGGAGGCGGGCCGCCGGGCCGCGATGCGGACCTTGCCGCCGGGGAGCTGGGCCTGGTGGCTGACGGCGATGGTGGCGGTGACGCGTTCCCGGACGGTCTCGGGGACGGAGCCGGGGGCGGTGAGCCGGACGTGGTGCTCGGGCCCGCCGGAGGTCTCGTGGACGTGGAGCCACCCGTCCTTCCAGGTGGCGTGGTCGACGCGTTCCCAGGGGATGCGGGTGAAGCCGCCGGACGGGGTGGGCAGGTGCAGTGCGGTGGTGGTGGCGGCGACGTGGGAGCCGCCCCGGGTCGGGGCCGCGGCGAGGACGCGTTCGCCGCGTTCGAGGGCGAGCGCGGAGCGGACGTCGGCGGGCAGGGTCCCCCTGAGCAGGCGCATGTCCTCACGGTAAGCGATCAGGCGGCCTGGGGGGCACGGCGGGCCCCGAGGAGGTCGAGGACGAGCGCGGCGGACCAGGCGTAGTCGTGGCTGCCGCGTCCGGTGCCGTCGAACGGGTCGAAGAATTCGCGGAAGCCGGACTGGCGGACGAGCCGCATGGTGGAGCCGTAGAGGAGGTCGGCGACGACGGGGAGGCCGTGGCCGAGGGCGCCGTACCAGATGAGCCAGTTCGTGCTGATCCAGGTGGGGCCGCGCCAGTAGCCCGCGCGGTCGAAGGCGGGGGCCTGGATGTCGCAGGTGGGGACGGGGTAGCCGGCGGCGCCGGCGAAGCGGGCGGACAGGAGCAGGTCGACGAGGTTGCGGACGATGGGGGCGGGCAGTTCGGGGTCGAGGAGGGGGCCGAAGGTCCCGACGGTGATGACGGGGAGCAGCCGGTCGTCGCGGAGGTCGCGGGCGCGGAAGCAGCCGGTCTCGGAGTCCCAGAGGCGGTCGAGCATGGCGTGGTGGACGCGGTCGGCGCGCTCGCGGTGCGGGACGGGGTCGGCGCCGGTGATCTCGGCGATGGCGGCGAGGGCGTGGGTGGAGGCCAGGTAGACGGCGTTGACGAGGGGGTCCTCGACGGCGAAGGGGTGCGCGTCGCGGAGGTAGGCGGGCTGGTAGGCGGCGTCGCGCATGAGGGCGACGAGGCGGACGTAGCGGTCGTAGTCCTCGCCGGTGGGCAGGCCGTGGGGGCGCTGCGCGGGCGCGTAGGACGACGGGGGGAGCCGGAGGGCGCCGAGCGGACGGTCCCAGGCGGGGCTGTTGTCGAGCCCCGACTCCCAGGGGTGGCAGATCGCGACGAGGCCGCTCCCGGCGAGGTCGCGGGCGCGGGCGAGGTAGCGGTGCTGGGCGGTCAGCTTCGGGTAGAGGCGGGCGAGGAACGCGCGGCTGCGCTCGCCGTCGGTGGCGCATTCGTGCAGGCGGAGGGCGGTGAGGGCGTGCAGGGGCGGCTGGGTGAGGCCGGAGGTGTGGACGCCGTGCGGGGCGTCCGGCTGCCGTTCGCTGCACCAGAGTTCGGGGCCGGGGAAGAACGCGTGCCGGGCGAGGCTGGTGTTGAACACGATGTGCGGGAGCATGCCGTCGGCCCATTGGCCGCGGAACAGGGAGAGCAGTTCGGCTTCGGCGCGGTCGCGGCGGTGGCGGGCGAGGCCCATGCTGATGAACGCCGCGTCCCAGCTCCACTGGTGCGGGTAGAGGCCGGGCGACGCGGCGGTGGCCGTCCCGGTCCAGTTGGCGTCGAGGACGCGGGCCGCGGCCTTCCACAGCGCGGTCTCGTCGCCGGTCAGGCGGGAGCTCATGTGTTCCAGGTGACCTCCTCGGTGCGAGAGGGGCTCACCGTGAATTGTCACCTCAGAACGCGGCGACGGCGACCCCCCGGGGAGTGTCGATTCCCAACGCCGCCGGATGCCCGGCCGTGATTTTCTACGGCTCCGTGGCGTGCGCGAGGAGCCAGTCCGCGATCTCCTCACCTGCGGCGATGCCGCGGGCGGCGGTGACGGAGGCGGTGGGGGACGTCCAGCCGGTGTCGTGCAGTTCGCCGTGGGCGGGGCGGATGGACAGGTCGGCGGCTTCGAGCAGCTCGATGTCGAGGAGGGAGTCCCCGGCGGCCAGCGTCGTGGACGCGCCGGCGCGCCGGGCGACCTCCCCGGCGGCGGCGGCCTTGGTGAGGCAGGCGGGGAGGCAGTAGACCTTGCGGCCTTGCAGGGACGTCCGCCAGCCCCGTTCGGCGCACCAGCCGGTGAGGTCGTCGACCCATCCGGACGGCAGCGCGGCCCTGTCGACGACCGCGTAGGCGAACAGGTCGGACGCCGTGCGCAGCTTCAGGACGAAGTCACCGCTCGCCTGGACGAGGTGGTGCCGGACGTCCGCGAGCGGTGCGCACCCGTCCGCGACCCTGCTTCGGACGGTCTGCGCCCATGCCGGGTCTTCTTCGCCGTCCACGAGGATGTGGCCGCCGTTCGCGCAGATGGCGTAGGCGGGCGGCTTCTCCAGCAGGTGGATGCGCCGGTACTGCTCCGGTGTGCGCGTCGTCGTCGGGACGAACGCGGCGGCGGCCGAGAGGGCTTCGAGTGTCCGCGCGGAAGGCTCGGTCATGTAGGACAGCGGCGCGCCTTGGTAGAACTCCACGCACAGGAGGCGCGGCATGGTCTCGTCGGGCCCGTCCAAGGCGAAGGCGGCCGCGGAGTAGATGAGCGTGCGGTCGAGGTCCGAGCACACCAGGACGGTCACTGGACGGCTCCCTTGCCGTAGCGGGGGTGGATGAAGCCCATGCACGCATAGGGGAACCGGTCGGGTTCGACCTCGTGGACGGGCACACCGCGTTCACCGGCGAGCAGCCTGATGTGCGTCACCTCGGGGCCGGCGTCGGCCCGGACGAGGACCTTCCACGGGACGCGCCGCAGCAGCACCCGGGTCGTCTCGCCGATCCCCGGCTTGACGAGGTTGAGGTCGCCGATCCCCTCGGCCTCGGCGCAGCGCGCGACGGCCGCCCAGCCCGACCAGTCGGGCGCGCGGTCGGCGGCGCGGAGGTCCGGCAGGTCCTTCGCGACGCGTTCGGCCACGTCCGGGAACCGCGCGCACACGGCGTCGAGGAACACCGCCGACACGTCGTCGCCGGCCAGCTCCCGGTAGAACTTCGCGCCGTGGAAGTCCCCCGGCCGGATCAGCGAGGCGTTCAGGACCGTCCGGCTGACCAGGCCCGACACCGTCGAGTTGAGGCAGGCGGACGGGATCAGGAAGTCGTCGCGCGTGCCGTAGAGGGACGTGCAGCGCCCCGGATCGGCGAGGACGGCGAGGTCGGACGGGAACGGGAGCGGCGCCAGCGCGGCGGCCAGCTCCCGCGTGATCGCGCCCTTGCCCGTCCAGCCGTCCACGAACATCACGGACGCGGGGTCGTGGTGCTCGGCGAGGTAGCGCAGCGCCTCGGCGTCGACGCCCCGGTCGCGGACGATGCTGACCGCGTAGTGCGGGACGTCCAGGCCGCGGGCGTACCGGGCCCAGCGCCGCATCAGGATCCCGACGGGCGTCCCGGCCCGCGCCAGGGACACGAGGACGGCCTCCGGCCCCCGCTCGGCGAGGACCATCTCGGTGACCAGCCCCGTCGCGTACGCGAGCCGCTCCGCCGAGGCGTCCAGCGCCCGGTGGAACAGCCGCAGGTACTCCGCGCCCGGCTGGTACTCGACCGGCAGCGACTCGGCGTAGTGGGCGCGTCCCGCCTGGATCGCCGCCTCACGCTCCTCTGTCGGCGCCTCCAGCCGCACATGCGAGAGGTCCTTGAGCAGCCATGCGACGTCCTCCGCCGGGTAGCTGCCGAAGGACGGCCCGTACAGCGGCTTCACGAATCCCTCCCGTACGCGGGGACGGTGGCGACCAGCACCGGGGCGAGCGCGCGCAGCCGCTCCAAGAGCCCGCCGGCGAGCGCCGCCGTGTCCCCGACGTCGTCCACCGCGAACACGATCTGGTCGAACCCGCTCTGCCCCGCCCCGGGGGACACGTTGTAGGCGTACCGCTCCCCCGGCCCATCGGCCGGATCGTCATGTGCGGGGAACACCAGGCGCGTCCTTATCGCGTAGCCGGGGTCGTCCACGGCGAGGACGGGTGAGCGCGTGGTCGTCGAGTACCGGACGTCCACGCCGGGCAGCGCGTCCGCGAGCGCCTCCGCGAGGCGAAGCGGCGTGTACATCAGCTCCTCGAACCCCAGCACGAGCACGCGCGACACGTCGCCGAGCCCCGCGGCCAGAGTGTCGGCCATGCGGGCGAGGTCCTTCTCCAGCCGCGCACGGTGCTCGGGGAGGAACCCGTGGCGTCCTCCGTCCGGCACCCCGGTGGGCCACTCCAGCGGAGCCCGCGTCACAGCGAACGACCCCCCGCCCAGGCCCGGCGAACCACCGGAGAGACCGGCGACGAGTTCTTGGCCCGCCTCCAGGATCCCTTCGGGAAGCTCCACCTGCCCCCCGGCCAGCGCCACCGCGTCGATGCGGGTGCCCAGCCGGTCGGCGAGACCGTCCATTCGCGCCCGGTCGGCGGGGCCGCGCAGGTCGACCAGGGCCGCCAGGACGTAGCGGCTCCTCGGACGGACGGCGTGCAGGGCCTCGATGGTGTTCAGCACCGTCCGGCCGGTGGAGAGCTCGTCGTCCACCAGCACGACCGGGGCGTCCCGGTCGAGCATCGCCGGATCGGCGGGCAGCAGCAGATGGCTCGTGGCGTGGCTGTGCTCCTCCTCGAACCCGCCGTAGGCGTCGAACCCCGGCACGGGACGCCGTGTCGAATGCAGGTAGTAGGCGCCGCCCAGAGCGTCCGCCACGGAATGCCCCAAGGCGGTGGCGGTCTCGGCATAGCCCAGGACGATCGCGTCCACGGGCACCCGGGGTTCGCGCATGAGGTCGCGCAGCCCGGAGGCGGCCCCCGGCACACCGCCCAGAGCGTCGGACAGAAGGGAACCGGGATCGGACGGTCGCTCGCCCCGCAGGCGCGCGCGCACGAGCTCGCCCAGCAGCAGCCCGGACCCGTACACGAGCCGAGGATCCGTCGGAACGTGCTTGCCCAGCACCGCGGACACCAGCAGATGGGCCCGGCGCGGATTGCGCCGCACGGCGAGCCCCACCAAGGACGACAGCCCCGCCCCCACCGGGCGCGGACCGTCGGTGAGCCGCACCCCGAGGCGCGACGAAACCCAAGAGGACGTCACTGGCTGCCCGCCGCTTCCAGTAGCTCGACGAACGTGACGCCCTCGGCCGCGACCCCGAACACGCGCGCGCGCAGCAACAGCCGCTGCGCCCACGCGCGGTGCGGTTTCGCCTCGTTCATCTTGTTGGCGTAGGAACTGGCCATCGCCCCTCCCCCGGCGACGCCCAGGATGTCGGCGGCGTCGCAGTACTCCTCGTGGGTCACCACCGACAGGGCGTGGACGGCCGCGACATGGCTCGGATGGATCACGGTCTTGCCGGTGAGGCCGTTGGCCTTGTCGAGGTGCACCTCGCGGATCAGCCCGTCCAGGTCGGCGGTGATCAGCCGCTGCCGCAGCGGCGCGGCCTGCTGCGCGTCGAACGGCGACTGGCGCAGCTGCGGCTTGAACATCCGCTCCCCCGCCGAGAAGTACTCCCACACCGGGCCCGTCACCACGTACCCGGTGCCGTCGGCGCGGCCGAGGACGTTGACCACGTCGCAGATCACGCCCGCGACCGGCCGGATGTCGTAGATCGTGAGGTCCGGCGGACGGCGCAGCCCGTACGCGGCGGACATGTCCGTCGCGCCGAGCCGGACGGCGAGGATCCGCGACCGGTGCTTGGCCAGCAGCCGCGCCACGTCGTGCAGCATCTCCGCGCGGGTCTCGGCGTACACCGCCTCGGGGCTCTCGATCACCGGCATCGCCAGCAGCCGCAGCCCGGTGCGGACCGCGGCGTCCTCCAGCGCGTCGAGGAACACGCCGCCGCCCGCCGGGGTGAACTTCGGCAGCACGAACCCGCTGACCAGCCCGGCCGCGGCGCCGAGCCGGCCGAGCAGGTCGCCGATCTGCCGGGGGTCGCGGACCCGGACGAACAGCAGCGGCACGTCCGCGCCGCGCTCCGCCAGCGCCCGCAGCTGCGCCACCGCGTTCGCCTCGCCGGCCGCGACCTCGTCGTCGGCGATCGCGTCCTCCAGGCACACGACCATGCTCATCACGCCGCGCCGCGCCGCGCGCTCGATGTCGGCGGCGAGTTCCGGCCGGGTGGCGGGGCAGTACAGCGTCGCGCCGAGCGCCACCGCCAGGACCGCCGGGTCGTCGTGCCGGTCGAACGGCCGCGGGTGCCGGTAGAACAGGTGCTTGCGACGCGCGGCGTCGATGTGGTCGAAATGCCGCATGGACGCGCTCGTCGAGCTCAGAGGTGGGCCGACACGGCGGGCAGCAGATGCTGGAACGTGCGCCCCGTCGCGGTCGCGCCGATCGCCGTCATCGACCAGCCCTGCCCGTCCCGCGACACCTTCGCCATGATCTGCGCGTTGTGCTGGCCGGCGCCGCTCAGGTCGTAGCGGGCGATCTCCTGGCCGGTGGTGTCGTCGACGAGCCGGCAGAACGCGCCGGCGATCTGCGTGAAGTCCTGCCCGGTGAAGGAGTTCACCGTGAACACCAGCTGCACGACGTTGGCCGGGACCCCCTGGAGGTCGACGTTGATGACCTCGTCGTCGCCCTCGCCCTCGCCGGTCATGTTGTCGCCGGTGTGCTGGACGGACCCGTCCTTGCTGCGCAGCTGGCGGAACCACACCTGGTCGGCGAGGTTCCCGGCGGCGTCGAACAGCAGGCAGGACGCGTCCAGGTCGATCGACTGGGCCTTGGCCTTGCCGAACAGGCCCTTCTTGGCGACGGCGTCCCAGCCGAGCCCCATCCTGACCCGGGTGAGGGTGCCGCCGCCGGGTTTGGCGAGCGACACCTTCTGTCCCTTCTGCAACGAGATTGACATCGTTCGGCTCCTTTGATGAATCGATGCTGGGCGCGTGGCGGCGGTCCGCCGGTCAGACGTTGCTGGAGTGCAGCTGCTTGCCGCCGCCCGACGGCGGGCCGGGCTCGGCCTCGTCCTGGCCGCGGTTGCGCACGACGGAGCTGATGAACGCCGCGATGATCAGGCCGGCGCCGAGCCCGCCGGTGATCCACTCGGGGACGTGGTGCCCGACGCTGATCAGCATGCAGGTCGCGAGCGCGCCGATGGCCCAGTGCGCGCCGTGCTCCAGGTAGACGTACTCGTGGAGGGTGCCCTTGCGGACCAGGAAGACCGTCAGGGACCGGATGTACATGGCGCCGATGCCGAGGCCCAGCGCGATGACGATCGGGTCGGTGCTGATCGCGAACGCGCCGATGACGCCGTCGAAGCTGAACGAGGCGTCCAGGACCTCCAGGTAGAGGAACAGGAAGAACCCCGCCTTGCCGGTGGCCAGCGCCAGCGCGCTCGGACCGGACCGCGCCGCGGGGGCGCCGGCCCCCTCGGCCGCGTCCGCGCCGTCCTCGTCGTCGTCGCCGCTCGCCCCGGCGAACAGCTCGCCCAGCCCGTTGACCAGGATGTAGGTCACCATGCCGAGCACGCCCGCGATCATGACGTTGCCCGGGTCGTCGGCCGACAGCCACGCCACGAGCGCCAGCGAGCCGCCCGCGACGACCACCGAGAGCTGGTCCAGCTTGCCGATCTGGGCGAGCGGCCTCTCCAGCCACGGCAGCCACTTGTCGGCGCGCTCCTCGAACACGAAGTCCAGGAACAGCATCATCAGGAACATGCCGCCGAACGCCGCGATCATCGGATAGGCGTCGTTCATCAGCTCGTGGTAGCGGTGCGAGTCGTTCAGCGCCAGGTCGAAGGCCTCGACGGGCCCGAGCTTGGCCGTGACGCCCACGATCAGCAGCGGGAAGACCAGCCGCATGCCGAACACCGCGATCGCGATGCCGACGGTGAGGAAGATCTTCTGCCAGAACGGGCTCATCCGGTCGAGCACCTTGGCGTTGACCACGGCGTTGTCGAAGGACAGCGAGACCTCGAGGATGGCCAGCACGGCCACCAGGGCCAGCCCGGTCGGCCCGTCGTAGAAGAAGGCGGCGACCAGCCCGAGGGCCGTGACGCCGAAGGACCAACCGAAGGTGCGAAGAATCATGCGCGTATCTCTGCTAGTGAGGACGGCCGGGCGTGGCGGCCTGGTGCGGGGTGCGCCTGTCGTCAGCCGACGTTGACGCCGAAGTCCATCGCGATGCCGGCGAGACCGGAGGCATACCCCTGTCCGACGGCCCTGAACTTCCACTCGCCGCTGTGCCGGTAGAGCTCGCCGAAGACCATCGCCGTCTCGGTGGAGGCGTCCTCGGTGAGGTCGAAGCGGGCGAGCTCGTTGCCGTCGGTCCGGTTGACGATCCGGATGAAGGCGTTGCGGACCTGCCCGAAGCTCTGGTGCCGGTTGTCGGCGTCGTAGATCGACACCGGGAACACGATGCGGTCGCACTCGGGCGGCACCCCGGTGAGGTCCACGTTGATCGACTCGTCGTCGCCCTCGCCCTCACCGGTCAGGTTGTCGCCGGTGTGCTCCACCGAGCCCTCCGGGCTCCGCAGGTTGTTGAAGAAGACGAAGTGCTGGTCCGACATGACCTTGCCGGCGGAGGACAGCATCAGCGCGGACGCGTCCAGGTCGAAGTCGGCGCCGGTGGTGGCGCGGACGTCCCAGCCGAGGCCGACGGTGACCGCCGTGAGGTTGGGCGCGGCCTTCGTCAGCGAGACGTTGCCGCCCTTGGCGAGTGAGACTCCCATGTTGGGGCCGTTCCCTTCCTGGAGTTCCTGGTTCAGATGCTGACGCCGAAGTCGGCCGCGATGCCGGCCAGCCCGGACGCGTAGCCCTGGCCGACCGCGCGGAACTTCCATTCCGTCCCGTTGCGGTACAGCTCGCCGAAGACCATCGCGGTCTCCATCGAGGCGTCCTCGGACAGGTCGTAGCGCGCCATCTCGGCGCCGCCGGCCTGGTTCAGCACCCGGATGTAGGCGTTGCGGACCTGCCCGAAGCTCTGCCCGCGGCTTTCGGCGTCGTAGATCGACACCGCGAACGCGACCCGCTCGGCGGTGTCCGGCATCGCGGCGAAGTTGACCTTCACCTGCTCGTCGTCGCCCTCGCCGGCGCCGGTGGTGTTGTCGCCGGTGTGCTCGACGGCGCCGTCCGGCGTGCGGAGGTTGTTGAAGAACACGAAGTGCTGGTCGGTGATGATCTTGCCCGAGGTGTCCAGCACCATGGCGGACGCGTCGAGGTCGAAGTCGGTGCCCGTGGTGGTGCGCAGGTCCCAGCCGAGGCCGACGGTCACCGCCGTCAGTCCGGGAGCCTGCTTGGTGAGCGAGACATTGCCGCCTTTGCTCAGGCTGACGGGCACGATGAGCCTCCAAGATCGCATGCCGTAACGGACGCCGACCCGGCGCCTCAGCATTATCGACGTAGCAGCGGTGCGATCCGTTCCATCCGTTGTGAAGCCGTGATGCCGTCCGATATGCCCGGCGGCCGGTCGCGGACCCGGGGCGCGAAGCACCGGCGGTCTGGGCCAGACTGGGCAGGGACGAAGGAGGCAGCGTTGCGGGGACCGGGCGACCAGCGCCGCCGGGGCGGCGGCAGGGGTGCGCAGGCGGCCGACGCGGCCGTCGAGGCGAAGGCGGCGGCCGCCGCCGCCTTCTACGACATGGACCAGGCGCAGAAGTACATCGACGGCCGGGTGACCGTCTTCGAGGACCTGGACGCCTCGGCCGCCGCGCCCGTCCGGCGCGAGTTCGCCGGGCTGTCGGAGTCCGCGGACGCCGCGTCCGTCGCCTACATCTCCGTCCTGGACGCGCACGACGTCGACGACCGCGACCGTTCGCCGGCCGAGTACGACGCGGCCCGCCGCGCGTTCGTCGCGTCCACCGAGCGGCTCCAGCAGATCACCCGGAACCTGAACGGCTTCGCCGAGCGGCTCGCCCCGCGGATGGCCCGGCTGGAGGCCGCGCTCGACCAGCTCCCGCCCCGGCTGAGCGCCGCCCGCGAGGCCGTGGCCGCCGCCGACGCCGCCGTCACCGCCGCCAGGGACGCGGGGATGGACGCGTCCGACCCCGAGGCGGAGCTGGCCCGCGCACGGCAGGTCCTCGCGCAGCTCGGCTCCCGGGGGCTGGGCGGGCTCGGCCTGGACGGCGCCATCCGCGCGGCCGACGAGGTCCGCGAGATCGCCGAGGGGGCCCGGGAGGCCGCCGCCGAGCTGCCGCAGCTCGCGCAGAAGGTCCGCAACTCGCTCGCCTCCGTCCGGACGCGGGCGGACGCCGCGGCGAACCGCGTCGGGCCCGTCCAGGAGGCGATGCGGGTGCTGGTGCGCGGCTACTCGCAGGCGTGCTGGCAGGACCTCAAGGGCGCGCCGGAGTCCATCGAGGCGGCCGTCACCCGGGCCCGGGAGCGGCTGAACGAGGCGTCCGCGCACATCGCCCGCACCGAGTGGAAGCAGGCGCAGCAGGCGCTCACCGCCGCGCGCACCGAGCTGAACGCCGCCGACCGGCGCGCCGGCCAGGTCACCGGGCGGGTGGCGGACCTGAAGGCGGTCGCCGCCGATCCCGCGCGGCCCGCGGAGAGCGCCCAGTTCGCCGTGCGGGACGCGCAGCGCCTCGCCATGGCCCAGCCGGGCGGGGCCGCGCCGCGGCACGCCCGGGTGCTCGACGCGCTCGTCGGGCGGCTGGAGAACGCGCCGAAGCGGCTCACCGGCGCCCACCCCGACTACTGGGCCTACCTCCAGGAGCTGGAGGCCGTCAAGACCGCCGCCGGGGACGTCGTGGCCCGCATCCGCGCGGAACGGGCGCAGGGATGACGCTCTGGGCGAACGCAGGATGACGCTCTAGGCGAACAGGGTGTCGCCCCAGTAGCCGCCTCGCCGGACGCCGGGCGGGCACGCGTAGACGCCCGAGCCGACATGCTGGATGTACTCGTTCAGCGCGTCGGTCGCCAGCGACTGCTGGACCGGGATGAACCCCGTGCGCGGGTCGCGCTGGAACGCGATGAAGAACAGCCCCGCCTCCAGCCGGCCGAGGCCGTCGGACCCGTCGGTGAACGAGTAGCCGCGCCGCAGGATCCGCGCCCCGCGGTTGGAGTCGGGGTGGGCGAGCCGGACGTGCGCGTCCGGCTTCATCCGGGCCAGGACGGGCTTGTCGCGCTCCTTCTCCGCCCCCACGGGCGCGCCCGCGCCCTTGCTGCGGCCGAAGATGTCCTCCTGCTCGCGCAGGGACGTCCGGTCCCACGTCTCGATGTGCATCCGGATGCGGCGGGCGACGAGGTAGGAGCCGCCCGCCATCCAGTCGGCCCCGTCGCCCCCTCCGGCCCACACGTGCTCGTCGAGCAGCGCCTTGTCGTCCGCGCCGATGTTGTCGGTGCCGTCCTTGAACCCGAACAGGTTGCGCGGGGTCTGCGCGTCGGGCGTGGTCGAGGACGTCTTGCCGAACCCGAGCTGCGACCAGCGGACCGAGACCGTGCCGAACCCGATCCGCGCCAGGTTCCGGATCGCGTGCACCGCGACCTGCGGGTCGTCCGCGCACGCCTGGACCGCGATGTCGCCGCCGCTGCGGCCGGGGTCGAGCTTGTCGCCGGGGAAGTGCGGCAGGTCGACGAGGGCGGCCGGGCGGCGCGCCTTGAGGCCGAACCGGTCCTCGCCGTCCTTCTCGAACAGCGTCGGGCCGAACCCGATCGTGAGCGTGAGCCGGGACGGCGGCAGGCCGAGCGCCTCGCCGGTGTCGTCCGGCGGCGCCACCGGGGGCCCGGCGACGGCGCCGTTCCCGACCGCCTCGCCGGCGGTCATGGCGGCGGCCGCGTCCGTCCACTCCCTGAGCATCCGGACGAGCCGGTCCCGGTCGCCGGTCGTCACGTCGAACGCGGCGAAGTGCAGCCGGTCCTGGACGGGGGTGGCGATGCCCGCCTGGTGGGCGCCGCGGAACGCGACCGCCGCGCCGGCGTCGGAGTCCTCCTCGGCGAGCGCCATCCGGTCCAGGCCGGCGCCGGCGGCGGCGCCGGCGAGCAGGCTCGCGCCGGAGAAGCCCAGCATCCTGCGCCGGGACAGCCCCGGCCGTACCTCGGTCATCGCGCCACCGTCCTCCTCGTCCGCGCTACTCGGCCACGACGCCGGCGAGCTTCGACAGCGGCTCGCCCAGCGCGTTCACCGCGTCGGCCAGCTCCTTGCGGTCGCCCTTGCCGACCTTGTCGTAGGAGACGTAGCCGTCGCCCTTCTCGTGCTTCTCCAGCAGCTCCTCGACCTTGGCGAAGTTGTCGTCGAGGTCCTTGGCGAGCTGGGCGTCCCGCTCCTGGACGACCGGCTTGAGCAGCTCGTGGATCTTCTTGGCGCCGTCGACGTTGGCCTTGAAGTCGACGAGGTCGGTGTGGCTGAACGCCTCCTCCTCGCCGGTGACCTTGCCGGTGGCGACCTCGTCCAGCAGCTCCTTGGCGCCGCCCGCCATGTCGTTGACCGGGTCGAGGGTGAGGCCGGGCAGCCGCGACTTCAGCGTCTCCAGGTCCGCGATGAGCCGGTCGCCGACCTTGCCCTTGCCCTTCACGGAGCCGTCCTCCCAGAGCGCCTTCTCCAGCAGGTGCCAGCCGGACCAGTCCTTCTTCTCCTCCGGCTTCAGGTCGGCCTCGCGCGCGTCGACCTTCGGGTCGATGTCGCCGAACTTCTCCGCGACCGGCTCGATCGTCTCCCAGCCGACGCGGGACGGCGCGTACAGCTCCTTGGCCTTCGCGACGTCGTTCGCCTTGACCGCGCCGACGAACTCGCGGGTCTTGGCGATCGTGTCGTCCAGCCGGACGACGACGAACGCCTTGTAGTCGGCGGCGGCCTTGGCCAGCCGCGCGTCGTCGCCGCCCGCGGCCTCGCCGGTGACGGTCACGTTCTGGGACGGCCCCTTGCCGGTCTGCCCGGCGCTGCACAGCAGCTTGAACTGGCCGGCGGGCAGGTTGACGACGAAGTCGACGCTGGTGCCGGGGCCGATGTTCTCCCGCTCGGCGAGGATCTTGCCGTCGGCCTTGAGGACCTCGAACTCGTTGACCTTCGAGCCCTTGTTGCTGACCTTGAAGGTGGTCTTGCCCGCGGTGAGGTCGGTCTTGGCGACCTCGCACGTGTCGTCGGTCGCCGTCACCGGGATGGCGCCCGCGGCGCCCGCCTCGTCGTCACCGCCGCACGCCGAGAGCAGGGACAGCGACACGGCGGCGGCGCCGGCGAGGGCTAGGACGGAGGCAGGACGCATCGGGGGGCTCCATAAGCGGGCAGGTGGTTAGGCTTACCTAAATTAGCGAAGCCTGCCCTCAGTCCGTCAAGTGGCCCCCCGGCCAGTGCACCGGGCGCCGCCCGGCGGCCGCCGCCCGGCGTTCACCGGGGACGGTCGTGCAGTCCCATCGTGAGGTTGCGCGCGGCCATCGGGGGGCCTCCCGGCTGCGGGTCCCCGTACGGCTGGCCGTGGCCCGGCTGCGCGGGCGGCCGCTGCTGGTACTGCGGCGCCTGCTCGCGGTGCTGCCCCGCCGGCTCCGCCCAGACCGCCGTCCCGTACGCGCACACCTCGAACCCGCCGCCGACCGCGGCCGTGTCGAAGCGCATGCCGACGACCGTGTTGGCGCCCTTGCGGCGGGCCTCCTCGCCGAGCCGGTCGATCGCCTCCCGGCGCGCGGCCGCGAGACCGGCCGCCGGCCGCTCCCCGGTCACCCGGAACGTCGCGCTGCTCCCGCCGTGCCCGGGCTGCGGCGCCGGGCCCTGGTCGGCCTGGACGGCCGTCCCGAGGACCTCCCCGAGCACGCTCCTGATCTCGTACCCGGACACGCCGTCAGTCGTCACGATGAGCATGCCACCACGGTAGATGACCGCTCGGACGAAAAGCGACGAAATGACCAGGTGTCGCCCGGCCGGCGCCCGTCCTCCCCGCCGTGCCGGCGGGGAGGACGGGCGAACCGGCCGTCACTCCAGATACTCGCGGAGCATCTGAGCGCGGGACGGGTGGCGCAGTTTCGCCAGCGTCTTCGACTCGATCTGGCGGATCCGCTCCCTGGTCACGCCGAACTCCCGGCCGACCTCCTCCAGGGTGCGGGGGTGGCCGTCGGCCAGGCCGAAGCGCAGCTGGATGATGCGCTGCTCCCGGTCCGACAGGGTGCCGAGGATGTCCTCCAGCTGGTCCTGGAGGAGGATGAACGCCGCGGCCTCGATCGGCACGACGGCGTCCGCGTCCTCGATGAAGTCGCCGAGGTCGGAGTCCTCCTCGCCGATCGGCGACTGCAGCGAGACCGGTTCCTGGGCGATGCGCTGGATCTCCACCACCCGGACGGGCGACAGGCCCATCTCCAGGCCGATCTCCTCGGGGCTCGGCTCCCGGCCGAGGTCCTGGTGCATCTGCCGCTGCACCCGGACCAGCTTGTTGATCGTCTCCACCATGTGGACCGGGATCCGGATCGTCCGGGCCTGGTCGGCGATCGCCCGGGTGATCGCCTGCCGGATCCACCAGGTGGCGTAGGTCGAGAACTTGAACCCCTTGGTGTAGTCGAATTTCTCGACCGCACGGATCAGTCCGAGATTTCCCTCCTGGATCAGGTCGAGGAACAGCATTCCCCGGCCGACGTAGCGTTTCGCGATCGAGACCACGAGCCGCAGATTGGCCTCGATCAGGCGTTGCTTCGCCCGCATGCCTTCGCGGGAGAGCAGTTCGAGGTCGAGCAGCTCGCCGCGGGCGAGGACGGCGGTACGCGCCATCTTCTCCTCGGCGAACAGTCCCGCCTCGATCGATTTCGCGAGTTCTACTTCATCTTCTGCCGTGAGAAGCGGTACGCGACCGATCTCTCTCAGGTAGATCCGAACCAGGTCGCTCGTCGGCGCCCGCTTGCCGAGGTCTCCCTCATCCGCTCGCGCGACGTCCTCGGTCTCCTGCTGAGACTCGAGAACCTCCACCCCCTGCTCTGCGAGCATCCGGACGACCCTTTCCAGGGAGTCGTCCGGCAAGTCCGAGCGATCGAGTGCGGCAGCAACGTCCTCGACGGTCACACCGCCGCGTTCTCTGCCACGTGCGACGAGGTCCGCCACCTGATCAACCGATGGCGCCTCGCTTGGCAGCACCGAAGGGCCCACGCAGACAGTCTGCGTCAAAGGGGGCCTAGATCACAGGACCCATTTTGCGGTCTCTTGACTTACTGTGATCCAAGCCCTCGCTCCCGCAACACCCGTCTCTGCTGCTCAAGCGCGACAAGATCGCCGAAGAGCCGGTGGTACTCCTCCTGCGCCTCGACCGGATTCAGCCGCCCGAGTTTAGATTTCGCGTCCGCGATCATCAGGGTGAGCTGGCGTTCCTGTATTCGGGCCAGCAGTTCTACCGCATAACGGTCATCCGATTCATGGGCGGACCGGAGCGGCTCCACCCCGAGCTTGGTGATCAGGTCCCTGAGCTGGTCGTTCGGCGCGCTCTCCAGGAGCAGCGCGACCCACTGCGCGGCGCCGCCGGCCGCCGTCACGCCGCCCGCCTCTCCGATCACCGCGCGCACCGCGGCGTGCGGCGGCGCGATGAACGCCTCCGCCGGGACCTCGTCGAACACCGGCCCGAGCAGCGCCGGCCGCTGCACCGCCAGTTTCAGCAGCTCCCGCTCGCGCTGCACCTCGGGATCGGACGGGTCGAACGCGGGCCGCCGCTGCTCGCCGCGCCCGTTCCCGGCCCGCCCGTCGCCGTCCTGCCGGCCGGGGCGGCCGTTCCCGGCCGGGGCGCGCCCGTTGCCCGCCCGGTCGCGGGCGTGCCGCCGGTTCGCCAGCTCGCGGACGCGGCGCAGCACGAACTGCTCGTCCATGATGCCGAGCCAGCGGTCGAGGTTGACCGCGTACATGTGCCGGCGCGAGCGGTCCTTGATGGCGGCGACGACGGGGGCCGCGGCGTCCAGCGCGGCGAGCCGCCCCTCGACGGTGTCGAGGTCGTGCTGCTCGATCGCGCTGCGCACCGCGAACTCGAACAGCGGCAGCCGCGCGGCGACGAGGTCGCGCACCGCCGCGTCGCCGTGCCGGATGCGCAGGTCGCAGGGGTCGAGCCCGTCCGGCTGGACGGCGACGAACGTCTGCGAGACGAACTTCTGCTCGTCGTCGAACGCGCGCAGCGCCGCCTTGCGGCCGGCCGCGTCGCCGTCGAAGGTGAAGATCACCTCGCCGCGGAACTCGTCCTGGTCCATCAGGAGCCGGCGCAGCACCTTGATGTGGTCGTCGCCGAACGCCGTCCCGCAGGTGGCGATCGCCGTCGGGACGCCCGCGAGGTGGCAGGCCATCACGTCGGTGTAGCCCTCGACCACCACGGCCTGGCGGCGCCGCGCGATCTCCTTCTTCGCCAGGTCGGCGCCGTACAGCACCGAGCCCTTGTGGAAGAGCGGCGACTCGGGGGTGTTCAGGTACTTGGGGCCGTCGTCGTCCTCGTAGAGCCTGCGCGCGCCGAACCCGATGACGTCGCCGGACAGGTCGCGGATCGGCCACATCAGCCGGCCGCGGAACCGGTCCATCGGGCCGCGCCGGCCCTCCTTGGCGAGGCCGCCGGCGACGATGTCGCGGTCGGCGAACCCGCGCCCGCGCAGATGCCGGACGAGGCCCTCCCACTCGCGGGGCGCGAACCCCACCCCGAAGCGGGCCGCGTCGGCGGCCTCGAAGCCGCGCTCGGACAGGAACGTGCGCCCGATGGCGCCCTCGGCGGAGTCGAGCCGCTCGGTGTAGTACTCGGCGGCGGCCTTGTGCGCCTCGATCAGGCGCGCGCGCTGGCCGCCGTCCTGCCGGGGGCCGCGCCCGCCGCCCTCCTCGTAGCGCAGCTGGATGCCGGCCTGGGCCGCGAGCCGCTCCACCGACTCGGAGAACGACAGGTGCTCGATCTCCTGGACGAACTTGATGACGTCGCCGCCCGCCTCGCAGCCGAAGCAGAAGTACAGGCCGCGCGAGGGCGTCACGTTGAACGACGGCGACTTCTCGTCGTGGAACGGGCAGAGCCCCTTGAGATTCCCGCCGCCGGCGCTGCGCAGCTGCAGGTAGTCGCCGATCACGGCGTCGATGGACGCGCGCTCTCGGACGAGCGCGATGTCCTCATTTCGAATCCTGCCTGCCACGACGAAGGAGTCTACGGCCGCGGCACGACAACCGGCGCGTCCCCACCCGAACCGGCGCCGTTCCCGGCCGGGAACGGTGCCGGGGACCTCCGGCCACCGGCCGGAGGGCGGCCCGCGGCCCATGGCCGGACTCGGCCGGATCGACGCCACGTGACCGTTGTTTTACTCTGGACAACGCGGACCGTCGCGCGGTGTGATGACAGACCGAGATTTTGCTCACACCCAGGCGGACCCGATGACGGATGTTGTGCTCGACGGCGTCGACAAGGTGTATCCCGGCGGGCAGGTCGCCGTCCGCAAAATCCGGCTGCGCATCAACGACGGCGAGCTGTTCGTCCTGCTGGGGCCGTCCGGGTGCGGCAAGTCCACCATCCTGCGCATGATCGCCGGGCTGGAGGAGATCACCTCGGGCGACCTGTGGCTGAACGGGTCCGTGGCCAACGACCTGCCGCCGCGCGAGCGCAACGTCGCCATGGTGTTCCAGGAGGGCGCCCTCTACCCGCACCGCACGGTCAAGGGCAACATGATGTTCCCCCTCGAGGTGTCCGGGGACGACCGCGCCGAGGCCGGCGCGAAGGTCGTCGAGCTGGCCCGCGCGCTCGGGCTCAACACGATGATCGACCGGCTGCCGCGCACCCTGTCCGGCGGCCAGCGGCAGCGCGCCGCGATCGGGCGGGCGCTCATCCGCGAGCCGTCGCTGTTCCTGATGGACGAGCCCCTCTCCAGCCTGGACGCCGGGCTGCGCGCAGAGCTGCGCGTCGAGATCGCCGCGCTGGTCCGCTCCACCGGCACCACCACCGTCTACGTCACGCACGACCAGGTCGAGGCCATGACGATGGCCGACCGGATGGCGGTGCTGCGGGACGGCGTCCTGGAGGACGTCGGCACCCCGGAGCAGATCTACGAGGACCCGGCGACGGTGTTCGTGGCCGCGTTCCTCAGCTCCCCGCCGATCAACCTGCTGCAGGCCACCCTGTGGGCCATCGAGGGCGAGGGGCTGCTGCTCGACTTCGGGCCGCAGCGGCTCCTCGTCCCGTGGGACGACCCCCGGGCGTCCGCGCTGATCAGCCACCACGGCCGGTCGGTCATCGTCGGGATCCGCCCCGACACCCTGGTGCCGATCGCCCCGGGCTCCCCCGCGCCGCAGGGGTCCGTCCTGTCCGGGCAGGTGCGGGCGCTGGAGTTCCACGGGCACGAGTGGCTCGCCTACGCCGAGGCGGGCATCCCCACGATCGACGCGGCCGAGGTCGGGCGGCCGCCGGCGGCGCTGTCCCGCGAGGCGGAGCGGGCCCGCTGGCGCGACCGGATGCGGGAGATGCTCGGCAGGCCGTCCCCCGAGGAGGACGTCCCCGAGGAGCACGCCGGCCACCACCGCCGGTCCGACCTGGTGTTCCGGATCGCGCCCGGCGGACGTCCCGACCGCGGCGACCACGTGGCGCTCACCGTGGACTTCGGCCGCGTCCTGTTCTTCGGCGCCGACGGCCGCCGCGTCACCCCCGTCCAGCGCTAGTCACGGCAGGGCGCCGCCCAGCGCGCGCAGGCCCGCGTCGATCTCCGGCAGCGTCACGGCGCCGTAGCCGAAGACCAGGCCGGGGGCCGCCGGCCCGTCCACCGCGAACTCCGACAGCGCGAACAGCCCGGCGCCCGCACGCAGGGCCGCCGCGGCGACCGCGGCGTCGTCGGCGCCGGGCGGGAGGGCGGCGCTCAGGTGCAGCCCGGCCTCCGCCGGGACGAGCGCCAGCCGGTCGCCGTACAGCCCCTCGACCAGCTCGGCGACGCGCTCGTGCCGGGCCCGGTACTCCCGGCGCGACCTGCGGATGTGCCGGGCGAGGAGGCCCTCGTCGATGAACCGGGCGAGCGCCGCCTGCGCCGGCAGCTCCGCGTGCCAGGACGAGACGTACCGCGCCATCCGGAACGCGTGGTGCAGCGACGGCGGCGCCACCAGGAAGCCGAGCCGCAGCACCGGCCGCATGATCTTGGAGAAGGTGCCGGTGTACAGGACGCGGCCGTCCTCGTCGAGGCTCTGCAGCGGCTCGATCGGCCGCCCCCCGTACCGGTACTCGGTGTCGTAGTCGTCCTCGACGATCACCACGTCGCGCCGCCGGGCAGCGCGTCCACCCGCAGCCCCTCCGCGTCGACCGGGACGCCCCGGACCCGCATCCCGGCGGCGGCGAGCAGCATCCGCACGGGCGGGTACCCCGGATCCTCGACGGCCACCACGTCGCCCGGTTCCAGCAGGACCCGGACGATCAGGTCGAGCGCCTGCTGGACGCCCGAGGTGACCACGATGTCGCGGCCGTTCGCGCGGACCGACCGGGACACCCCGACGTGCCGGGCGACGGCCTCGCGCAGTCCGGGCAGGCCCGCCGGGTCGGCCGCCGCGCCGGGGTCGCCGAGCGCCGACCGCCGCAGCACGCCCGCCATGATCCGCCGCCACGCCTCGTACGGGAACAGCGTCGTGTCGGGCAGCCCGGCGCGGAAGTCCCACCTGATCCCGGGCATCGGCGCGGGCCAGAGCGACACTTCGCCCCAGCGGGCCCGGGGCCGCAGCGGCGAGGCCGCGGGGGCGCCCCGCGCGGCGGAACCGGTCTCCCGGACGAACGTCCCCGCGCCCACGCGGCTCGCCAGGAAGCCCTCGGCGGCGAGCCGGTCGTAGGCGACGCCGACCGTGTTGCGGGAGATCGCGAGCCGCCGCGCCAGCTCGCGCGTCGGGGGCAGCGCGTCGCCCGCGCGCAGCCGCCCGTCCAGGATCGCGGCCCGCAGTTGCGCGTAGATCTGCCCGACGAGGTCGCGGCGGCCCACCAGGCTCACATGGAGATCCACCGCCCCACCCTAATTCGGCTCAGTCAGTTAGCACGTTTTTGGCCCTATGCCTGGGCCACTCGGGTTCCTAGCGTGGGTCGCATGGACCTTCTGACCGAACTCACGACCACCGATCTCCGTCCCCTGCGCAGGCGGGCGTCGGATCTGTACCTGTCGGCCGTCGCGCGGGTGGAGCCGGACGCGCTCGCCCTGCCCACGCCGTGCCCCGACTGGACCCTGCACGGCCTGCTGCGCCACCAGGTCAGCCAGGACCAGGGCTTCGCCGCGGCGGCCAAGGGCGAGGGCGACCGGCTGTCCGCGTGGCACGGCGGCGACCTCGGCGAGTCGCCCTACGCCGCCGCGCGGGCGTCCGCCGACCTCGTCACGCGCGCCTTCGCGGACCTGTCCCTGGACGCCGAGCTCGCCCTGCCCGAACTCGGCGGGCGCTTCCCCGCCGCGTTGGCGGTCAGCTTCCACCTCGTCGACCTGGTCGTCCACGCGTGGGACGTGGCCGCCGCGATCGGCGTCCCGTGGGAGCCGGCGGACGACCTCGTCGCCGCCTCGCTCAAGGTGGCCGCCCTCGTCCCCGAAGCGGGCCGCGGGCCGGGCGCGTCGTTCGGCCCGCCCGTCCCCGCCGCGGACGGCGCGGCGGGGCGGGACGGCCTGCTCGCCCTGCTGGGCCGGGACCCGGCATGGCGCTGACGACGCCGTGGCGCGCCGGGGCGGTCCGGGCGTCCGGCCCGGTCCTCGTCAGCGTCACCGACTTCACCTGCGCCGACCCGCTGGACCTGCCGCGCATCTTCCGCGCGGGGATGGCGCTGCGCCGCTCCTGGCCGGACCTCGACGGCGCCGTCGGCCTGTGGCTGTGGGCCGAGCCCCTCCGGCGCAGGTGCGGCTCGGTGTCGGTCTGGACGGGCGACGCCGCGCTGCGCGGCTTCGTCGCCTGGCCGCCGCACGTCGAGATCATGCGCCGGTTCCGGGGGCGCGGGACGATCCGCGCCCACACCTGGGAGGCCGAGCGCTTCGACCCGGCCGCGACCCTGGCGCGCGCCGAACGGGTGCTGGGTCAGGCGGAGGCGGCGTCGCAGACGGTGTCCCGGTAGAGGCCGATCTTCCATTTGATGTGCTTCTGCTGCTCGCGCAGGGTGGCGATCTGCTCCTCCACCCGGCGGTCGTGGGCCTGCAGCAGTTCGAGCCGCTCCTGGACGGTGTCGCCGCGGCTGCGGGCCAGCTCGGAGTACCGCAGCATCTCCGCGATCGGCATCCCGGTCTCGCGCAGGCAGCGCAGCAGCCCGAGCCAGGCGAGGTCGTCGTCGCTGAACACGCGCCGTCCCGAGGCGTTCCGGGCGATCCCCGCCAGCAGGCCGATCTTCTCGTAGTAGCGCAGGGTGTCGATGCTGAAACCGCTTCTCTCGGCGGTCTCGGACGGAGAGTAGGAGCTCACGCCCCAAGGATTCCACCTGGAGCGCACTCCAGGTCAACGCCCGCCCGGCGCGGGCCGCTTGACCTGGAGCACGCTCCAGGACGCAGAGTGGAAGGGGCGGCGGAACGGGCGCCGCGGAACACCCGACCACGAGCAGCACCAGGGACGGCCACATGATGCGCATCGGACTTCAGGTTCCCAGCTTCACCTTCCCCGGCGGGCCGGAGCAGATCGGGCCGGTCTTCGGCCGGATGGCCCGCGAGGCCGACGAGGGCGGCCTGCACTCGCTCTGGGTGATGGACCACTTCTTCCAGATCCGCGGGGTCGGCGCCTCGGAGGAGCCCATGCTGGAGGGCTACTCGGCGCTCGCCTACGCGGCCGCGCTGACGCGGCGAATCACCCTCGGGACGATGGTCACCGGCGTCACCTACCGGCATCCCGGCATCCTGGTGAAGACCGTGACCACGCTGGACGTCCTGTCGGGCGGGCGCGCGTGGCTCGGCGTCGGCGCCGCGTGGAACGACGAGGAGTCGCGCGGCCTCGGCGTCCGGTTCCCGCCCGTCGCGGAGCGCTTCGAGCGGCTGGAGGAGACGCTGCGGATCGCCCACCGGATGTGGCGGGGCGACGAGTCGGCGTTCGAGGGCGAGCACTACACGCTGGAGCGGCCGCTGAACTCGCCGCCCGCGCTGCGCGCCCCGCACCCGCCGGTCCTGGTCGGCGGGGGCGGCGAGAAGAAGACGCTCCGGCTCGTCGCCGAGTACGCCGACGCGTGCAACCTCTTCGACGGCGACGAGCTGCCGCACAAGCTGGACGTCCTGCGGGAGCACTGCGAGCGCGCGGGACGCGACTACGCCGAGATCGAGAAGACGTCCCTGGGCCTGCTCCCCGGCGAGCCCTCCGTGGACGAGGCCGTGGACAGGATCGGGCGGCTGGCCGAGCGCGGCATCGACCACGCGATCTTCAGCCAGGGCACCGGGCAGGACCTCGCGGGCGTCCTGGCCGAGGCGCTGCCCCAGGTCGAGAAGATCGTCCCCGCCGGCCGCTGACGGGGCGCCCGGTCAGGCGGTGGCGGGAGTGAACACCCACTTCTTGTACGACCAGTAGCGGAACGCCGAGCCGAGCCCGACTCCGGCGAGGAGGCCCAGGTTGTAGGCGAGGCCGCCGTGCAGGCCGAGGGTGTAATAGGTGAAGCCGGTGCACAGCATTTGGATGAGCAGCCCCACCCCGTTCAGCGCGAAGAAGATCGCGACTTCCCGGCCGGAGCCGTCGCTGTCGCGGTGCCGGAACGTCCAGTGCCGGTTCAGCAGGTAGGACGACAGCGTCGACACCACGGTCGGCACGACGACGCTGGTCAGCGGGCTGCCGCCGAGCCACGCGCGCATCAGGTTCGCGCCGAAGATCATGATGAGCGTGCCGACGCACCCCACGAAGCCGAAACTCAGCAGTTCACGGAGGAATGTCCGGTACGCCGGGGCGGACGGGACCGAATCGACCGGTCTCGACCGCTGCACAGTACTCACTCGCCCAGACCTTACCTGAGTAGGACATATGCGAAAGTCATCACCCCACTAAAAAGAGCAATTCGTTCTTTCCGTCAGCCTTCGGCGGTGGCCGCGGCCGGTGCGAGCAGGACGATCAGCCCGACCAGCGCGACGGGCACCGCCAGCGCCCACCCGAGCCCCACCCCCTGCGCGACGAACCCGATGACCGGCGGGCCGCCGAGCAGGCCGGCGTAGCCGACCGCGGTGACCCGGGAGATCCCGGCCGCGGCCGGCACGCCGGGCAGGTTGCCGGCCGCGCTGAACGTGACGGGGGCCACGACCGCGGCGCCGAGGCCGAACAGCGTGAAGCCGGCCACGGCCGCCGCCGGGTGCCCGGCGGCGAGCCCGAGACCGAGGCCGAGCGCGGCCACCAGCGACCCGGCGCGCAGCACCGGGACCGGCCCGAACCGCGCGACGACCCGGTCCCCGCCGAGCCGCCCGGCGGTCATCGCCACCGCGCAGCCGGCGTAGCCGAGCCCGGCGGCGCCCGGCCCCGCCCCGAGGTCCTCCCGCAGGTAGACGGCGCTCCAGTCGGCCATGGCGCCCTCGCCGACGAACGAGCAGAGCCCGATGACGCCGAGCATCGTCAGCGGCCACCGCGACGAGGAGCGCGCGGGGCGCGCCCCCCCGCCGCCCGGCTCGGGCATGGCGTCGGCGGAGCGGTCCAGCAGCCCGCGGCACCCGCCCGCGACGAGGACGCTCAGCAGCACGGCCGCGGCCGCCAGATGCAGCGGGACGGGCACGCCCGCGTGCGCGGCCGCCGCCCCGGCCAGCGCGGACAGCAGCGTCCCGATGCTGTAGGCGCCGTGCAGGCCGGACATCAGCGGGCGGCCGTAGCCGCGCTCGACGGCCACGCCCTGCGCGTTCATCGCCACGTCCATCAGGCCGAGCGAGCCGCCCATCAGCAGCAGCGCGACGAGCAGCGCGGGCAGGTTCCAGGCGAGGCCGAGCGGGACCAGCGACAGCGCGGCGGCGACCCCGGCGGCCACCGTCGTCGCCCGGCTGCCCCACCGGGCGACGATCCGGCCCGCGAACCGGACGGCGGCCACGACGCCGACCGGGGCGCCGAGCAGCGCGACGCCCATCGCGCCCTCGCCGAGCCCGAGATGCTCCTTGATCTGCGGGATGCGGGCGACCCAGGCGGCCGCGACCAGCCCGTGCGCGGCGAACGCCGCCGTCACCGCGAAGCGGGCCCTGCCGAGCCGCGCGATCTCCTCCGTGGCCATCCGGCAGACTGTACGGGGCGCGCTCAGGCGAGGTCGGCCAGCGGCGTGCCCGGGTCGGCGAGGCGGGCGGCGTCCACCGGGCGCCCCGAGCGGATCAGCGCCTGGACGTCCCCGGTGACGTCCCACACGTTGACGTTCATCCCGGCGACGACCCGGCCGCCGGACAGCCAGAACGCGATGAACTCGCGGGACGCCCGGTCCCCCCGGTACACGACCTCGTCGTACTCCCCCGGCGCCGCGACGCCGGACATCTCCATGCCGAGGTCGTACTGGTCGCTGAAGAAGTACGGGATCCGGTCGTAGACGACGTCCTGGCCGAGCATGGCGCGGGCGGCGGCGGGCCCGCCGTTCAGCGCGTTCGCCCAGTGCTCCACCCGGATCCGCCGCCCGAGCAGCGGGTGGTAGGCGTTGGCGACGTCCCCGGCGGCGAAGATGTCGGGGTCGGACGTGCGCAGCGACTGGTCGACGAGGATCCCGTCGGAGACCTCCAGGCCCGCCTCCTCCGCCAGCGCGGTGTTGGGCCGCGCCCCGATGCCGACGATCACCACGTCCGCGGGCACCTCCGCGCCGCCCGAGGTGACGACGGCCGACACCTGCCCGGCGCCCCAGAACCCGGCCACGCCCTGGTCGAGCCGCAGGTCGACGCCGTGCTCGCGGTGCAGGTCGGCGAACATCCCGCCGAGCTCGGGACCCATGGCGGCGTGCAGCGGCGCCGGCTCCGGCTCGATGATCGTCACGTCGTTGCCGTAGGAGCGGGCGGCGGCGGCCGTCTCCAGCCCGATCCAGCCCGCGCCCGCGACCACGACGCGCCGCCCGCCGTGCGCGAGCGCCTGCTTCAGCGCCGCCGAGTCGGCCATCGTGCGCAGGTAGTGGATGCCCTGCAGCTTGGACCCCGGCACCTCCAGGGTGCGGACGGACGCGCCGGTCGCCAGCAGCAGCCTGCCGTAGCCGACCGGCTCCTTGGTCGACAGCCGCACCTCGTGCGCGTCCCGGTCGATCGAGGCGACGGAGGTGCCGAGCCGCAGCTCCACGTCGTGCTTGTCGTACCAGTCGGCCTCGTGGACGTGCGCCTTCTCGCGCGCCTCCTTGCCGAGCAGGAACCCCTTGGACAGCGGCGGCCGCTCGTACGGCCGTTCGATCTCGTCCCCGACCAGCAGGACCCTGCCCGCGAAACCCTCCTCGCGCAGGGTCTCCGCCGCCTTGGCTCCGGCCAGGCTCGCTCCGGCGATGACGAACGTCTCCTCGGGCATGGCGACCTCCTGTAGTTGACCTTTAGCCATCCCTACAGCGCCCCCTGTGACGAGACAAGGGCGTCGCCGGGCGCGTCCAGGCGTGTTCTCACGCCGCGCCCGGCCGGAGACGCCCGCCCATCAGCGCGGACGTCCGCCGAGCATCCGGTGCCGGGCCATCGCGGACAGGTCGGTCAGCGAGGCGATCTGGTCGATGACGGCGCGCAGCCGGGCGGCGTCGTCGGCGGCGTCGGTGAACGCCTCCCGGAACCCGGGGTCGAGCGTGCCGGGCGCGCCGGCCAGCATCATCTCGGCCAGCTCGGTGATCAGCGTCCGCTGGCGGGCCCTGACCTCCTCGTGGCTGATCCACACGTAGTGCGCGGTGATGCCCTTGAGCAGCGCGTTCTCCAGCCGCTGCACCCGCGGGACGATCAGCTCGGCGGCGTACCGGGTCAGCGGGCGGGGGCCGTAGGCGTCCCGCGTCGCGGCCTCGGCGGCCAGGCAGAACCGGCCGATCAGCGTGCTGGTCAGGTTCTTCAGGGCGGCGAGGCTGCGCGGCGTGCCGTCGTAGCGGTCCGGCCAGCACGGCTCGGCGAGCAGCGCGGCGAAACGCTCCTCCAGCTCGCCGAGATCGGCGTCGGCACAGTACAGCTTGGCGGCGGTGACGGCGACGAGGCGGCGCTCGGCGGGGTCGGCGAGGCGGGCGAAGTCGACGTGCCCGGCGACCAGCGCGTCCTCCAGGTCGTGGACGGAGTAGGCGACGTCGTCGCTCCAGTCCATGACCTGGGCCTCGAAGCACGTCCGGCCGTCCGGCGCGCCCTCCCGGACCCAGCCGGCGACGTCGCGGTCGTCGTCGTACACGCCGAACTTCCCGTTCACCGCGCCGGCCTGCGACCACGGGTACTTCATGGCGGCGTCCAGCGCCGCGCGCGTCAGGTTGAGGCCGACGCTGCGCCCGTACAGGGGCGGGCCGTCCGGCGCGAACGACTTCGGCTCCAGCCGGGTCAGCACGCGCAGGCTCTGCGCGTTGCCCTCGAAGCCGCCGCAGTCGCGCGCGACGACGTCCAGCGCGCTCTCGCCGTTGTGGCCGAACGGCGGGTGCCCGATGTCGTGCGACAGGCAGGCCGCCTCGACCAGGTCGGGGTCGCAGCCGAGGGACTTGCCCAGCTCGCGGCCGACCTGGGCGCACTCCAGCGAGTGCGTCAGCCGGGTGCGCAGGCTCTGCACGGTGTCGGCCACGGCGTCCGCGCCGGGCGAGGCGACCTGGGTCTTGGCGGCCAGCCGCCGCAGGGCGGCGCTGTGCAGGACGCGGGCGCGGTCGCGTTCGAAGGCCGTCCGGTCGCGGCGCTTGGCCGGCTCGGGCGCCCACCGCAGCCGGTCCCGCGCGGCGTAGTTCTCAATGATGTCGCTCGTCATGGCCCTATCCAGGGTAAGCGGGCACGATCAGGCTCAGCGCGTCGGCGACCCGGAGGGCGACGGCGGCGGGGACGGCGTGCCGGACGGGTCGATCCGGATGCGCTTGATGGTCTCGTCCGGCACCTGGACGCTCTTGCCCAGCAGCACGTACGACAGGTAGCCGCCGGTCTCCCGGACGATGTAGTTGAACTGCGTGTCGCGGGTCTGGACGCTGGGGCCGCTGCGGGTCGGCGAGACGGCGGCCTCGATGCCCTGGTCCCCGGCCATCTTCTTCGAGCGCAGCCCGTGCCACGGGTCGGTGACGATCACGGCGGACGACCAGTGGTGCCGGTCGAACTCCGCGCCGACGGCCTTCAGGCTCGCGAGCGTGTCCCGCCCGTCGGGCACCGCGAAGACCTTGGACGCCGGCACCCCGCCCTCCTTGATCAGCCAGGCGCGGCCGGTGCCCGCCTCGGTGTAGTCGTCGCCCGGCGCCTTGCCGCCGACGGTGACGATGGCGGGCGCGACGCCGTCGCGGTACAGCTTCAGGGCGTGCTGCAGCCGCCATTTCAGCGTCGGGGACGGCACCCCGTTGTACTGCGCGGCGCCCAGCACGATGATCGCGTCGGAGCGGGGCCGCTCGTCCTGCCGGGCCTGGTACCAGATCCGCGCGCCGACGGTCAGCGGGGTCAGCACGGCGATCGCGAGCAGCCCGAGGACGACGCTCAGCGGGACGGTGACCCAGAGCGGCCGCCGGCGCCGCTCGCGCGGGCGGTCGGCCCGCTCCTCGGCGGTCGTCTCTTCGTGCTCGGGCTCCGGCAAGTCCACTTCCAACGTCATCGCATCGGACACACTATTGAGATGGTCCGGGGCGCGTCCGAAGTTCACGGATACCGCGTGTCGCGGAGCCCACACCCGTTCCGGCGGCCGGATTCCCGCGTGCGGGGAACCGGCCGCCGGCGCCGGGCGTCGTCAGCGGGTGTCGCCGCCGCCCGGCGCGTCCGCCGCGGCGATCGCCGCGCGGCCGGCCTCCAGCCGGGCCACGGGGATGCGGAACGGCGAGCAGGACACGTAGTCCAGGCCGACCTCGTGGCAGAAGTGCACCGAGTCGGGGTCGCCGCCGTGCTCGCCGCAGATGCCGAGCTTGATGCCGGGCCGCGCCCTGCGGCCCTCCTCGGCGGCGATGCGGACGAGCCGCCCGACGCCCTCCCGGTCCAGCGTCTCGAACGGCGACACCCCGAAGATGCCGAGTTCCAGGTAGCGGGAGAAGAACGCCGCCTCGACGTCGTCGCGTGAGAAGCCCCACGTCGTCTGGGTGAGGTCGTTGGTGCCGAAGGAGAAGAACTCGGCGGCCTCGGCGATCTGCCCGGCGGTCAGCGCCGCCCGCGGCAGCTCGATCATGGTGCCGATCAGCGCCGGGACGTCGACCCCGGTGGCCCGCCTGACCTCGTCCAGGATGCCGCGGGCCTCGTCGCGGACGGCCTCCAGCTCCTGCACCGCGCCGACGAGCGGGATCATGATCTCCGGGCGCGGGTCGCCGCCCGCCCGCCGCCGCGCGGCCGCGGCCTCGGCGATCGCGCGGACCTGCATGCCGAACAGCCCGGGAATCACCAAACCGAGCCGCACGCCGCGGAGTCCGAGCATAGGGTTCTGCTCGTGCAGCCGGTTGACCGCCTCCAGGAGCCTCCGGTCCTTGGCGTCGGCGCCGTCGCCCGCGAGCGCGACCCTGACCGACAGCTCGGTGATGTCGGGAAGGAACTCGTGCAGCGGCGGGTCGATCAGCCGGATCGTGACGGGCAGCCCGTCCATCGCCTCGAAGATGCCCTCGAAGTCGCTCTTCTGCAGCGGCTCCAGGGCGTCCAGCGCGGCCTGCCGCGCGGCGCCGTCCCCGGCGAGGACGAGCTCCTCGATGAGCCGCCGCCGGTCGCCGAGGAACATGTGCTCGGTGCGGCACAGGCCGATGCCGGCGGCGCCGAACCGGCGGGCGCGCGCCGAGTCCTCCGGGTTGTCGGAGTTCGCGCGGACCTTCAGCGCCGCCCGCGCGTCGGCGTGCCGCATGACGCGGTCGACGGCCGTGACGAGGTCGTCGTCCTCGCCGGGGGACAGCTCGCCCTCGAAGTACCGGACGACGGGCGAGTCCTCGACGGGCACCTCGCCGAGGTAGACGTCGCCGGACGACCCGTCGATCGAGATGACGTCGCCCTCGGTCACCGTGACGCCGCCGGGCGCGGTGAACTGCCCGTTCTTGACGTCGACGTCCAGTTCCTCGGCGCCGCAGACGCAGGTCTTCCCCATGCCGCGCGCCACGACGGCGGCGTGCGAGGTCTTGCCTCCGCGCGAGGTGAGGACGCCCCTGGCCGCGACCATGCCGGCGAGGTCGTCGGGGTTGGTCTCGCGGCGGACGAGGATCACGTCCTCGCCCCGCCCGGCGAGTTCCACCGCGCGGCCGGAGGTGAACACGACCTTGCCTACGGCCGCGCCCGGCGAGGCGTTCATGCCCCTGGTGAGCTTGCGGACGCCGTCCACCCTGCTGGCGAACCGGGGGAACATGAGCTGCGCGAGCTGGTCGCCGGTGACGCGGCGGGCCGCCTCGTCCACGTCGATGAGCCCCTGGTCGAGCAGCTGGCAGGCGATGCGGAACGCCGCGGCGGCGGTCCGCTTGCCGACCCGGGTCTGCAGCATCCACAGCTTCCCGCGCTCGATCGTGAACTCGATGTCGCACATGTCGCGGTAGTGGTTCTCCAGCGTCTCCATGATGTCGAGAAGCCGGTCGTAGGACGCCTTGTCGATGCGCTCCAGGTCCTTGAGCGGCACCGTGTTGCGGATGCCGGCGACGACGTCCTCGCCCTGGGCGTTCTGCAGGTAGTCGCCGTAGATGCCCTGCTGGCCGGACGCGGGGTCGCGGGTGAACGCGACGCCCGTCCCGGAGTCGAGGCCCATGTTGCCGAAGACCATCGAGCAGATGTTGACGGCGGTGCCGAGGTCGACGGGGATGCGCTCCTGCCGCCGGTAGAGGATCGCGCGGGGCGCGTTCCAGGAGTCGAACACCGCCTTGACGGCGAGGTCCATCTGCTCGCGCGGGTCGGTCGGGAAGTCCCGCCCGGCCGACTCCCGGACGATGCCCTTGAACCGGCCGACCAGCTCCTTGAAGTCGTCGGCGACCAGGTCGGCGTCCTGGTCGCTGCCGCGGGCGCGCTTGACCTCGTCGATGGCGTCCTCGAACAGGTCGCCGTCGATGTCCAGCACGGTCTTGCCGAACATCTGGATCAGCCGCCGGTAGGAGTCCCACGCGAACCGCTCGTCGCCCGCCTGCGCGGCGAGCCCGTGCACGGACTCGTCGTTCAGGCCGACGTTGAGGACGGTCTCCATCATGCCCGGCATGCTGAACTTGGCGCCGGACCGTACGCTGACCAGGAGCGGGTCGTCGCTCTGGCCGAGCTTCTTCCCCATCGCGGACTCGAGGTCGGCGAGGTGGGCGTTCACCTCGTCCGGCAGGCCCTCGGGCAGGTTCCCGTGCTCGAGGTAATGCCGGCAGGCCTCGGTGGTGATCGTGAACCCGGGGGGCACGGGCAGTCCGAGGTTGGTCATCTCGGCCAGGTTGGCGCCCTTGCCGCCCAGCAGGTCCTTGAGGTCCTTGTTTCCCTCAGTGAAGTCGTACACGAACTTCGGCACGGGGAGCTCCTTCTCGCTCCGGTTCCACCCAGTGGCAGGTCCGGGCCCGTCTCGCCGGGGGCGCGCTCCGTCGCGTTCCCCCAGGCAGAAGCGGGTCCGCTGCCCTGTTTGCCGGGACTGTACCCGCGCCCGCGGGGACTGTTCGGCGCCCGGTGCTCCGGAGGGAGTTTTCCCAGCTCAGACCGCAGATAATGGTCTATTCCAATGAGGAGACCAACGCCACACGGCGCCCGGGGGCCGGTCGGGGCATCCGATCGGCCCGCCTGGCGCGGCCATGGACGGAAGAGGGAATGATGGATCAAGGAGGTGAGGCTTTGAGGCCGAAGGTCGCCGGTGGCCGGGCGGGAGATCCGTTCGCCCCCATAGCCGATTACGGGTTCCTGTCCGACTGCGAGACGACCGCCCTGGTCGCTCCGAGCGGGAACATCGAGTGGATGTGCCTGCCGAAGATGGACTCGCCGAGCGTGTTCGGGTCGATCCTGGACCGCGACGCCGGGTACTTCCGGGTCGGCCCGGCGGGCGTGGAGGTGCCCGCCGCGCAGCGCTACATCCCCGGGACCATGGTGATGGAGACCACCTGGTGGGTGCACGGCGGCTGGCTCGTGGTGACGGACGCCCTCCTCATGGGCCCGTGGCACCACGAGACGGAACGGTCCCACACGCACCGCAGGGCCCCGACGGACTACGACGCCGACCACGTCCTGCTGCGGATGGTGCGGTGCGTGAACGGCCAGGCGCAGGTCCGGCTCGACTGCATGCCGGTGTTCGACTACGGCCAGACGCCGGCGCGCTGGGAGCACACCGGCGCCGGCTATCACGAGGCCGTCGCGCGCGGCAACGGCATCGGGCTGCGGCTCACCACCGACATGAACGTCGGGTTCGAGGGGTCGCTCGCCACGTCCCGGACGCTGCTGAAGCAGGGCGAGTCCCGCTTCGTGGCGCTGTCGTGGAGCGAGCACGCGGCGCCCTCGTCGTGGGAGGAGGCGCAGGAGCGGCTCGTCTGGACCGTCCACCACTGGCAGCACTGGCTCGACCGGGGCCGCTTCCCCGACCACCCGTGGCGGAGCCACCTGCAGCGCAGCGCGCTGACGCTGAAGGGGCTGACGTTCGCGCCGTCGGGCGCGGTCGCGGCGGCGGCGACGACGTCGCTGCCGGAGGCGCCGGGCGGCGACCGCAACTGGGACTACCGCTACACCTGGATCCGCGACTCCACGATGGCGCTGTGGGCGTTCTACACGCTCGGCTACGACTGGGAGGCCAACGACTTCTTCTACTTCATCACCGACGTCGCCGAGGCCGCCGAGGGCAAGCTCCAGATCATGTACGGGCTGGACGGGCGGGAGGAGCTGCCCGAGTCCACGCTGGAGCACCTCACCGGCTACGGCAACGCCCGTCCCGTGCGCATCGGCAACGAGGCGTACATGCAGGCGCAGCACGACGTGTGGGGCGCGATCATCGGCTCCATCTACCTGTTCGTGCGCAAGCGGGACCGGCTGGACGACCGGCTCTGGAAGATCATCATCAAGCAGGTGGAGGACGCCCTCGCCAACTGGCGCACCCCCGACTGCGGCATGTGGGAGGTGCGCGGCGAGCCGCAGCACTTCACCTCCTCGAAGGTCTTCTGCTGGGTGGCGGCCGAGCGCGGCGCCCGGCTCGCCCGCGTCCGCGGCGACCAGGACCGGGCGCGCCGCTGGCAGGCCGCCGCCGACGAGATCCACGCGGACGTGCTCGCCAACGCGCTGGACGAGCGCGGCGTCTTCACCGCCCACTACGGGGCGACGACGCTGGACGCGTCGGCGCTGCTGATCCCGCTGCTCGGCTTCCTGCCCGCCGACGACAAGCGCGTCCGCGAGACCGTCCTCGCCATCGCGGACGAGCTGTCGGAGGACGACCTCGTCCTGCGCTACCGGGCCACGGAGACCGACGACGGGTTCGAGTCCGAGGAGGGCACCTTCACCATCTGCTCGTTCTGGCTGGTCAGCTCCCTGGTGATGATCGGCGAGCTGGAACGGGCGCGGGCGCTGTGCGAGAAGCTGCTGTCGTACGCGAGCCCGCTCCAGCTGTACGCCGAGGAGATCGACCCGCACACCGGCCGGCACCTCGGCAACTTCCCGCAGGCGTTCACCCACCTCGCGCTGATCAACGCGGTGATGCAGGTGATCAGGGCGGAGAACGACGAGCCGCAGCCGCCGCTCGCCTGACGGCCCGTGGCCGGGGCGGGCGCCCCGGCCACGGAACCGCTGGTCACAGATTGATCGACTTCTGTCGGAATTGCCCCTTTCGCTGGACGTTCCGGTTACCGTTCCGCCGTGACCACGCCACCCCCCACTGACGACGTCCCGGACGGCCCCGCCGAGCCCGCCGAGCCCGCGCAACCCACCAAGCCCGCCGAGCCCGCCGAGCCCGCCGAAGAGAGCGGCCCGGCCTCCGACTGGGCCGAGCCGGACGCGTCTCCGCCCGCCACGGCCCCGTCCCCCGCCGGACCGCCCGCGCCGCAGCCGCCCCCCGCGCTGCCGCCCCGCCCCGCGCGGACGAACCGGCTCGCGATCGCGGCCCTGGTCACCGGCCTCCTCGGGCTGCTCCCGCTCGCGGCCGGTTTCGGCATCGCCGCGCTCGTCCAGGCCGGCCGCAGGGGCGAGAAGGGCAAGGGCCTCGCCATCGGCGGCCTGGCGGCCTCGGCCGTCTGGGTCGTCGCGGGCGTGGTCGCGGCGACGGCGGTCGCCGGCTCCCTGCTCACCGTCGAACGGGACGAGTCGGGGCACGTCTCCCGGAGCGACAGGGTGCTCCCCGGCCTGCTGCGCGTCGGCGACTGCTTCACCGGTTTCAACGGGGACGCCCGGACCTCGCTCGTGACCGCGCTGCCCTGCACGCAGCCGCACGAGGGTGAGCTCGCCGCCAAGCTGCGCCTGCCAGACGGCCCCTACCCCGGCGAAAAGGAGGTCTTCGAGCTGGCGAACCAGGCGTGCTCCCAGCGGCTCATCGACCTGGAGAAGAGCAGGTACAGCGAGCACCTCCAGCCCTACGCCGCCGCACCGGGCCGGACGGCCTGGCGGAGCGGGGACCGGGAGGTGCTCTGCCTGATCCAGATCGAGGGCGCCGGGAAGATCACCCTGCCGCTCGCCCAGACCCTGGATCCGAACCTGAAGCTCTGGTACGAACTCGTCCGCGGCGACTGCCTCGGCAAGTGGGACGGGGAAGCGATGGCCCAGCGCACGCTCTCCTGCACCGAGGAGCACTGGAGTGAGGTCTACGCCGTCTTCGAACTGAAGGACGGGCCGTACCCGGGCACGGGGAAGGCCGACCGGCGGGCCGAGGACGGCTGCGACGACCGCTACGACCGGGCCTTCCGCGGGGGCCGCACCCCGGACCTGGTCATGCGTGTCCCCCCGGCCAAGGAGGACTGGACGGCCGGCGTCCGCACCGTCGTCTGCCTGGGCGAGAGCGAGGACCGCCCGCTGAAGAAGCCGCTGCTGCCATGACCTCGCCCCCGCCCGACGACGCCCCCGCCTGGGCCCCTCCGGACGCCCCCGCGCCCGACGCACCCGCCCCTGGCGCGCCGGCTCCCTACGCACCGGCCCCGCACGCCGAGCCGTCCGCCGCGCGGCGCCGGACGAACGGGTTAGCGGTCGCCTCGCTCGTCACGGGGCTGCTCGGCCTGGTCCTGCCGGCGGTCGGCTTCGGCATCGCCGCGCTCGTCCAGGCCGGGCGCCGCGGCGAGAAGGGCCGGGGCCTCGCCGCCGGCGGGCTGGTGGCGGCGGCCGTCTGGACCCTCGTCTTCAGCGTCGTGGCGGTCATGGCCGCCCACCGCGTGCAGGACACGGCCCGCCGGATCGACACGCACGGCAAGACGTGGGCGTCCGACCTGCGCGGCGGTGACTGCTTCAGCGCACTCGAAGAGCGGTCGACACGGATCCTCCTCGTGCCCTCGCCTTGCGACCGGCCTCACGAGGGGGAGATCGGCGCTGAGGTGACCCTGCCCGCCGCGGCGTTCCCCGGCGACCGGGCCGTCGCGGAGATGGCCCGGAAGGAGTGCGGCGAGCGCACCCGGTTCCTGAGGCAGAGCACCTACGGGAACCGGCTCGAACTGTACGCCGACCGTCCCGACGAGAAGGCGTGGAAGGACGGCGACCGCGACGTGCTGTGCCTCCTCCGCTACCCCGGCCCGGATCGGCTCACCGCACCGCTCCTCGCCACCAAGGAGACGGAGCTGGTGCCGCTGGCGCGCCTCGCCCCCGGCGACTGCCTCACCAAGTGGCAGATCAGCGGATTCCTGCCAGCCATCGACTGCCGCCTGGAGCACAAGTTCGAGGTGTACGCCGTGTTCACGCTGCGGGACGGCGAGTGGCCGGGCGACGAGGCGGTGGCACGCGACGCGGACGAGGGGTGCCGGAGCCGCTGGGAGGCGATGTTCGGCCCCGCCGGGCCGCGCGTGCCCGCCGACCAGGGAGCGGACCGGCACTACGAGGCGCCTGTCCTGGACAACTGGATGAAGGAGAACCGGCAGGTCACCTGCCTCATCACCGGAACCATCGGCCTGCTGAGGGGATCGGTGGTGCCGAAGTGAGCCCGCTGGAACGACCGCTCCGCACGAACTGCCCGCCCCCGCCTCCGGAGATCCCATGACCACCCCTGACGACGAATCGCCGAACGAGACCGCACCCGCCTGGGTGGCGCCGGACGCGCCCGCCGAGCCCCCGCCGGATGCTCCGCCGGCGATGGGGCCGCCGCTCACCGAGCCGCCCATCGCGGGCCCTCGGCGAACGAACCGGTTCGCGGTCGTCGCGCTCGTCGCGGGCCTGCTCGGCATGGTCGTCTTCGCGGTCGGGTTCGCGATCGCCGCCTTCGTCCAGGCCGGGCGCCGGGGCGAGCGGGGCAAGGGCCTCGCCGCCGGCGGTCTCGCCGCGTCGGTCGTCTGGGTCGCCGCCGTCGCCGCCGCCGTGACCGTCGGGCCGCTGCCCCCGGGCTCGGCAGAACCGGGCGCCCGCGAGGACGGCAAGGTGGCCGTGACCACGTTGCGGCCGGGCACCTGCTTCAGCGAGTTCGAGGAGACGCCCGACGGCATGTTCGTGCGGCCGCTGCCGTGCGCCACGCCCCACCGGGGCGAGATCAGCGGCGAGACGGAGCTTCCCGATGTGCCGTACCCGGGCGAGCGCGAGGCGAGCGACCGGGCGTGGACGGCGTGCCGCGACCTGACCGGCTTCCTGGAGCGCAGCCGCTACGGCAAGGACCTCGAACTGCGGGTCGCGCCCCCGGACGAGGACGCGTGGAAGGACGGGAAGCGCACGGCGCGGTGCCTGATGAGCTACACCGGGTCCGGCCGGCTGCAGGCGCCCCTCGACCAGACCATGGAGACGAAGACGCAGTACACCACCGAGCTCGCGCCGGGAGACTGCGTCGAGAAGTGGAGCGACAACGGCGACCAGCCCCTCATCCCGTGCACCAAGGAGCACGAGTACGAGGTGCTCGCCTCCTTCACGATGCACGGCGACGAATACCCGGGCGACAAGGGAATGGAGAAGAAGGTCCTCGCCAGGTGCGTCGGGTTCGCACGCAAGGCCTGGGGTGCGCGGCCCCCGTCCGAGATCGCCGACCTGGCGTACGCGGCACCGGACAAGGGCGGCTGGGAAGGCGGGAACCGGTTGGCCTTCTGCCTGGTCACGGGCGTCAACGGGCCGCTGAAGCGCTCCGTGGTCCCGCACTGACCGCGGAGGCGGCGCGCGAGCCCCGGAGCGGCGGGCCGCGACACCCGCCGGCGCCCGGGACGGGGCGCCGGCGGACGGGCGGGGCTAGACGACCGCGCCGGAGCTGTCGGCGGTGCGGCGGACGGGCTTCTTGCCCTTGCCCTGCGGCGGCGGGGCCTTCGCGAAGCGCTCCAGGACGACGGCGATGGGCGTCGCGGTGAAGACGCTGGAGTACGTCCCGACGACGATGCCGATCAGCAGGGCGATCGCGAAGTCGGTCAGCGAGTCGCCGCCGAGGACCGCGAGCGCCGCCAGGATGAACAGCGCGCCCATGCCGGTGTTGATCGTCCGCGGGACGGTCTGCAGCGTGCCCCGGTTCGCGATGTCGGCGAACCGGCCCTTGGGATTGTTCCCCCACAGCTCCCGGACGCGGTCGAACACGACGACGGAGTCGTTCACCGAGTACCCGATGATGGTGAGCAGCGCGGCGAGGAAGACCCCGTCGATCGGTTTGCCGAGCCAGGCGAACACGCCGGTGACGATCGTGATGTCGTGGAACATGGCGAGCACCGAGCCGGCCGCGAACGTCCAGCGGAACCGGATCGTCAGGTAGGCGAGCTGGACCAGCAGCGCGACGCCGAGGGCGATCAGCGCCTTGGTCCGCAGCTCGTCGCCGAGGCTCGGCCCGATCAGCTCGTCGCGCTGCTTGGCGGCGCCGCCGCCCTCCTTCGCGAGGGCCTCCTGGATCCGCTTCTCCTCGTCGTTCGTCAGCTCGGACGTGCGGACGGAGATGTCGTCCTCCCCGGACGTCTGCACGACGGCGCGCGGGAACCCGGCGTCGGCGACGGCGGCGCGGGCCTTGTCGATGTCGACGTGCTGGCTGGTGGAGTACTCGACGAGGCGTCCGCCGGTGAACTCCACGCCGAAGTTCAGCCCGCGGGTGAAGATCCCGGTCATGGCGATGACGACCGCGAGGACGGAGATCCCGATCCACATCCGGCTGCGCTTCATGATGTCGGGGCCGCTGGTCTCCAGCCAGTTGCGGATCCGTCCGGCGCCGCCGAGGCCGCCCATCCTGCCCTTGCTGAGCCGGGGCATCCGCGCGGCGGCGGCGTCGGTGAGGACGCGGCTCAGCAGCATCGCCGAGATCAGCGAGCCGAGCACGCCGATGGTCAGCGTGACGCCGAACCCCTTGACCGGCCCGGACGCGAGGAAGAACAGCAGGCCGCCGGCCAGCAGCGTGGTGACGGCCGAGTCCGCGATCGCCGACCACGCCTTGTTGAACCCGATGGACAGCGCCGCCCGCGCGCTGCGGCCCGGCGCCGCCGCCCGTTCCTCCCTGGCCCGTTCGAAGGCCAGCACGTTGGCGTCGATCGCCATGCCGACGGCCAGTACGAAACCGGCGAGGCCGGGCAGGGTCAGCGTCGCGCCGATCGCGACGAGGGCGCCGTAGGAGATCAGCGCGTAGCCGGCGAGCGCGACCGTGGCGAGCAGGCCCACGAGCCGGTAGACGAGGATGATGAACAGGCCGGTCAGGATGATGCCGATGACCGCGGCCTTGGCGCTGGCGTCGATGGCCTCGTCGCCGAGCGTCGGGCCGACCACCCGCTGCTCGATGATCTTCACGGGGACGGGCAGCGAACCGCCCTGGATGAGGGCCGCGAGGTCCTTGGCCTCGCTCGCGGTGAAGTCGCCGGTGATCTGGGTGGAGCCGCCGGTGATGCCGACGCCGCAGGGCACGCTCTCGGTCACCTGCGGGGAGGAGATGACCTTGCCGTCCAGGACGATCGCGACGCGCCGCTCGTCGCCGGCGGCGCAGGCGGCCTTGGCGGTCAGCTTCTCCCAGGTCTTGCCGCCGCTGCCCTTGAAGTCGACGTTGACGGCCCAGCCGCCGAGGTTCTGCGCGTCGTAGGAGGCGCTCGCCTCGCCGATGCCGGCGCCGGTGAGCGCGGCGGGGCCAATGAGGATCTGCTGCCCGCTCTCGTCCGGGATCAGCTGCTGGCCCTGCTCGGCCTTGCCGGTGTTGGGCAGCACGGGGTGCGCGGTGAGCTGCGCGGTCTTGCCGACGGCCTCGGTGGCGCGGGTCGGGTCCTGGACGTCCGGCAGCTCGACGATCAGCCGCCGGTCGCCGGACCGGGTGATGGACGACTCGGCGACGCCGAGCGCGTCGATGCGCCGGTGCAGCACCTCGCGGGCGCGGTCGGTGGCCTCGCGGTCGGCCTTGACGGTCGGCGAGTTCTGCGTCTCCAGGACGATCTGGGTGCCGCCGCGGAGGTCGAGGCCGAGGCGGGCTGGTTTTGACCAGGCGAAATAGAACGATGTGGCGAGCACGGCGAACGCCAGTACCGCCCGCACCACGTTGGCGCGCGTCAAGAGGGAACCTCCACACGGGGGCTTCGGCGCCGCGCCTCAGCGTGCGGCACCGCGGACAGGTGGCTCAGATCCGTGCGGGGGAGGGAGGTGCGCGCCCGCGCGGGACGGCGCGCGGCGCGAGGTCGGGCGAGAGGGGCGCGGCGGCGGGCGGGGCGAGGCGCCCGCCCGGCGGCGGGACGTCGGCGCCGGACGCGGGCAGCGCGGCGTGCGGGGGCTGCGCGCTCGGCGCGGCGGCCCCGGCGGCGTGCCGAGCGACGGCGACGACGGCGCGTTCCCGGACCTGCTGGACGTGCCGGGCCGTCCGCGGCTTGGTGGACGACCTGGAGCGGACGGGCGCCTTCGCCACCTGCGCGGGCCGGACTCCGGAGATCGCCCCGGTGGCGGACGCGCCGCCGTGGGCCCCGGCGCCGACCGGCCCGGCGACGAAGCCGAGCATGCCGAGCAGGAGGAGGAGCACCCGGGCGGCGGGGAGCCGCGACCAGGCGAGGGGGGAGCGCAGCGCGTCGCGCATTCCGCCCTCCCCGGTCATCGCGGCGAGCCGTCCGGTCCGCCCATCCCGCCAACCTAGCCCAGGTTCCCCAAAGCGGAGACGCCGTTCGCCCTCGTCCGCCCAAACACGGAAGCAAATCGCCGTCAAGGCGGCCCGGCGCGACATTGCCGTCACCCGTCCCGCCGTCCGCGCCCGACCAGCAGACACTCGCCGGTGTCCCAATGCGGCCAGGCCGCAATCGGCCGTCCGCCATTGCCCGGCCGCCCAACGCGAATTACTTTCGCGTATGCCCACCCCGAACCGGACAGAGGAGTTTCCGGTGGCACGTATCAGACAGACCGCGATCGTCGGGACCGCCGCGCTGGCCGTCCTCGCCGCGGGGGTCGCCCCCGCGTACGCCGCGGGTACCACCATCCGCAAGGGCTCGGCCTCGGCCGCGGCCTACTCCGGCAACGTCCAGGCGTCGCTGCTCGGCAACGCGACGGTCTCCACGTCGATCGGCAGCGGCTCCTGCAGCCAGTCGACGATGACCGGCCGGATCAACTCCGACGGCACCGGCCTCAGCATCGCCGCCGCCGACTTCAGCAGCTGCACCGGCACCGCCAACGTCACCATCACCCCGCAGGCCCTGCCGTGGAGCGGCGGCAGCGTCGCCTACGACTCCGGGCACACCGGCAACCGCGACGCGGCCGTCACGATCGCCAACTTCAAGGTCCAGGCCGTGGTGGACCTGTTCGGCGGGATCACCTGCGTGTTCGGCGGCTCCCTCACCGCCTCCGGCTACAACCCCGACAACGCCAACCGTCCCGTCACCGGCAACAACCAGGCGCAGGTCGGCGTGAACGGCGCCACGGTGAACAAGCAGTCGGGCAGCAACTTCCTGTGCCCGTCCACGGCGACCGTCACCGCCACCTACCAGCTGCGCGGCGAGACCACCGCCGGCTCCGGCGCCTACGACCAGACCCTGTACGTCACGGGCTGATCAGACCGCTCCCCCTGTTCGCTCCCATACGGACACGCTCCCAGAACGAAGCGGGCCGCCCCCGGCATACGGGGGCGGCCCGTGGCGGTCTCCCAGGAGCCCGCGGCGGTCTCCCGGCGGTCTCCCGGCCGGGGTCAGCAGCCGACGAGCTGCGCCGCGAGGAACGCCTCGACCTGGCCGATCGCGATGCGCTCCTGGCTCATCGAGTCGCGCTCCCGGACGGTCACCGCGTCGTCCTCCAGGGTGTCGAAGTCGACGGTGACGCAGAACGGGGTGCCGATCTCGTCCTGGCGGCGGTAGCGGCGGCCGATGGCCCCGGCGTCGTCGAAGTCGACGTTCCAGTTCCGGCGGAGCCGCGCGGCGAGGTCGCGGGCCTTCGGCGACAGGTCGGCGTTGCGCGACAGCGGCAGCACCGCGACCTTGACCGGGGCGAGCCGGCGGTCGAGCCGCATGACGGCGCGCTTCTCCAGCTTGCCCTTGGCGTTGGGCGCCTCGTCCTCGGCGTAGGCGTCCATCATGAACGTCAGCGTGCAGCGGTCGACGCCCGCCGCGGGCTCGATCACGTACGGGGTGAACCGGTCGCCGGACTCCTGGTCGAAGAACGACAGGTCGGCGCCGGACGCCTTCGAGTGCGTCGTCAGGTCGTAGTCGGTGCGGTTGGCGATGCCCTCAAGCTCGCCCCACTCGCTGCCGACGAAGTCGAACTTGTACTCCACGTCGACGGTGCGCTTGGAGTAGTGGGACAGCTTCTCCTGCGGGTGCTCGAACAGCCGCAGGTTCTCCTTGCGGATGCCGAGGTCGACGTACCACTGCATGCGCTCGTCGATCCAGTACTGGTGCCATTCCTCGTCGCTGCCGGGCTTGACGAAGAACTCCATCTCCATCTGCTCGAACTCGCGGGTCCGGAAGATGAAGTTGCCCGGCGTGATCTCGTTGCGGAACGACTTGCCGATCTGCCCGATGCCGAACGGCACCTTGCGGCGCGCGGACTGCTGGACGTTCAGGTAGTTGATGAAGATGCCCTGCGCGGTCTCGGGACGCAGGTAGGCCAGGCCCGACTCGTCCTCGACGGGGCCGAGGTAGGTCTTGAGCAGGCCGTTGAACATCTTCGGCTCGGTGAACGAGCCCTTGACGCCGCAGTTGGGGCAGGAGATGTCGGCGAGGCCGTTCGCGGGCGGGCGGCCGTGCTTCTCCGCGTAGGACTCCTCCAGGTGGTCGGCCCGGAAGCGCTTGTGGCAGGACTGGCACTCGGTGAGCGGGTCGACGAACGCCTGGACGTGGCCGCTGGCCTCCCAGACCTCGCGCGCCAGGATGACGCACGAGTCGAGGCCGACGACGTCGTCGCGGCCCTGCACCATGGACTTCCACCACTGGCGCTTGACGTTGTTCTTCAGCTCGACGCCGAGCGGGCCGTAGTCCCAGGACGCGCGGAGCCCGCCGTAGATCTCGCTCGACGGGTACACCAGGCCCCGCCGCTTGGCGAGGTTGACGATCGTGTCCAGCACATCGGAACGGCGTGCCATGAAATCTTCTCCATCCGGCTGGCGGTCGGCGGGACAGTGAGTGCGCCCCCGGCCCGCGCGGGAGCGGCGGGCGGCGGCGAGTGTGATCCCCGGTGATGAGCCCCGGCGCGGTCGTCGCCGGCGCCGGAGAGCATTTCCCAGCTTAGGGCACCCGGCCGGTTGGAAAGGCCCTAGTAGACGCGTCCGTCCACGATGTTGCGGTCGATGTTGAGCGTGACGCCGCCGTGCCTCTCCTTGTGGGCGCCCCGGTACTGCTTGATGCGGCGGTGCGGGGACCACCAGCCGTTCGGCAGGAACGGGTCGTCGTAGACCGAGGCGCGGCCGTTCCAGTTGGCGAACCAGACGGCGGCGGGCTTGCTGATCCCGTCCGCCCGGCCGACGTCGCGGATGCCGGACTTCGCGCTGCTGTAGAGGCACGGGACGTAGCCCTCGCCGGCGAGCCGCTCCACCCACTGGTCGACGAACCGCAGGACGGCCGCCCTGCACGCCTTCTTCTTGGTGTTGTACGCCTCCATGTCGAAGTAGATCGGCTTGCCCTCCGGGACGCCGAGCGCCCTCGCCCTGCGGGCCGCGTCCACGGCGGCCTTCGCGCCCTGCCCGGCGGCGTTCTTGGCGGTGAAGCGCTGCGGGCGGCTCCCGCACGGCGCCTGGAGGCCGACGTAGGTGGGCGTGAGGCGGTACCCCATCTTGCGGACCTTCCGCACCCAGGACGCGGTGAGGTTCGGCTGGGCGCAGCCGCGTGCCGCGCCGCCGATGTAGATGTTGGTGACCTTGAACGAGGGCCGCCACGCCTTCATGGTGGCGAGCGACGGCGCCGTGCAGGTGTCGAAGCCCTTGCCGCGCACCCACGGGCGGTCGAGGCCGGCGTCCGGCACCGTGCCGTCCCCCGCGCCGTCTCCCGTGTCGTCCCCTGGGGCCTCCCGGCGGACGTCGGGGCTGGACGGCGCGCCGGACGCGCGGGGCGCCGCGGTCCATCGCGCGGAGACCCGGGCGCCGCGCAGGACCCGCTGGAGCCGCGCCGGGTCCCGCCCGTACACGCCGGTGATCGTGACCCCGGCCTCGGGCAGGGTGAGGCGCGTCTCGTGGCCGGCGTCCGGCGCGACGGTGAGCGCGGCGAGCCTGTCGGCGTGCACGACCGTCCGCGAGCCGCGGCCGCCTGCGGCGGGTTCGATGTGGACGGCCTCGGTGCGCCCGACGACCCGCGCCGGGCAGTCGGGCTGCGGCCCGGGCCGCCCGAGGTAGACGGCGTGCCGGTCGTACCGGACGCACTGGGACGGGTCCGCGTCGAGCCGGTGGACGGCCCAGCCCGCGGGGACGGGGACGCGCAGCCCGCGGTACTCGACGACGCGCGCCCCGCCGCCCTCGGTCGGCCCGGCGGCCGGGCGGGCAGCGAGCCGCTCGGGAACCGTCCCGGCGAAGGCGAGGACGGGAGCGACCGCCGCCGCCCCGGAGAGCACGCTGAACAGGACGGCATGGCGCATCGCAACTCCCCCGAGGACCGCGGCATGATCGTGCAGGGGCAAAGATGACCATGCCCGGGGCGGCGAAACCGGGCCAGGGCGCTTCTTGCCCGGTGGTTTCCCCGCTCGTGAACCGGCGGGGCGCCGGGTCAGGCCGAACTGACGACCTCGTAGGCGCCGGGCTCGTCCACCGCCAGCACGGCGAGCGGCATGAACTGGAGCCGGATCTCGTACCCGCCGAGCGCGCGCCGGTAGTGGCCGGCGCCGTCCCACTCGGTGACGAGGGCCCACAGGCCGGGGTCGTCGACGGTCCGGGCGAGGCGGCCGGAGCGGAAGCCCGGGGCCGCGGACAGCGCGGCCAGCACCGCGGTCATCCGCTCGGCGAATCCGTCGGCCTCCTCGCCCGGCACCCGGTACCGGGTTATCGCGATCATCCGTCCATCCTGGCAGTACGTTGGTGCCTGTGGAGACGAAGGGTGAGCGCGGGGGCGGCCTGCGGGCGGCCGTCGAGCGGCGGAGCGCGGCGCCGGTGGTGTTCCTGCACCGGCTGCCGCGGTGGACGCTGCTCGTCGCGGTGTTCGCGCTGCTGGTGGTCGGCATGGCCGGCACGGGCTGGGTCGCGGCGGCCGGGCTGCTGGTCCTCGCCGTCGCGCTGGGCTGGTTCGCCTATCTCAACTGGCCCGTGCTGGACGGCTCGGGACGGCTGCTGCGGCTCGCCGCGCTGGCGGTCCTCGTCGGGTTCGCCCTGGGGCGCGGCATCGGCCGGTTTTGACAACCGTTTTCATCTTCGTCCATAATCGTCCCGTGCCCCGCCTCCGCGACCCCCTGCGCGCCCTCCCGGCGGCCGCCCTGGCCCTGGCCGGGCTCGCCGCGGGGCTGACGGGCTGCGCCGGCGCGGACGCGGACGTCCCGCCGGGCAAGACCGCCGTGGTCGCCTCGTTCTACCCGATGGCATGGCTGGCGGAGCGGGTCGGCGGAGACGACGTCTTCGTGCGGACGCTCACCAAGCCCGGGATGGAGCCCCACGACCTGGAGCTGACCGCCCGCCAGGTCGCCGGAGTCGAGGACGCCGACCTCGCCGTCTACGTCGCGGGCGTCCAGCCCGCCGTCGACGACGCCGTCCGCAAGCACGCGAAGGGCCGGTCGCTGGACGCCGCGTCCCTGGTGCGGACGCTGCCGCCGCCGGGCGAGACCGACGACGCGGAGGCGCACGACGGCGTCCGCCACCGCGAGGCGCCCTACGACCCGCACATCTGGCTCGACCCGAGCCGCATGGCGGCCGTCGCGACCGCGCTCGGCGAGCGGCTGGCCGCCGCCGACCCCGGCCGCGCGCCCGGCTACCGGCGGCGCGCCGAGGCGACGGCGGGCGAGCTGACCGGGCTCGACCGCGCCTTCCGGGACGGCCTGAAGACCTGCGCGCGCCGGGACGTCATCACCGCGCACGCCGCGTTCGGCTACCTCGCCGACCGCTACGGGCTGCGGCAGATCCCGGTCTCCGGGGTCGACCCGTCCGGCGGGCCCTCGCCGAAGCGGCTCGCCGGGCTGACCCGGCTGGTGTCCGCCACCGGCGCCACGACGGTCTTCAGCGAGACGCTGGTCAGCCCGAAGGCCGCGGAGGCGCTGGCCCGCGAGGCGGGCGTGCGGACCGCCGTGCTGGACCCGGTCGAGGGCATCGAGGACGGCTCGTCCGGCGACTACCTGACGATCATGCGAGAGAACCTGCGGACCCTGCGTCCCGCCCTGGAGTGCTCATGAACCGCCCGACCGAGGACGCGGCCCCGCCGCTCGCGATGACCGGCGGCGCCGTCCGGCGGGACGGCCGCGACATCCTCGCCGGCATCGGCCTGCGGGTCGAGGCGGGGGACGTGCTGGCGGTCCTCGGCCCGAACGGCGCCGGCAAGTCCACGCTGGTCAAGGCGCTGCTCGGGCTCGTCCCGCTGGCCGCGGGCCGCACCGAGATCTACGGCGAGCCGCCCGCCCGGTTCCGCGCCTGGAACCGGATCGGGTACGTCCCGCAGCGGCTCCCGATGGGCGGCGGCGTGCCGGCGACCGTCCGGGAGGTCGTGGCGTCCGGGCGGGTGGCCCGGCGGACCCGCGGCCTGCCCGCCCTGTTCACCGACCGGGCGGCCGACCGCGCCGCCGTCGACCGCGCGCTGCGGACGGTGGGGCTCGCCGAGCGGGCCCGCGACTCGGCGCACCTGCTGTCGGGCGGCCAGCAGCAGCGGGTGCTGATCGCCCGCGCCCTCGCCGGCGAGCCCGACGTGTTCGTGCTGGACGAGCCGACCGCCGGCGTGGACGCGCGCAGCCAGGCCGCGCTCGCCGCCGCCCTCCACGGGCTGGCGGGCGACGGGCGCACGGTGGTGCTGGTCGCGCACGAACTGGGCCCGCTGGAGCCGCTCGTCACCCGCACGGTCGAACTCGGCCACGGCCGCGTCGTCCACGAGACCACCGCCCACGCCGCGCCGGCCGGCCGGGCCGCGACCACGGGAGGGCCCGCGTGAGCGAGATGCTGCGGTACGACTTCATGCGCGTCGCCCTGGTGATGGCGGTGCTGATCGGGCTGACCGCCCCGGCCGTCGGCACGTTCATCGTGCAGCGCAGGCTGTCGCTGCTCGGCGACGGCATCGGCCACATCGCGCTGACCGGCATCGGGCTGGGGCTGCTCACCAGCACCTCGCCCGTCCTCGGCGCGCTGGTCGTGTCGGTGCTCGGCGCGGTGGCGATCGAGGTGGTGCGCGCCCGCAGCCGCAGCGGCGGGGACGTCGCGCTCGCGCTGCTGTTCTACGGCGGGCTCGCGGGCGGCGTGATCCTCACCAACGCCGCGGGCGACGGCTCGGCGAGCCTCCAGTCCTACCTGTTCGGCTCGATCAGCAGCGTGACGGTGGCCGACCTGTACGTGGTCGCGGGGCTCGCCGCCGCCGTCCTGGCGATCATCGCGGTGTTCGGCCGCGAGCTGTTCCTGCTGTGCCAGGACGAGGAGGTCGCGCGGGCGGCGGGCCTGCCCGTCCGGTTCCTCAGCGTGCTGATCGCCGCGACCGCCGCGGTCACGGTGGTGATCTCGATGCGCGCGATCGGGCTGCTGCTGGTCAGCGCGCTGATGGTGGTCCCGGTGGCGGCGGCGCAGCAGCTCACCCGGGGCTTCTGGGGGACGATGCTGGCCGCGATGGGGATCGGGGTCCTGTCCGCCGTTTCGGGTCTCGCCGGGTCCTTCCAGTACGATCTGCCTCCGGGCCCCTCGATCGTGCTGCTGGCCCTCGCGGCGTTCACGGTCGCGGTCGCCGGGGGCTCGGTGGTGCGCCGCAGGCGCGCCCGCGCGGTCGCGGGCGACGCCGTCCACGCCGGTCCCGGTGCGGAGGCGCGCGTCGATGCCGAGGCGGAGGTGCTCAGGGGATGACGACGGCCCGCCGCGACGCGGTACGGCAGGTGCTGGCCGGCTGCGAGGGTTTCCGCAGCGCGCAGGACATCTACGCCGACCTGCGCGCCGACGGCTCCAAGATCGGCCTCACCACCGTCTACCGGGCGCTCCAGGCGCTCAGCGACGCGGGCGAGGTCGACGTGCTGCGCACCGACGAGGGCGAGGCCGTCTACCGCGCCTGCCGGACCGAGCAGCACCACCACCACCTGGTCTGCCGCGACTGCGGCCGCACGGTCGAGGTCGAGGGCCCGGCCGTGGAGCGCTGGGCGGACGCGATCGCCGCCGAGCACGGGTTCACCGGCATCACGCACACCGTCGAGGTGTTCGGCACCTGCGGCGAGTGCGCCGCGAAACCGCGCTGACCCGGCGGCCTCCGTTTACTGATCGGTAGCAAGACGCGTACTTCACACGCTCTGTAGGCAATTCTTGGCGAATTGTCATATCTACAACCGTCCTGCCCTATGTCATAAATGTCCCCGTCGTCACCACAGGCCCGACGGCGGGCCTCTCGGGGGTGCGTGGCGCCCGCACGAGAGGGCGTACATGACAAGACGGGCGTTCACCAGCCGAAGGACCGTGCTCCTGGCCTCGGCGACCCTGCTCGCGACCGCCGGCACCGCGCTGCCGGCGTCCGCGCGGCAGGCGCCGTCCCCGCCGACACCCCAGCAGGCCGCGGAGCGCGCGCTCCACGCGCTCGCCGGACGCGGCGCGCAGGTGCGCGGCGGCGAAGGGCAGACGTTCAAGGTCGTCCGGGTCTCCCTGGACCGGGACGGCACCTCGCACACCCGGATGACGCGCACCTACGACGGCCTGCCCGTCCTGGGCGGCGACCTCGTCGTCCACCAGTCGGCGTCCGGCGCGTGGCACGGCAGCAGCGGCAGCCTCGCCGAGGCCCCGGCCGACTCCAGCCCCGAGGTCTCCGCCAAGACCGCCGGGAAGCGCGCCGTCACCGGGCACCGCAAGGCGGAGGGCTCCCCCGCGCTCGTCGTCGAGGCGCGCACCGCCGACCACCAGCCCCGCCTCGCCTGGCGCGTCCAGACCGCGGGCACGCGGGCCGACGGGACGCCGAGCCGCGTGTTCACCTCCGTGGACGCCGCGACCGGCAAGGTCCTGCTGCGCGAGGAGACCATCCGCACCGAGGCGGGCGACGGCAAGTCGCTCTACACCGGGACGGTCCCGCTGAACACCACCAAGTCCGGCAGCACCTACCAGCTGAAGGACCCGTCGCGCGGCAACACCTACACCGGCGACGCCGGGAACGAGACCGACCTCTGCTTCCTCTCCTGGTGCTTCAGGCGCGCCCCCGCCACGCTGTTCACCGACGCCGACAACCACTGGGGCAGCGGGACCACGTCCGACCGCGCCACCGTCGCCGTCGACGCCCAGTTCGGCACCGACATGACCTGGGACTTCTACAAGAACGTCTTCGGCCGCACCGGCATCGCCGGCGACGGCAAGGGGTCGTTCAACCGCGTCCACTACGGCGACGGCTACGCCAACGCGTTCTGGGACGACTCGTGCTTCTGCATGACCTACGGCGACGGCGACGGCTCCCAGCTCGGCCCGCTCACCTCGCTGGACGTCGCCGCGCACGAGATGAGCCACGGCGTCACCAGCAGCACCGCGAACCTCACCTACTCCGGGGAGTCCGGCGGGCTGAACGAGGCGACGTCCGACATCATGGCCGCCGCCGTCGAGTTCTACGCGAACAACGCCGGCGACGCCGGCGACTACCTGGTGGGCGAGGAGGTCGTCCTGCCCGGCCTCGGGCAGCCGGCGCTGCGGTTCATGGACAGGCCGAGCCGGGACGGCAACTCCGCCGACTCCTGGTCGTCCGGCACCAAGAACCTCGACGTGCACTACTCCTCGGGCGTCGCCAACCACTTCTACTACCTGCTGTCCGAGGGCAGCGGCGCGAAGACGATCAACGGCGTCTCCTACAACAGCCCCACGTCCAACGGCTCCGCGGTCACCGGCATCGGCCGGGACGCCGCCACGAAGATCTGGTACCGGGCGCTGACCACGTACATGACGTCCTCGACCGACTACAAGGGCGCGCGCACCGCGACCCTGAGCGCGGCCTCCGACCTCTACGGCGCGGGCAGCGTCCAGTACGGCACCGTGGCCGCCGCCTGGTCCGCGGTGAACGTGAACTAGGACCCGGCTCCCCGGGGAGGACGTCCCCGCGCCCGCGTCCGATGTGCCGCGCGGGCGCGGGGCTTTCCGGGGTTGATGATCCACGCGGTGCGGCCATGGTGAAGAATCGGGGGCATGGCTACGACACGCACCGCAAACGCGCATTGGGAAGGCTCTCTCATCGAGGGCCAGGGGACCGTCTCGCTGGACTCCTCGAAGCTCGGCACCTACGACGTGACCTGGGCGTCGCGGTCGCAGGAGCCGGACGGGCGGACGAGCCCGGAGGAGCTCATCGCCGCCGCGCACTCCACCTGCTACTCGATGGCGCTCTCGCACGCCCTCGCCGGGGCCGGCACGCCGCCGGCGAAGGTGGACACCAAGGCGGAGGTCACCTTCCAGCCGGGCGAGGGCATCACCGGCATCCACCTGACCGTCCGGGCGAGCGTGCCCGGCCTGTCCGCGGCCGACTTCGAGAAGGCCGCGCGGGACGCCAAGGAGAACTGCCCGGTCAGCAAGGCCCTCGCGGGCACCACGATCACCCTCGACGCCGCTCTCGGCTGAGGACGGCGTCAGCCGGCGGCGGCGGGCTCCACCGCGTTGGGGACCGCTCCGCCGTACCGGCGGTCGCGGGAGGCGTAGACCTGGCACGCGTGCCACAGGTGCCGGCGGTCGAAGTCCGGCCAGAGCGTGTCGAGGAACACCATCTCCGCGTACGCCGACTGCCAGAGCAGGAAGTTGGACGTGCGCTGCTCCCCCGACGAGCGCAGGAACAGGTCCACGTCCGGGATGCCGGGCTCGTCCAGGTAGCGGGCGAAGACCTTCTCGGTGATCTTGTCGGGGTTGAGCCTGCCGTCCCGGACGTCGCGGGCGATCGCCGCCGCCGCGTCCACGATCTCGGCGCGGCCGCCGTAGTTCACGCAGAACTGCAGGGTGAGGACGTCGTTGCCGCGCGTCATCTCCTCGGCCGTCTCCAGCTCGCTGATGACGCTGCGCCACAGCCGCGGCCGCCGGCCCGCCCACCGGACCCGGACGCCCATCGAGTGGAGCTGGTCGCGGCGGCGGCGGATCACGTCCCGGTTGAAGCCCATGAGGAAGCGCACCTCGTCCGGCGACCGCTTCCAGTTCTCGGTGGAGAACGCGTACGCCGACAGGTAGGGGACGCCCAGCTCGATCGCCCCCATGATCACGTCGAAGAGCGAGTCCTCGCCGCGCTTGTGCCCCTCGGTGCGCGGCAGCCCGCGCTCCTTCGCCCAGCGGCCGTTGCCGTCCATGACGAGGGCGATGTGCCGCGGCACGAGCTCCGCGGGGATCGCGGGCGGGGTGGCGCCGTCGCGGTGCGGCTCCGGCGGCGATACGGCCCTTCTCAAACTCGCTCCCTGTCGATGTCGTCGTGCGCTTCGGGGTGTGCGCCCGGGTGCGCCTCGCGCTCCACATGGCGCAGCGACCGGATCCCGTGTTCCAGGTGCCACTGGAGGTAGGCGGCCACCAGGCCGCTGGTCTCGGCCCGGTGGCGCTGCTCGCTGCCGTCGGCGTACGCCCAGTCGCCGCGCAGCAGCGCCACCATCAGCGCGAACGTCGGCGGCGCCGGGGTCGCGGCGCCCGGCTGCCGGCAGTTCGCGCAGACCGCGCCGCCCGCCGCGATGGCGAACCCGCGCAGCCCGCCGCGGGTGCCGCAGCGGCAGCACTCGTCCAGCGCGGGCGCCCAGCCGGCGACCGACAGCGAGCGCAGCAGGAAGGCGTCCAGGACGAGCCGGGGGTCGTGGCCGCGCTCGGCGAGCGTGCGCAGCCCGCCGAGCAGCAGCAGGAACTGCCGCAGCGCGGGCTCGCCCTCCTCGCTCGTCAGCTTCTCGGCCGTCTCCAGCATCGCCGTCCCCGCCGTGTAGCGGGGGTAGTCGGCGACCAGCGCCTCCCCGTACGGGCGCAGCGTCTCGGCCTGCGTGATGAGGTCGAGGGAGCGGCGCTCGTACAGCTGGAGGTCGACGTGGGTGAACGGCTCCAGCCGCGCCCCGAACCGTGACCGGGTCTTGCGGACCCCCTTCGCCGCGGCACGGATCCGGCCGGTGCGCCGGGTCAGCACCGTCACGATGCGATCGGCCTCGCCCAGCTTCTGGGTGCGCAGGACGATGCCTTCGTCGCGGTAGAGGGTCACCCGTTCATTCTGACGCACGCCGCGCGATGCCTCGGTGCGAGGTCCGGACATCTCCCCAGGATCTCCACAAGGCGCCCGGACGATGCCGCTGCGCTTAGTAACAATCACATACCGTGACCGGATTCGGCCGCGCCGGGAGGCCGAAAGCCATGGCCCGAACTCCGCGGAGCTGGCAGCGTTGTGGCATGAGATGCCACATCGTGCCACCGCACATGCTGGAGCGGATCGCCCGCGACGCCGATGATCCGGCCCTCCGCGACCGCGCCCGCCGTACGCTGGCGCTCACCTCCGCGCAGTTCGCCGAACGGAGGACGACCGCGGCCGGGGCTCCCGCCCCGTCCGAGGACTTCGTCCCCGACCGGACGATCGGCGACGCAGGGGGGCGCGAGGAGCTCCCCGGCCGCACCGTCCGCGCGGAGGGCGCGCCCGCCACCGGAGACAAAGCCGCCGACCAGGCCTACGACTGGCTCGGCGCGACGTTCGACTTCTTCGAGGCCGCGTACCGGCGCAACTCGATCGACGGCGCCGGGCTGCGGATGGTCTCGACCGTCCACTACGGCGACAAGTACGACAACGCGTTCTGGGACGGCAAGCAGATGGTGTACGGGGACGGCGACGGCGTCCTGTTCACCGGGTTCACCGGCCCCCTCGACGTCACCGGGCACGAGCTCACCCACGGCGTCACGCAGTACACCGCGAACCTGGAGTACCGCGGCCAGGCGGGCGCCCTCAACGAGTCCGTGTCGGACGTCTTCGGCTCCCTCGTCAAGCAGTGGCAGCGCGGGCAGACCGCCGACCGGGCCGACTGGCTCATCGGGCAGGGCCTCCTCGCGTCCGGCGTCGACGGCGTCGCGCTCCGCTCGATGAAGGAGCCCGGCACCGCCTACGACGACCCCCGCCTCGGCAAGGACCCGCAGCCCGCCCACATGGACCACTACGTCGAGACCCAGCGCGACAACGGCGGCGTCCACATCAACTCGGGCATCCCCAACCACGCCTTCTACCTCGCGGCCACCGCCATCGGCGGCAACGCCTGGGAGAGGGCCGGGCGCGTCTGGTACGACACGCTCACCGGCGGCACGCTGGCCGCCGACGTCGACTTCGCCGGGTTCGCCGCCGCGACCGCCGCGACCGCGATCCGGCTCTACGGCGCCGACGCGGCCGAGACCAAGGCGGTGAGCAAGGCCTGGGCGGACGTGGGCATCCCCGTGCGGGCGAACGGATAGCGCGTTGAAAGTGACAATCGTCCGCAGCGGAGGGTTCACGGGGATCGAACGGCACGCCGAGTCCGACAGCGCCAGCGACCCCATGCTGGCGAGGCTCGTCCACCGGGTGGACCTGAAGACGGTCCCGCCGCCGGGCCGGATCCCGGACCAGTTCCTCTACGAGATCGACATCGACGGCGACCGCACCACCGTCGGCGAGGCCCAGCTCCACGGGCCGCTCCGCGAGCTGGTCCACCACGTCCTCGGTCGCGCCCGCTGAACCGCGCGCGGGGACCGCGGGTGCCTCCCGGCGCCCGCGCTCCCCGCGCGTCCGGATCCAGCGCGCGGTCGCGGAAGGCGGGCGAAGCCCTCCCGGCCGGGCAGGCCGGCCGGCGTGTCATGCCGCAGCCGTGCGGCGTGACCGCGCAGGCCGCCTACGCCTCTCGCGTGCGGGACACCCGGTTCACCGCGGACAGGATCGCCTTGAGGGACGCGGTCACGATGTTGCCGTCGATTCCGGCGCCCCACACGGTCGCGCCGTCCCCCTCGCCGAACCGCACCTCGCACTCCACGTAGGCGGCGGCTCGCGCGTCGCCGCCCGCGCTCATCGCGTGCTCGGCGTAGTCCAGCACGCGCACGTCGATCCCGATCGTGGCGAGCGCGTCCTCGAACGCGGAGACGGGGCCGTTGCCGACGCCCTCGATCTCGCGGATCTCGCCGTCCACGCGGATGTCGCAGCTGAGCGCGTCCTTCTCGTCCACCCGGGAGGTGGCGCGGTGCGCCAGCAGGCCGGCGCGCGGCCCGTTGCCGAGGAACTCGGCCTGGAAGATCTCCCACATGCGCTCGGGCGTGACCTCGCCGCCCTCGCTGTCGGTGTGCTCCTGCACGACCCGCGAGAACTCGATCTGGAGCCGGCGCGGCAGCTCCAGGGAGTGCTCGGTCTTCATGATGTAGGCGACGCCGCCCTTGCCGGACTGGCTGTTGACGCGGATCACGGCCTCGTACGTGCGGCCGACGTCGTGCGGGTCGATCGGCAGGTACGGGACCTCCCAGCGGTACTCGTCCACCGGGGCCCCGGCGGCCTCGGCGTCCCGCTTCAGGTGGTCGAAGCCCTTGTTGATGGCGTCCTGGTGGGAGCCGGAGAACGCGGTGTAGACCAGGTCGCCGCCGTAGGGGTGGCGCTCGTGGACGGGCAGCTGGTTGCAGTACTCGACCGTCCGGCGGATCTCGTCGATGTCGGAGAAGTCGATCTGCGGGTCGACGCCCTGGGTGAACAGGTTCAGGCCCAGCGTGACCAGGCAGACGTTGCCGGTGCGCTCGCCGTTGCCGAACAGGCAGCCCTCGATGCGGTCGGCGCCCGCCAGGTAGCCCAGCTCGGCGGCGGCGACGGCCGTCCCCCGGTCGTTGTGCGGGTGCAGCGACAGGATGACCGAGTCGCGGTGGGCGAGGTTCCGGTTCATCCACTCGATCTGGTCGGCGTACACGTTCGGCGTCGCCATCTCGACCGTCGCCGGCAGGTTGACGATGACCTTCTTGTCCGGGGTCGGCTTCCACACGTCGTTGACGGCGTTGCAGATCTCGACGGCGTACTCCAGCTCGGTGCCCGTGAACGACTCCGGCGAGTACTGGAAGAAGATCTCGGTGTCGCCCATGTCCTCGGCGAGCTTGGCGCACAGCTTGGCGCCCTCGACGGCGATCGCGGTGATGCCGTCCTTGTCCTGGCCGAACACGACGCGGCGCTGCAGCGTGCTGGTCGAGTTGTACAGGTGGACGATCGCCCGCCGGGCTCCGCGCACCGACTCGAACGTCCGCTCGATCAGCTCGGGGCGGGCCTGCGTCAGGACCTGGATCACCACGTCGTCGGGGATGCGGTCCTCTTCGATGATCTGCCGGACGAAGTCGTAGTCGGTCTGGCTGGCCGCCGGGAACCCGACCTCGATCTCCTTGTAGCCCATGCGCACCAGCAGCTCGAACATCTTGAGCTTGCGGTGCGCGTCCATCGGGTCGATCAGCGCCTGGTTGCCGTCCCGCAGGTCGACCGCGCACCAGCGCGGGGCCTCGGCGATGACCCGGCCGGGCCAGGTGCGGTCGGTCAGCGCGATGGGCGCGAAAGTGCGGTAGCGCTGGAAGGGCATACCGGAAGACTGCTGTTGCGGATACATCCGTTGAGATCTCTCTGCTCGAACCTCGGCGGCCGACGTCCACGTCAAAGTCCCGCAGCGAGGGAGCCGACCTGTCCTACAGGCCCCCGCTGCGGCCGCTAAGGAGGAGCAGCTCACGCAACACGTTCGCCAAGTTAACAGATGCCATCCGGGTAACGGAAACCGGCGTCCGGATGCTGAGACGACCTGAGTCTCCCGCGTCTCACCGGAACACCCGCCGGAGCCCGCCGCATTCCCCGGCGGGTCAGGGGACGAGCACGGAGAGGCAGGTCACGCAGCCGTCGAGGGCCTCGAACTCGCTGATGTCGACGCTCGTCACGCGCAGCCCGTCCGCCGCCAGCCGCGCCGCCGTGCGCGGCGCGGACGCCGCCATCAGGACGTGGTCGGGCCCGAGCAGCACCACGTGGGCGCCCGACGGCTCGGGCGCGACGCGCAGGCACGGCAGCACCGACGTGTCCACCATGTCGGGCATGCCGATCAGCCCGCCGTCCGGCAGCGCGGTCAGCGCCGACTTCAGGTGCAGGCAGCCGCGGGTGTCCACCGGGACGACCCTCCGCCCGCCCAGCAGGTGCGCGAGCTGGCAGATGCCCTCCTCGTTCGTGCGCGCGCCGCGCCCCACGTAGACGGTGTCGCCGACGCTCAGCACGTCCCCGCCGTCCAGGGTGCCCGGTTCCTTGATGCGCTCGATCCGCAGGCCCAGCTCGCGCGCCGCCTGCTCCGCGCCCGGCCCCTCGCCCCTGCGGCGCTCCTCCCCCGACCGGCACACGATCGCGAGGTCGCCGGCGACGACCAGGGCGTCCTCGATGAACACGGCGTCGGGCTGCCCGTCGGCCGGCGGCGCCGCGCGGACCCGCCAGCCCGCCGACCGCAGCGCCGCGACGTACGCCTCGTGCTGGCGGGCCGCGAGCGCGGCGTCCACGGGACGGCGGGCGGCGTGCGTCACGATGCCCTCGGCGATCCGCGGGCCGGGGGCCCGGACGAGCGCCCTGCCCAGGTGCGCCGCGCCGCCGCCTATCGGCTCCATGTCAGCGTGACGCCCCCTCGGTGGTCACGATCACGCCGAGCGCGTACGCGCGGGACATGCCGAGCAGGTCCGCGATGCCGTGCAGGGCCTGCCGCTCGCCCTCGCCGAGCGAGCCGTCCGCCAGCCCGATCCGGACGGCCTGCGCGAGGAACCACTCCTTGGCCTCGACCGCCAGCTGCGCCCCGGCGAGGACGACCTCCCGCTCCAGGAAGGTGCGGCGCAGCGCGAGGTCGGCGTTGACGGCGTCCCCGTCGTAGTCGGGCTCGCCGTACCCGGTGACCGTCGCGATCGCGCGGGCGCGGGCCGCCGCGCCGGCCGGATCGCCCGCCCGCAGCACCAGGGCCGCGGCCGCCCGCATGCCCGCGGCCAGCGTCTCCGCCATCTGCTGCGCGGTCGGCGTCCGCAGCGCCGAGACGGGGAACCGGCCCCGGCACGTCCGGCACTCCACCGCGTGGCCGAGCCGCCACAGCGGGACCATCGGGACGAAGAAGACCGAGAACCAGCGGCGCCCGGCCCGCCTGCGGTAGGCGCGGTCACCTCCGCAGTGCGGGCAGTGGAACGTCCCCTCACTGACCGTACGGAACACCGCCGTGAGGCCGAAAACGAGCAACACCGGGGTTCTCCTCCCATAACGGACTTCGTCCAAAGTACCGACCCGAGAGCGCCGACGTGGCCGTCCCGGTCAATGCCGTTCCTGCCTTTACGCTGGGTTCATGACCGGTGACCTGGGTTCCGACGCGGGACGCGCGCACCCGCGCCCGTCCTTCCTGCCGCCCGTCGACGGCTACCCGCCGCCCGCCGGGGACCCGGCCGCGGCCGACCCGCAGCCGCCGCCGACGCGGCACGGCGCCCCGTGGATCCTCGCGATGATCGCCTCGGCGTCGGCGCTGCTGGTGTCGGCGTTCCTGCCGTGGGCGCGGGCGCAGGTCGTCGTCGACCTGTTCGGCCGCTCGCTCAGCCGCGACCTCGGCAGCGTGGCGGGCATCGACGCCGACGACATGGTCCTCGCCGTCCCCGTGCTGGCCGTCATCGCGATCGCGCTGGCCTTCTGGGACCTGATCGGCCGGGACGCGCGGATCGGCGGGCTCGCCGCCGTCCCGGGCACGCTCGCGCTGCTGGTCTGCGGCATCTTCGTGCTGCGGCTCGGCGACGTCCGCGACGACCTGCCCGACACCGGGCTCGACCTCGGCTACCAGATCACCGTCCGCTACGGCTGGTACCTCGGGGTCGTCGCGTCCCTGTTCGTCGTCGGCTTCAGCCTCGCCCGCCCCATCGGCGAGCGGGTGTCGCGGTCGCAGCGGGCGGACGCCTACCAGCCGCAGTACGCCTACCCCGACCAGCCGGGCGAACCGGGCGAGTCCGCCGTCTGGCCCGACGAGGACCAGGCGTGGAGCCGCCAGGAGGGCCCCCGGCCCGCCGAGGCCGATCCCGAGAGGGATCAGCGCCACTCAGGCGAGGGCCGGACCGACCGCCCCGGTCAGTCGTAGAACCCGAGCCGGCGCAGCTGCTTCGGGTCGCGCTGCCAGTCCTTGAGGACGCTGACGCGCAGGTCGAGGAAGACCTTGGTGCCGAGCAGCGCCTCGATCTGCCGCCGCGCCGCCGCGCCCACCTCGCGGAGCCGCGAGCCCTTGTGCCCGATGATGATGCCCTTCTGGCTGGACCGCTCGACGTACAGGTGCGCGTAGACGTCGACGAGGTCGGCGCGGCCCTCGCGCGGCGCCATCTCGTCCACCACCACGGCGATCGAGTGGGGCAGCTCGTCCCGGACGCCCTCCAGCGCCGCCTCCCGGATCAGCTCGCTGATCAGCACCTGCTCGGGCTCGTCGGTGAGGTCGCCCTCCGGGTAGAGCGGCATCCCCTCCGGCAGGTGGGAGATCAGCAGGTCGCCGACGAGGCCGACCTGGAACCCGTCCACGGCGGAGCACGGCACGATGTCGGCGAACTCCCCCAGCCGGCCGACGGCGAGGAGCTGCTCGGCGACCTGCTGGGGCGCGGCCAGGTCGGTCTTCGTCACGATCGCCACCACGGGCGTCTTCTTCACGCCGGCCAGCTCGCGCGCGATGTACTTGTCGCCGGGCCCGACCGGCTGGTCGGCGGGCACGCAGAACCCGATCGCGTCCACCTCGGTCAGCGTGGACCGGACGAGGCTGTCGAGCCGTTCCCCGAGCAGCGTCCGCGGCTTGTGCAGGCCGGGCGTGTCGACGACGACCAGCTGCGCGTCCGGCCGGTGCACGATCCCCCGGATGGCCCGCCGCGTCGTCTGCGGCCGGCTGCTGGTGATCGCCACCTTGGTGCCCACCAGTGCGTTCATCAGCGTCGACTTGCCCACGTTGGGCCGCCCGATGAAGCACGCGAACCCGGCCCTGTGCCCCTCGGGCGCCCCGTCTCCTGAACTCGTCACCGTCCAATTGTCGCCCACCCCGGCCGCCCTAACGCCCACCTCCTGAACCGCACCCCCATTCCCACCCCCTCAGGGGCCGCTCCTAAGCCGAAACACCACCCACAGTCACGCGCAACGGCCTACCCGCCGAGGGCGGTCCCAAGGGATCACCCGAGCCACCACACACGGGCATGCCCGCCGACGCAGGCGACCACAGCGACGCCGCACACACCAGAACAGGCAGGACAGACCGATCAGCGGCGCGAGGATCGCCTGCGTCGCCACGGGGGTTTCCAAGGGATCACCCCTCCCGAGCCCCGCACACGGGCAGGCACGCGGAGCGAGCGCCAGCGAGCGCAGCGGGCATGCCCGCCGACTCAGGCGACCACAGCGACGCCGCACACGCCAGAACAGGCAGGACAGACCGATCAGCGGCGCGAGGATCGCCTGCGTCGCAACGGGGGTTCCAGGGGGTCGCCCCCCTGGGCCAACACAGCCCTCTCGGTCCAGAAGGGGGCGCCGAGGCGGGCGGCCACGTCGGCGGCGGTGCGGTAGTGGGCGGCGGCCTCGGCGGGGCGTTCCAGGAAGCGGGCGAGGTCGCCGAGGACGTGTGCGACGGGGCCGAGCGTGGCGACGGCGGTCGCGCCGCCGGTGAAGCCGTCCTGGTAGGGCAGCAGCGCCGTGTATGCCTCTGCGGCCAGGGCGCGGTCGCCGAGGGCCATGGCGCGCAGGCCCCGGATCGGCATGGTGAGGTCGAAGAAGTAGTCGAGCCGGACGGGCCCGGCTCCGGCGACGATCCGGCGGGCCTCGGCGGTGCGGCCGGCGGCGGCCAGCGCGAGGGCGTGCACGTCCGCGGTGGCGGCGACATGGCCCCACTGCTCGTGCAGCCAGGCGGCCTCGTCCACCATTTCGCCGGCCCGCCCCTGGACGACCCGCAGGCAGAACGGGCCGAGGACCGCCATGCCGCGCTCGCTGAACCAGATCCGGGTCCGGCCGATGGTGCCGCCGACCTCCGCGAACGCGCGTTCGGCCTCGTCCGGCCAGGCCGTCAGGGCGCCCGCCAGCGAATCGTGCCAGCCGGAGATGCGGGCGAGCAGGGGGAGGCCGTACTGGTCGGCGAGCCGCCGCCCCTCCGCGAGGTGCCGGTGCGAGGCGGGGATGTCGAGCAGCGCGACGTTCGTCTGCTGCAACTGCAGGTGCGCGAGGACGCGGTAGGTGCCGAGGTCGTGCTCGGTGGCGAGGTCGAGGAGTTCGGACGCGATGCGGTGCCGGTCGGCGAGGCCCTCCACGGTGCGGAAGTGGTTGATGTAGGAGCCGTTGAGCGCGGCGGCGACCAGTTCGGGGTCGCCGAGGGCGCGGGCCGTGCGCAGCGCTTCGCCGGACGCGGTGAGGCCCCGGTCGTGCTGCTCGCCCTCCAGCTCCATCGCCAGCGTGGTCAGCAGCCGGACGCGCAGTTCGCGCTCGTCCGCGGGGAGCCGGGAGAGCGCCTCGCCGGTCGCGTCCACGACCGTCGCGTCGAGGCTCCCGTACTCGCGGCTCGTCCACAGCGTGGGGACGTCGAAGGCGGCGATGATCCGTGCGAGGAGCCGGACGTCGCCGAACGCGCGGGCGTCGGCGATGACGGCGAGGCGCCGGTCGCGTGCGTCGACGACCTGCCCGGACAGCGCGCTCGCCCGGATGGCGGCGACCTCCGCCTCCAGCCGCTCGCCGGTCGCCCCGGGGCCCTGCGCGCGCAGCGTCCCGGCGGCCCGCGCCCACAGGTCGGCCGCGACGCCGTGCGCGTAGCGGGACTCGGCGGCCGCGGCGGCGCGCCGCGCGTAGCGGACGGCCTTGGCGGGGTCCGTGCCCGCTTCGAGGTAGTGGTGCGCGATCGCGGCGGCCTCGTCGGGGACGTGCCGTTCGAGCGCGGCGGCGACGCGGCCGTGCACGCGGGTGCGGCGGGCCCGCGACAGGCCCGTGTAGAGCGTGTCGCGGACGAGGGCGTGCGCGAACCGCATCCGGCCGGGCGCGGGCTCGGTGACGAGGTTGACGGCCATGCCCGCCTCCACGGCGTCGATCACCGCGTCCTCGTCGCCGGCCAGGTCGGACAGGACGCGCAGGTCGGCGTCCCGGCCGATGACGGCGGCGTCCCGCAGGACGGTCTGGACCGGTCCCGGCAGCCGCGCGATGCGGCGGCGCAGCACGTCGCCGACGCCGGCGGGGACGCGGCGGGTGGCGGCGGGCAGTCCCTCGGCGTCCAGCAGCCGGGCGGTCTCCCGGGTGAAGAACGGGTTGCCGCCCGTCCGTTCGGCGATGACGGCGAGTTCCGCGTCGCCGAGGCCGGTGGCGCCGGTGCCGCGGACGAGGGCGGCGACCTCGGCCGCGGACAGCCCGCCCAGCTCGATCCGGACCGGCTCGTGCCGGGCGAGGGCGGCGAGGGCGGCGGCGAGGCCGTCGGGCGCCTCGGTCTGCCGGAACGTGGCCACCAGCAGGGCGGGACGGCCCCGCAGCCGCCCGGCGAGCCGGACCAGCAGGGCGAGCGTCTCCTCGTCGGCCCAGTGCAGGTCGTCCAGGACGAGCAGCAGCGGCGCCGTCTCCGCGATCCCGGCGAGGTAGTCGCCGACGGCCAGGTGGAGCCGGAACCGCCCGGTGTTGACGTCGGCGTCGCCGGTTCCGGTGGCCGAGTCGTCCAGCAGGGGGCCGAGCCGCGCGCCGAGGCCCGCGGCGGGCGGGACGGCGGCGGCCAGCTCGCGCAGCAGCTCGGCCCACGGCCACGCCGCGGGCGCTCCCCCGGTCTCCTGGGCCCTGCCCCAGGCGCACGTCCAGCCCCGTCCGGCGAGGTCGCGGGCGAAGCGCTCGGCGAGCGCGGTCTTCCCCATGCCGGCGTCGCCGCCGACGATGACGAGGCCGCTTCCGCCCGCCTCCGCGCTGCGGGCGGCGCCGGCGAGCCGGGCCAGTTCCTGGGCGCGTCCCACGAACGGAGACCGTTCGGCGGGCTCGGGCGCCGGCCGCGGAACGGCACGCACCGGGACCGGTTCGCCCAGGTCGTGCGCCTGGGCGAGGATGCCGGCCTCAAGGCGCCGCAGCGCCGGGCCGGGATCGACGCCGAGTTCCTCGGCCAGGGCGGCGCGGGCGCGGCGGAGCGCGGCCAGCGCGTCGCCCTGGCGCCCCGCGCGGTAGAGGGCGAGGGCGAGCAGCCGCCACGCCTCCTCGCGCAGCGGGTTCCCGGCGGCGTGGGACTCCAGGTCGGGGACGGCCTCGGCGGCGGCCCCGACGCGCAGCATCGCCTCGGCGCGGCGTTCCACGGCGAGGCGGCGGCGCTCGTCCAGGCGGGCGGCCTCGGCGGCGGCCCACGGCAGGTCGGCGAACTCGGCGTAGGCGGGGCCGCGCCATTCGGCGAGCGCGGCCTCCGCGCGGCGCCGGGCGAGCGCCGGGTCCGCCGCGAGCAGGCCGCCGGCCGCGTCGATCAGCGCGTCGAACCGCCACGCGTCGACGCCGCCGTCCGGCAGCCGGAGCGCGTAGCCGGGCGGCTCGGTGACCAGGACCCGCGCGGGCGTGCGCGGCGGACGGTCCGGTTCGAGCGCGCGGCGCAGGTGGGAGACGAACGACTGGAGCCCGGCGGCGGCGCGGGGCGGGGCGGCCTCCGGCCACAGGTCCTCGACGAGCCGCCCGGCGGGGACCATCCGGCCCCGCGCGGCGACGAGCCGCGCCAGCACCGAGCGCTGCCGGGGACCGCCGAGGTCGGCGGGCGCTCCCGCCACCTCCGCGCCGAAGGCCCCGAGCACGCGTACGGCAGGCGACATGTCCCGGTCAGCGTAACCGGGACATGTCCGACCTTCGCGATCACTCCCCCCGGATCAGGCGCGGCTCGGCTCGGGCTCCCGTTCCGCCGCCGCCGGCACGGCGCCGCCGTGCGGGCCGAGGTCCGGCAGGACGCGGGCGAGCGGCCCCGGCAGCCACCAGTTCGCCCGCCCGAGCAGCGCCATCGTGGCGGGCACCAGCACCAGCCGGACGACCGTCGCGTCCAGCGCCACCGCGACCGCGAGCCCCACCCCCATCTGCTTGATCACCAGGCCCGGGTCGGCGGCGAAGCCGAGGAACACCGCCACCATGATCAGCGCCGCGCTGGAGATGACCCGGCCGGTCGCGGCGAGGCCGGAGGTGACCGCGCCGCGCGCGTCGCCGTGCAGCAGCCACTCCTCCCTGACCCGCGACAGCAGGAAGACCTCGTAGTCCATCGACACGCCGAACAGGACCGCGAACAGCAGCAGCAGGATGAACGACGACACCGGGACGCTGTGCGGGAGCCCGAGGAGCCCCGCGCCCCAGCCCCACTGGAACACGGCCGTGAGCACCCCGTACGCGGCGCCGATCGACAGCAGGTTCATCGCGGCGGCCTTCAGCGGCGCCACCAGCGACCGGAAGACGATCATCAGCATGACGAAGGACGTGGCGACGACCACCCCGATCACCGGCCAGAGCCGGTCGGACAGCGTCCGGGACAGGTCCACGTAGGCGGCGGTCAGCCCGGTGATCTCCGCGCCGGGCGGCAGGACCTCCGCGCGGATCCGGTCGACGAGGCCGGTCGCCCGCGCGTCCTGCGGCCCGTAGTCCGGGGTCACCGCGATCACCGCCGCGTCCCGGCGCGGGGACAGCAGGGCCGGTGCGACGTCCGCGACGCCGGCGGTGCGCGCCAGCCGCTCCCCGAGGCCCGGCAGCAGGCCCGGACCGGTCCCGTCCAGGTCGACGGCGACGAGCAGCGGCCCGTTGGCGCCGGGGCCGTAGGCGTCCGCGACGATGTCGTAGGCCTGCCGGACGGTGTTGGACGTCGGCTCGCTGCTGGCGTCGCTCGGCCAGGTCCGCATGCCGAGCGCGGGCGCGGCCAGCGCGAGCATCAGCACCGACGCGGCGAGCAGCCACGGCCACGGGTGCCGCCCGACGTGCCCGGCCCACCGCCGCACCCGCGGCGACTCGACCGCGATCGCCGCGCCGGCGGCGCGGTCGCGGCGGCGCAGCACCCGCCGGCCGGCGAGCCCGAGCACCGCCGGCAGCAGGGTGATCGCGCTCAGCACGGTCGCCGCGACGACCAGACCGGTCGTGAAGCCCATGGTCATGAAGACCGGGATCCGGGAGAGCACCAGGCCGCACAGCGCCAGCAGGACCGTGAACCCGGCGAAGAGCACCGACAGGCCCGCCGTGGCGATGGCGCGTCCCGCCGCCTCGGGCACGTCCAGCCCCGCCGCGAGCCCCTCCCGGTGCCGGGTGAGGATGAACAGGGCGTAGTCGATGCCGACGCCGAGCCCGACCATCGTCGCCAGCGTCGGCGCGGTGGTCGCGACGTCGGTGACCGCGGCGGCCAGCGTGATCCCCGACACGCCCACGCCGAGCCCGGCGAGCGCCACCACCAGCGGCAGCCCCGCCGCCACCACCGACCCGAACGCCAGCAGGAGGATCGCCAGGGCCGCCACGATCCCGACGGCCTCGGCGACGCCGCCCGGCGCCGTCACGTTCTCCGGCACCTGGCCGCCGAACTCCACCCGGTACCCGGCCGCGTCCAGGTCCTTCGTCGCCGACCGCAGCAGGCCGAGCGTCTCGCCCGGCGCCAGATCGGTGACGGGGACCGAGTAGCGGACGGTCAGCAGCGCGGTACCGCCGTCCCGGCTCGGCTGCGCCGGGCCGACCTCGCTGACGTGCGGCAGCCCGCGCAGCTCGCCCGCCGCCGCGGCCAGCCTCGTCCGGTCCACCGTCCCGGACGGCGCCTGGACGACCACCCGCGCGTCCGCGCCCGCCAGCGCGGGGAACCGCTCCCGCAGCAGATCGGTGGCCTGCTGCGACCCCGTCCCGGCCAGCGTGTAGTCGTCGTGCAGCGCGCCCCCGGCCGCGCCCGCGGAACCGGCCGCCGCGGCGACGAGCACCAGCCACACGACGATGAACCGCCAGGGCCGCAGCGCCGCGGCCCTCCCCAGGCGGTAGAGCAGACGGGACATCGGTTTCTCCCCCAGAACGGCGTTTCTCCGACCGTCCGAGGATCGCGCGGCGGCCTTGCCGCCCACTTGGCGGTGACTTGCGGGCCACCCCGTACGCTGGGCGGCGTGAGCGAGCTGAACCCCGAGGACGCGAAGATCATCACCCTGGCCCGGTCGGCGCGGGCCCGCACGGGCGCCGCCGAGGGCGCCGCCGTGCGCGACGAGACGGGCCGCACCTACTCCGCCACCAGCGTGGACCTGCCGTCCCTGAAGCTGCCGGCCCTCGAGGTCGCCGTCGCGATGGCCGTGTCCAGCGGCGCCGAGGACCTGGAGGCCGCCGCCGTCGTCACCGCGGCCGGCGCCCCCGACCCGTCCGGCGTCACCGCCGTCCGCGACCTCGGGCCCAAGGCGCCCGTCCTCGTCGCGGGCCCCGACGGGACCCTCCGCACGACCCTGTGACCCGCCGCGCCGGCTAGCGCGACCGGTCGGGCTCCCCGTTCCCGGACGCGTCCGCGGCGGTCGCGCCGAGCCTGTGCACCAGCACGGTGCCGATGCGGTTGCGGCGGCCGGCGATCGTCTCGGCCTTCAGGGACAGGACGGGGCCGCCCTCGGCGGGGCCGACCTCGGCCGTGGAGCCCTCGATGGGGACGCGGCCGAGGGCGTGGGCCAGCAGCCCGCCGACCGTCTCGACGTCCTCGCCGTCGAGCTCCACGTCGAACAGCTCGGCGAGGTCCTCGACGGGGAGGCGGGCGGTGACGCGGGCGGCGCCGTCCTCCAGCCAGGTGACCGGCGGGATCTCCACGTCGTACTCGTCGGTGATCTCGCCGACGATCTCCTCCAGGATGTCCTCGATGGTGACGAGGCCGGCGGTGCCGCCGTACTCGTCGATCACGATCGCGACGTGGATCTGCCGGGCCTGCATCTCGCGCAGCAGCTCGTCGATCGGCTTGCTGTCGGGCACGTAGGTCGCCGACCGCATCACCGAGTCGACCGTCTCGACCGACTCGCCCTCGCGGTGCTCCTGGCTGCGGCGGACGACGTCCTTCAGGTAGGCGATGCCGACGACGTCGTCCTCGTTCTCACCGACGACGGGGATGCGGGAGAAGCCGCTGCGCAGCGCGAGGGACATCGCCTGCCGCAGCGTCTTGGTGCGCTCGACGAACACGATGTCGGTGCGCGGCACCATCACCTCGCGGACGAGGGTGTCGCCCAGCTCGAACACCGAGTGGATCATCTCGCGCTCGACCGGCTCGATGAGGCTGCGCTGCTCGGCGAGGTCGACGAGGTCGCGCAGCTCCGCCTCGGACGCGAACGGGCCCTCCCGGAACCCCTTGCCGGGCGTCAGCGCGTTGCCGAGCGCGATCAGCAGCGCGGGCAGCGGCCCGAGCACCCGCGTCACCGGGTGGATCACCGCGGCGCCCGCCAGCGCGATCCGGTCGGCGTGCTGGATGCCGAGCGTGCGCGGCCCGACCCCGATCACCACGTAGCTGACCAGGATCATGATCGCGGCGGCGGTGACGTAGGCGCGCCACGTCTCGTCCAGCCAGGAGATGCACAGGTCCGCCACGATCACGGTCGCGACCAGCTCGCAGCCGATGCGCAGCAGCAGCACCATGTTGACGTAGCGGGCGGGGTCGGCGACGACCTCGGCCAGCCGTTTCGCGCCGCGCCGCCCCTCGCGCACCACCTCGTCGACGGTGACGCGCGACACCCGGGCGAGCGCCGTCTCGGTGCCCGCGAGCAGGCCCGCCATGAAGACCAGGCCCACCGCCAGGGCGGACAACCACGCCTGCGTCGTGCTCATCAGCCGCCGCGTTTCTCCCGCCAGGAGGTGAGCAGCTCGGCCTGCAGGCCGAACATCTCCTTGTGCTCCTCCGGCTCGGCGTGGTCGTAGCCGAGGAGGTGCAGGATGCCGTGCGCGCACAGCAGCTCCAGCTCCGCCTCGGTGCCGTGCCCGGCCTCCCGCGCCTGCCGCTCCGCCACCGACGGGCAGAGGACGACGTCGCCGAGCAGCCCCGGGTCGGTCTCGCCGTCCTCGTCGGCGCCGCCGGACATGTGGCCGGGGCGCAGCTCGTCCATGGGGAAGGACAGCACGTCGGTGGGGCCCGGCTCGTCCATCCACTTCTCGTGCAGCTCGGTCATCGCGGCCTCGTCGACCAGCAGGACCGACAGTTCCGCCAGCGGGTGGACGCGCATGCCGTCGAGGACGTGCCGGGACAGCTCCGCGATGGCCTTCTCGTCGACGGGCACGCCCGACTCGTTCAGCACCTCGATGCTCACTGCTGCCGCCCCCGCTTGCGGGACCCGCCGCGCCCGCCCTGCTTGAGCTCCGGCACGCGCGCCTCGTCCCAGCGGCTGTAGGCGTCGACGATGTCGGTGACGAGCTTGTGCCGGACGACGTCGCGGCTGTTCAGCCGGCAGAAGTCGATGTCCTCGACGCCCTCCAGGATGTCCTGGACGACGCGCAGCCCGCTCGTCTGCCCGTTCGGCAGGTCGACCTGGGTGACGTCGCCGGTCACCACGACCTTCGACCCGAAGCCGAGCCGGGTGAGGAACATCTTCATCTGCTCGGCCGAGGTGTTCTGCGCCTCGTCCAGGATGATGAACGAGTCGTTCAGGGTGTTGTGGGTCAGGAGGAAGTCCTCGGTGACGTACAGGGAGTCGGCGGCCGCCACCTGGATGCACACGGCCTCCGCGGACCCTGCGGGTTCGATGCCGTCGATGAACCGCATCGGCCGCCCGCCACCGGACGACCGGTACTCGTCCACCTTCCGGCGGAGCCTGAACGGAACAACGCCGGGCGGCAGCCGCAGGTCGAGGACGAAGGCGTCAGGCCGGTAGGACACCGGACGCCCGCTGGCCCTCCCAGGAGCGCGGCCCCGCATCGGACGCGGACGGAGATGGGCGACACCACCGAGTGACCTGACCAGGAAGAGCACATCATCGCGCAGACGGCGCGAGGTGGTGGCGTACTGGACGCGGCAGGCCCGCCCGTCCTGTGTCACAGGCCGGCCGTCGGCGTCCAGCAGCCCTTGCAGGACTCCGAGCCGCACCTGCGCGGAGTTGTAGAGGTACTCCTCCGGCACGAACTTGCTCTCCGAGCTGGTACCGCACAAGCCCAGGCTGCGCATGACACCCGTGACCGGGTTCTCGATGGTGATGACCTGACCGGGCTCGGCGATCCGGTTGGACACATCGTCCGGCCCGCTCTTGTGCCGGACGGACGCACCGGGCAGGAGCCCGTCGAGCGCCTCCGCCAGTTCCGGATCTCCGGTGGCGAAGCTCGGAGTCGTGGAACCCGTCAGGCATCCGTCGCCCAGCAGCGACCCGAGAGCGTAGGGGTCCATGGGGACCTCCCGGGCGGGGAGGCTGACGGGCCGGCTCAGCAGCGGCAGCTCATACCTGCGGGCGCGCGCGGCCCCCAGGTTTCCGATCATCTCGCGGGTCTCCAGAACTCGCGGGGGCCTCCCTCTGTGCCGGTCGTCCCTGGTCGTGACGGACCAGAGATGGTCGGCCGTGCACAGGGTGGAGGCTCCATCCTGCGCCGTCAGCCGGAAGATCTCCTTCTCACCCTGCGGATAGACGCCCAGGACCGGCGTCGGCTCCCCGTTCGAGCCTATGACGAGGTCGCCGACCCGCAGGTCGCCGATCGGGCGGTATCCGTCCGGGGTCAGAACCTGGGTGAAGACGGGCTGCGCACGGCCGCGCATGTAGGCGAGCGGCGCGACCTCGATGGTGCCGGCGGCCATCAGGCGCGGGATCGAGTCGGGGTCGACCATGTCGTGCAGCGCGTCGTACAGCGGCCGCAGGTACGGGTCGATCTTCTCGTAGAGCGTGCCGGGGAGGAACCCGAGCCGCTCCCCCGCCTCGACCGCGGGACGCGTCAGGATGATGCGGTTGACCTGCTTGTCCTGCAGCGCGCGGACGGCCTTGGCCATCGCCAGGTACGTCTTGCCGGTGCCGGCGGGGCCGATCCCGAACACGATCGTGTGCTTGTCGATCGCGTCGACGTAGCGGCGCTGGTTCAGCGTCTTCGGGCGGATCGTCCGGCCCCGGCTGGACAGCACGTCCAGGGTGAGGACCTCCGCCGGGCGCGCGCCGCTCTCGCCGCGCAGCATCGCCAGGCTGCGCTCGACGGCGTCGGGGGTGAGCTGGGTGCCGCCCTTGAGCAGTTCGAGCATCTCGGTGAAGAGCCGGGACACCATGTCGGTGTCGGCCTCGGCGCCCGTCACGGTGATCTCGTTGCCGCGGACGTGGATGTCGAGGGCGCTGCCGAACGCCTGCTCGACCGCGTGGAGCAGCTCATCCCGGGAGCCGAGCAGGCTCACCATCGAATGGTCGTCCGGCACCACGATCTTGATCTGCGAGCGCGAGCCGTTCCGGTCGCCGCGCCCCGTGCGAGTTGCCCTCGGGTGAGTTGATTCGACCATCAGCCGGGCCTTGCGGCCTTCGGACCTGCCTTCTGTCTGCTCCGGGTGTCCAGGTACGTCGGTTCCATCGTACTGGGCACCCCTGACAGGACGCCGAGGGGTTTTTCGCGCGGCGGGACGCCCCGCGGCGTCCTCCGGCGCCCGGTCAGCCGGGCGGCCAGTTGAGGCCGCGGCCGCCGAGCACGTGCGCGTGCACGTGGAAGACGGTCTGCCCGGCCTGGGCGCCGGTGTTGAGCACGAGCCGGTAGCCGCCGTCGGCGACTCCCTCGTCGACGGCGACCTGGTGGGCCTCGCGGACGACCTCGGCGAGCAGCCCGGCGTCGGCCGCGGCGAGCTCGGCGGCGGTCGGGTGGTGCTCCCGCGGGATGACCAGCACGTGCGTGGGCGCCTGCGGGTTGATGTCCCGGAACGCCACCGTCCCCGCCGACTCGCGGACGATCTCGGCCGGCACGTCCCCGGAAACGATCTTGCAGAACAGGCAGTCGGTCATCGGTCTCCCCTCGCAGCGGCCCGGGAATCCTATCGACAAGCGCCCGGCCGCGGCCCGCCGCGCCCCGCGCCGGACGGGTTTTCGGCGCTCGTCCTTTCCGTTGCCGTCACCATGACCACCGGTCACTGGCTAAGGTTGTCAGCTCAAGGCGTACCCCCCGGTTCGCAAGGCGTTGCGGCATGTTCGGCGCCGGGCGGGAAGCCCGATGGCGCCGTCCCGAGGGCGCCCGTCCGAACGGACGGCCGGGGCCGGCGAAGGCGGCGGACAGGTGACCGAGGCAGACCAGGACATGCCCTTTCGTAAACCGGGCGACGAGGGCGCGCGTCGTACTGACGTGACCGAGACCCTCGTGGCCAGGGGCACGGCGGGGGCGGTGGCCGTCGCCTGGGACGCCGACCAAGCGGTGACCGCGCTCTACAGCGCCAACTACCGCTCGCTCGTACGCCTGGCAGCCATGCTCGTGCGGGACGCCGGGACGGCCGAAGAGGTCGTCCAGGACGCGTTCGTCGCGATGCACGGCGGCTGGCGCCGCCTGCGCGACCCCGACAAGGCCCTGTCGTACCTGCGCCAATCGGTGGTGAACCGGTCGCGATCGGTGCTCCGCCACCGCGCCGTCGTCGAGAAGTACGCCCCGAAGGGCCTGCCGGACGCGCCGAGCGCGGAGGCCGGGGCCATCGGGGAGCTGGAACGCTCGGCGGTCATCGACGCGCTGTCCCGGCTTCCCGCACGCCAGCGGGAGGCACTCGTCCTGCGCTACTACGCCGATCTCTCCGAAGCGGAGATCGCGGGCGCGATGGGCATCTCGCGCGGCGCCGTGAAAAGCCATACGGCGCGCGGAATGACCGCGCTACGCAACGTCCTGGAGCAATTCTCATGACCACCGACCCCCACGACGAGCACGGCGAGATCCTCCGCCGCGCCCTGCACGCGGAGGCGGACTCGGTCAACCCCGCGGGCGACGGGCTGCAGCGCATCCGGGCCCGGGTGGCCGACGGCCACGGCCGCCGGTTCGGTCTCGGACGGTTCGGCCCCGCCCGGTTCGGGTTGGACAGGTTCTCCGTCACCTGGGCGCGGCCCGTCCTCGCCGTGGCCGCCGCCGTGGTGGTCGCCGCGCTCGGCGTGACGGCGCCGCAGACCATCAACCTCATCCAGCAGACGGTCGGCAGCAACGGGCCGTCCGGCGGCGGGCAGAACAACTCCGACGGCGACCGCACCGACGCGCAGGGCAACCCCGTCTTCCCCGCCCCGCCCTCGCCGGGGAGCAGCGCGTCCGGCTCCCCGTCGACGTCCTCGACACCCGGCGCGAGCTCCTCGCCGGGGCTGTCGTCCTGCCGCATCCCGCAGCCGGGCGCGGCCTCCGCCTCCCCCAGCGCGACCGCCACGCCGGCCACCGCGGCCACGCCGTGCCCGAGCGAGACGCCGACGACGACGCCCACCACGCCGCCGGCGACGCCGCCGACCTCGCCGCCGACCTCCGACAAGCCGACCGACACGCCCACGCAGGCGCCGACGAGCGAGCCGGCGAACACGACCGAGCAGGGCGCCGCGACCACGCCCTGACGGCGGACCGCAGCGGGCCGGCCTACCAGCGCCCGGTGGCGGCCAGCAGCACGCTGGCCGCCGCGACCCCCGCCGTCGACGTGCGCAGCACGGTCGGGCCGAGCCTGGCCGGACGCCCACCGGACGCGGCGAACCGCTCCAGCTCCGCCTCCGTGATCCCGCCCTCGGGGCCCACCACGAGCACGATGTCGCCCTCCGCGGGCGGCTCCGCCGCGCTCAGCGGGGCCGCGGCCTCCTCGTGCAGGACCAGGGCCAGCGACGCGGCGGCGATCCGCGCGGCGACGTCCTCGGTGGACGCCAGATCCGGCACCTCGGGCAGCCGGCCGCGCCGCGCCTGCTTGCCCGCCTCCCGCGCGGTCGCGCGCCAGCGTCCGAGGGCCTTGTCGCGGCGCTCCGGACGCCACCGGGTGACGCAGCGGTCCGCCGCCCAGGGGACGATCACGTCCACGCCGACCTCGGTCATCACCTCGACGGCCAGCTCGCCCCGGTCGCCCTTCGGCAGCGCCTGGACGACCACGAGGCGCGGCGACGGCGGCGGCTCCCGGTGCCGGGCCCGCACGTCCAGCGTGAGGGACGCGCGGTCGGCGGCGGTGACGACGCACTCGGCCAGCAGCCCCGCGCCGTCGGTCAGGTCGACGCGCTCGCCGGACCGCAGCCGCCGCACGGCCGCCGCGTGCCGCCCCTCGGGCCCGTCGAGGACGACCGTGTCGCGCTCCAGCGCGTCCGTCGCGGCGAGGAACACCGGCGGGCTCATGCGCGCCCCCGACGGGGCGCGCCGCCCCGGGCCTCCCGGCTCGTTCGGCTCATGTGGGTGCCTCAGTGCTCGGAGTCGCCGCGGCGGCCTTCCCGGTAGGCCGCCGCCGCGGCGCTTCAGTGCTGGTTGAAGACGTCCTTGATGCGGGAGAACACGCCGTTGCGCTGCCCGGGGGCGAACTTGCCGGGCGGCCGCTCCTCCCCGCGCAGGACGGCGAGGCGGCGGAGCAGGTCCTCCTGCTCCTCGTCGAGCCGGTTCGGCGTCTCCACGTTCACGTGGATCATCAGGTCACCGCGGCCGCTCTCGTTGAGGTGCCGGACGCCCCGGTTGTAGAGCGTGATGACCTGCCCGGACTGCGTGCCGGGCTTGATGTCGACGCTCTCGGCCGCGTCCAGCGTCTCGATGGTGACGCTGGTGCCGAGCGCGGCGGCGGTCATCGGGATCTCGACCGTGCAGTGCAGGTCGTCGCCCTCCCGCTCGAAGATCGGGTGGGGCTTCTCGACGATCTCCAGGAACAGGTCGCCGGGCGGGCCGCCGCCGGGGCCGACCTCTCCCTCGCCGGCGAGCTGGATGTGGATGCCGTTCTCCACCCCGGCCGGGATCTTGACCTTGACGGTGCGCCGGGTGCGGACCCGGCCGTCGCCGGAGCACTCGGCGCACGGGTTGCGGATCACCGATCCGAACCCGCCGCACGCCGGGCACGGCCGGGCCGTCATGACCTGGCCGAGGAACGAGCGCTGCACCTGCTGCACCTCGCCGCGCCCGTGGCACGTCTCGCACGTGTCCGGGTGGGTGCCGGGCGCGCAGCCCGACCCCTCGCAGGCGGCGCAGGCGACCGCGGTGTCGATGGACAGCTCGCGGGTCGTGCCGAACGCGGTCTCGCCGAGGTCGAGCTCGACCCGCAGCGTCGCGTTCCGGCCGCGCCGCGCCCGCGACCGCGGGCCGCGCGTGGTCGCCGTCCCGAAGAAGGCGTCCATGATGTCGCTGAACGGGAACCCGGCGCCGCCGAACCCGCCGGCGCCCGCCCCGGCCCCGGACGCGAACGGGTCCGCGCCGAGGTCGTACATCTCGCGCTTCTTGGGGTCGGAGAGCACCTCGTACGCCTGGGTGATCTCCTTGAACTTCTCCTGGGTCTCCGGATCCGGGTTGACGTCCGGGTGAAGCTCCCGGGCGAGCCGGCGGTAGGCCTTCTTCACCTCGTCGGCGCTGGCGTCGCGCCGGACGCCCAGGGTCGCGTAGTAGTCGTTCGCCACTTTCACGACCCCGCCAGGATCTGTCCCACGTAGCGTGCCACTGCCCGTACCGCTCCCATCGTGCTGGGGTAATCCATGCGTGTAGGCCCGAGGACTCCGAGCCTGGCCAAGGTGAGGTCGCCGACCCCGTAGTCCGCGGCGACGACCGAGGTCGACCGGAGCCCCAGATCGGGGTTCTCCGTGCCGATCCGCACCGTAACTGTAGAGGAGTCTCCGGTCTCGCCGAGCAGCCGCATGAGGACGACCTGTTCCTCAAGGGCCACCAGCACCTCCCGCAGGCTCTGCGAGAAGTCCACGGCGGCGAGGTTGGCCGCGCCGGCGAAAACGATCTTCTCCTCGTGTTTCTCGACGAGCGTCTCCAGCAGGACGGACAGCACCGCCGCCGCGACCGGCCGCTCGTCCGGCCCCACCTTCTCGGGGAGGTCGGCGACGGCGGTCGGCACGTCGCCGAGGCCGAGCCCGTCCAGGCATGTGTTGAGCAACGCCCGCAGGTGCCCGATCGATTCCTCGGAGATGCTGGCGGGCGTCTCGATGACCCGCTGCTCCACCCGCCCGGTGTCGGTGATCAGGACCAGCAGCAGCCGCCCCTCGGCCACCGGGACCAGCTCGACGTGCCGCACCGACGAGCGGGTCAGCGACGGGTACTGCACGACGGCGACCTGCCGGGTGAGCTGCGCGAGCAGCCGCACCGTGCGGCCGACGACGTCGTCGAGGTCGTAGGCGCCGGACAGGAACGTCTCGATCGCGCGCCGCTCGGCCACCGACAGCGGCTTGATCGTGGACAGCCGGTCGACGAACAGCCGGTAGCCCTTGTCGGTGGGGACGCGCCCGGCGCTGGTGTGCGGCTGGGCGATGTAGCCCTGCTCCTCCAGCACCGCCATGTCGTTGCGGATGGTGGCCGGCGACACCCCGAGGTTGTGCCGGTCCGCCAGGGCCTTGGACCCCACCGGCTCGTTGGTGGAGACGAAGTCCTCGACGATGGCGCGCAGGACCGCGAGTTTCCGGTCGTCCAGCACGGCGTCACCTCCTTCCGGCCGGTCCGTGCCGCTGGCACTCCGTACTCTGGAGTGCCAATTGTACGGCCCCGGGCCCCCCGGTCGGAGTGCCCGCCCGTCACCCGCACGGCGGCGCGATCCTATCCGTATCGGACGCGGACGCCACGCCGAGGGACGAGGGGCGATGCCGCGCGGCCGTCCGGCCGGGTTAATGTGCGGACCCGTGAGCAGTAAGGACTACGGAAACGACGTGCTCGCCGGCGACTGGCGCAGGCCCCGCAAAGGGCAGATCCCCGAGGTTCCGGCCGAACCCGGGCTGGTGGCGGAGGATCCCGACAGCGGATTCTGCGGCGCCGTGGTCGGCTGCGACAAGTCCGGCGTCACCCTGGAGGACCGGTTCGGCAAGCGGCGCGTGTTCCCGCTCACCAGATCCGGCTTCCTGATCGACGGCAGGCCGGTGACGCTGGTCAGGCCGAGCGCCGCACCGCGGGGGGCGGCGCGTTCGGCGTCCGGCTCCATCGCCGTCCAGGGGCTGCGGGCCCAGGTCGCCAAGGAGAGCCGCATCTACGTGGAGGGCGTCCACGACGCCGAGCTCGTCGAGAAGATCTGGGGCCACGACCTGCGCGTCGAGGGCGTCGTCGTGGAGTACCTCGAAGGCGTCGACGACCTGCCCGCCATCGTCGAGGAGTTCGGCCCGGACGAGGACCGCCGCCTCGGCGTCCTCGTCGACCACCTGGTGGAGGGCTCCAAGGAGTCCCGGATCGCCGCGCGGGTCTCGTCCCCGCACGTCCTCATCACCGGGCACCCGTTCATCGACATCTGGGAGGCGGTCAAGCCGGCCGCCGTCGGCATCCGCGCCTGGCCCCGCATCCCGCGCGGCGTCCCGTGGAAGGACGGCATCGTCGCCGAACTCGGCTGGGGCGGCAACACCGGCGCCGCGTGGAAGCGGATCCTGAACTCGGTCGACTCCTACACCGACCTGGAGCCCGCCCTCCTGGGCCGCGTAGAGGAACTCATCGATTTCGTCACGGCGCCCTAGGTCAGGTCGCGGGTCAGGGCGTCGGCCAGGAGGCGGCCCCGGAGGGTCGGGACGGCTCTGCCCTGCTCGTAGGCGGCCCGTTCCAGGAGGCCCTCGTCGATCGCTCTGCGGACGGCCTTGTCGTCCAAGAGGCTCGTCGGGCAGCCCTGGGCCAGGCGTAGTTCGAGCATGACGCGCTCGATGCGGCGGTCGTCGTCGGCGAGGACCTCCCTGGCGTGGGCGGGCGTGGTGCCCTCCGCCAGGCGGGAGGCGTAGGCGGCGGGATGCTTGACGTTCCACCAGCGGGTCCCGCCGATGTGGCTGTGCGCGCCGGGGCCGACGCCCCACCAGTCGGCGCCCGTCCAATACAGCATGTTGTGGCGGCAGGCGGCGGAGGGGTCGGCGGCCCAGTTGGAGATCTCGTACCAGCGCAGGCCGTGGGCGCCGAGCATCTCGTCGGCGATGAGGTAGCGGTCGGCCATGGCGTCGTCGTCCGGGGGCGTGAGTTCGCCGCGTCTCACCTGGGCGGCCAGGCGGGTGCCCTCCTCGACGATGAGCGCATAGGCCGACACGTGGTCCGGCTCCGACGCGAGGGCCGCCTCCAGGGAGGCCCTCCAGTCGTCGTCGGTCTCGCCCGGTGTGCCGTAGATGAGGTCGAGGTTGATGTGCTCGAAGCCCGCCTTACGCGTCCACTCGACGACCTGCGGGACGCGCCCGGGGGTGTGCGTCCGCTCCAGGACGGCCAGGACGTGCTCGCGCGCGCTCTGCATGCCGTACGAGATCCGGGTGAATCCGGCCTCACGGAGCTCGGCCACGTACGCCTCGTCCACCGACTCGGGGTTCGCCTCCGTCGTGACCTCGGCGTTCTTGGCGAGCCCGAACTCGGCGTCGATGGCGTCCAGCACACGGCCCAGGTCGCCGGGCGGAAGGAGGGTCGGCGTGCCGCCGCCCACGAAGACCGTCTCGACGGGGAGGTCCGCGTCCCCGAGGACGCGCCGCGCCATCCGCACCTCGCGGACGGCGGTGTCGGCGTAGGAGTCGCGGCTCGCGCCAGGGCCCAGTTCCGTCGCCGTGTAGGTGTTGAAGTCGCAGTAGCCGCACCGCGTCACGCAGAACGGCACATGGACGTAGAAGGCGAAGGGGCGGTCTCCGAGGCCGTGCAGGGCGCTGCCGGGCAGCGCTCCGTCGGCCGGTACGGGATCACCGTCGGGAAGCGTGGATGGCACCCCTCAAGTCTGCCTCCCGCGCCCGGCTGCTCAGACCTCGTCGAGCTTCGCGCGGAGCCAGTCCGGGATGTGGGCCTCCGTGCGGGGGAAGCGGTCGAGGTCCAGGGCGTAGGCGGACGGGGTGAGGGGCGGGGTGAAGTCCGGCTCGCCGTCGTAGTCGAACTCGGCGCTGAACCGTCCCGAGCGCTCGATCTGCAGGCGCGCGGTGAACCAGGCGCCCTTGCCGCTCCGGTACATGACGCGGCGCAGCTCGTCCATCCTGCCGATGGCCTGCCCCGGGGGGATGGCGGTGCGGCGGCCGCCGCCCGCGTCCTCGACCTCGAAGGAGGCGCTGTCGATGCCGACGGTCGCGCGGAACTCGAAGTCGAGCCGTTCCCAGCCGTCCGGGGCCGCGGAGCGCAGCGCGCGGACGGCGCCGTTCACCGTTTCCCGCTCCTTCGCGGAACGCAGAACCTGCTCGGGGTGGGTCACGCTACCTCCGGGAGGTCGGGTCCGGACCGTCTGGCCGCTGCTCCGACCGTACCGACATACGCGCCCAGGTCGAGCAACCGCCGCCGTGTCGTGGCGAAACCACCCGCCGGGCGGCCGGAATGGAGCGTGCCGACCCTCTTGGGTGGATAGTGTCGTCGGGATGGTGGACGAGGGTGCGACCGAGCGGGGACGCGCGCCGGCGCGGGTGCTGCTGCTGGGCGAGCCGGACGGCTGGCACTGCGTGGTGGTCGACGGCGCGGGCGGCGAGCGGCGCAGCGACTTCGCCGGCGCCGGGACGCGCTGGTCGACGGGCGGGCGCGCCGATCCCGAGCCGCCGTGGTGGCGGCGCAGGCTCGCCGAGACCGCCGAGGGGCTGCGGGAGTCGGTCGCCGAGCGGCTCACCGACGCGACGTTCCGGGCCCTCGGCGTCGAGGCCGTGATCACCTGGTTCGCGGTGGACGAGCCGCTCGCGTGGGAGGGGCTCGTCACGCTCCGGGAGGCCGATCCGGCGCGGTTCCCCGGCCGGGTCGCGCCGTTCGTGATCACGCTGGAGCCGGGCCGCGGGGCGCTGCTGCCCGACGCGAACCTGCTGTTCAGCACGTACGCCCCCGACGCGTGGACGACGCTCGCCGCGATCGCCGAGCGCTGCGGCACCGCCGCGCCGAAGGCGTCGCTGCTGTGCGGCTGGGCCGACCACCGCAGCGTCCGGGTCGGCCGCGGGACGCTGGCCCTGTCCACGGACCGCGGCGAGGACGGCGTGGAGCGGCTCGCCGAGATCTGCGGGACGCGGTCGCCCGGCTGGAGCGGCAACCCGGAGATGCGGTTCCGGCTGGACGGCGTCGACCTGCTCGACGAGCCCGCCGGCGACGTGGTCGCGCTGCTGCGGGAGCTCGGGCACGAGATCGTCCGGCGGGGCCGGACGGTCCGGCTGGCCGCGTCCGGGCTCACCCTCCACGGGCCCGACCGGCCGGGCGAGGCGGAGCGGTTCACGGCCGTGTCGCTGCAGCGGCCGGCCGCGCTCGCGCCGCTCCGGGCCGCCGTGCCGCTCCTCCGGCCGCGCCTGAGCGCCACCGAGGGCTGCTGAGCGCCGCTGAGGCCGCTGGAACCTCACCAAGCCGACACCCGCGGGCGACCGCGCCGTCACCGGAACGCGACCCTGCCGCCCTAGTTTCCCTGATCATGAGAAGCCGTGCGCGTCATGCCGTGCTCGCCGTGACCGGCGCCGCCCTCGCCGGCGCTCCCCTCACCCTCGTCTCCCCGCCCGCCCAGGCCGCCTCCCCCGCCTCCTCCGCCGCCCGCACGATCACCGTCCAGCGCGGCGGGCCCGCCAGGTCGCTGTCGTTCACCGCCCGGCACGCCGGGGAGGCCGTGATCTCCTTCGCCGCGTCCGCCCCGGGCGTCTCGTGGGCGCGCGAGGGCGCCGAGTCCGCCGTGGTGTCGATCACGGTGGACGGACGCCATGCGACCGACCTCGTCGTCCCCTCGTCCGCCCCGATCCCGCGCAGCCTCGGCCTCGGACATGTCGGGAAGGGCCGCCACAAGGTGACGCTGCGCTTCGCGAAGGGCAGCGCGCCCGCGGCGCGCCGCGTCACCCTCCGCGGCGCCGGAGTCCGGATGTCGGACGCGCTCGCGCTCCGCCACGCGCCGGTCGTCGTCGGCCGGACGGGCTGGCCCTTCGGCGACCCCTACCAGAACGCCGCCACCGACACCCCGCTGATCGCCTGGCACGAGACGCGGGCCGCCGCCGCGCCGGGGCACCGCGTCATCGAGTACTCGGTGGTGTGGAGCAACGAGGACGGCGGCACCGACACGCCCGCGCTCATGGCCCGCTGGGGCCGGACGACCGACATCGAGTGGGTGTACCGGGTCGAGGTGGACGCGTCCGGGAACCGGGTGGACGGCACCGCCGTCTACCAGGCGCCCATGCACCTGACGCTGAAGTTCACCGGCCGCTACGAGGGCGACCACCCCGTGCTCCAGACCTGCACGTCGAACAACAACATGTGCGACGTGATCTCGCCGGAGCCGCCGCTGCGCTTCCTCCCCGACGCGTCCGGGACCCGCCCCGTCGGACGCGCCCGCGAGGTCGTCATGGACCGCGAGCCGTGGACGTACCAGATCGCGGCGCAGGAGATGGTCCGCGAAGGCAAGATCGAGAGCCCGTCGGACCCGGCGACGCGGGAGGTCGGCGACCAGCGCGCGTACCTGTTCGCCGAGTTCGCCAAGGCGACGGGCGCGGCGACCGGGACCGGGGCGGTGCCGGGCGTGGCGCTCGGGGTGCGGCTGAAGTCCGACGCGTCCCGGCTGTACCGGTCCGACCACGACGAGCCGACCTGGGCGATCGACCGCGACGGCGCCGTCGCCACCACCGTCGAACTGCCGGAGGGGACGCGGGTCTCCGACATCGCGAGCATCGAGGCGGTCCGCCGCCCGACCGGGTTCGGCGACAACGGCGCGCCCGCCACGGTCACGTCCGTCAACCGGGGGTTCTTCCTGGACGGGTCGTACCTGCCGCAGCCGTCGTCCATCGCGTGGACGGGCTCGGTCACGCTCACGCAGGCGAACCCGTCCGCCGTCGTCTGGCGTCCCTGACGGTGATACGGGCCGGGTCCGTGGCGAGAAACGGCCACGGGCCCGGCGGTCAGGGGGAACCCGTCCGAACTTCCGGCGCGTCCAAAGAGTCATACACTTCGCGCAATAGCTCGCATAGCGAACGCGCAGCGAACTAATGGAGAGGACGTCCGCCATGGCCTACGGGCCTCCCCCGTCGCCCGGCCAAGGACAGCAGCCCGGTCACGGCTGGCAGCAGCCGCAGCAGCCCCCCTGGCAGCAGCCCGGAAACGCCTGGCAGCAACCCCAGCAGCCGCAACAGGCTCAGCCGCAGCCCGGCGCGGCCTGGCAGCAGCCCCAGCCGGGCGGAGGCACCGCCCAGATGCCCGGTCACTACGGGCCCGTCAGCGACGACGACAAGACGTGGTCGCTCATGGCGTACGTGGGCCAGTTCCTCGTCGGCGCGATCGCCCCGGCCATCGTCTACTTCGGCAAGGCCGGTTCGCCGTTCGTCCGGCGGCACGCCGCGCAGGGCCTCAACATGGGCATCGCCGCCATCGCCGTGTGGTTCGTCTTCGGCCTGCTGTCGCTCGCCGTCGACGTCCTCATCTGGGTGCCGCTGCTGTTCACGGCCGCCGTGATGTTCTTCCTCGTCTACGCGGGCCGGGCCGCCAACCGCGGCGAGTTCCGCCGCGTCCCGGCCGCGGTGGCGTGGCCCATCCTGAAGTAGGCCCGGGCCCCGCCGGCGCGGGGCCCTACTTCTTGCTCTTGTCGGCGTCGCCGCCGCTGGTGGAGAGGGCGGCGACGAAGGCCTCCTGCGGGACGTCCACCCGCCCGATGGTCTTCATCCGCTTCTTGCCCTCCTTCTGCTTCTCCAGCAGCTTGCGCTTACGGGAGATGTCGCCGCCGTAGCACTTGGCGAGGACGTCCTTGCGGATGGCGCGGATGTTCTCGCGGGCGATGATCCGGGCGCCGATCGCCGCCTGGATGGGCACCTCGTACTGCTGCCTGGGGATGAGCTCCTTCAGCTTGGCCGTCATCATCAGCCCGTACTCGCGCGACTTCTCCTTGTGCACGATCTGGCTGAACGCGTCCACCGACTCGCCCTGCAGCAGGATGTCGACCTTCACGAGGTCGGACTCCTGCTCGCCGCTGGGCTCGTAGTCGAGCGAGGCGTACCCGCGGGTCTTCGACTTCAGCTGGTCGAAGAAGTCGAAGATGATCTCGGCGAGCGGCAGCGTGTAGCGGATCTCGATGCGGTCCTCGGAGAGGTAGTCCATGCCGAGCAGCACGCCGCGGCGGCCCTGGCACAGCTCCATGATCGCGCCGATGTGCTCGGACGGGGACAGCAGCGTCGCCCGCACCACCGGCTCGTACACCGTGCCGATCTTGCCCTCGGGGAACTCGCTGGGGTTGGTGACGGTGTGCTCCGACCCGTCCTCCATCACCACGCGGTAGACGACGTTCGGCGCGGTGGAGATCAGCGACAGGCCGAACTCGCGCTCCAGCCGCTCACGGACGATCTCCATGTGCAGCAGGCCGAGGAAGCCGCAGCGGAACCCGAACCCGAGCGCCGCCGACGTCTCCGGCTCGTAGACGAGCGCGGCGTCGTTCAGCCGCAGCTTGTCGAGCGCGTCCCGCAGTTCCGGGTACTGGTCGCCGTCCACCGGGTAGAGCCCGGAGAACACCATCGGCTTCGGGTCGCGGTAGCCGCCGAGCGCCTCGGGGGCCTGCCGCGACGCGCCGGTCACCGTGTCGCCGACCCGCGCCTGCCGGACGTCCTTCACACCGGTGATCAGGTACCCGACCTCGCCGACGCCGAGGCCCTGCACGGGCTTCGGCTCCGGGGAGATCACGCCGACCTCCAGGGTCTCGTGCGCGGACCCGGTCGACATCATCAGGCTCTTCTCGCGGCGCGACAGGCGGCCGTCGATGATCCGGACGTAGGTGACGACGCCGCGGTAGGTGTCGTACACCGAGTCGAAGATCAGCGCGCGGGCGGGGCCGTCCGGGTCGCCGACCGGCGCCGGCACCTCGTCGACGATCTTGTCGAGCAGCTCGCGGACGCCCTCGCCGGTCTTGCCGGACACGCGCAGCACGTCCGAGGCGTCGCAGCCGATGATCCCGGCCAGCTCCTCGGCGTACTTGTCCGGCTGCGCCGCCGGGAGGTCGATCTTGTTCAGCACCGGGATGAGGTGCAGGTCGGCCTCGAGCGCCAGGTACAGGTTCGCGAGCGTCTGCGCCTCGATGCCCTGCGCCGCGTCCACCAGCAGGACCGCGCCCTCGCACGCCGCCAGCGACCGCGACACCTCGTAGGAGAAGTCGACGTGCCCGGGGGTGTCGATCAGGTTGAGGACGTGGTCGACGCCGCGGGACGTCCACGGCAGCCGGACGGCCTGGCTCTTGATCGTGATGCCGCGCTCGCGCTCGATGTCCATGCGGTCGAGGTACTGGGCGCGCATCTGGCGCCCCTCGACCACACCCGTCAGCTGCAGCATCCGGTCCGCGAGGGTCGACTTGCCATGGTCGATGTGCGCGATGATGCAGAAGTTGCGGATGATCGCGGGATCGGTCGTGTCGGGCTGAGGCGCTGGCACCGGGGTCCGTTCGCAAAACTCGCTGGTGGGCATGGATATGTGCTTCCATAGTCCCATGCCGTGCGCGATGCTCCGTGCACGGCCCGGTTTGGGGCAGGCCCCGGTCATTGGTAGGCTGTGCGACTGCGTGTGGCGTAGCGTCGTGCCCCGGGGGCACCGTCCCGCCCCCGTTCAGACATCTGTTAGAGCCTGCCGGCGAGCAGGCGAGGATCGCTACCAAGCTGAGGCACTACGACGTGGCTAACATCAAGTCCCAGATCAAGCGCAACAAGCAGAACGAGAAGGCCCGGCTGCGCAACAAGGCCGTCAAGTCCGAGCTGAAGACGGCGATCCGCAAGTTCCGCGAAGCCGCCGACGCCGGAAATCTCGACGAGGCCGTCTCCGCGCAGCGCACCGCCGCCCGCAAGCTGGACAAGGCGGCCAGCAAGGGCGTCATCCACAAGAACCAGGCCGCCAACCGCAAGTCGGCGATCGCCAAGCGCGCCGCCGACCTGCAGGCGAAGTAGGCGCCGCACGCCCGGGGCCGGCCGCTGCGCGCGCCGGCCCCGACGCATGTCCATGACCATGGACCAGCGCCGCGTGGTGAAGATCTCCAAGTATCTCGCCAAGCATCTGCGGCACCGACCCGAGCGGATCGGCCTCACGCTCTCGCCCGAAGGCTGGGCGGACGTCACCGGACTGCTCGACGCCGCCGCGCGGCACGGCTTCGCGTTGACCCGTTCCGAACTGGAACACGTGGTGAACGTCAACGACAAGAAGCGCTACGAACTGGACGGCGACCGGATACGCGCCGTCCAGGGGCATTCGGTCCCGGTCGAGCTGAACCTTCCTCCGGCGTCCCCACCGGAATTCCTCTACCACGGCACCGTGCGCCGTTCCGCGGACGCGATCGCGCGCGACGGGCTGCTGCCGATGGGCCGGCACGCCGTCCATCTCTCCCCCGACCGCGAGACGGCCGCGCGCGTCGGCGCCCGCCGCGGCCGGCCGGTGGTCCTCACGGTCGAGGCCGGGCGGATGGCAGCCGACGGGTACAAGTTCCGGGTCAGCGCCAACGGCGTGTGGCTGGCCGATTCCGTTCCGCCGGAATATCTCCGCGAATGACCTCCGCGGCCGCCCAGTCGGGCAGATGCCGCACCCATTCCGGTCCCTTGTCCGGCCCGAACAGATACCGGTAGGGGACGATGTCGCGAATGGCCCGGTGCACGTCCAGCCGGTCATCGATCATGTGGGTGATGCCGAGTTCGGCGCAGTGCCCCGCCTTCTCCGCCCGCTTCCGGCAGAACCGGACGTTCTCCCTGGGCAGCCCCGTTCTGGTGTAGAAGTCGTGGTGGTCGAGCCATGCCAGCGTCCGTTTCCGTATCCGGTCGCCGCACTTGGAGATGATCCAGGCCCGCCCCCCGAAAGCCTCGATGAGCCCCGGCAGCACCTCGTAGACGCCGTCGGTCGCGGGCGACGCGAGGGCCTCTTCGAAGCCGCCGTCCAGGAACACGGTGTCGCCGTCGCCGGGAGCGAGCAGGCCCCCGTGGATGACCCGGCCGAAATCAACGCCGAGTCGAGGTTCGATGTCCATGTTCCAACTCTCGGGCCCATGGCGCTAGAGCAGAACTATTGATCGGCGTCGTCGCTATAGTTTGCGGCTATGGATCTGAGCCGCCTGTCCACGGACGCGCTCTCCTCGTTCGCCGTCTTCGCCGACCACCTCAACTTCACCCGCGCGGCCGACGAACTCCACGTGTCCCAGCCCGCCCTCCACGTCAAGGTGCGGAAACTCTCCGAGACCCTCGGCCGCCCCCTCTACACCCGCCACGGACGCCGCCTGGTCCTGACGCCCGCGGGCGAACGGGTCGCCCGTTTCGCCCGCGACCTCGACGCCCGCATGACGGCGTTCCTCGCGGAGCTCGACGGGGCCACCGCGTCCCGCGTCCCGGTCCTCGCCGCCGGAGAAGGGGCCTACCTTTACCTCCTCGGCGACGCCGTCCATCCCGGCGTCCGCCTGATCAACGGCGACCGCGGCCGCACTCTCACCGCCGTCCGCACCGGCCGCGCGGACGTCGGCGTCGCCGTCCTGGACGTGCTGCCGGGCGACGTCGAGGCCGAGCTGCTGGCGTCCTACCCCCAGACCCTGGTGATGCCGGACGACCACCCTCTGGCGGCGCGCCCCCACCTCACCCTCGCCGACCTCACCGGCGCCGCGCTGGTCGTCCCGCCGCCGAACGGCCCGCACCGCGTCCTCCTCGAACGCGCGCTGCGCGCCGCGGAGGTCCCCTGGTCCCTCGCGGTCGAGGCCGCGGGCTGGCCGCTCATGCTGCACTTCGCGTCCCTGCGCGTCGGCCTGGCCGTCGTGAACGGCTGCGTGCCGCCGCCGCCCGGCCTGACCGCCCGCGCGATCATCGACCTGCCCGCCGTCCCCTACTACGCTCTGCACCTGCCGGGCCGCGCTGACGACCCCGCGGTCACCGGCCTCCTGACCGCCATCCGCACCGCCGTGAGGAGCACACCGTGCGATTCGAGATCACCGTCGGCATCGACGCCTCCCCCGAGACCATCTGGAACCTCCTGAAGGACGTCGAGCGCTGGCCCGAGATGACGGACTCCATCGACCGCGTCGAACTGCTCGACAAGCCCATCGCCCTCTCCAGCCGGGCCCGCGTCCACCAGCCGAAGATCCCCGCCGCGACCTGGACGGTCACCGAGTTCGAAGAGAACCAGACCTTCACCTGGGAGTCCCGCTCCCCCGGCGTGACCACGACCGGCGCCCACACCATCGTCCCCAACCCGGACGGCACGGCCTCCGCCCACCTCACCCTCACCCAGACCGGCCCCCTGGCCCCCCTCGTCTCCCTCTTCACGGGCCGCCTGACCCGCCGCTACGTGACCATGGAAGCCAACGGCCTGAAGGCCAAGGCCGAGCAGTGAGGCCCCCGGCCGCGTGCGGCCGCACGAGAACCGGAGCGCGACCCCACCAAGATCCGCCCTCACCGCAGACACGGCAGCGCCACAGAACGCGACGGCCGCGAAGGCGCGGTGGCGGCGTAGGCGCGGTGGCGGCGTAGGCGCGGTGGCGGCGTAGGCGCGGTGGCGGCGTAGGCGCGGTGGCGGCGTAGGCGCGGTGGCGGCGTAGGCGCGGTGGCGGCGTAGGCGCGGTCAGCCGCGGGAGGCGACGATCTGGGCGACGGTCTTCTCCAAGGCGTACGCGGGGTCGGCCGCGCCGCCCTTGACCGCCTCGTCGGCCTCGGCGACCGCCGTCAGCGCTCGTGCGACGCCGTCTCCGGACCAGCCCCGCAACTGCCGCTGCACCCGTTCGATCTTCCACGGCGGCATGCCGAGGTCCTTCGCGAGCGCGGCGCCGCGCGCGCCGCGGGGCGCGCCGCCGACCTTCGCCAGCCCCCGCACTCCCTGGGCGAGCGCACTGACGATCAGCACCGGCGCCACGCCCGTTGCGAGCGCCCACCGGAGCTGCTCCAGGGCCTCGGCGAGCTGCCCCTCGATGGCCTTGTCCGCCACCGTGAACCCGCTGACCTCGGCGCGCCCCCGGTAGTACCGGGCGACGGCGGCATCGTCGATCTTCCCGCCGGTGTCCGCGACGAGCTGGCTGCAGGCCGCCGCGAGCTCGCGCAGATCGTTCCCCACCGCGTCGAGCAGCCCGCGTGCGCCGTCCGCCGAGATCTTCCCGCCCGCCCGGCGGATCTCGGCCCGGACGAAATCGATCCGCTCCCCCGCTTTGGTGATCTTCGGGCACGAGATCTTGCGCGGCTTGAGCTTGGCCAGTCCGTCGACCAGCGCCTTCCCCTTGGCCCCGCCGTGGTGGACGGCCACCAGCACCACATCGTCCGCCGGGTTCTTGGCGTACTGCAGCACCTCGGCCGACAGGTCCTTGCCCAGGTCCTGCACCGCCCGGACGACCAGCACCTTCCCGCCGCCGAACAGCGACGGCGACGTCAGTTCCGAGATGCGCCCGGGTTCCAACCCGCCCGGCGCCAGATCGATGACCTCCGCCTCCGGGTCCTCCCCCCGCACGGACGCGACGACCTCCCCGATCGCCCGCTCGACGAGCAGCTCTTCGTCCCCAACGACCAGCACGATGGACTCAACCGACACCCCAGCAGCATCCCACGCCCACACCCCGAGCCGCCCACCCGAAGCCACCCGAGCCCCAAATCCACCCACCCACCCGCCCCGAACC